>JAZDPP010000141.1:0-86125 GCA_043797445.1 Pseudomonadota bacterium
AGCATCTCGCCTTTTTGCTGCGCCGCGTTTATGAGAACCGGGAAGAGGCACAAGTCAAGGGAGCGGCGGCCGCCGTGGAGATGGCCAATCGATGGCGCTGGCGGGATGCGGCGCGTAAAATCATGGAACGGATTGACAGGCGATAGAACCCAACGCTGGCTATGCCCGCAACCCCCGTAGGGGCGAACCTATGTGGTCGCCCTGATTACGAAGGGCGAACACATAGGTTCGCCCCTACAGGCCGTTCTCCGAAATCAGGGGTACGGGATAGCCCATCCTGATTCAGACACTGTTTCCAAGGGCCATCGTTTTTTCTAACGCTCATGCCATTATGTAACGTATCCTTAAAATCTTATGAATCATTTTTACCAACAGCGCAGTTTTAACCTGACCGATTTTGTCTGCCTTCATGGCCGGTCGTTTATACAAGCCGCCTACGCCGGTATTCTCAAACGGGAACCCGATCAGAACGGGTATGACCGTTATTTCGAGGCCCTGCAAAATGGGAGTATGTCCAAACCGGAGATTTTGGGACGGCTTCGCTATTCTTCGCAGGGACGTCAACAACACGTAGCGGTACGGGGCCTTTTGTTGCCCTTTATTCTGTCCGCCGCCGGCCGCTTGCCGGTAATCGGATATTTTATTATGCTGTTGATGGCGATTATCAGACTGCCGGTGCTGATGCGTCAATTCCGCGTACTGGAAAACAGCAGTTGCAGCCGCATCGAGCAATTGGAGTCCCTTGTTGCATCGCATGATCAGCATCTAAATAGAATGGTTCCCGAACTTCATAGAATGGCGCCTGAACTTCAACACCTCACGGCCGCTTTTGACCGGGAGATAGGCCCAAATTTTCCGGAGGCCGTTTATCTATCGCTTGAAAATGAGTTTCGGGGAAATCCGGCGGATCTGGAAAAAAAAATGGAGGTGTATCTGCCTCTGATCCGGGAGGCCTCGGCGCTCGGGGCGCCGGTTCTGGATCTCGGTTGCGGCCGCGGCGAATGGCTCGCGTTGTTACAAAAGCGGGAGATTCCCGCCATGGGAGTCGACTCCAGCGGCATTATGGTGGAAACTTGCCGTGCCCAGGGCTTTGAAGCGGTTCACACCGATGCTCTGGATTTTCTGCGGTCCCTCAAAGACAATTCTCTGCCGGCCATCACCGCCATGCAGCTGATGGAACATCTGCCGCCCCATATCCTGGTTCGGCTGTGGCGGGAAATTCACCGGGTGCTCCTGCCCGGCGGTCTGGTTCTTTTTGAGACGCCCAACCCGGAAAATGTTCAGGTCGCCAGCTATTATTTCTATTTGGATCCCACGCATCGAAAGCCGATTCCACCGCCTCTGGCCGCCTACACGCTGGATGCGCTGGGGTTCAAGCAGGTCAGAATTGTTCGGGCCCGGGAGTATGACGAACCCATTTTTGAAGATTCGAGACTGAATCGTTTTTTTTGCGCGCCCATGGATTATGCCGTCGTGGGGATCAAGCCGGCGGAAAAAGTGATGCCGGACGGCAGGGGGGACGAAGCGCCCAAATGACCCCCCCCGTTCATCCGCCTTCCTCTTTTCCGGCGCAAGCGTATCTGTCCCTCTCTGAAACTAAGCCGCGGCACATCCAAATCGACGGACCTTTCACCGGTTCCTACAGTTTGTCCATGGTCAACCGCGAGATGGCGATGGCGCTGGAAGCATTGAACCCCAACGCGGTCAGCATCTGTTTTAATTGCAGGGCCCACTGGAAACCGGAGGAAGATCCGGAATATCTGAGATGTCACCCCGAGGTGAACAGGCTGTATCGCCGTTCCATGGAAGAGACGCAACCGGATGTGGTGCTGTATAACTCATATCCCCCGATTGTTTCCACCGTGCCGGGCGCCCTTGTGCTGACCAATTCCTATGGCTGGGAAGAGAGTCTCTTTCCACTCGAATATGTGCGGGGCTTTAACGATCACCTGGCTGGGGTGACCGTGATGTCTTCCTATGTGCTGAAGACGCTTCAGGATAACGGTGTCGGGTTACCCATGGCCGTGGTGGGGCTGGGCGTGGATCATATTCAACGCATCACGGCCGCACCCCATGCCGGTGAGCTCGGTGACGGCTTTCGGTTCCTGCATGTTTCCTCCTGCTTTCCCCGAAAGGGTCTGGATGTTTTACTGGAAGCGTACGGGATGGCCTTTACCTCGCGGGACGACGTCACGCTGATAATCAAAACGTTTCCCAATCCGCACAACAGGGCATCGGCGATGACGAAGGCGTTTTTAAAAAAAGCCGATGCGCCGGGAGTGATTCTGATCGATGAAGATATCGATGAATCGGAATTGCTGGATATCTATCAGCGATCCGACTGTCTGGTGGCGCCCTCCCGGGGGGAGGGGTTCGGTCTGCCGATGGCAGAGGCCATGGCCCTGAAGATTCCGGTCATTACCACCGGATTCGGCGGTCAAACCGATTTTTGCACGCCGGAAACCGCATGGCTGATTGATTATACGTTTCAGAAGGCAAAAACGCATTTGAGCAGCTTCGGCTCGGTATGGGCCGAACCCGACGCGCATCATCTGGCCCATCTCATGAGAACGCTGTTCGAGGCGGATCCGGCGCGGATTCACCTCAAAACGCTGGCGGCTCATGCGCGGATCACGTCCCGGTACACCTGGAAAGCCGCCGCCGAAAGGCTGACCGGTTTTCTTTCCGGGCTGGGGGAAAAAAACGTCGATCACAACAGGCGAATAAGAACCGGTCTCGTGAGCACCTGGAACAGCCGGTGCGGCATAGCCGAGTATTCCCGGTATCTGCTGCCGTTTTTGCTCGGTGACCTGGAGGTCGCTGTCCTGGCGCCCGATTATACGGAAAGGATGTTTCCCGACGAACCCAACGTGCGGCGGGTCTGGAACCATGCCGATTGCCATCGGCGCATTCCGGAGGCGGTCCGGTCCTTATCCCTGGAGTGCGTGATCATTAACTTTCATTTCGGTTTTTTCCCGCTGCCCCTTTTCCGGGAACTCCTGGAAACGCTTCTTGCCGATAACATCAAGGTGCTGATCATTTTTCACGCCACCCGGGGGGGGAGCACGGGCCTGGCGCCCATTGCCGATACCCTGAAAAAAGTTCACCGGCTTTTGGTCCATGCCGTGGAAGATTTAAACCGGTTCAAGGAGATGGGGCTGAGCGAAAACATCAGTCTCTTTCCGCACGGCGTAGCGGTACGCGAGGCCCCTGCCAGACCCGCGGCCGTGGTATTGCCCCGGGCATTTCGGACCCGGCGGATTATCGCTTCCTTTGGTTTTCTGATGCCGCATAAGGGCACACTGGAACTCATCAACGCCTTTTCCATTCTCCACGAGAAGGACCCTGGCCTGGGGCTCCTGCTCCTGACCTCCCTCTATCCCAAGGAAGAGGTCCGTCTCCACTTCGAGGAGTGCCTTTCGGCCATCGACGGATTGGGTCTTGGTGACGTCGTCCATCTGATTCCGGAATTTCTGCCTCTGGAAGACGTCCTGGCCTTGCTGCAAAAAGCGTCGCTGATTGTCTTTCCCTATCAGCACACGGCCGAATCCTCCAGCGCGGCCGTGCGCATGGGGCTGGGGGCGGACCGGCCGGTCGCCTGCACGCCGCTGCCGATTTTTGCGGATGTGGAAGGCGCGGTTCATTTTCTGCCCGGGTTTGATCCGGTAAGCCTTGCCGGGGGCATGGCCGAACTGCTGTCCGCCGAGGGGCGCTTGAACGCAAAAAATGATGCCCGGCGCCAGTGGCTCTCGGTCCATGGCTGGCCCCGGGTCGGCAAAAGACTCGCCGGACTGGTTCGGGCGCTCACCTTTGAAAATCTTTCTCATACGTGATCACCCTTTCGGCCGATTACGGTAGAGCGGGGTTAGCCAGGGCCTTTGTTAATTGCGCATAGGATGGGATGCATAGGACAAATAGGACAAATAGGACGTATGGGAAGCAAACAGGACAGAGAGAACAGAAAGGACGCAAGAGACATCATGATGTTATCTATAAGATTTTCTCCGCTGACAATGCGCGTTGCGGTGTGTGTAAATTCAGTCGATGACCGCTCAACCTAAATCCTCTCCCCGAAGGCGTTCAAACACCTTTTCAATGCGAATGGCGTGGGCGGCAAGTTGACCCGCCGGTGCGGCAATGATCCCGGAGATGGCGGCCAGCAACGCCGGATCGATTCTGGGATGAAGCCGTAACAACGCAATGACCGCGTCCTTTTCCTTTTTCCGCTGATACAGCTGAAAAGGGATTTTTTTTTGAAGCAGGCTAAAGAGCACCATCAGCCAGGGGGTGGGGCTGGGGCAGCCGAAGGAGGGAAAGACCAGCTGTGCGGGCTCGCCGTCATTTGCGTCAAGCCGAAAAACAGCCGGGTAAATCGCATGCGGGGGAAGCCCCATGGGACCGCACAAGGATTTTAAAATCAACAGAGGTGCTTCAATGATCCATTCAATCAAGGTCGTAATCCGATTTTGCGCTCGCCTTCAAGCGCCGTGAACGAAGCCGCCGTGTATTTCCACAAGCGCCTGGCGCCGCGGCGCTTTTCTTTTCAAGAAAAATATTGACATTGGTACCGTATATGGTATCAATGTCGAGCTTAACAAATGAAACGGGGACTGATTACGGCTTGGCCGATCGTTTTCGACCGGCCGCCGGTTCCGTCTCAAGGAGAATGGGTGCGTCATGGAAAATTATTCTCTGCAACTGATCTGGAGTGACCAAAAGCGGGTATATATTGCCACTGTTCCGGAAATTCCGCAACTGTCAATTGTCTCCGAAACCGCCACGCAGGCGGTGGTCGATATGCATGCCGCCATATCCGTTTATTTGTCGGAAAGGCTGGCACGCCGGGAGCCGGCGGCCCATCCGCGCCGGCTGGAGGAATTCAGCGGCCAGTTCAGGCTTCGCCTTCCCCGGGCGTTGCATGCCGCATTGGTCTGTGAGGCGGAAAGCGAGGGCGTTTCTTTGAATACCTATATTTTATACCTGTTAGGCCGGCGGCACGCTCAACAGCAGGCGCTTTCCCAAGCGGTGGCGGCATATGGCACAGAAATCCGGGAAAGCTTGCAGTTCATGCACGAGCTGGTTTCCAGTGTGACGGTTTCAACACCGCAGACGCCGGCTTTTTCCTGGCAAAACAGTTCGAGTGAAACGATTACTCACATTCAATAGCCGGCGGCGCGCGATATGATTCGAAACGTATGGTCCATCTTGTGCAAAGACATTCTGACTGACCAGGAAACCAATTCCGTAACCTATATTCAGAGTATCGAGGAGGCGGCGGCGGCGGCGTTACCGGTATTGATTGCACCGGTGAGCATTGGAACCTTATGGGAGAAGGACTCGGATGCGCAGGAGACGCTGGTGGTCCGCGTGGTGCTGGTGTTGCCTTCCGGCTCTGAAAAGCCGCTGTTGCAGTCAAAGGCGCTGCGTTTGAAACGGCCGCGTCAGCGGCTGCAATTCAAGATGGCCGGTTTGCCGGTAACCGAATTCGGCCGGCATGAAGTGCGCATCGAAATGGAAATGGATGAAAAGTGGTGTATCGTAAGCCGCTTGCCGGTAACGATACGCAAGGCGGGAACGTTACCCAAACCGGCGGAAACTTGACTCCGCCCAACCGTAAAAGGTGAGGAAAAACAGAATGTATGAAAAACCCGAAGCCCTGGATCCACTACTGCAGGGGAATTTGAAGTTAAAGCCGATCAACGATTATCATCACGCCGCCCGGCAGCACATGGTTCCGCTGGTGTTTTCGGAGATCGGCCGGGCAGCCGCATATTATCCGGTCGTTTTTCTGGAGAAAGCCCCGATTCTGCCGTATGCACTGATGGGGCTGCGGGAAGGAAACAACAGCTTCGTCGATAAGGAGGGCCGATGGCTGGCGGCTTACGTCCCGGCTTATATACGTCGTTATCCATTCATTTTGGGGCGCTTGAAAACTCCCGGCGAATTTGCGGTGATGATCGACCGGAATGCGTCCCAGCTTTCCGAAACCGAAGGGACGCCGCTATTCGACGGAAGCGGTAAGGTCTCGGGGCCGGTTCAAAAGATGATTGATTTTTTAAACCGGTTACAAAAGGAAAGTCAGATCACGCAGAACGCGTGCCGGCGGCTGGAAGAGGCTCAAGTGTTGGAGAGACGGCAAATAGAAGTTAAAAAGAGCGACGGGAAAAGTATCCGTATCGGCGGGTTTCGCACCGTGAGCCGCGAACGGCTCTTAAATCTGACTCCGGACGTGTTTTTCGCATGGGGCAAGAGCGGATTGCTGGAACTGGTATACGCTCATTTAAATTCGCTCAACAATATTCAGCCGCTCCTGACAAGAATGCCGGCGGGCGCTTAACCTCGCCATGCCGCATCGCGAACCAGGATAAGGAACCCGCTGATGAGACGATTTGTCGCCAAGTGGAAGAACTATTTTATTTTTACCGGCATTTTCAGCGCCTTCATCAATCTATTGGCTCTGACCACGCCGCTTCATATGCTCCAGATGTACGACCGGGTGTTGAGCAGCGGAAGCGTACCCACGCTGGTTTTGATAACGGGCGCGGCGTTGGGGGCTTTAATGGTCATGGGGATTCTGGACTATTTGCGTTCCCGCCTTCTGGTCCTGGCCGGCGTGGATATCGATAATACGTTGAGTGAAATGGTATTGGCGGGCATGATCAAGGATGCCGCCCAGATGGAAAACAAGGGGTTTTCCCAGGGATTGCAGGACGTGCGGGTTCTTCGGAATTTTTTAGGTGGCCACGCCATCTTCTGCCTGTTCGATGCCCCCTGGACCCCTTTTTACCTCTGGGTGGTGTTTCTGTTTCACGTCAACCTGGGGATTGTTTCGACGGCCGGAGCGGTTATAATTTTCGCTCTCGCCCTGATCAACGAACGGGTCAGCCGCAAGCCCCTGAATGAGGCGAACCAGGTGGCCGTCATTTCCAACAGTCAGGTGTCCACGTTTACGCGCAACGCCCAGGCGGTTCGTTCGATGGGAATGATCGGCGGGGTCACCCGGCACTGGAAGAAGACCAATATCCTGGTAATCGCCCTGCAGACCCTGGCCAGCAACCGGTCCGGTCTCTTGAGCGCTCTGACCAAACCGGTCCGCATGGGACTTCAGGTACTGCTGCTGGCGATCGGCGCCTATTACGTGGTCCAGCATGAGGTGACATCGGGCGTCATGGTCGCCGCCTCCATTATTACGGGACGCGCCCTGCAGCCCGTGGAAATGGCGATCGGCACCTGGAAGCAGATGGTGGATGCCAAAGCCGCCTATGGCCGCCTCAGCCAGTTGATCAACGCGGAGCTGATTACCCCCGCTCAGATGGAATTGCCCCCCCCGACGGGACGGCTCACGGCTGAAAACGTGGTGTTCGCGGCCGGCGGAAAACCCATCCTGAAGGGGGTTTTTCTGGATCTTTTGCCGGGCGAGTCTCTGGGACTTCTGGGTCCCAGCGGCGCCGGGAAATCCACATTGGCGCGGCTTTTACTGGGACTCTGGAAACCGCACGCCGGCGCCGTTCGACTTGACAATGCCGATATTTATACATGGGATCAGGAGCGTCTCGGCCGCTATATCGGTTACGTGCCCCAGGATGTGGAGCTCTTTCCCGGCACCCTCGCCGACAATATCGCCCGCATGGGCGAGGTGGATTCCGAAAAGGTGATCGCCGCTTCCCGGCTCGCCAATGTTCACGAGCTGATTCTGAAATTCCCGAGCGGGTATGATACGCCTTTGGGAAGCAACCGGTTTATGCTCTCCGGCGGGCAACGGCAGCGGATCGCGCTGGCACGGGCGCTCTATGACGCGCCGCGACTGGTGATAATGGACGAGCCCAATTCCAATCTGGACGATGAAGGGGAAAGGGCGCTGTTGCTGGCGCTTGCCGAGTTGAAAAAAAGGGGGGTTACCACCGTCATCATTTCGCATAAAATAAATATACTGGCCAATACGGACAAGCTGCTGGTCCTGAAGGAGGGCCAGACGCTCATGTATGGGCCGCGCAACGAGGTGCTTCAAAAACTGCTTCCTCCCCCACCGCAACCGGTTCCTTCTTCCACCATGGTGAGGACCCGGATCGCATGACGCCCGGCACGGTTTCGTATCCGGGATATTCAGGGGACCGGCCCCGGGGCATAGGGAATACGTCCTTGCCGGCGGAGAGGTAACCCCATTCGGCGGGGACCCGACCCCGCCCTACCGTGTGGAGAGATGAATTGGGTAATTTTTTTACAGACACGTCAACTGTCGGACGGGATTTGAATATGATGAATCCCGGCAAGATCATCGCGATCGGAATTTTTGTGGTCATTTCTTTTTTCGGCGGGTTGGGCGGATGGGCGGCGCTGTCCAAAATCAGCGGCGCCGTGATTGCTCCCGGTGAAATTCAGGTGGATAGTAACCGGAAAACCGTGCAGCATCTGGAAGGGGGAATCGTCCGGGAGATTCTGGTCCGGGAAGGCTCCCAGGTTAACGCGGGGGACGTCCTGATTCGTCTGGAGGCGGAGCAGATATGGGCTTCCCGCGACATGAACCAGGGGCAGCTGGATGCGCTCGCGGCCCGGCGGGGCCGGTTGGTGGCTGAAAAGGAACATCAGTCGTCGATCCGATGGCCCGCGGAGATTCTGAAAAGGCTCCCTGATGCGAACGTTGCTGAACTGACGCTGAACGAGGAAAAAATCTTTCAGTCCCGCCGTTCGGCCAGGGATACCCAGATCAGCCTGATCGACGCGCAGATAGAGCAGTTGCGGATTCAGGTTCAAAGCGGGGAAGAGCAGCTGGTGTCTCTGGAAAAAATGATGGCGTCCATGGATGAAGAGATCAGGGCCAAGCGCGAGCTTTTGGAGGGGCGCTATATCGAGAAGTCCCAAATCATGGAGCTGGAGCGCGCCCTGGAAGGGCATAAATTGCAGAAGGGGCAGATCGTCGGCAATAACGCTCAGGCCCGGCAGCGGGTCGCGGAACTCAGGCTTCGCATCGAGGAGGTGCGAAACAAGTATCAGCAGGAGGCGGTCGAGGAACTCGGCAAGGTGCAGGGGGGGATTTTTGAATTGGAAGACCGGATTCGGCCCTTGGCGGATGCCTCCCGGCGGCTGGACATTGTCGCACCGGTTTCCGGCATCGTCATGGATCTGAAAGTTCATTCCCTCGGGGGGGTCATCGCTCCCCGGGAACCGTTGATGGATATCGTGCCGCTCGATAATCCGCTGATCGTTTCAACCAAGGTCGATGTCCGAAAGATCGCGGAAGTGCACCTGGGCCAGGAGGCGAGCGTCATGCTTTCGGCCTTCAAGCAACGCATTACGCCGAAAGTGAAGGGCTCCGTGACTTACATCTCGGCCGATCGGCTCCTCACCTCAACCGCGCAGGGGGCGATGCCGTATTTTCTCGTTCATATCATTCTCGACAGGGAATCCCTGCATGAAGCCATCGGCGATGTATCCCGGCTTTCCGCCGGAATGCCGGCGGAAGTGTTCATCGTTACAAAGGATCGCACCGTCATGCATTACATACTGGAGCCGCTCATTCTCAGCACACAGCGGGCATTTCGGGAGAGTTGAAACCTTTATCCGATCGCCCGATAAAAGAGGATACACATGCCATTGCGGTTTAAGGTTCGTTTAACGATTCTGCTGGTTCTTTTCCTGTGGGAACCGGCCGGCTTCATGGCTCCCGCGGGAGCGCAGGAGGCGATGGCGTCGCCGGACGTCCCCCGGATATTTGATTTGGCGGCGGCCGTGCAATTCGGCCTCGATCATAACCCGCGGATCGATGCCGCCCGTTTTGCGGTTTCAGGCGCCGAGGCGGGTGAGAAATCGGCGCGCGGCAATTTTTTTCCTCAAATCGACCTCAGCGCTTCCAAACGCCGGCTGACCAACGAGTCCGCTTCGGAATCCGACCAGGATTATCTCGATCAGGACGGTGACACCCGGGCGGTTCGGTTATCGTTGCCCCTGTTTGCCGGTTTTTCAGTCTTGAACACGTTTCAACGCGCCCAAATCAACAAGGAGCTGACGGAAGCCCGTCTTATCCAGGAAAAGCTCAATTTGGTTTTCGAAATTCAGCGGCGGTTTTTGGAGCTGGTAAAGGCGCGCGAAGATTGGCGTTCCGCCGAAAGTGCCGTGAAGCGATTGGAGCATCAGCTGGAATCCGCCAACGCCTATTGCCGTGTCGGTATGAAGCCATGGCTGGTGGTATTGCAGATCAAAGCGGAACTGGCCGCCGCCGAACGCTTCGGAATCGAGGTGAAAAACGCCTTGCGGGTTGCGGCGGTTCGTCTGAATAAGCTTCTGGACCTGCCGGCGGCGTCCGCCGTCGAATACCGGGGCGCCTATGCGGCCGAGGTGCTTTCCTCCCCCGTCTCTTCCGAGGAATGCTGTGAATTGGCGCTCTTACTTCGGCCCGATGCCAAAGTCGCCCGGAAATCCGTTGAACTGGCCGAAAAGGATGTGAAACTTGCCGGCAGCCGGTTTTATCCCCGGGTTTCGCTCGATTCCGATTATACCCGCCAGAAGACCGACTACGAAGTTACCCGTTACAAGGATATCGACCGGGATTACTGGAGCGTGGGTATCAACCTGCAGATGAATCTGTTCACCGGCGGGCGGAATTTTTACGCGGTAAAGGAGGCGGGCGAGGCCGCCTCCAGGGCGCGGGCGCTTGTGAGCGATTTGGAAAACACCATCGTCATGGAGGTAACGGCTGCCTATATTGTCTTTCAGGATGCCGGAGAGAAGATTGTGTCGAGTCAGAAGGTCCTGGAGGCGGCGGCCGAGGCTTATGAAATGGCATCGGCCCGTTTTCGAACCACCATGGGCACCAGCACGGAGCTGTTGGATGCCCAGGCGAAGATGACCGATGCGGAGGTCGTCCTCAATCAATCCGTTACCGGACAACGGCTTTCTTTGGCGCAACTCTACAATGCCATGGGGCATTTTCAATATGCCCTGGACACCCCCCAATTCCGGTAGGGCGGGGTTCCGCCGCCGCCTCATCGGCGAAGTGGTTAAATATAGCCATCAATGCGCAAATATGGCCAACCATGCCTCGCTTTTTACGAGGGTCAAAGAATCCGCTATCGCTGAAACGGCCGCCGGAGTTTACCCCTTACCGATATTGCGCCTCGCGGACACTGGCGCCGGCGCTAAAGAACAACCGCGAAATCGAGCCTGTCCCGCCGAATCGGGGCCAAGCCGCCGATGGATATGGTTTTTTTCCGATAACCACCATCAAATGTCATGCTCCGGCGGGTCGGGTTTTTTTTTGGCCCGTAACTTGCATTAACATGCCGGGATAGAGGTGATGGAATCGGGATGAGGGGGAAGGCGGTCGTAATTTTGGATTCCCTCTATCCGTTATAAGTGATCGAGGGGCTTATAGCGGAAGCGAGATAATTGGAACGTTCGCTTGGGGTCAAGGATTTTCTTGACAAATTTGAACCCCTTGATTTATGTTTCTAAAAATTACAGTGATGTGACGGCATGTTGTGTTTACTGATTTTTAAGACACTGATGAAGACAATGAATTTCCTTGGCATCACGCTTTGCGAAACGGGGTGAGGTTTTGGGCGTGTTAAGATATGTTTTTTTGACAGCTGAATAGATAACCCCAAAAAAAGGAGGCAATTCTATTGACATAGCTGGCCGATAATGCTTTATTTCCGTTTTATTTTTTTAGTTTTTGGCAATTGATAGCAATTGGGGAATTTTTTTGGGAACGGTTTAATCTTAAACTATTTTGGGAGGAAAAATGGCTATTACTGCGAAACAATTTATTGAAGGGATTTACGTTGCTTACTGGGGCAGAGCCGCCGACCCGGAAGGCTTAGGTTACTGGCTGGGCCAGTACGAGGCCGGTACATTGGATTTGGCTGGCATCGCGGAAAACTTTGCCTCTTCGGATGAGGGGACCGATGCATATGCTTATTTCAACGCCGTTTTCAACTATCCCGGGTACCCCATCAGCGACAGCATGCGCCAAACCTTTATCGAGTCCATTTATCAGAATCTGTTCGATCGCGCCCCCGACGCCGAGGGGCTGGCCTACTGGACCGATATTCTGGCAACCGGCGCATCGAGCCCGGGCGCTTTCATCGCCAACATCATCAATGCCGCTTACGAGGGGCGAGAGGGTGACAGCGCGGACGACTGGGCGAATCTGGATGCCAAGATTCAGATAGCCGAGTACTATACGGACCAGATCGTCGAGCTGGGGATCACCTGGACGGTGGAAGACAATCTCCTGCAGGCGACAGCGGTTCTGGAAGGAATCGATGCGGATACGGATATCGACGCAGCCAAGCTGGCGGTGGATGACGCCATTGCCGGCGCGGGCGATATCGGCCAGACGCTTACCTTTACCACCAGTGCGCAGGACAACCTCGTCGGCGGCACCGGTGACGACATTTTCCGCGCGGAGGTGACTTCTTCGGTTCAGCCCTCCACCACCAACACGCTGACCGGTGGTGACAAGGGGGACGGTCTGGGCGGAACGGACCGCGTCGTGATCACCGCCGATTCGAGCACCGGTCCCGTTAACGTTACGGGCTTTCAGCTCGACAATATCGAACAGATGGAGATTCGCGCCTACGGCGCCGCGCCGGTAAACTTGGGGTTGGTGAATGTTCCCGGTGCTTCGGGCGCCGGTGGTCTTACCACGGTTATCTCCACCACCAGCACGGCCGATGTGACTCTCGACACGGTTAAAAACCTGGTCGATCTGGAAATGACGGGAAACGGCGCCACGGCATCTGATTTTACCGTCAATTATACCGAAGCCGCGTTAGCGGGCGCGGATGATGTGCAGCAGATCATGGTGAATGGCTTCGGCCCCGGAGGGAATCTCGCCACGATCACCATTAACGGCGCTGGGGGCGAGGGCGTGGAAACCGTTGAAATCACCGCCATCGGTGACGGTTCGACACTTGAAGTCGATGCCGATGCGATGCAAGCCATTACCCTGTTGGGCGATGGGGATTTGGATTTAAGCTATACCTCCACCGCGGATGTCACCGATATCGACGGGTCCGCCATGACCGGTGATTTGACCATTGCGCTTGATGACGTTAACGATACGGATGACGGCGTTGTCGATTTTACGCTTCAAACCGGTTCTGGGGATGATTGGGTCAATGGCCCGGCGCTTCAGGGCGATTACAGTGTTACCACCAACGCGGGAGATGATGTTATTCTGCTGACGCAGGGGGCCGGTGGCGCCAATTTCACGGTGGATGCCGGTGAGGGGGACAACACGGTTGACGTGGATGGTATCGATGTTACCGTTACCACCGGCGCCGGTGCGGATGACATCACCGCCGACAGTGACGGCGATGCCGATATAGATGCCGGCGCGGGCGACGATGTTATCACCCTGGAACAGGCTCCGGACGCGGACGACATCCTTGCCGGCGGTGAGGGAACCGATGCCTTACGCGTCGATGAAATTGCCGATGTCAACGGAGACGATGCATTTGCCGGTTCTTCCAGCCTGGAGGAGTTGATTTTTGCGGAAGATACGAGTGGTGATCTCAATGCCGCCGACTTTGTCGAGGATAATGACGGCACGGGCGCCAATACGGCCGGTTTTGTCACCTATACCTTTGAAGGAGAGGTGGATGGCGCCACGATGCTCGATAATATCGTGGCCGGTGCGACGGTCAACCTTGAGGATGGCACCGATGCGCCTCAGGATATCACCATCAATCTGGAAGCGGAGGGCGAGCTGACCATCAATGTCTCCAGCAACGCAGGTGCGGATGTCGATGGGGCCATCGATGACGGGGAAGACGAAGATATTGATGATCTGGTCCTGGGCGATGTCACCAGCTTGAACCTGGACTTTACAGACCCCGATACCGTCAATGATATTAATGATGCGGATATTACCAATACGCTGACTATCGATGAGCTGACGGCCGACAGTCTGGTGACGCTCAATATTTCCGGAACCGGTCATGTCGTGATCAATGACACGATCGACAACGACGATGTACTGACCACCATCAATGCCGGTACGGCAACCGGTGATATTATGCTGGACGTTGCCGCCGATAACGATATGACGATCACGACCGGGTCCGGCGATGATTTCATCGGAACCGTTGGTGGCTGGATGGCCGGTGACGATACGGTCGATCTGGGAGAGGGAGACAACCAACTTTTTACCGATGACGGTAACGACATCATCACCGCGGGCGCCGGCGATGATTCCATTGACGCCGGAGCGGGTGACGACGTGATCACCGCCGGTGACGGGGACAACGATATTACCGGTGATGACGGGGACGACAGCATTACCACGGGCGCGGGCGACGATCTGATCGATGCCGGCGCGGGGGATGATACCGTGGATGCCGGCGCGGGCGACGATGAGATTACGGCCGGTACGGGCGTCGATGATCTGGTCGGCGGCGCGGGCGAAGATATTTTTAATTTCACCTATTCAACGGTTCCGGCCGATCAGGGGCTGACCTCCGCAGATCTCGTCAAGGGCGGCAATGCGGACGGCTCCGACGATGGATTTGACGATACGGTTGTTATTACCAACGGCACCGATGTCACCCTGGTGGATGATATCTTCAACGGCTGGGACTCCGTCGAGGTGCTGGATGTATCGGCTGCGACCGATACCGGAGCGGACGTGGATACCACGGCCGGTTCCGTAACCCTGAACGCCATCGCGGAAGTAGCGGGCCTGCAGGAGGTCATTACCGGCGCCGGAAATGATTATGTGGCGATCGGTGAAGGCTTCAACAGCAGCCTGACCGTTGTTCTCGATGCTGGAGATGACACCGTGGCCGCTGGGACGGCGCCGGCGGACTCGACCATCGTGGTGGAAGTGCTCGACGCGAATCTGACGGCGGGGGATGATCTTACCGGCGGTCTGGGTACGGCCGATGCGATTCATATTACCGCGGACGACGGTGCGGCCGTTACGGATGCCGACGAGTTCGAATCGATTGTGATTGTCGACGGTGGTGACGATGACGGCGATGACGGCGACGGCCCCCCCCTTGATGATGACGACTATGGCGAGGAAGGCGTTTCCGTGACGGTGACCGATGCGGTGGCCGATGCGGGTCAGGGCTTCATAGTGGATGCCTCCGCATTGATGGATGAGGATGCAACGTTCACCTTTGACGGCTCCGATGAAACAAACGGATATTTCATCCTGACCGGCGGGGCGGGGGATGACGTGCTCGTTACCGGCGCCGGAGATGATTCGATCGAGGCCGGCGAGGGGGACAACAACATCACCGCGGGCGCGGGTGACGACGTTGTAACGACCGGAGACGGCGATAATACCGTGGTCGGCGGCGATGGGGACGATACCATCACGACGGGCGACGGCGTGGACCTCATTCACGGCGGCGCGGGCGCGGATGTATTGAACGGCGGCGGCGGGGTCGATACCTTCCTCATCACGGCGCTGGACGATTCGAATACGACTGAAAGCGATACCATTAACGGTTTCGTGTCGAACGCCGCCACCGGCGAAGACTTTGTTGCCATCAACGACGCAATTCTGGTGGGCGGCCCCGGCACACTCAATTTTGCGGGCAATGCGGCCAACTTCGGCGCGGCTCAGGGGAATACCACGAATAATGACGGCCTGACGGACTATGTCTTCCAGCAGGACACCAACACCCTGTGGATCGATCTGAACGATGACGGTACCCTCAATGCGGATGACATTCAGATCAATCTTGCCGGTGTTTCGAGCATTGAAGCCGGCGACGTGATTGATGTTACCCTGGGGGCTGACGCCTTGACGATTACGGACGATGTGGTAGCGCCTCCCGCGGCGGAAATCGGTTCTCTGATTGTGGGCGGCATGGGCGTAACGACGCTGACTTTCAACGGCACCAATGACATCAGCGACAACACGCTGATTAGTGTCGAGGATGCCGTCTTTGCAGCCGGATCCGTTAACACCATGACGGCAGCGCAGTACAATGCGTTTGACGCCATCACCTCGGCCGATTTCAGTGAGGTTATACTGACAACGGCGGGGACCATGGGTATCCTGGAGGATGGGGTCTCCGACTATACTCTGGTGGGGGCTTCAAGTGCCTCGGTTAACGGGCTGCAGTTGGATGTCAATATCAACGGCGACACCGGCAACCAGACCATCAACATCGGTGGCGGTGCGATCACCGGCAACTTCGCCTTGGGTACGGGAACCGATGTGCTGGTTGCCACCACGGGCGCCAATATCACCGGCATGAACGGCGGAGGGGTTACCACGGCTGAAACGCTGAACCTTTCCGGCGCCATCACGATGACCGGCACGCAGCATGTCTTTGACATCGTTGCAGCGGGCGCGGGGGACAGTGTGACGTTTACCAGCGTTTTTACCGGCAATGCCGATGCGGATGTCGAGGCCTACGTGCTCACCGATGCCGCCAACAGCATCGCGCTGGCGGCAGTGGGACAGGACGTGACCGGTGGCACCGGTAACGATGTGGTCGTGGGCGGTGCGTTTGTGACCACAGCGTCGACCTTGACGGCCGCTGCCGGGACAGACACCCTGACCTTGACCAATGATACGGCAACCACCGATCTGGACAACGTGACGGGTTTTGAAGGCATCGCCATCGGCAACACCAACGCTTCGTCTTACACGGCGCTTGACGGACTGATTGCCGGTGCCGCTACGCTGATTGTACTTCAGGCCGGTGACCAGAATCTCACCTGGAACGGCGTTGCGGAAACAAATGGGATATTGACCATCACCACCAGCGGCGGAGCGGATGTGATCACGCTGGGAAGCAACGGGCTCAGCGACAGTGTATCCTCCGGAGCGGGCGCGGACACCATCACCATCGGAACCGGTGATGATTCCATCAATGCCGGCGCCGGTAACGACACCATCACCGGTGGCGCCAATATCACTGCAGCTGACACACTGACCGGCGGGGCGGATACCGATACCTTGACGATCAGCGGCAGCGCGACAGTAACCACCGAAGCAAACTTCCAGACCATTGAAAAGGTGAGCTGGACGGATGCGGGCACTCAGGATACGGTGACCTTCGTTGGACAAACCGAATCGATCGAGCTTACCCTGGGTGACGATGTTGCAGACGCGGGTGCCGACAGTTTCCTGATGGGTGGCGGTAACGACACCATCGTCGGTGGCGAGAAGATTGACGAGACCTTTAATGAAACAATTGATGGCGGTATCGGAACCGACACCGTTACTTTCAATGGCAGTTTCAGTGATGGTATTGATGGAAATTTGAATCTGGTGGAAAATCTCGTCATCAATACCGGCGGCCTCACGATCAATCTGGATCTGCAGACCGAAGGGTTTGCGATTACCGGCTCCACGGGTGCGGATACTATCGTTAATGGTCTTGCCGGTAACGATACCATCACCTCCGGTGACGGTAACGACACCATCACGCTCGGTACCGGTAGTGACAATGTGACAACCGGAAATGACACTGACACTGTGATCGGCGCCGCAAACGTGACCACGGCCGATACCCTGGTGGGGGGTGCGGGTACGGATACACTCACCTTGACAGACGATACGGCTGTAACGGATCTGGATCATGTTTCCGGATTTGAAACCATCGCCATCACCAGCACCAGTGCATCCCTCTACACAACGGTGGACGCTTTGGTGGCAAGTGGCGAAACCCTTACCGTCACGCAGGCCGGCGCATTTGCTCTGACCTGGAACGGTACCGCGGAAACCGATGGCGCCTTCAACATCACCGCTAACAGCGGAAATGATGCGCTCACCGGCGGTGCGGGAAATGACACCTTTGACAGTGCTACCGGTAACGATATAATCGTTGGCGGTAACGGCGATAACGTTTATACTTTCAACACGGCGGCGGATCTGGATACCAACGATACAGTGACCGGCGGAACGGGTACGGACACCGTCAATGTCACGGATACCCTTGTTGCGACGGATTTTAACAATGCCACAAGTATCGATGCCATTAACCTGACCATGGGAGCAGCCAGTGCGTTGACGGCTACCGACGCTCTGACGTCTGCCAATGCGGAGATGGAACTCGTTGCGACCGGTGCGTTCAATTTGACCTTGAGCGTTGCTGCTGAAACAAACGCGACATGGGACATCACCCTTCCCTCCGGTGGAACCGATACCATTACCTTGGGTGCGGCGCACACGGTTGGAAACTTGGGGACCACGCTGGTAACCATCAACAATGCCGGCGCCGGTGATACGGTTGCAATGGCGGGTGACGGAGATGCTGCCGTACTGGTCGATCTGGCCACGTTTAACGAGGTCACCTTTGCTGCGGATGTGAACACAGCCCTATTTGCTCTCGGTGGCGCCTACGCGCCTCTTGCTGAAACGCTGATTCTCGCCAGAATCGGCGGCGCGGATTCGACCGATATTTACGTTATTAATGATTTGGATGGTAATAACGTAAATGACACCGATGCGCTGGTTCACCTCGTCGGAACGACGCGGGCAATCGACGGATCGATGTTTAGCTAATCTTCAACAGGACGGCGGGGAAAGAGGGGGGTTCCCTCTTCTCCGCCCGATTAACAATTACCACACTAAAAACCGCCATCCGAAGTCTCTTTCGGAATGGCGGTTTTTAATTGAAGCGTACTGTTTTGATTGCTGCTCAGGAAAGGGATGTCCGAATCAGCGTGGGCGGGATGAAAGGAATGTTTGAATGGAGAGATGGCTGCCGTGGGAGGAATGTCTGAATCAGGATGGCCAGGATGAAAGGATGAACAGGATAAAGAAAACGGAGTAAAGTAAGTAATGCTTTCTACGAAACTATCATCTTATTGGCCCCGGAAAATGTTCAGCCGCCAATGAACGCAGCTCGGCTTCACTCGTTCGGTTCTTGGTGGCCACGACATAAAGATCGTAATAGGGGTGCCCCCGCCGCATACTGATTTGGCTCGAGAATCCAGCTGCGTTTAGCGTTCCGGTCAGCACCTTCTGGGTAAACCCGCAACGATGCGCCATAAAAAGGTTGCCCTGGGTCATGGACATTCGATGGCCGTAAAGGATGTCGATGGGAGCGATTGGACCCGCGGGAGAGGTGTAGGCCGTATCCGTCAATTTATCTTCCGCGACCAGGGCGCAAACCGCCTGCAAATCAGGACAGGTGATAACCACGAATCCCTCGGGTTTGAGCACCCGGAAAAATTCGTTTAGCGCTTTGGGCACCTCATGGGGATAAAGATGCTCGATATTGTGGCTTGAGAACAGCGCATCTATGGAATCTTCCGGTATCCGGGACATATCGAGCATGGTGCCGACAATATCCGGAGAGGTGTTTTTATCAATATCCAAACGCAGTTCCTTCCACGTTGGGGTATTAAAGCCTCGGGTGGTTTGATGTTTATGTTTGGTACCGCAACCGACATGGAGAAAGGTTTTTGAAAAACAGGGGTCGCCGGGCATTGGGATCTTTCCTCCAAATAGCAGGCTTTCAAGAGGGTCGTAAACCATATTTCGTAACTATATCGCCCTTTTTAGCAGGCAATAGGACGGGTTGCAAGCACCTGCTGAAAGAAAATACTCGAATTCCGGCATGCGGCGGCCAAAGGGGTTGCCGTATTTACCCTTCAGCAAGTTGTTTTACCCATGCCAGTTGTTGAGGTAAACAGACGGTTTCAAGGTCATAGTGCCGCATCGCATGGATTCTGGCTGCCCGGCCCAGCCTTTCGCGCTCATTCGGCCGGACGAGCAAATCGACTACCTGCGATGCCAATCGGTGGTAATCGAAGAAGTCGACCAGCGTTCCGGTTTCATTGTGGGTGATGGCTTCGCGCAGGGGGAGTGTGTCACAGGCGACGATGGCGCAGCCGATGCTCATTGCCTCCAACAGACTCCAGGAAAGCACAAAAGGATAAGTGAGATAGACATGCACGGTGGATAGTTGCAAAAGCGCGATGAAATGCGTATAGGGGATCGTTCCGAGAAAATGAATTCGGCCGCAATCGATTCGATCTTTTACCTCGTTCAAAAAAATATCCTTCCACTTCCGGCCGTCGGGTGGTTTAACGCCATAGCTGATATTATCGCCGCCGGCGATCAACACTCTGGCGCTTGGACGGGCTTTCAGAATCTCGGGCAAGGCCCGCATAAAAATATGGTAACCACGATAAGGCTCCAGATTCCGGTTGACAAAGGTTATGATTTCGTCAGCCCTGGTGAGTGGCCGGTTATGGTTGAGCGTTAGGCCCACTGTTGGGTTGGGTGCCAGAAGACGGGTGTCGATACCGTCATGTATCACGGAAATCTTGCTATAAAATGGTTCCGGAAATGTGGAATGCTGCCAATGCGTGGGCGCAATGCCGGCATCGGCAATTCCAAAATGCAACAAGTTGTTGATGTTTTTCATTTTCAATCGGCAGGAGTCCGCCGGGTCCTTCGGCGGAAACTCCGGATCGAAGCCAACGTCCGCTCCTCTCGCATGATAAAAGAATTCACAGTAAATTCCCATCCGTGCTTTGGGCCACACCTCTTTGAGAAAGAGGCTTTCACCCCATCCGGGATGGGCAACGATGATATCGGGTGTGAACCCATCGGCCTTTAGTGCCAGGGCTGCTCGAAAGGCGGCTTCTCCCCGGATGGTCTTGGCCTCTAAATCGGTCACCCAGGGATGTATATCGGGAGCGGTGGGCCGCGCCGGTTGATACCGGACAATCCGAATGTTTTTGAATCCCGGATACCGGTTCATTGTAAAAACAACAATCTCGTTGGCCGGATCGGCGGCCAGCGCCGGCATGAGGTGTTTGAACTGGCCGGGAAAGTTCTGATGAACGAAAAGGACGCGCATGGGTCTCCTGTTTAAGAAGAAAAAGAAGAAAAAGGGATATTATGCTTGATCAACCTGCCACCATCGGGGGAAAGGCGTTTGTGACTGATTTTGATCCGTTTTTATCGCGGATTAGCCCATTGAAGTCATTAGGGGAGCATTACCGGTCTGTTAATGAGAACGCCATCTAACACTGCCATCTGTATTCATCTGTATTATAAAAGAAATGTTTCGGGGGGGGTAATCCAGTTTAAATTGCCGAAACCGAATTTTATGCAAATTCTTTCGGTTTGAACCCTTTCCGGTTTAAAAGCGCCGCTCCGCCATCACTGGTCTGGGTGAGCACGAACAGTCCGGCTTTTTCCGCATAGCGCCCGACATCATCTCTTACCACCAGCGAACCAACGCCAGCCAGTATTTTGCTGTCCCGATATTCCGGCAACAAGGTTTTGAAGCGGGGCAGTTTTTTCTTCATAAAGTCATCCACCATCCGCAAGCTCAGCTTGTTCTTCACCTCGATCACCAGCACCCGTCCCTTCTCATCTGCCACAATATCGTATTCGCCCTGATCATTTACTTTTACGTTCCTGCGAATTCGCCGGAAACACAGATCCAGGGGACTAAACAACCCTTTCACATTGCGGTAAAACAAGTCTTCCGCTATTTCGCCCTGAACCAAGCCAAGATCTCCCAAAAGTTTTTGGGTTATCTCGAATTTGTCTGTCGTTTCCCTCATGGCCTCTTTCAACTCCAGAATCTGCGCATCGGTTCTCAACTGGGCCTCTTTCAACTCCAGAATCTGCGCATCGGTTCGATTCTGCTGCGCATCGGTTTTCAACTGGGCCTCTTTCAGCGCGAACATACCTTTAGTAAATTCTTCCAAATTTTTTTCAATTCGGTCTAACCGGGTTATAGTCGCATTTCCCATATTTTTGTATCTCCAATTGCACTGCCACAGTACCTTATTGCCGGGTTACCCCCTCGACGACATTGAAGCTGTAATCCAGTTTAAATTGCCGAAACCGAATTTTATGCAAATTCTTTTGGTTTGAACCCTTTCCGGTTTAAAAGTGCCGCTCCGCCATCACTGGTCTGGGTGAGCACGAACAGTCCGGCTTTTTCCGCATAGCGTCCGACATCATCCTTCACCACCAGTGCGCCAATTCCGGCCAGGATCTTGCTGTCCCGGTACTCCGGCAACAAGGCCTTGAAGCGGGGAAGTTTTTTGTCTTTAAAATCATCCACCATCCGCCGGCTCAGCTTGTTCTTAACCTCGATTACCAATACCCGCCCCTTGTCATCCGCCACAATATCGTATTCCCCCTGGCCCTTGACTTTTACATTCCGGCGAATCCGCTTAAAGCGCAAATCCAGGGGACTGAACAACCCTTTGACATTGCGGTAAAACAAATCATCCGCCACTTCACCCTGAACCAACCCCAGATCACCTAAAGATTTTTGGGTAGCCCGGAATTCCTTTATGGTATTTTGAAGCAGCTCTTCGGTCTGCCTGTGAGTTTCTTTTAAACTAAAAATCTGTGCATCGGTCTTGAGTTGGGCTTCTTTCAGCTCGGAAATACCATCTTTCATCTCCAAGATACCATCTTTAAGTTCCAACATACCTTTGGCAAACTCTACGATATATCTTTCAATCTGGTCTATTCGGGTTTCCGGCGTGTTTTTCATGTTCCGATATCTCCAATGGCATGAGAACGAACTCCCATGGATGATGGGGGAAAATAGCATATGAATAGCATAAGGCTTGTATTCCCCAATCAAGTCACTAACTGTAGCAATCGGCAAAATAATGTCAATTAGAAAGGTGAAGATGCTCGCTCTTTTACTTCAAAGAGAATTGGAAAGATGCGTTCAAGTGGATTTTTGGCAGACAGGAACAAACCGGATCGTTGCTTGATTTTTTGAATGCCGTGGTCGGCTTTGAGGGCGGCGGCGCGAGGTTTGTGCAAGTCCAGATAGTGAACCCTTGCTGAACCATTGGCATCTGTATTATATTGGACTCAAAAAAGCTTTTAAACGGTTTTCAAAAAAAGGCGGCGGAAAGAAAGCTGGAACAATGGGGCTATTTTCTGGGGACCGTTCAGGACAGCTCCCGGCAGTTGGACGCCTTTCTCAGCGATCACCCCGCAATTATGGAGGTATATGACATGTTGCGGACATTTACAAAAGACGATCCATTTTGTCCTTGAGAAAAGCAGGCTGTTCAGATGAAGAAATTGCCGCATCGCTTGATATTTCATTGGAGCAGGTTGAAAGCGAGCAGGGGCCGGCACTTCATTCTTGACATCCTTCCGACGAATTCAGGGGTAAGTTCGATTGCAAATAAAAAAACTATACATCGATGAGGATCTTTCACACGATGCGGTTGTTCAACGCATTCTATCGCATTATTCCGATATTCCCACCGAATGGGTTAAAAGCGCTGATACCGTCTATCGGGCGGTTACAGCTGCCGGACCCGATCCGGCCGGCCAGGGGAAGCGGATCCTGCACCTGACCCGAAACCGGGGGGCTTTTGTTAGATCCTGTCCCGGAACACAGAGTTACACCTGTTGCGGGTATAAAATTTTGCATATCGGCACCTATTGCACGATGGACTGTGCGTACTGCATCCTTCAATCCTATTTTCACCCGCCGGTTCTGCAGTTTTTCGTAAATCATACCGATCTTGACAGGGAGTTGAATAAGTTATTCATCTCCGATGGCGTCCATCGAATCGGCACCGGCGAGTTCACCGACAGCATGATTTGGGAACCCGTGACGGATCTTTCCCGATTTCTGGTTCCCCGTTTTGCAGATCAGTCCCGGGCCGTTTTGGAGCTGAAATCAAAAACGGTTAATATCGATCGACTCAAAGGGATCGACCATAATCGGAAAACCATTGCGGCCTGGTCCCTCAACACGCGAAAGGTGATTGCCGGGGATGAACGAAGAACAACCTCCCTGACGGCTCGCCTGGAAGCGGCGGCAAAATGTGAATCATGGGGCTATCCGCTGGCATTTCATTTTGACCCCATGATCATCTATGACGGATGCGAGGAAGACTACCGGTACGTGGTGGAGCAGATATTCTCCTATGTTTCAGCGGAAAATATTGTCTGGATCAGCCTGGGTGCTTTCCGATTCATGCCCGATTTAAAAGCGATTATTCAGCAGCGGTTTGAAACCTCTAAAATCGTATATGGAGAATTCATCACGGGCCTTGATGGGAAGATGCGATATTTCAAGCCGCTTCGTATCCATCTCTTTAAGAAGATGGTTACCTGGCTGCGGGAGCTTGCGCCGGATGTCCTCGTCTATTTGTGCATGGAGGATGACGAGGTCTGGCGTAAATCTTTTGGTTTTATTCCGGAAGAAAAGGGAGGGCTGCCCAAACTGCTGGATGAAAGCGCTATAAGGCATTGCGGGTTGATCCGCTGACTTCATTGCCGGCCTTGATCATCGTACCGACCACGCCAGGATATTTTTTCCAGACCGGCAGGAACTCGCTATCGCTCAAACAGCCTGCCGCTCTTCCAAAAACACCCTGGCGCGGCCTGCCTGCCGTGGGAAATTGGCCGAAACAAAGGTAGATGAGGGGGAAACCGGCGACCGTGCCCCGGTTCCCCCCTTACGTTTTTTTATCGGCTATTCTTTTTCTTTATTCGCCTCTTCGATAACTTTTTGAGATAGCTGAGCGGGCACCTCATCATAGTGTGAAAATTCCATTGAGAATACGCCGCGGCCGCCGGTCATGGACCGAAGATCCATGGCGTAGGTCAGGAATTCAGCCATCGGCACCTGGGCGTTGACGACCTGGTTTTTCCCCTTGCTGTCCATTCCCAGCACGCGACCCCGCCGGCTGTTCAGATCGCCCATAATATCACCCATGAATTCATCCGGTGTCGTAATGGAAACCGTCATGACCGGCTCCAGGAGGACTGGATTGGCCTCGGCGATCGCCTTTTTAAAGGCAAGGGAGCCGGCAATTTTAAACGCCATTTCGGAAGAGTCCACGGCATGAAAGGAGCCGTCATCCAGGCTGACTTTGAAGTCGACAACCGGATAGCCGGCTAACGTACCCCTGGCGGAAGACTCAATAATTCCTTTTTCAACCGCCGGAATATAGGTTTTCGGAATAACACCTCCCACGATGGCATCCACAAACTCAAATCCGCCGCCACGGGGCAGCGGTTCCATCTGAATCCAGCAATCGCCGAACTGGCCATGCCCACCGGTCTGTTTCTTGTGACGTCCCTGAACCCGGACTTTTTTCTTGATGGTTTCCCGATAAGGCACTTTGGGTGGCTTTAACGCAACTTCGACATTGAATTTCCGTTTTACTTTTTCTACCGCCGTCTCGATATGAATTTCCCCCCGGCCGGAAATGAGTATTTCCTTGGTTTCCGAATTGCGTGTCAGCTTCAGGGCGATGTCCTCTTCGAGCAGCTTGTTCAGAGAAGAAAACACCTTATCCTCATCTCCTTTATTCTTGGCCTCAACCGCAAAGGAAATCAGGAGGGGGAGAGACTCCGCGCATTTAAAGCGAACCTTCCGGCTGTCGGCGCAAAGTGTATTTCCGGTACTGGTATCTTTCAGTTTCGCGACGGCAACGATATCTCCGGGGCCGGCGCCCTCAATGGATTTCTGCTCCTTTCCGGCAAGTCGCAGAAGCTGGCTGAATCGCTCCTTGGCGCCCTTATTGACGTTGAAAAAGGTGCCGTCACCCCCGATCGAACCGGATACGATCCGGAATATGGATAACCGTCCCGCATAGGGATCTGTGATGGTTTTGAATACAAAAGCGGCAAACGGAGCCGCCGGGTCCGGCGTGCATTCGATCTCCTTCTTGCCGGCCTCATCCATTGCCATGATGCTGCCGCGATCGATGGGAGAGGGCATGGTGTTAACGATAAAATTCGATAACAGGTCCGTACCGATGTTTTTGATGGCTGAACCGCAAATCACCGGCACAAACAGCCGTTCAAGGACTCCTTTTTTCAGAGCCGCTTTGATTTCCTCTTCACTAAGGGTCTCTCCTTCCAGATATCGCTCCAGAAGCTCATCGTTGGCTTCGGCGACATTTTCAATCAGGGCCTCTCTCTGGGCATCCACGTCGTCTTTCATATCCGCGGGAATATCAATGACCGTGGCTTTTCCCTTTTCATCGTAGGTATAGGCCTTCATCTCCAGCAGATCGACGACCCCATTAAAATTGGCTTCCGAGCCAATGGGCAGTTGCAGGATGATCGGTTTCGGAGTGAAGCATTGAACGGCATCCTCAAAAGTTCTCAAAAAATCGGAGCGTTCCCGGTCAAGCTTGTTGACGAAAATGACCACCGGAAGGCGGTAGTCTTCCGCAAACTCCCAGCCCATTTCCGTCTGCACTTTCACGCCGTCAACCGCGTCGATGAGCATCACAACGCCGTCAACCGCCTGCATGCAGCTTCGGGTATCCGTGAAAAAGTTTTGATCTCCCGGTGTATCCAGGATGTTAACCGTAAACTTTTTCCATTGAAACTGATTAATTCCGGTGCTGATACTTGAGCCCCGCTTGATTTCCTCGGGCTCGAAATCCATCACGGTGTTGCCGTCCTCAACCCTTCCAAGCCGGGTGGTCAAGCCGTTATTGTAAAGCAGAACTTCTGCCAGGGAAGTTTTTCCGGCGCCGCCATGTGCGACAAGTGCAATGTTTCTGATTTTGTCTACCGATTCAGCCATTTAAGCTCCTCTCTGAAAAAATAGTAAGACACCCCGCAATGGATATAAGTAACTGTAAAAATAATAATTGGTATATGGTTAACCGCAAAAAATCAAGGAGAAAAAACCCCAAAACGAACCCTATGAACCCAAATAAATGATAAACTCCCGGTTCCCCTTGGGGCCGAGAACAGGAGAAGGGATAACCTGTCCGGGAACGAATCCGGCTTCCTGGAAAAAGAGGCTAAGATCTCGAATCACGGCCTCATGCTGATCCTTGTTCCGAACCACTCCGCCTTTTCCGAGTTGTCCCCGTCCGACTTCAAACTGGGGCTTGATAAGGGCGAGGATGCCGGCCCTTTCTTTCATGAATTTGCGTACCGCCGGCACCACAATTTTTAACGAAATAAAGGAAACATCGATCGTGACGAGTTCGACCCTCGTTGCGATGGCTTCGGCGGGCAGATGACGAATATTGGTTCGTTCCAGCACCTCAACACGGGGGTCCTGGCGCAGTTTCCACGCCAATTGTCCATAGCCGACATCCACCGAAAACACCCGCCTGGCGCCGTGTTGCAACAGGCAATCCGTGAATCCACCGGTGGAGGCGCCGATGTCAAGGCATTCAAAACCATGAATGTCCAGGGAAAGGGCTTGAAGCGCGGCCTCCAGTTTCAACCCCCCTCTGCTCACATAGGGGATATCGGTCCCTTTTAGGGTGATATGCGCGCCGACGGGGACCTGAGTTCCGGGTTTATCCACCGGCAGCAGGTTTACGAGTACCTCACCGGCGATGATTCTCGTCCGCGCGCGTTCCCGGCTCTGTGCCATGCCTTTTTCAACAAGCAATCGGTCAAGTCTTTCTTTCCTGTTTGCCATATGCTTCGCCAGAACCCGGTGCTTAGGGCTTTTTGGTCAACAGCCGCTTTGCCGATGCGACGATGGCTTCGGCATCGATGCCGTAAAGGGAACGAAGCAATTTCTGAGGGCCGTGCTCCACGAAAGTGTCCGCGATCCCGATACGGTTCAGTTGATAGCCGGTGATCCCCTCATCGGCCAAACATTCCAGAACAGCGCTTCCAAAGCCGCCCTGCCGAACATTTTCTTCAACCGTGATGATGCGGGGGATTTCCCGTGCCAGTCCGCTGATGAGCTTTGCATCCAACGGCTTAATGAACCGGCAATTAACGACTGTTGTTTTAATTCCCTCTTTGCTAAGGAGCTCATGGGCCAAAAGCGCGTCATGAACGGACCGCCCGATGGCCAGAACGAGGACATCCCCTCCCCGTGTCAGCACTTCTCCTTCGCCGAGCGGTAGCGCAATGGGGTCCGGATCAACGGGAATACCGGTGGCGCTTCCCCGCGGATAACGAAATGCAATGGGGCCTGGATGATCGATGGCGGTTTTCAGCATTCTCGCCAGCTCGTTTTCATCCTTGGGAGCCATGACCACCATGTTGGGAAGACTTCTCAGATAGGAAATATCGAAAAGACCGTGGTGGGTCGATCCATCCTCTCCCACAATTCCTCCCCGGTCTACCGCAAATACCACCGGAAGCGATTCAATGCAGACATCGTGCAGAATCTGGTCATAGGCGCGCTGAAGAAAGGTGGAATAGATGGCCACGACGGGTCGAAGTCCTTCCGTGGCAAGGCCGGCCGCAAAGGTAACGCCATGCTGCTCGGCGATGCCGACATCGAAAAAGCGATCCGGAAAGGTTTCCGCAAATTTTAAAAGGCCGGTTCCTTCGGGCATGGCCGCCGTTACGGCCACAATCCGGGGGTCATTTTGGGCCAGCTTGACCATGGTATCCCCAAAAACCTCCGTATAGGTGGGTACGCCGCAGGGTTCTTTCAGGCTGGCGCCGGTTTCGACTTCAAAACACCCCACTCCGTGGAAATAGATGGGATTATGTTCCGCCGGAAGATATCCTTTCCCCTTTTTTGTCGTGACATGCAGCAGCACCGGCTCATTAAAACATTTGATATTGTTTAAAATATCAATTAAATGATTGAGCCTGTGGCCATCGATGGGACCAAAATATTCAAAATTGAATGCCTCAAAGAGCATTCCCGGCGTAATGAAGGTCTTGAACGACTCCTCGGATCGTTTGGCGAATTTGTATACATCGTCGCCGATTTTCGGCAGCGATTTAAGAAATTCTCCGAACTCTTTTTTAAACCCCTGAAGTCTCCGTTTTGAAAATGCGCGGCTCAGAAAAGAGGATAGGGCGCCCACATTTTTGGCGATCGACATATCGTTGTCATTGAGAATTACGATAAGATCTTTATGAATACCGCCTGCCTGATTGAGTCCTTCATAGGCGATACCGGCGGTCATCGATCCGTCACCGATGACCGCGATGACTTTTTTATGATCTTTTGTTATTCGTTTTCCGGCAGCCATTCCCAACCCGGCGGATATGGAGGTGCTGCTGTGGCCGGTGGTAAAGGCATCATAAGGACTTTCACTGATCCGGGTGAATCCGGCAAGCCCCTTGTGTTGCCGCAGGGTTTGGAATTGTTCTCTTCTTCCCGTCAGAAGTTTATGAGCGTAAGCCTGATGTCCCACGTCCCAAATGACCTTGTCTTTGGGCGTGTCGAAAACATAGTGAATCGCGATGGCCAGTTCCACGGCTCCGAGGCTCGATGCCAGATGTCCGCCGGTTTTAGACACGACATGAACGATGATATCCCGTATCTCCTGGGCAAGCGCCGGCAGGGCGGTTCGTGGCAGTTTTTTTAAATCGATGGGTGAATTGATTTGGTCTAGGTAGCTCAAGTTATTCAACACTCCAACACTTCCCGGTACGTCCCGGTTCTGAAAAACGATGTCTTCTTTAAAACACGGCTCATTTTTTTCTTTCAATGATATAGAGCGCAATCGCCCGAAGCGGCTCGGATCTTCCGTCAAAGATGGACAGCGCTTGCAGGCCGTTATCCACGAGCTTTTTTGCCAGGTCTTTTGAGGCGGCTATGCCGATAAGGGACGGATAGGTGTTCTTGCTGCGCGCCTGATCGGTGCCAACGGCCTTTCCCATTACGACTTTATCGCCTTCCACATTCAAAATATCATCCACCACCTGAAACGCCATGCCGATATTTTCAGCATAGGTTTTCAAGTGCTCCAGTTGAGAAGGGTGCGCATTGGCAAGTGCGGCCCCGGCTGTCACCGAAGCGCTGATCAGCGCGCCTGTTTTCAACCGGTGGATCGCTCCCAGTTCCTCCAGCGAAAGAAGGTTCCCCTCGGAAATGACATCGCGCATCTGCCCCTCGACCATCCCCTTTGGCCCGACGGCTTCGGCAAGGCTTCGAATAATTCCGAGCCCTGTTTCCGCCGACATGCCGCCCGGCTCCTTAACGGCGGATAGCACCTGAAACGCCAGCGTCAACAGGGCATCTCCGGCTAAAATGGCGGTCGCCCCGTCAAAGGCAATATGACAGGTGGGTTTCCCCCGGCGCAGCGCATCATCATCCATGGCCGGCAAATCATCGTGGATGAGAGAATAGGTATGAATCAGCTCCAGGGCACAGGCGGTGTTCAGAACCGCCGCCTCATGGGCGCCCCCGACCGCCTCCGCGGAGGCCACGCAAAGAATGGGTCGAATTCGCTTGCCCCCGGCCGTGACGGCATATCGCATGGCATCCGCGAGTCGACCCGCATAAGTGCCATCGCTCAACAGGTGTTCCAGTCCGAGATTAATCCATTCCCGTTTTTCATGAAGGTATGCCGATAGATCGAACATCACACGCCTTCTTTCGGGTCATTTTCACCAATTGATATCGAGTCGATGCGGTGTTCTTTCAAGCTCCCATCCGGATCCTTTAGCAGCAGCGCAATTTTTCTTTCCGACTCGTCCAGCTTTTCCGAACAAAATCTGGAAAAAGCCACCCCCTCCTCGAATTTTTTAAGCGCTTTTTCAAGCGGCAAATCCCCGGTCTCCAGTTCCGCTATTATTTTTTCGAGCTGCATCAGTGCTTTTTCAAAGGTATCGGTAGCCATGTTGGGTTCCTTTATATCCCCTTTGCCTGTTTTTCGAGAACATGGACCAGCAAGGATCCGTCTTTCAACAGAATTTCCAATTCCTGGTGGATGGTAAGCTGGTTCGAATCCCGGATCACGACCGCATCGGGGACTGTTCGGACGATACTATAGCCCCGGGATAAAATCGCCAATGGGCTCAAGGCGTGAAGCGACGCCATCTGCTCCCGAAGGGCCCGTTCTTTGTCACTCCGATAGGATTTGCATGAGCTTAAGAGCGCTGCGTGAAGTTGTCCCACTTTTTTTCGCAGTTCCGCAATGCGGAGGGAAGGCTTATGGGCCTGCAACCGTTTCACCCGCCAGTCGAGACGTTCCCGGCAAAGCGCCTGCTGGCGCCCCATTGTTCGTGTCAACCGGCCCAGGAGCTCATCGAGGCGGAGTCTTAAGTCCTGGACTTTTTTCCGGGGATCGATAAGACGCCGATCGAGATTTTTGAGACGCAACCGTATTCGATCGATATGCCGGTGAAAACCGGATCGGAGCTGTTGGGACAGCGTATGAACGCGGCGAATCAGCTCTTCTTTAACGGGCACAACGAGTTCGGCGGCCGCGGATGGTGTGGGTGCGCGTAAATCGGCGACAAAATCGGCTATGGTAAAGTCCGTCTCATGTCCGATAGCGGATACCACGGGGACCGTGGCGGCATGGATCGCGCGTGCAACGGACTCGTGATTGAATGCCTGCAGATCCTCGATCGACCCGCCGCCACGGGCCAGGATTGCAACCTCCACATCGGCAATTTCCGTCAACAGATGAATGGCGGCGACAATCTCTTTGACGGCGCCGTCTCCCTGAACCTTGACCGGGAGGATGACCACATCGAGACCCGGGAACCGGCGATCCAGAATACGAATCATATCATGAATCACCGCCCCGGAAGGAGAGGTGATTAAAGCGATTTTTTTCGGCAGGAAGGGAAGTGGTTTTTTCCGCGTTTCGTCAAAAAGCCCCTCGGCGGAGAGTCTTGCTTTCAGCTGCTCGAAGGCAATCTGCAAGGCGCCGATGCCTTTGGGCTCCAGCAGTTCGAATATCAGCTGATAAGTGCCGCGCGGCTCATAAACGCTGATTCTTCCGAGCCCCGTAACCTGCATGCCATCGGCCGGTTCAAATTTGAGTTGCCGGTTTTGCCCCCGAAACATCACGGCGCCGATTTGCGCGTTGGCGTCCTTCAGCGTGAAATAGAGGTGGCCGGACGAGGGGCGGCTGAGATTTGATATTTCTCCGGTAATCCAGACAAAGGGGAGGTTATCTTCAAGTAATGCTTTAATTTCCCTGGTGAGTTTCGAAACCGAATAGATCCGGCGCTGCGTCTGGGAGTTTTGAAGTTCCATGGATGTTAATCAGCATTAAAAAAATACATAAAAAATATGCCGCCTTGCCCGCCTGGATGAAAAAACGATATCAGGTTCCCCCCTATCACAGTTCACGGGGGCATACAAATCTTTTTAAAAAGCACTCGGTAACAGGCCATTTGCGACAGAAAAACGAGGAAATGGTTCGACATTCCGTTCCTGGTCATTTCAGCCTCACGAAGGGGTACCGCCTTGTAGGGGCGAACCTATGTGTTCGCCCTTCGTAATCAGGGAGAACACACAGGTTCGCCCCTATCGGGGTTGCGGGCATAGCCGGTGTTTGATGTTTCATTCCTAACTTCTTTCTGCTATAGGTGTCAGGAAACGATCTTACCCCCCTGCTTTTATATGTGACACGCAATCGGAATTTCCGATTTAGCTGTATGACAAATATTTAAATGAGTATAATCGCTCTTGCCTTAATGGCGTTGTCATAATAATTATCCGCATCATTCGGAATTTCGGGGTTTTTCAGGATGGTTTTTTCGGGAATGGCGCAATTGTCGATTGCGCCCCGGTTTAACACAAGGAGTTAAGGAGTTAAGGGTTGAAATCTGTAAAAGGGCATTTGGAAATACTTGACAACGGAACAGGGTTTTTGCGATCCATAGAGAATAACTTTGTGGCCGGACCCGCGGACATTCTGGTTCCCGCCGCTATGATCGAAAAATTGGATCTGCGCGAGGGAAGTTATATTGAGGGAACCGGCGAGCGGCGCGATGCAAAGATGGAGAGTCTGAAGCTCGACGCAATTGATACGGTTAACGGCGTTTCATTGAAAAAATATTTAAAAATCGAGCAGCTCTCGAACCGGACCAGCATCAATCCCTCGGAAAGATTTATTCTGACGCAAGGCCCAGATGACCTGATGGGCAAGGTACTGGATGTGTTAACACCCATCGGGAAGGGACAGCGCGGCCTCATTGTCTCGCCCCCCAAATCCGGAAAAACGACAATTCTTCGGCACTTGGCCAATTCCATTGTTGCCAACCATCCGGAGGTGGATGTCTTTGTGCTTCTGGTTGATGAACGGCCCGAAGAGGTGACCGATTTCAAAAGAGGGCTCAAAAAGGCCCATGTCCTTTTCTCTTCGGCGGACCAGACTATTTTCAACCATATGCGGATGACTCGGATTGCCATGCACACGGCCATTCGGTGCGCCGAGGCGGGCCGGGATGCCGTGGTTTTTATCGATTCGCTGACACGGATGTCCCGTGCTTTTAATTCGGAAACCGATAGCCATGGCCGGACGCTCTCCGGCGGTCTGGGCGCGAACGCCATGGAAATTCCCCGCAAGATTTTCGGCGCCGCGCGCAATATTGAAGACGGCGGCTCCCTGACCATTATTGCCAGCATTCTGGTCGAAACCGGCAGCCGAATGGATGATGTCATCTTCCAGGAGTTCAAGGGCACTGGAAACATGGAGCTCGTTCTCAGCCGGAAGTGCGCCGAGCAGCGTGTTTTTCCGGCGGTCAATATCAATCAGTCCGGCACCCGAAAAGAGGATCTCCTGCTGGATGCGGCCTCTCTTAAAAAATCGATCGAGATACGCCGGTTCCTGGCGACTCTGGATGAGGTTACCGCTATGTCGAAGCTGCTGGAGTATCTGGCGGCGCAGTAGGCGGTTGGTGATGGGCGATGGGTGATGGGCGATGGGCAATAGGCGATGGGCAATAGGCGATGGGCGATGGGCAATAGGCGATGGGCAATGGGCAATAGGTGATGGGTAATAGGTGATGGGTGATGGGCGGTAGGTGATGGGCGGTAGGCCGTAATAGGCTGGGTGTTTCCGATCAAAGTGCTTTTCTCTTTTGCATTCCCTTGCTCAGTGTGGTAATCCCGAAATCGATTGTAAGCATTCAGAAATTTGGAGTGCTTCGATGGATTTTCCTTTTTTGCCCCACTCAATGGTTCCAGCCGTCCTTACCGGCTTCTTTGCCGCCCCAGCTTCCGGTTGATGGTGTTTTCCGGACCTGTTGATTATTTTGACGTTTTCATTTTGCTGATGTTTTGTTGATTTTTCGTCCTTGCTTTTCTGAGCCCTTGTGCCGCTGTTATGATACCGATGCCTGACATGCCTCAAGTCCTGAGAAAGGTCGCCACCCTGGAGCGGATGATCTGGTTTGACGATCAGGTGAGACGCAACCGACACCCCAATGTATCAACCCTGGCGGAGAAGTTTGAGCTTTCAATACAAGCCCCATCCGGAAAATGAGCAAAGCTACCGGCTGATAAATTGGCTATTAATTGGCTATTGAGTAAACAATCTTGCTGATATGATTAATTTAAGCACCCTCCAATTTGATGACCGGATCGAGGTCTTCAATCCGGGTGCTCTCCCGCCGGATCTCACCATCGAAAAGCTGCTGACCGGGGACTATGTGTCCAGCATTCGAAACCGAAGGATTGCCGATATGTTCAAGGAAATTGGTCTGGTGGAAAAATATGGAACCGGCATCCCGCGCATTCTGAGAGAGTTTGAAGCGTATGGCTTACCCCTGCCTAAATTCGAGGAGATTGGCCCCGGTTTTCGGGTGACAGTGTATAGTAAGGTGGCTCTGATGGAAAAAACCACCCAAGTCACCACCCAAGTCACCACCCAAGTCGATGACAATACAGGTATGCTCCTCAAGGCCTGCAAAGATCCATCCACACTATCGGAATTGATGCAGCTCATGAATTTCAAAAGCCGAAAACATTTTCGTTTAGCTATTTTGGGGGCGGTTATTAAAAATGGCCTTATTGAGCCTACTATTCCCGACAAACCCCATAGCCGTTTTCAGAAGTACCGGGTCACGGAAAAAGGGAAAAATTTACTGAGGATAAGTGATCGCAATGAATGACATCACGAGCAACGACACGGTGGTTACCATGGAAACGCCGCTGATTCCGGTGCGGATGCTGAACGAGTATGTCTATTGCCCGCGATTGGCATCAATGATGTGGGTGCAAGGAGAGTTTGTTTACTGCGCGGACACGGTGGAAGGCACCATCCGACACAAGCGGGTGGATAGGGCTTCCGGGAAATTGCCGGTGGTAACGGATGAGGAGTCTGAGCAATTTCACGCCCGATCCGTGTATCTGAGCTCCGAAAAGCTGGGGTTGACCGCAAAGGTGGATCTGGTGGAAGGCGACATGGATGGTGTCCAGCCGGTTGATTACAAAAAAGGCAAACGGCCCCATTTTCCAGAGTGATTCCGCTCCGGCCTTGTTGAAGCCACACGCAATGCTATAACGTTAAGAAAAATGAGCAATATGGCCAACCATCTAAATGAGGCTTTTCCCCCCGTCTTCAGCAAAACCGCCACTATGAGCAACGAAAAGCCCTGTGCGCCATAGCGCCGTCCAGCCCCCCGCTAACCGCCCTGATGCCTTGACAGAATGGGGTTCCAGTGGCATGGTAGGCCACAATCTATATGAAATCAAAATAGGGGAATGGCAGGGAGCCGAGAATGAATGATGAAGCCAAACTCATTCAAAAATTAATACGAATTGAAGCCTTGTATTCGGGAGCAACAACAGTTGGCGAGACAGACGCCAGGGATGAAAACCGGTAAGGAACCCGGTACCGGCAATACGTTATTCCTACTATCTTCATAAATATATTGGAGGCAAGGTGATATCATTGCGCAGGTTCACAATTCAAAGGATCGCAACGCTTGCCGCCACTATATGTTTTCTGGGGGGAATTATCTTTTTAGTTGGTTGTTCCTCAATAACGAGTGGGCGCCTAAAAAATAAAGAACCTTATATTCATGTTGTTAAAGAAACGCAACTTGCCGGCGTAACAGCCTCACGAATGGGCATCTTTTATTTTGCCAACGCGTTCCACGGGGAAAAGGTTGGATATGATGTTGCCAATATCGCAGTGGACCATCTGATGAGCCACCATTTTGTTCAGAATGTGGCGTTAACCCCGCCTGCTGTCTTTGATGACAAATTAGCAGTTAAAATGGCGGTGGATAAGCAATACGACATTATCCTGATAGGGCGTGTCGACGATTTTTATGAAGGTGGAATAAGCTCGGATTCGAGAGTCGCCGTTTCGATTAAAATTCTTAATGTAAGATCAGGCCAGTTGCTGTGGTATCTCACCGGGGCTATTCAGGGAAAAGGGACCGATACGGAGGACTATTTTCTTTTTGAAAAAAAAGGCTGTCCCGCCCCATCGGCGTACAGTTTAGTTGTAAAATTATTAGAAGCGATGCTAAATGAGGTAATATCGAAAAACTCGTAAAAAGTTAAACCGGCACAATTATCTCAAGACATAACCGGGGTATAACCAATAATGACAACATTGACGTGTTGCTCTTTCAGCGGGTGCGGGCTCACTTGGCTGAAGATGGTGTTTTCCTTTACCGTTTTTTTGACTCTAACCCTCTTTATCGGCTGTGGGAGTGTTCCTTCCGCGCGGCAGGATGAATTGCATGTCGTAAGAGGGAAAAGCCGATTGACGCTATTGCCGCCGACAATCGATCATCGTGACAGTGAAACGTCCCAGAGTGATACCCTTATTAAACCGTTTCGAGGTCTATTGGAATCCAGCTACTCGGCTGCCGATCTTCTGACCCAAATGCTGGGGGAAGAAATTTTAGATGAAAATCCACTTTTTTTAACGGCATCTCTTGTCAATATCAATGACCTGATGGAATCGAGTACCCTGGGTCGAATCATTTCCGAGCAAATTTCATCCCGATTTGCTCAGCACGGTTTCAAAGTATTGGAAGCCAAATTGCGACGCGGTTCAGTCTTCATTAAAGAAAAGACAGGGGAGTTTCTGCTTTCCAGAGAGCTTAACAACCTGGGCGCTTCCTTGAGTACCAATTATGTGATTGTTGGAACCTATGCCGTGACAAAAATGAGTATTTTCGTTTCAGTTCGAGTCGTTAAAACAGAGGACAGCCTTGTTGTCGCCGGTTGTGACTATGAACTCAATATAGATCAAAATATCGAGTCAATGCTTAAATAGTTCCCTAACAGCCTTTTTCTGACTCCCATTGCCTCTTCGATTGCCATGCAGTTCCCCCCCCCCCCTATTTACCTATTGCGGGACATAGCGCTAAAGAATTGTTTTTTCTCGGCCGATACAGCCTCTAACTTTAGAAAAAAATAGTTTCTATCAAATTGGGTGTTCACGCCATCCGCCCGTTGGGTGATCCATTGGGGAGAGGAAAATACAAAATTGGACGATCGGAAGGAGAATCTTATGAAACCGGCTATATCGGCTGTAGCGTTGTTCTTGTTTTTGGGCGGATGCGCATCTCCCCCCATCACCTCTCAGGTGCCAATTCCCGCGGCTTACCCGATCAGCACGCAACAACAAATGCAAGCAGCCCGGCATTGGATGGAGCTTGCTCAGGACGTTGCCGCGGAAATGAAACAAAGAATAGAGGATTACCGTGGGAATGAGCAAACCGCTCTGTACATATGCCCCTCGGGCATATCCCCTTTTCAAAAAGCAATGTATGATTTGCTTGTTACCGAATTCGTCAAATCCGGTATCAGAGTTTCAAATAACGATCAAGAAAGCCTTGTTTTAAATTTTGATATCCAGGTAATCAGGCATCCCCGTCGCGTCATCAATACCTCAGCGGGCGTATACAAATCTTTAGCCCCCGGTTTTTTCGTTAGACGGGATACACCGCTTGTCGGGGGGAACCGGGTGAAGAGCGAAAATGATGTAAAAGGCGCCGAGTTATACACGGAAGCAGGCCTGTATACAGTCAATGTGCCCAAAAACGAAATTATTTTCACATCATCATTGTTGAATGAAAATGATTATATTTTCCGTCATTCATCGAGTTATTATATCAATGACAGTGAAAAGTGGCTTTATCAGCTTGATATTTCAAATCAAAGGCCTTCAATAACAAGCTATCGTTTGGTTGATAGGTAGAAGAGGGGAGGGGGGTCATGAGCATATCCCTTTAAAACTGCGTAAAGAAAACATCCTCATGCAAGAGAAAACGGGGGAATTTGTGCTAAGCTCAGAATTATTGTGATTGGTTAAACATCTTGATGACCGCTTGCGCCGCGCCAATGCCGGTATCCAGACTTGCCTGGATGGAGGTCCGGCTCAGGCTGTCGCCGGCAATATAAATATGGCTCAATTCTTTTGTTAATCGTTCCCGAAGTGCTTTTCGTTTCAGCAGCGCCCCCGGTGGAAACTGGACGGCGGCAAGGGGCCAGCGGTAGGTTCGGGTAACCTCCACCTGATTGGAAAACGAGGGCCGGAATTGATCCATTTCCTGAAGAACCTTTTGTTGAATCAGGTCCTCCGGGGCATCTATCAGCTCGCGACTGGCGGCTTCCTTGAGGATGACGGTGACAAGATCCTTTCCCCGCGGCGCCCGGCTGGGCGATTTCTGATTGTCAGACACGACGGTGCCGATGATCTTCGTATCTTTTCTGGAAAAATTGTTCAGCATGGATCGCCAGTCATTGCGCTTATTCATCCCCCATGCGGTCACAATGGAGGGGGTGTATTCGATCGATTTCATCGCTGCGGCCAGTGCATCCGGAATCCCTTCGATCATGTCCGAAACGCAGGGAAGGGGCAGGGCAAGGATAACGGCTTCACACAATAGCGGCGATCCGCAACCGCTTCCCGTATGACCGGTCCCCGCATGGATTTCAAATCCGTCGCCGGCGCTTTTTTGAATGATTCGGTGCACGGGCGTTTCAAAACGAACATCGAGCTGTGTTGCCAGATATTGGGGCAGTACGCCCATGCCCGCGTCAAACGCCAAAATGCCGAATTTGGTCAGGTTGGCCAGGGTGACAAGGAAAGACAGTTTAGAGTTGAATTCCGGATTACCCAGTAAAATCTCGCAGAAAAGAGGATAGGCGATGCGTTCAACGAGCGTATCATCATAGTTTTTCAGCAGATAGGTCGTGGCCGTCTCCCGTTCCAGTTCAAAACTCTTGTCCGTCGGATGTGAAATGCTGAGCGCCTTTCCGAGCGATTTGGCATACAGGGCGATTTGCACCAAATCCATTTTGTTTTTTAGGGAGAGCAGTTTGAACTTCAATATATCGGTGGGAGCTTCGATTTTAATGTCATATTCTTTACCCTCAAAAAAGGTGGAGGAGGTGGCGGGGGTGGTGACCAGGCTTCGGCCCATCCCCAGGCTATCCAGGAACCGCTTCAGTCCGGTGTACGCCTCTGGTACCGTGTAGGCTCCCTTGTCAATGATGTAGCCGTTGACGGTTTCGGAGCTCATTCTGCCGCCCGGAAAAGAAGATTTTTCCAATACAATTGAGCTGATGCCCGATTTTTTCAAGGTATATGCGGCGGCTAGACCGGAAATCCCGGCGCCGATAATGACAACACGGCAATCCATAAGGCACTAATTCCAGACAGAAACGGCGGCTGAGTTTTCAGCCGCCGTTAATTTGATGTTTATCACCTGTCTTTGACCCGGTTATTATTCTTGCTCCGGATGAAAGACATCCACGTCCTTCAGATCGTCTCCCAGGTAGGCGCGTTCCTTGGGACCGAGGATGCCGAGAGAAAGGCAAAGCAGTGTCCACAAATGAACCGTGTGCCAGGCGTGATCCCGGATATCGGCCAGATCGTGGACCTGAGCATGACAGTTATGACAGGGCGTGATGCAGTAAGCGGCGCCCGTGGACAAAATCTGCTCCGCCTTTAGTTTTCCGTATTCGCGGCGCTGATCGGTATAGCCCGACTGGAGAAAGCCGCCGCCGCCGCCGCAGCAGAAGTTATTCGATCGGTTGGGCTGCATGTCGATGAAATTTTCTTCGCCCACCACGGCCCTGACGACGTAGCGCAAATCTTCCGCCACCGGATTTCCGAAACTTTTTCGGACCAGCTGGCAGGGATCCTGAACGGTGAACTTGATTTTTCGATCCCTGTTCCATTCAGAGCTGGGCTTGAGTTTCCCCTCCCGTATCCATTGGGCATAGTATTGAATGATGCTTTTGATCTCAAAATTGAAGGGGATTTTGAACTTTTGCAGTCCGAACCGGACCGCGAAGAGCTCATGCCCTCACTCCGTATTGAGCCAGACCTTGCAGCCCAGCTCTTCCACCGCGTTGACCTTGGTGGTGACGATACTTTTCCAGTTTTCATCATCCGCCAGAAACAGGCAGTAGTTTTCGGCGGCCCAGCCTTTTGAACCATAGGTCCAGTCCGCACCGGCCAGGTGCAGAATTTTCCACAACGGCACCATTTCATCCGGTTCGGTTACCGGTTCCCGTGAATTCTGATTCAGGAAAAAGGTGGCACCCTCCTTGTTGATCGGTGCCAGCATCTCGGCAAACTCCGGTTGCGCCTCCTGGTATTCCGCCAGCACATCTTCGACGACGAACTGGAAATCCTCCTCAGTGGCGCCCATGGCGCTGCAAGTATCGCTTCGAAGCGCCATGTCGCAAGAGCCCAGGATCCCCTTGGGCCGTTTCTCCCGGGGCCAGGACTGACGTGCATAGAAAACCAATTGAGGGATGTTGATTTTCATGGGACAAACATAAACGCAGCGTGTGCACATGCTGCACATCCAGACCCATGCTGTCGATTTGATCTCTTCATCCATTCCCAGCGCGGCCATTCGCAGGAATTTCCGGGGATCCAACCCCTCCATGCCGGCCGCCGGGCAGCCGGATGCGCAGGCCCCGCAAGTAAGACACAGGTTAAGATTCCCACCATCGGGCAGCAGCTTCTTGACATGGTCCAGGAAGATGCTCTGCTTTTTGCCGCCAAGTTTTATTGCTTGTTCAGCCATCAAAAAAAGCCCTCCATATGGTTATTGCCTCCTATTCACGTTTTTCTGGTCGGTTTTCATTTGAATCCCAATGCGGAATATTTTCTCTGGAATGTGGAGGAACGGGACCGTTTGGGCGTCCGGATTGAGCTCTTGCCTGCCAAAAGGGGAGATCAGTTTTGAGCTTTCCCCTCAAGGGGGATTTTTCCGTCATCCAAGTATTACCAATTAAACTGATAATCTGTAAGATGTCAATAAATAAAGATTTCAAAAAGAAGGTCCAAACGCTTTTTTAACACGGCGCCGCGACGATTGAAACTGATCGGTTACCGCAAGCCGGCGAGCCGCTGCCATTCTTAAATCATGGATGACAAATCCCCGATCGTTTTCAGCAAAGGCAAACGGAATTAGTCCCTGGTTTCGGCAATCCTCCCGGCAAGCGCGCCCTGTTTGCGTCCGACCGGCGGCGAGAATAACGCTTGACTTTTGGGGTCAAGCGCTATTTCCTTGGGAGGCAATCGGTAACCTATTTTATTCGGAGGGCATTCCCCATGACTATCCAGTTTCCAACCGCGGCACCAGCCGCAACGGTTATCCTTACCCGGCCGGCTGAAGCCGGAATTGAAGTATATCTTCTTAAAAGAAGCGCCACGAGCAGCTTCATGGCGGGTAACTACGTATTCCCCGGCGGTATGGTGGATGATGTCGATGCCGGGGATTGGTCGGATTTGGTGGACATGGATCATGAAACCATCAAGCGACGACTGGGCGGCGGGTTGGCGGTACAGGATGCCTTGACATATGGTGTGGCCGCTATCCGCGAAACGTTTGAGGAGGCCGGGGTCCTGCTGGCCCGCCAAACGGATTCGGCAACGCAGGGGTTCGAACGGGCGCGCCGGCAGCGTGAGACGGATGTTTTTAAAGAAGGATGGTTTCGCTCGCTCGTGACGGAACACCAATTTTGCCTTCAACTCACCGGGCTTTTCCGCTGGGCCCATTGGGTCACGCCCCGGGAGATGAAGCGCCACTATGACACCCGTTTTTTTGTGGCCGCCATGCCGCCGGATCAGACTTGCCGTCCGGATGCCCGGGAAACGACCGCCGGTGTTTGGATAAGCCCGTTGGCGGGTCTCAAGGCGAATTTGAAAGGCGAGATTTCTTTGAGTCCCCCCGCCATCGTCACCTTGCAGGCATTTTCAAAATTCAAAGACTATGAGGAGCTTCAGGAGGTGATTACAAAGCGGCCCTGGGGAGAGCCGCTACGGCCGCGATTTATCACTATGGGTAAGGACGCTGTTATCGTTGAACCGTGGGATCCGGAGTTTGAGCAGTCAGGGATCGATATAGATCGGGCCAAACTGGGTGACAAGTTGCTGCCCGTGGCTTCGGACTTTTCCCGCATCTGGCTGCATGGGGGTGTATGGCGGCCTGTCGAAGTGTAAAGGCCCGTTCTCCGGCCGTTTCAACGCAGCCTCACCAATACATAGCCGCCGTTTTTATAACCGAGATGCCTTAGAATCGGATTATAGGCGCTGGCCATTCCCCTGTAGAAGGCGCCAAGGGAGATTTCATATGGGCCGCCCAATTCGCTCGCGTCCACATCAAGGAGGGTCACTTTTCCGGTGCGGGGGTCAAAACCTCCCACCGGAGAAATATGAGGGATGCCCAGAGTCGGAATATAGACACCCTGGTTGAAGTGGGCGATGATAAGGCAATTGCCTTTCGTATCAAAGTCGGTGAGGTGTTGCAAAAGCGTTCTTTTTATCTTCTCCGCCTTGCCGGGGTTCCGGAAGGCCTGGACCGTTTCAACACTCTCATGCTCTATCCCATAGGCCAGAAGGCTTCCCTTGACGATCTCTCCGAGCAGTGCCAGCGGTACGCCACGTCTGCCGTTGACCCCCTTTTCGCCCATGCGCTCTTTCCAGTTCCCGGTTTTCACCCGATCGAGGATATCCATCTGGGTGATAGGCGGGAGCTGTTCCGCTCCTCTGGAACGGAGGGCATTGACCACGGCAACGACCGAGGCCACCGAACAGGAGGATTCATGATATTGCCGCACGTAATGCCGGAGAAGCGCCTTTTTGAGTTCGTTGTCATGCGGAGAAACGGGGGTGCTGATATAGGTCGCCCCTTCATGGCCGAAGGGACCCGCACCGCTGAGCTTTTGATAAAAATAGGGCAAATAGAGATACGCATGTATGATGGCTCGCAGCAGGTTCATTCCGTTTCTCCGGGGCCATGGGGCAATCATCGCTTGATTCAAAACAGCGCATGGGGTAAGGCCGATGGCTTCCTTTTCAGGCGCTTTTAAGGTGATACTTTATGGATCTGATCTATCCGGAAGGGAAAGAAGCCGGATGACCGGTCCTTGAAATAATGTTTCAGCGTTTTCTCGATGACCTGGAAAGCGATTTTGTCCCATGGAATTTCCTCTTCATCAAGAAGCGCCACCTCCGAGCTTTCCGGGGTAGGGTGGCACTCGGAAGTATTCATTCTTGCCCGAAACATCAGATAGATCTGGTTGATATGCGCAATGTCGAACATTCGGTATGCCGAAAGGTTATCGACGACCGCGCCGGTTTCTTCCCGTGTTTCACGCCGGGCGCCTTCAGCAACGGTTTCGCCATTTTCAAGATAGCCTGCAGGAAGGGTCCACTTGCCCCGTTTCGGGTCGATGTTTCTGCGGCAGAGAAGAATTTTATTCTCCCATTCGGGGATGCATCCCACCACTATTTTGGGGTTCTCGTAATGGATAATGCCGCACGACGGGCAGACATGCCGCAGCCGGCTTTCATCCGGAGGGATCAGCTGTTTGACCGGGGCGCCACAGTTGGAACAGAAATTCATTTGGGTGATATCTCCATGTGAGGGATACGAATGCTGCTACGGATGCCGGTATGTCTCCGGCAAAAAGGACCATGACTATTTTCCATGTCACCGACGGATTTGCAAGGCCCTATTTGTTTAGGGAATCAGAAAATATAACGGTATATCATAAAATACGACGGCCTTGGTCATCGTACCGGCCACGCCAGGATATTTTTTCCAGACCGGCAGGAACTCGCTATCGCTCAAACAGCCTGCCGCTCTTCCAAAAACACCCTGGCGCGGCCTCCCTGCAGTGGGAAATTGGCCGAAACGATGATCAAGCCCAATACGACGCTCCTTGCGGCGGAACGGATTCGAACATAAGCGACATGGTATTGACAAGCCCGGATAGATGATGTTTTAGTGGGCCTGAATATATATACCCTCCGGTGCTGCCGGAAAGAAAGGAAATACCATGTTTGCAGATCTCATCAGATCCCGCAGAAGCATTCGCCAGTACGAGGACCGGCCGGTCGAGCCGGAGAAGATCGATTTGCTGGTGGAGGCGGTTCTCCGATCCCCCTCTTCACGGGGTTTTAACCCATGGTCCTTCATTGTCGTTACCGATCCGGATACCCTGACGGCATTATCAAAGGCCAAGCCGCACGGCGCATCCTTTCTGGCCAGGGCCCCTTTGGCCGTTGTCATTTGCGCTGATCCGGGCAAATCCGACGTGTGGGTCGAGGATGCCAGCATTGCCGCCATCTATCTTCATCTGGCGGCAACGGATCTGGGGCTGGGAAGCTGCTGGATTCAGTTGCGGGAGCGAAAATATAGCGAGAAAGAGACCGCCCGTGATTATGTGGCCCGGTTGTTGGGGGTGCCCGACGGGATCGAGGTGGAGGCCATTATCGCTATCGGTTACCCAAAGGAGGAAAAAGCGCCTCATCCCCAATCCAGTCTGGTCTATGACAAGGTGAGTTGGGAACGTTATGGGCAAAAGACGTCGGGTTAACTTCAAACGGGAACCGTATCGTATTACTCGATGTTCAAGTTTTTGGAGCTACAGGGCTTCACCCAATATGGTTGCAGCAGCAGTTTTTCTCGGGCTGCTGTAGGAGCGGCTTCCAGCCGCGACGGGAATTGTCGGCACGTGAAAAATCGCGGCTGGAAGCCGCACCTACAGGCCAATTCCGAAAAACTTGAACATCGAATATTAGGACTTTTTTTGCCCGGATTCAAGTCGGATCAATTGCTTAAAGAGGGAAAGCGGTCATCGTCCGGTCTTTTTCTTCCCATAAGGTGTTGACCCACGCCTGGAATCCGGCTCTGAATTCAGCGTCCCCGGAATAGTCTCCGATTAACATTTCATTAATGGGAATAGCTTTCACTCTGACATTGATTTCCTGGATTTTCCCGCACATGAAGTCCCAGAAGGTGGGGCAGCGCCGCGGATAGATAATGGTGACATCCAGCAAGGTATTGAGCTTTTCCCCCATGGCGGAGAGCACAAAGCCGATGCCGCCCGACTTGGGTTTGAGAAGATGGCGGTAAGGGGAATTTTGTCTACGATGCTTTTCCGGGGTGAAGCGGGTTCCCTCCACAAAATTCATGATCGAGACGGGTATCGCTTTAAATTTTTCGCAGGCTTTTCGCGTTATCTCAATATCCTTACCTTTAAATTGGGGATTTTTTTTCACGAATTCCGATGGGTAGCGTTTCATGAACGGGAAATCAAGGGCCCACCAGGCAAGCCCGAGGAGCGGCACCCATAGCAGCTCCTTTTTCAGAAAGAACTTCAAAAAAGGGATTTTCCGATGGAATATTCTTTGCAGCACCAGGATATCCGCCCAGGACTGATGGTTACAGACCACGAGATACCAGTTGTCGGCTTTCAAATCGTCTACGCCCTCAATATGATATCGGGTGTTATTGACGATTTGCTGACAGAAATTGTTTACCGATATCCAGCTCAATGCGATTCCGTTAATGAGCAGATTGAAAAAAACGATTAATGATTTCAATTGAATGATGAATTTGAGAAGTGACAGGATCAACAGCAATGGTACCCAGAAAAGCGTGTTGGCGATGTATAGTAAAAGAGAAATACAGCCCTTTAATGCCGAGGGTAAAAAATGAAACACCGTGCACCTCCTCTTCGGAAATCTATTGCCGATGCCCGTCCGTCGAAAGGTGCTGAATCGGGAACCGGTTACATAACGGGGATAGTTTCCATGAAATGCGACACGATGTACAGATTCCACTCCCTGCTTTTACAATAGTTTTACATTGACCCGTTACCAAGCGCAATTGTATAAAAGCCGGCAGATGTTTCAGCAAAGATAAGGAAAGAGGACTTGACGTGATAAATTTAAAGCTGTTTCTCAGGAGTCTTCTCTTCAGTTGGGTTTATTTCATTTCCATCGGATGGGTCGCGGCGGACTCGGGGATAGATGCGCTTCCCGACACAATTTTGAAAGTTAAGCCCGGTATCGTCGGCATCGGCACTTTTCAGGAAACACGACGCCCGCCCGGTATTTTGCGAGGCACCGGTTTTGTGGTGGCTGACGGTCGACATGTGGTGACCAACGCCCATGTCCTTCCGGAAAAGGTGGATAAAAAACACAATGAGTTTATCGCTGTTTTTACCGGGCAGGGAAAAGAGGGGCGAATTCTCGCTACTGAAACCATCGGAACTGAAAATGACCATGATCTTTGTTTGCTTCGTTTTGACGGCAAGGCCTTGCCACCGCTTGTTTTAGGGGATGATTCCCTTGTCAGGGAAGGGGAACTTTATGCATTTACCGGATATCCGCTCGGCGCCATCCTGGGGCTTTATGCCGCAACGCATCGTGGCATTGTTTCCGCCGTGACGCCGATTGTGATTCCGGTGGCTGCAATGAAACAACTGGATGGGGAGCTGATCGGTCGCTTGAAAAACCCGTATTTAATTTTTCAGCTGGATGCAACCGCTTACCCCGGGAACAGCGGGAGCCCCCTGTATGACGTGAAAAGCGGTCGAGTGATCGGCATCATCAACAAGGTTTTTGTGCAAGGGTCAAAGGAGCATGCCATTACCAATCCCAGCGGAATGACCTATGCGATTCCGGTTCGATACTTGAAGAAATTCATGGAGCGTCTGCAAGTTGACGGCAGGTGATTCGAATCGGGAGCAATGAAGTTAGTGGGGACACCCTTTTTCATCATGCCCGTTTATGCGCGAACCCCCAGGAAAAGGATAGTCCAAAATCCTCAACACCGCCGATTCGAACGGCCACCAGAAAAGCGGAAGCACACCACGCTTTCATGCCGGCCTTGTTGACGAGGTTGTGGTACAGCTCTTCGTCAGCCTCTTTTCTCTCGGCCTCATTATCTTTTTCGCCATAGGCATATCGAAGATCATGCGTCAGACAGCAATGGTAGGTAATATCCTGCCAGTTGCAGCCGGTGAAAAACCCCATAATTTCATCCGGCAGGCCGGAACAGCCATCAAATATCCAATCGGCGTATTGCCCGGGATCGGCTTCAATCCGGCGGATAAGATGATCGAGTGAAAAATGCCTGCAAAGCATTATTGCTTTATCGGTGGTGATGGTATCTCCAATGATGGGCAATTGCATGTTATCTCCCTCTCCATTGCAACGGGTATTCATATGGTTTGGAATGTGGCTTGTTTCTTGACAAAAGAATTTAACTTTTTCATAGAGGTAATTAAAAAGCCGAACCGGTTTCCCCAAAAGTCGGCCGGTCTGCTCTGTTCCATCTCCATATCAAGGGAAAAAAATGAAACCCAACCCTAAAACTTTCAGATTTGTTTCATACGAGTACAGTGCCGAAAAATCAACCGCCTGTCTTCGATATGCGGCCGATGAGGTGCCGTTTGAAGAAACGCTTGTTTTTTCAGGCGCCCCCCAAACATTTTCTCAACCTCAGCTCGATGCGATTCACCATTTTTTGTATTATGTGCATCTTGCGGCCGGGATCAGCTATTACAAGGCGTTTATTCCGGAGAAAATAGAAGTCGAAACAAGACCGATGTCCGAGTCGGCGGCCCGTTTCTTCGAAGACTTTTATTTGAAGGGACTTGGCGAATTTGCATTCAAAAACAAGTTGGATCTTGGAAACAAAATCAGGTTCCCTTTCAGCGATTCTGTTGAGAGGCGGGCACTGCCGTTAAGGTTGACGAGAAGAACCGCGGTTCCGATTGGGGGGGGGAAAGATTCCGTTGTCACGATAGAAACCTTAAAACGTATCGCGGAGCCCATGGTCGGCGTGGCGGTCGGGCGTCATAAAACGATAGAAGAAATTGCGATGGTGGCAAAAATGCCTCTCTACGAGATACAGAGATTTTTATCTCCGAACCTTTTTTGCTTAAACAAGGAAGGAGCGCTCAATGGGCACGTCCCGATTGTCGGTATTTTGAGCTTTATTTTCCTGGTGGCCGCAATCATCTATGATTTTGACACCATTGCCATGTCAAACGAACGATCCGCCAATTCGGGAAACCTGCTTTATAACGGGAAGGAAGTGAATCACCAATGGAGTAAGTCCATGGAGTTTGAAGAAAAATTTCAGTGCCTGATAAGCGGGGAACTGACCCGGGAGATCACCTATTTTTCGCTTCTTCGGCCTCTTTCCGAGTTTCAGATTGCGGCTCTTTTCTCGAAAATGACATCTTACCACCAACGCTTTTCGAGCTGTAATCGGGGATATAAAATCATCGATGCCAATGATTCCAAATGGTGCGGCGAATGTGATAAGTGCCGGTTCGTGTTTTTAGCGTTGTCGCCGTTTCTTCCAAAACAGAAAATGGCGCAGATATTCGGCCGGGACCTTTTTGCGGATATGTCCGATGTCGATAAATTTAAGGAGCTGTTGGGGATTGAAGGCCATAAGCCCTTTGAATGTGTCGGAGAATATGAAGAATCCCAGGCAGCCCTGTATCTGCTGGCAAAAAGTCCCGAGTGGCAAGGGGCGCCGGTTATCAGGGAATTGATGCGGTGTGCAACTCAAAAAAGAATGGATCTGAAGGATTCTTTTGAAAAAGCCGTCCGGATGAAAGCGGGTCGGATGCCCGAACGGTATCGGGAGGCAATCGATGAAATTTCAAGACTTGCGGGAAAATAATATCGTTATCTGGGGGGCGGGGCGTGATGGATTGTCTGCTCTGGGGCGCTTGCAACAGATTTTTCCGGAAAAACCCCTAACCGTTTATACGGATCAAAAAGCGCCTGAAGACCTGATGGCAAGGTTCGAAAAACCAGGCAATGTGACGTTTGCTTCCGGAAACCATTTTATCGAAACCTTATCGGCGCCCGATCTGGTGATTAAGTCTCCCGGGATTTCACTGTACCGGGAAGAAATTAAAAAAGCGGAAAAAAAAGGAGTATATTTTATATCGACAACCAACCTCTGGTTTGCGGAAATGGGGGATAAGGATATCATTGCCGTTACGGGAACAAAGGGAAAGAGCACGACGGCATCCATCCTTTATCACTGCCTTCGCAAATTGGGGGTGTCCGTGGAGCTGGCCGGAAATATCGGGACGCCGCTTCTGGACTACCTCGACAGAAAAGACCAAACGGAAATTTTTGTCGTTGAACTTTCCAGTTATCAAACCGCTGACATTCGGTATACGCCGAAAATAGCGATTCTGGTCAATTTGTTCCCCGAACACATGGATTGGCATGGAAGCACCGATAATTACTATAAAGATAAGCTTCACCTGTTTCATCCGGACCCGGGTCGTCATACTATTTTAAATTATAAAGATAAGATGACCCGTAATCGGACATTGGGATGGGATTGTGTTCGCTATTTCGAAAAGGAAGATTTGATCCATTCAAGAAGCAACAGCATTTATTACGGCGCCACGCGGCTTGGTGCGGTAAAGAATGCCTATTTGCAGGGGGCGCACAATTTATCGAATATTTGTGCTGCGTTAAGCGGACTTGAGGCGGCTGGATATGATCCGGAAACGGTCATGGCGCTTTTGGATAATTTCGTGGGACTGTCCCACCGGCAGGAGGTATTGGGGGTGAAGGCGGGAGTGCTTTATGTGGATGACAGTATTTCCACCATACCCGAGAGCGCCATTGCAGCCATAAATCGGTTCTCGGGTCCTCCGGTTACGATACTTCTGGGAGGGTTTGATCGTGAACAGCGTTATGAGGAACTGGCACGTTTTCTTTGCTCCAAGAATATACATATGGTGATTACACTGCCGGATAATGGCTGCCGGATCGCTCAGTTGGTCCGAAAGGAAAAAGAAACGCAGGGGAAAGGACCGAATCTTATCGAGGCGGATGATTTGGTTTCAGCCGTGGATGCCGCACGAAGAAATACGCCGGATGGGGGCATTGTTCTATTGTCGCCGGCGGCGCCGAGTTACGGCATTTTTAATAATTTTGAGGAACGTGGTGGAATATTTCGTACCGCAGCCGGGTTTTAGCCGTATTGAGCAGGTGGGCCTTGATCATCGTTTCGGCCAAAATTCCCACGGCAGGCAGGCCGCGCCAGGGTGTTTTTGGAAGAGCGGCAGGCTGTTTGAGCGACAGCGAGTTCCTGCCGGTCTGGAAATAATACCCTGGCGTGGCCGAGAAGATAATCAAAGCCAGCTGGTGCGTTGTGGTTTCGTAAACAGAAGAATGCTTGCCCTATCCTGTAGGCAAAGGCAAATGACAATATACTTGCTTTTTCCCTGAAAGGTGTTATCATGCGCGGAAATTAAAATAGCACGTTATTGGGTGACGTGCCGGTTTCGTTCTAAGGGTAGATTCCATTTTGTACAGTGGCGACCTGAAGTTTGAAGCTATGACAATTTTTTTAAAGGAGGGTGCCACAATGGCAAATGGCGTCGTAAAATGGTTTAGTGACAGCAAAGGGTTTGGTTTTATCGAACAGGAAAATGGACCGGATGTGTTTGTTCATCATTCCGCTATTAATGCAAGCGGTTTCAAGTCTCTTAACGAAGGTGACAGGGTTACATTTGAAATTGAACAGGGGAAAAAAGGCCCTGCCGCGGCAAACGTCACAGTCGTCTAAATAACCATCTTCAAAAAAAGGAGCATCCCGGCGAAACGGGGGGATGCTCCTTTTTTTATTAGGGCGAGACCCTTTCCAGAATTTCACCGGAAGGTTTTAGGACAAAAACCATCATCGCGTTGTCTTTCGCATAGCGCTTCAGGTCCTCATGTAGAATTGCCTGCATCGAATAGGTCAAACTCTTATCTTTTTTGAGATGACCGAGGCCGTTGACGGCCTCCTCTTTTGTGAGAAAACAGGGGATAAAAGAGATATCCGCCTCGCTGTCATGTTGACCAAGCATCTGTTCGTTTCCATCCTGGCCGTAAACGATAATCCATACCCATTGATCTTCCCTGATAGTCATATTGGTTTGTTTCTCCTTTCCGTGGAATCGAAATAGCATAGTCTGGATGATGTTGTCCACCTAAAGCCTTGAATACCCTGGCCACTACCCATCCCGTGGGGCTTCGGGCAACGATGATTCTTGTGGTATTAACAGATCGGCGCAAAAATGAAAAAAGAATTGCATTATTACCGCAAGTGATGAAATATAACTCAGTTTGTTACCTCGAATTCCCAGTCGAATCCAAAAAGAAAGAGGGCCTTGATCATCGTTTCGGCCACCCCCAAAAGGAGTGAAGGTGGCCGGAACGATGATCAAGCACAGAAAGAGGATGGAGTTTGTTATATGGACAAACCGAAAGATACGGTTACCGTTCGCGCCAATATCGATTTGACGCCGGAGGCGATTCAGGCCGTTGTTGCAAATGCCAAGGCTGTTGCCGGCCGTGACGAGAGAGGGGCGTATCGAGTGGATACAGCGGATAAATTAAGCGAAATGATCTCCCTCTTTTTACGGAAGCATGATTTTGAAAGTTTTGCAAAAAACGTCGAAAATTATATGGGTTGATTCCAATTTTTCAGAGAATGGATTTTTTTCTGCCATGATTATTTTAAGTTATCAACGATCGTGCAGGCAGTGTCGATGAGTGATACGGTTGATCTGAGTGTCCAAATCGGCAATCTGCGATTAAATAATCCTGTCATGACCGCTTCGGGGACTTTTGGATATGGTGCTGAATTTGATGAGCTCATCGATCTGAACCGGCTGGGTGGTATTGTTGTGAAGGGGATTTCGCTCTTGCCGACCAAGGGGAATCCGCCTCCCAGAATCGTTGAGACCGCATGTGGCATGCTAAATGCCATCGGACTCGAAAACGTTGGCCTGGAAGCGTTCATAAAAGAAAAGCTTCCCTTTTTGAAAACCCTCTCGGTTCCGGTTTTTGCCAATATATACGGGAAGACGGTTGATGAATATGCTCGGCTGGCCGAAAGACTGGAGGCGGTTGATGGCGTTGCAGGGCTTGAGGTGAATATTTCCTGCCCCAATGTTACGGCGGGGGGCGTGGCATTCGGGGTTGATCCGGATGCCGCTTATGGGGTAATTAAGGCGGTACGCCGTAAAACAAAAAAAACGGTCATTGCCAAGCTTTCTCCAAATGTGACGGATATTACCGAAATTGCCCGTAAGGTCGAAGACGCGGGCGCGGATGCGATTTCTCTCATTAATACCCTTACGGGAATGGCCATCGATATCGATACCCGGCGACCGGTTCTGGCCAATATTACCGGTGGGCTTTCGGGTCCCGCGATTAAACCGGTGGCGTTGCGAATGGTTTGGCAGACATTCCGGGTGGTGAAGGTCCCGCTCATCGGAATCGGCGGCATCATGACAGCGCGGGACGCATTGGAGTTCATGCTTGCCGGAGCCACCGCCGTTCAGATCGGTACGGCAAATTTTGTAAACCCGCGTGCAACGATGGAAATACTTGATGGAATCGCCGGTTATCTGATACAGAAAGGAATAGGGAAAGCAAAGGATCTTATCGGCATGCTGACAACTTAGACGATAGCCCCCCGGCCATTGAAAGGAGATGGAAATGAGTTTCAAGACATTTCAGGATATTATCGATTTTGCATTTGAAAGGGAAAAAGAAGCCGAGCAATTTTACCTGGAAGCCAGTGAAATGGAAAGCCTGAGCGGCCACAAGGAACTGTTCAAGGAATTTGCACTTGAGGAACGAAAACACCAGGGAATGCTTAAAAACATTGAAAAAACGGACCTTTCGGGATACAAATGGAAATGGATTCCCGACATCAAACGAAGCAATTATCAGGTGGACATTGCCTATGAGAAGGGGATGTCTTACCGGGATATTCTGGTGCTCGCGAGCAAGCGGGAGGAAAAAGCGCTTGCCCTTTATAATGAATTGCAGGATCGGGCGGAATCGGAGCAGGTGAAAAAAGTTTTCAAGGCGCTTTGCCAGGAAGAAGCCAAGCACAAGTTAAAATTTGAAACCTTGTTGGATGATTATATGGCCAAGATGGGGGATTGAGGCTCAGCTGTCTGAATCAGGATGGCCAGGATTTACAGGATATTCAGGATAAGCGCATCCCAACCATCCTGCTCATCCTTTCATCCTGTCCATCCTGATTTGGACTATGTTTCTTAGGGATTTTGAATCCCGGTCTTACGGGCTCGAATCGACTGACCGACTCGACCTCCGGCGTCCTACAACCCCTGCCTGTCTCCCACCGGGTGCGTTTTCAGGTATTCCAATCGATTTAACCCATTGATGTAGGCTTTGGCGCTGGCGACAATGATATCCTCGTCCGATCCCCGGCCGGTTGCTGTCAACCCATTTTCCTGAAGACGGATGACCACCTCGCCCAAGGCGTCTGTGCCCTCGGTAATCGCCTGAATGGCAAACCGAAGCATTTTTGATTTCGCGTTTGTCAGTTCGGCGATGGCGTTAAAAGCGGCGTCGATGGGGCCGCTGCCGAATTTAGCTGCTTGAACGGGTTGCCCGCTGACAAGCATTCGAACGCTTGCCATGGGCATGACGGTGGTGCCGCAGGTAACATGCATATATTCCATTTGAAAAACCTCGGATGTACGCAGAAGCCCTTCCGTTACGAGGGCCTCCAGGTCTTCGTCCATGACATGTTTCTTCTTGTCCGAAAGATCTTTAAATTTTTTGAATACGATTTTCACTTCCTCATCGGAAAGATCGTATCCCATATCTTTCAATCGATTGCGCAGGGCGTGACGTCCCGAGTGCTTACCGAGAACCAGCTTGTTGGTGCTCAATCCGATGGTTTCGGGTTTCATGATTTCATAGGTCATGGGATTTTTGAGAACCCCGTCCTGATGAATGCCGGCTTCATGCGCGAAGGCATTGGCGCCCACAATGGCCTTGTTCGGCTGTACGATCATGCCGCTGATCATGCTGACCTGGCGGCTGGTGGGGTAGATGAGCTCTGTTTTGATATGGGTTGAAATGGGGAAAAAATTGGGCCGGGTGTGAAGGGCCATGACCACTTCCTCCAGGGAGGTGTTCCCGGCCCGCTCCCCGATGCCGTTGATGGTCACTTCGGCCTGTCTGGCGCCAGCGGTAATCGCCGAGAGGGTGTTGGCCGTGGCCAGTCCCAGGTCGTTATGGCAGTGAATGCTCAGCACGGCTCTCCCCATGTTGGGGGTATGCGTCATGACATACTTTACCAGATCGCTGAATTCTTCGGGTATGGCGTAGCCCACCGTGTCCGGTAAATTGACGGTGGTGGCGCCCGCCTCAATGGCCGCCTCAAATACCTTGCAGAGAAAATCCCTGTCGGAACGCGAGCCGTCCTCGGCGGAAAATTCGATTTTTTCAGTAAGAGATCTGGCATATCGAACGGATTCAATGGTTTTTTGGAGGACTTCCTCCCGGCTCATGTTTAACTTGTACTTCATGTGAAGCTCGGAAGTCGCCAGAAAAACATGGATACCCGGGTTTGCCGCATGCTGAACGGCGCCCCAGGCGCGATCGATATCCTCTTTCGACGTGCGGGCAAGGCCCGTTACCTGAATTCGTTTAAGCTTTCTGGCAATTTGGGATACGGCCTCAAAATCGCCGTCGGAGGCGGCCGGGAAACCAGCCTCTATTATGTCTACTCCCAATTTTTCTAGTTGTAGGGCAATCTGCAGTTTTTCTGCAGTATTCATATTGGCGCCGGGGGACTGTTCCCCATCCCGTAAGGTGGTGTCGAATATAATGACACGTTCTTGACTCATGGTGATGCTCCTTTCGATAATCGTCAGCGATCCGCTGATTTCTTTTGTTAATTATTTTTTTGCTATTGAATCAACACACAAGGCTGTTTTGTCGATAGGAAGCATCGGCCGCAAGGAAAAAAAGTATTTTCCCCTTGCGGCGTAAGATCTCACTTTCTCAGGTATCATGGGTATTATTCTCTTTGATGATGGTTGTTATTTCAGGCCGCGGTTATTTTGGATCACAGCCCCTCTGATGCCGGGTTGCTTTCGGCCGCCAGCAGATCCTTTGCCAGTTTGTATTGAAAACTGTCACATAGCGCCTGCCAGCTGGCTTCGATAATGTCTGTCGAGACGCCGATGGTGGTCCAGATGTCCTCGTGATCCCGGGAATCGATAATAACGCGAACCTTGGCGGCAGTGGCATCTCTGCCGTCAATGACCCGCACCTTGTAGTCCACGAGGCGTAAGGCATCGAGACCCAAATGGGGGTAGAATTTTTTCAGGACTTTGCGCAGCGCATTATCCAGAGCGTTTACAGGCCCTTCCCCTTCCGCGGCAATGATTTCCTTTCGGTCCTCGACGGAGACTTTCGTGATGGCATGGGCCCAGGCATGCTGATCCTTGTCTTTTTCCATGGAAATGCGATAGTTTTCCAACGTGAAGAGGGGATTGAACTGGCCCGTGAGTTTTTGGAGCAAAATTTTAAGCGATCCATCCGCTACGTCAAACTGGAACCCTTCCTGTTCCAATCGTTTTATCTCATTTACGATTTTCCGGCTATCCATGCCGTTTCCGTTGAGAGAAACACCGAGCTCTCGGGCTTTATACTCCACATTGGTTTTGCCGGACATATCCGATACCAGCACTCGCCGGGAATTGCCCACGACGGCGGGATCCATATGCTCATAGGCCCTGGGCTGCTTTGCAATGGCGCTGACGTGAATTCCCCCCTTGTGGGCAAAGGCGCTGCGTCCCACAAACGGCCGATTATCCAGCGGTGTCATATTGGCCATTTCGCTGACAAACCGGGAAATTTTCTTTAAGCTTGCCACCTTTTCCAGAACGATGCAGGGGCGGTTCATTTTACAGCATAAAATCGGGATGATGGCTGTCAAATCGGCATTGCCGCACCGCTCTCCGTATCCGTTGATGGTTCCCTGCACCATCACGGCGCCCGCGTTTACGGCGGATATGGAGTTGGCGACCGCCGAAGCGCAATCATTATGCGCATGGATGCCCAACCGGACCGGTGAACCCGCTTCTCGCTTTTCTTGCAGGGTGCGTTGAACGGTTTGAAAGATGGATTCAATTTCAAAATGAAGGGTACCCCCGTTGGTGTCACAGAGGACCAGAAAATCAGCTCCGGCCTTCAGGGCCGCTTCCAGCGTCGACAGGGTATAGTCCGGATTTGCTTTGTACCCGTCAAAAAAATGCTCGGCATCATAAATCACCTCGCGACCATGATCTTTCAAATAGAGAATGCTTTCCCGAATCATGTTAAGGTTTTCTTCTAAGGAGTTGTTCATGATCTCCACATGAAGATCCCAGCTTTTTCCGACTACGGCAACGCTTTGCGTACCGCTGTTGAGAAGCGCCTGAAGGTTTTCATCTTCCGCGGGCGTAATTCCCGGTCGTCGGGTGGCGCCAAAGGCGGTAATGCGCGCCTGGACAAAGGGGGTATCTCGTGCCAGTTCAAAAAATTGCATGTCCCGCGGATTAGATCCCGGCCAGCCTCCCTCTATATACTGAACCCCCAGCTGATCCAGCCGCTTGGCGATTCTGATCTTTTCCTGCGCGGAAAAATTGATGCTCTCTCCCTGGGTGCCATCCCTCAAGGTGGTATCGTAAAGAAAAATCGGCTCCATGCTGTTCTCCTGAAATTTCGTAAAGGTACTTATACCCCTCAAGGGGGTACTGAAAAAAGTCCCGTTTATCGGGGTTAAGTTTCGGCCCAAATCCTCTTGCCGAATCGGGGCCAAAAAAAAACCGCTACCAACCTCGGCGGTTGATAACGGTTTTGTTTTTGTCGGTATAAACGCTATGCCATTATCAACCCCGTGCCCCGCGGCTGATAAGGAGCCCTGCCGCGAGGTCGATAATAAGGAGGAGAAGATTAATAATGGCAAATGTGGATTTCATTCAGTTTTTCCATAATAAAATTTGGTGAACTAGACACCATCTAAGCCGGTAAAGTCAAGTTCTTTTTATGAATGGACGCTATTTGGGCTCCCGAAATAATGCAATGACACCGGTTCGGGCAATCTCCTTAATGCCGATCGGTTTCAGGAGCGCCTGAATGGCTTTGAGTTTCCCCTCGTCTCCAGTTACCTCAATGGTGTAGTGATCGAGTCCCACATCGATCACTTTACAGCGGAAAATGTCCACGATTCTGAGGATTTCAGCTCGAGACTGGGCTTTGGCATGGACTTTGATCAGTGCCATTTCCCGTTCCACGAATTCGGCATCGGTCAGGGTGTGAACCTTAATGACGTTGATTAGCTTGTTGAGCTGTTTTTTTATCTGCTCGAGAATCGGGTCATCCCCGTGAGTAACCAGGGTGATGCGGGAAATCAGGGGGTCGGTGGTTTCCGCCACGCAAAGACTTTCGATATTATATCCTCTGCCGCTAAAAAGCCCCACAACGCGTGACAGAACGCCGGGTTGATTATCCACGAGAATCGAGAGAACGTATCTATTGTCGGACATGTTCTTATTTCCTTATTCAAGATAGGGAGTAGGGAATTGACCAATCCCCTTAATTAACGGTATCAAACCATTTTGAACGGTTTTCTGGCCTTGATCGATGTTTCGGCTACCCCCAAATGGAGTGAAGGTCGCGCAAGAGCGTTTTTGTAAGCCCGGCAAGCTGTTTGAGCGACAGCGAGTTCTTGCCGGGCTGGAAAAAATGCTCTTGCGTGACCGAAACGGTGATCAAGCCCACTTTTCAGTTATCAGGCCAGGAGCATGGAGGTGACCGGTTTTCCCGCCGGTACCATGGGGTAGACGCACTCCTCCTTTTCCACCATGAACTCCATAATGACCATTCCGGGTGCGGCGAGACCCTGTTTTAAAACGGGCACAACCTCTTCCGGCTTACTGGCGCGTAAGCCGGTCGCGCCATAGGCTTCGGCCAGTTTAACAAAATCAGGCGTATGTTCGAGTCGTGTACCGGTATAGCGTTTTTCACAAAAAAGTTCCTGAAATTGCCGAACCATTCCCAAAAAGCCGTTGTTTAAAATAATGATCTTCAGGGGGAGGCAGCATTGCATGGCGGTGGAGAGTTCCTGAATGTTCATTTGGATACTGCCGTCACCGGAAATATCCACAACGAGCTTATCCGGCCGGGCTATTTTCGCGCCGATGGCTGCCGGTAAACCGAATCCCATGACGCCCAATCCCCCGGAGGTGATTAACTGATTGGGGTAGTCAAAATGATAATACTGGGCGGTGAACATCTGGTGTTGCCCCACATCGGTTGTGATGATGGCATCGCCCCCGGTCGCCTCGTAGAGTTTCTCGATGACAAATTGCGGTTTGATGATATCGGTTTGCACATACGCCAGGGGGTTCGTATCTTTCCACTCCGCAATCTGGTTAAACCACTCCTGTCGGCTCTCCGGTGTATAACGGGGTTCCAGGTCTTCAAGCATTCGGTTGAGCAGGGTCAGACTGATGTTGCAATCTCCCACCACGGGGGTCGAAACCTGGACATTTTTATGAATGGAGGTGGGATCGATATCGATATGAACAATCTGAGCCTGGGAGGCAAACGCATCGGTCCGGCCGGTGACCCGGTCATCAAAACGGGCGCCAACGGCGATCATCAGGTCACAGGCACCGGTCACCATGTTGGCGCGATAGGTGCCGTGCATGCCGAGCATGCCGAGCCAGAGCGGATCCGTTCCGGGAAAGGCCCCCAGCCCCATAAGGGTCGAGGTCACGGGAATTTGGGCCTTGTGAGCCAGGCGCCGCAACGGTTCCGATGCCTTGGAAAGAATAATCCCGCCGCCGGCCAGAAGGACCGGCCGTTGTGCTTCCCGGATCAGATCCGCCACCTTTTTGAGCTGTTTGTTGTTCGGGTGATAGGTGGGGTTATAGGATCTGAGTTTTACCGGTTCGGGTTTTACATAGGGTATCTTCTGATGCAGGACATCCTTGGGAAGATCGATAAGCACCGGCCCGGGACGGCCCGATCGCGCGATGTGAAACGCTTCCTGGATAACGGCGGCCAGATTCTCGATTTGCTGTACGAGATAGTTGTGTTTTGTGCAGGGGCGGGTGATGCCGACGATGTCGACTTCCTGAAAAGCATCGTTGCCGATGAGATGCGTCGGTACCTGTCCGCTGAGAATTACCACGGGAATCGAGTCCATAAAGGCAGCCGCGAGTCCGGTAACGGTATTGGTGGCCCCGGGTCCGGAGGTGACGAGGCAAACGCCGACTTTCCCGCTGGCACGGGCGTAGCCGTCAGCCGCATGGACAGCGCCCTGTTCATGGCGGACAAGTACGTGTTTTATATTGGCATTTTCCATTTCATCATAGACACCGACGAGCACGGCTCCGGGATATCCGAAAATAGTGTCAACACCTTCGTCCTTGAGTGCCTTTAACAGTATTTGAGCACCAGAGAGTTCCATTTGCCATATCCTTTTGTTCCGGTTATGAAAAGATTACAAAAAAAATCCGTTATCAGCAACTTTCGGCTGATAACGGATTGTTTTCTCTTTTGGGAATCGAATTCAGGCCATTATCAACCATCTTCCTCGCAGTGGGCGATGCCGCCGACCACGAGGACGATAAGGACGAGAAGAAGGTTGTTAACGACAATAATGTTTTTCATTTTATTCATGTGTCATAAGGTTAACAGATTGCCGGATCATGACCATGTGGAATTGGCTTGTCAAGTTTTTTTTGGCCTTGGTCATGGTTTCGGCCACGCCAGGGCATTTTTTCCAGCCCGGCAAGAACTCGCTATCGCTCAAACAGCTTGCCGGGTTTCCAAAAATGCCCTGGCGTGACCTGCTCGTCACTCCGGTTTGGCCGAATCGATGATCAAGGCCTTTTTTTTAAAAACGGGGTCGGATAAAGATACGGGCCCATAGCGATTACTTGAGGGGAGAGGGTATGACGGTTGGTAAGCCCGCGGTTGGCAAAAATATCGATCAGAAAGAAATCGCAAAGTTTGATTCGCTGGCGGATTACTGGTGGGACCGGCAGGGGGTTTTAAAATCGCTTCATGACATCAATCCACTTCGGTTGCAGTATATTGATTGCCGGACCTCACTATGCGAAAAGCGCGTGTTGGATGTTGGGTGTGGGGGCGGAATTTTATCGGAGGTCATGGCGGCCAAAGGGGCACGGGTCACCGGCATCGATGCGGCCAAAGGCCCTTTGAGAACCGCCCGAAGGCATGCCGAAAAAGAAGGGCGTGCAATCCAATACATACAATCAACCGCGGAGATATTCGCAAAGGAGAGGCCGGACAGCTTTGACGTTATTACCTGCCTTGAACTTTTGGAGCATGTCGATGAGCCGGCTTCCATTGTGGCGGCATGTGCCCGCTTGGTTCGCCCCGGGGGAGATGTTATTTTTGCCACCATCGACAAGACCCCCATCGCCGGAATATTAGCCATCCTCGGTGGTGAATATGTGTTGCGGTTACTGGCCAGAGGGACGCATCAATATTCCCGGTTCATAAAGCCGCGTGATTTGAAACGCTGGGCGACTTTTGCCGGATTGCGTATTTGCGATTTGACCTGGATGCATTACAATCCGTTCTCGAAGCGATACCGTCTTGGGAAGCGCGGAATTATAAATTATCTGATACATTTTAAAAAAGGGGTTATTCGGCCTTGATCATCGTTTCGGCCAATTTCCCACGGCTGGGAGACCACGCCAGGGTGTTTTTGGAAGAGCGGCAGGCTGTTTGAGCGACAGCGAGTTCCTGTCTGTCTGGAAAAAATACCCTGGCGTGGCCGATACGATGATCAAGGCCGGTTATTCCGATTGAAGGCTAAGCGCCAATGCATTGCCGGCGTCATAGGCTTCCTTAAGGTATTCCGGATGGCTATTGATCTCTCCTTCCAAATCGACGCCCCGGTAGAAAAGGGTTTGCCAAAGCGCCATATCCAGCGTATCAAAAAAATACCGCATGGCCAGCTCCACGCCCTCAAAAAGCTTTTTCCCCTTGGTGGCGCCAACGCTGATAAACAGCCCCTTGCGTTTAAAACCGCGTTTCTCAGGTGGCGGTTCATCGATCCAGTATTTTCTGACCCAGAGGGACTGGAACCTGTCCATCATGATTTTGGTATGGGCGCTGACGGAATAGAAAAAAACCGGGGAGGCAATCATCAGACCCTTTGCCGCAAGGAACTTGTCGCGAAGCATCTGAAAATCATCCTTGATGGCACACTCCCCCTCTCTTTTGCAGGCATAAATCTCGAGACAAGGTGATATGTTAAGATCCCGCAGCACAAACTCATCCACGGTTGCACCGGCATCCCGGGCGCCAAGAACGGCCTGCTTCAACAACAATGCCGTATTGCCTTTTCGTCTGGGGCTTCCGTAAACCGCGACAATATCAGGTGGCATGGACTATTCTCCTTAAGTTTTGAGCGGCTATATCCGATGCAATTTTTGTCGGATGGATGAGCCTCATTCAGAGGAACCTCTTTTCTCTCAGATTCCGCGGACGGGTTCAAGAAGAATCCGTCATCTTGTTTGCTGCTTGACAAAGTCGGATGGATGTCGGAAAAATTTTAGTTGGAGCGGCAAATTCTTTCGTATCCGATGAATATGGGGTAAACTACCCTTATTCGATGCAACGATCTATTCGGCCGATGCATAACAGGTTGTTAACGGCTGATTAACGATACGGTAACGCTACGGCTGGCGGCTGAATTTTGATTCGGCCTTAGCTCCAAGGGGTATCAGACGTTTTATGAATTGGATGGGATCAATGGCCAAGGGAGAGATCGCCAAAATTCTTTTTGTGGATGATGAAGAAAATATTCTTGAAATTGCCAAGGAATATTTCGAACAAAAAGGATATCCGGTTATTACCGCCACCAATGGGGTCGCGGCGGTGAAAATACTCATGCGGGAAAAGATTGCCTGCTGTTTTACGGATATCAATATGCCGGAAATGGATGGGCTGGAATTGGCGGAACGGATTCGCGTTGCCGACAATACCATACCCGTCATTGTCATGACGGGTTATCCTTCCCTGGATAACACCATTCGAACCTTGCGAAACGGTGTGGTCGACTTTTTGATAAAACCGGTGAGTCTCAATCAGATGGAACTATGCCTCAGACGGGTTCTACGGGAGCGCCAGTTATTTATCGAAAACCTGATACTGAAAAAGGAGGTGGAGGGCAAGGAGCGGCTTGAAAAATTGAATCAGGAATTACTCTACAAGGTTGAAGGGCTCAATATCCTGAACAAGATACTCAGTGACCTTGCAATGGTCGGTTCCAATCAGGAGGTGTTCACCCGGCTGGTGGATATGACCCTTGAGATTACCCAGGCGGATGACGCACGGTTTTTGATCATCAACCAGGCATCCACCAGTCCCGTGGAAGTTTCCGCCGCCAGTGCGGTGCTCCGACGGGGAAACGATAATGGTGATAACCGAAAAGATACCGGCGCGACAGACACCCCAAAACCGGCACCGGATGACATGCAGGCTTTGGAGTGTCTTATTATGGAGAGCGCGGCCGACGGGATACCGCTTCTCATTTCAGAAAATACCGGTACCAGAGGGCTGCCGGTGGATATTCGATCTTTCATGGTGGTCCCCTTGAAGATAAGGGAAAAAATGTTTGGCGTGCTCACGGCCGCTATAAAAAACGGAAATCGGCGTTTTACGGAGAAAGAATTGTATTATTTATCCTTTCTAACCCAAAATGCCGCTCATAGCATTGAAAACATGGCGCTTTACGAAAATATTTACACCAACCTGTTTGCGACCCTGTATGCGTTTGTTAAGGCCATCGAAGTTCGAGACCCTTATACCAAACAACACTCGACCCGGGTAACCGAAATATCCCTCCGTCTGGGGAAAGCGCTTGCCTGCGACCTTGAAGAGATCGATATCCTAAAATTCGCCGGTCCGCTTCATGATATCGGTAAGATCGGTGTCCGGGATTCAATCCTGTTGAAACCGGATAAGCTGACACGCGATGAGTACGAGAAAATCAAGGAACATCCGATTCTGGGGGCGGACATCATCGGAAAGCTCGGTATGTGGGGCCGGGAACAACAGATTATCCGGTGCCACCACGAACGTTATGACGGTTCCGGATATCCGGACGGACTTAAGGGAGAAGGGATTCCGCTTTTAGCCCGTATCCTGTCGGTTGCGGATGCTTATGATGCCATGGCGTCCGACCGCGCCTACCGGAAAAAAATGGCGGATCACAAAATTCTGCAAATTATTAATGATGGCGCCGGTACCCAGTTTGATCCCCATGTGGTGGAAGCATTTTTATTGCTTCACGGTCAGGGAGAAATCGAAAATATTTCCGGTGACACGGCTTAGCACTCGTTTTTGTCCCACCGGAATCCATCTTTCTCCGTTTACAGGGAAAACGACAAGTGATATAAAGTCCATTCAGTTTGTATCTGTTAAGCAAGGCTGCCACGGGCTGGGGGCACGGGTTTTTGGAGTATTCCACACATCCGTGGATGGATTGAGGATGGCTTTACCGGCAAAAGGAATCCACCGGGGGGGGGGATATGGCGGATAGACGTCGCGAGAAGAGAGAATTTGTCCGCGCGCTCATTTCCACAAATGCAAAAATTGCCCGGATTGATCCCAAACATTTGGATAAGCTCCGGGCGCCCGATGATGCAATCGCGAGGGGAAATTCTGAATACGTCCCGGGCACGGAAACAGGTCTTCCTCAATGGGCAAATCAGTTTGCGGAATGCCTTCAAAGAATTGATAACAAGCTGGATCGGATTCTTGAGAAGCTGGAATGTGAACACACCGAAGTTTCACCGGCTGATGATGCGACCATAAGAGATATCAGTGGTTCGGGGCTTGGCCTTGTACTTTCGGAGCCGATTGAAACAGGGCAGCTTCTTCAGATTTCCATGAGCCTTCCCGGTTTCCCGTTGAACAGCTTTCAGGCATTCGGCAGGGTTGTTCGCGTATCTCCACGAAAAGGCAATAATGATGGGCTGTTTGACGTTGCGGTTAAGTTTCTCAATATGAGCGAATCGGATCGGGAACAGCTTATCGCCTATTCCTTTTCCGCTCAGCGAAAAGCCATTCGGAGTGTAAGCGGAATCACTTCCGACTGAGAGGATATGAAATTCATGGAAATCCCGGAAAATAACCGGCGCTCGAAAATAAGGGTCGACTTCCAATCTCGTATTGTTATAGAAGTTGTGAAACCGGCCATTGAGTTGGACGCAGATTCCAGAAACCTGAGTTTGAAAGGGATTTTTGTGGAAACCACCGAGGATGTTCCACTGCATGCCCGATGTCGGGTTCAGGTTTTTCTGTCGGGGACGGTTTCACCCATGGCCCTGAACATGGAGGGGGTTGTTACCCGCAAAGAACCCACCGGTATCGCTATTGCATTTGATTCGATGGATATCGATAGCTACGCGGCGTTGAAGAATATTGTGCGTTATAATACCGAAAATCCCGATGATGTATATTGAAAATAAGGTTCACTTTTGAACTTGCCGTGCTAAAAAAGAAAAGCAACGCCGTTGCTTTTGTGGAGATAACAAGGAGGATGTTCAATGGATGCAGGCCTGATCAATCCGTTCATTAACGCCACGCTGACTGTTCTTCAGACCATGGCTTTTATAAAGGCACAGGCGGGAAAACCGTACCTGAAAAAGGATGATATCGCCAGGGGAGATGTCAGCGGAATTATCGGTATTACCGGTGAAGCCCATGGGACCATGGCCGTAACTTTCGATGAAGTGGGAATCCTCAAGATAGTATCGAACATGTTTGGCGAGCAGATGACGGAATTGAACTCCGAGGTGGCCGATGCCGTTGGCGAATTGACCAACATGATATCCGGGCAGGCCCGACGCGAGCTGGAAGAAAAAGGCAGGCTCTTCGATGCCGCCATTCCTACGGTGATCACCGGAAAAGGCCATCGGATCATGCATATTACCGCGGGGCCGAAAATTGCGATCCCTTTCAAGCTCGAAGAGGGCGCTTTTACCATTGAAATTTGTTTAGATACACATTGATTTTACCGGACTGAAACAGGGTGTGCCAACAGCTAAAAGGAGGGTCGTTTTATGGACTTGTCCATGAAAATACTTATTGTGGACGATTTTGCAACAATGCGTCGAATCATGAAAAACATTTTGAAACAGATCGGTTTTACAAACATCATTGAAGCGGATGACGGTACGACGGCGCTGGCTGAATTGCAAAAGACCTCCGTTGACCTGATTATTTCGGATTGGAACATGCCGAAGATGACCGGCCTCGATTTGCTCAAGGCGGTTCGAAGTTCTCCGAATTTGAAGGATCTTCCCTTTTTAATGGTTACCGCCGAGGCTCAGAAGCAGAACGTGATCGATGCCGTTCAGGCAGGCGTTTCCAATTATGTCGTCAAACCTTTCACCGCAGAGGCCATTTCAGACAAGTTAAAGAAAATTTTTGGTTAAACCAGACCTCTAAGCGGGATGACGGGAGCGGTTTTTTCTGCTTTTCGTTTTGCTTTTGATCCGCTGATACCCGAAGGAAGACATGCCAAAGATTCTTGTCGTTGCGGATGTTGAAACAGTTGCGTTCATCGAAGGGGTATTTAAGGGAACATCCTGCCATGTGTCAGGCATTCAGGAAAAAGACGAAACGCCCGCAATACTGGACGAAAATTCCTTTGATGCGATCATAACGGATTTCGTGGATGAAGATTTGACCGGCCCTTCATTTCTGGATGATCTGGTGGCGAATTATCCGGACATCCCCTGTGTTGTTTGTACCCGCAACAGCTCCGTCAGGCGCTCCGTCGAAGCGATAAAACGGGGTGCAGTCGATTATCTTGCCATTTTAGACCCCCACGAGCATATTCGCTCCTCGGTTGAGAAGGCGATTGCGCGCACCGGTTTTACCGGCCTTAAACGGCGTAAAGAGGATCAGGCGCCCGGCTATCTCTTCGGGGATCTTGTCGGGGAGAGTCCTGAGATTCAAAAACTATTTAAAACCATTGAAAAAGTCGCTGTCTCTGAAAGTACGATTCTTATAACCGGTGAAAGCGGGACGGGAAAAGAGCTGGTTGCCCGGGCGATCCATTACAACAGCCGAAGGTGTGAAAAACCCCTGGTGACCATCAATTGCGGCGCAATTCCCGGAGAGTTGCTCGAAAGTGAACTCTTCGGCCATGAAAAGGGGTCGTTCACCGGGGCTCACCGCACGCGTATCGGTCGCTTCGAGTTGGCGGACGGGGGTACCATTTTCCTTGATGAAATTGGCGATATGAGTCCGGATCTTCAAGTTAAGCTGCTTCGGGTGTTGCAGGAACAAACTTTTGAGCGGGTCGGAAGTACCCGGACCATGAAGGTTGATATACGGGTACTGGCGGCCACCAACAAGGATCTGGCGAGTTCCATCGATGACGGGAAATTTCGGGAGGATTTGTTTTATCGCCTCAATGTAATTCCGATTAAGATTCCTCCACTGCGCCAGCGCAAGAGTGATATCCCCTTGCTTATCAATTTTTTCCTTACCCGCCTGGGAGGGCGGCGCCGGCAGGATCGAAAGCGGATGAAGCGTTTTTCCGAAAAAGCGCTTGAAGCGATGCTGAAATACGACTGGCCTGGAAATATTCGTGAGCTTGAGAACCTGATGGAGCGGCTTACGGTGCTGGTTGATGGAGATATCATAGAGATGGAGGATCTGCCGGACAGCATTCGGGGGACAGATCCCGGATTATTTCCCTCCCTTTTATCCACTCTTGAAAACGGGTTGGGCTTTAACGAGGCTATCGATCAATACCAACGCCAGTTGATACTCCAGGCGCTCGACCACACCGGCTGGGTCAAAGCGAAAGCAGCCGAACTGCTAAAAATTAACCGCACCACGCTTGTCGAGAAAATTAAAAAGATGAATATCGAAGCCTCGGATACCCACCCGCCGTCTCACGACTGAACTACTTCGTTTTGGCTCGTTGTTTGCATATTCGATCATGCAAATAATCATATAATGTGTAATGCATGAACAGAAAGCCCCTGTGTTACAATGAACAATAAAACGTCCTCTTGTGAACTGATTCAATGGCGAATCTGGATACGCATGATTGGGGTGGGTCTGGCCCTGGCGCATTTCTCGTTATGTGCCTTTCCCACTAAGGTCGAAGGGGCGCTGCCGGCTATTGAGCAGATCACGCTTCAATCCGATCCGCCGGGCATGCGGATTCGGCTTGATCGCGTCGCACCGTTTCGCGCTGTTCTGGTGGAGCCGAGAGAGGTGATGATTGCCTTTAAAGGGGCGAGGTTATCAAAAAAGGTTCGAAAGGAGGGTGAAAGGGGGGCATGGATTCGTGAGTTCACCATTGAGCATCTGCGAGGCAATGTGGTGGCGCTGATGGTCGCTACGGACCAGGATATAAGGGAAATACAAACCGTCTGGGATAAAAGCGTCAACATGTTGACGGTCAAATTGATCCCTGAAAATGGGGATGGGGTGTCGCCCCGGAAAGCGACAAAGGAAGAATCCCCCCTCCAAATAACGCCGTTAAGCAAAACGTCGCCCGCTGAAAGCAAGTTGGGGATGGACTTGCTTCAGGCTTCCGCAAATTCAACAGGAAAAGTGGCCGGGAGTGAGGATGATTTGCTGCTCATCATGGATGGGACCCCATGTCCTGAACAGGTAAAGTTCCAGGAAGGGTTTCGTCAGTGTGCCAAAAAAAACTGGAGAGAAGCGTTTCAACTCCTTAACGCCGATCTTCAATCCGGTTCACAACATAATTGCCGGGAAAAAGCGTATTACCTGCGGGCAGTTGCTTACAATAAATTGAATCAGCAGGGAGATGAGGGGTTATACCTGGAAGCGTTAACGTATTTTCAAGACGCGGCAAGCTTTTTCCCGGATTCCGTTTATGCTCCCTATGCCCTGACCAGTGTGGGAAAAATATACAAGGAGCTAAAAAACTATGCGGAAGCAAAGGGGTATTTCAAAATCATTCTTGAAAAATACGCGGATTACCCGGGGCGGCCCGAGGTTATGTTCAAACTGGGGCAGATTTATGGCATTGAAAAGAATATGCGAATGAGCATTCCGATATTTAAAGATATTTTAGCAAAGTATCCGGAAAGCCGTTTTGCGACAGATGCAAAACTGGAACTCGGTAAAGCACTTTATAATTCCAATCAGTACAGTCAAACCTTGGAACTGCTGAATGACGTGCTGGTAAAAGAGCCTCGTAAGGCCGTTGAAAATGAAGACATGCTCCTGGTGATGGGCAATAGTTATTATCAACTCGGCGAATTTCAGGAATCTCGGGATGCCCTTATCAGAGCGTTCAATCTATTCCCCGGCGCGGAGACCAACTCGATTACGCTCGCTCGCATCGGAGATATTCTCAGGGATACCGGTCAACCCGATAAGGCGAATAAAATATACCAGATGGTAATGGACAGATTTGCCGGAACGGACGGGGGCGCCATCAGTGCCATGCGACGGGCGGCGCTTATTGAGGATCGGCTTGAAAAAGAAAAAATTTACCGGATGGTGCTATCCGAATATTCAAAACATCCGATGGCAAGTCTGGCAATCGTCAAGTTGTCGGATCTGCAGTTCAAGGCAGGTGAGTACCGTAACAGCATCGAGACCCTTCGGCCGCTATTTAATGTCAATCCAAAAAATTTGAGAGCGGAGGTTTCTTATATCTTCCAAGCATCTTTTATGGGCCTGCTCTCGGATCTCAGCAAGGCGGATGCCTATCTGGAAATGGTGGCCATAACCCATAAGGAAAGTCAATTGCTGCGCCGGTTTGAACAACCGGAAATTTTCAGAATGCTTGGACTCGCGCATCTCAAGGGGCATCTCTATGGCGAGGCCACCAAACTGTTTGAAATAGCGGATAAGTATTTTGGCGTGGATGGACCTCCCGAGTTTTATTATGAATATGGAATGGCGCTACGGGAGTCTGGAAATGTTGAACCGGCATTGAAAAAGCTACAAGACTATATTCAAAAAGCGCCTCAAGGGGAGCATGTCGTGTCCGCCAATTTTCAAATCGGCCGCATCTTGATCGACCAAAAGGATGCCAACGGTGCGCTCGGCGCATTGAAAAAGGCGGATGCATTCAGCAAGGTTGCCTCTGAAAAAATTGACATTCTGCGGTTGACGGCGCAAGCTCATGGTTTGCTCGGTGATTTTAAAACCACCGCGCGTCTTCTCACCGAGGTCTTGACGTTGTTAACATCCGCCACGGAGAAGAATACCGATCTCCTTTTTGATGTGCATCAGCAATTGGGTGAGACTTACATGAAAATGAAATCATACACGGAAGCAGGCAATGCCTTTGAGAAGGCCCTTCGCTATTCCGGGAAAGAGGAACCACCCTCTGTTTTGGTTCAGCTTGGCGAAGCGTATCAAAAGTCGGGTCGGAGCGACCTGGCGTTGAATATATACAATCGGGTAATGGCGCTGGAGGATGAGTTTTGGAAAAACGTCGTGAGAGAGCGGCTTCAGGCCATAAGGATCGGAGAGAAAATGAAATCGGACCGCCCGGGTCAATAAGAAGACCGTGACAAGAATTTCGGCCTTGATCATGGTTTCGGCCACGCCAGGGTATTTTTTCCAGCCCGGCAAGAACTCGCTATCGCTCAAGCAGCTTGCCGGGCTTCCAAAAACACCCTGGCGTGACCTTCTCGCCACTCGGGTTGGCCGAATCGATGACCAAGGCCAGAATTTCATAAAAAAAAGCGTTGAACGCGTAAATTAGAGTTCCGAGAATGGCGAATAATCGAAACATACTGCTGGTTGAAAATGATCCCCTGGAGCGGCGAGAGCTTTGCCGCACACTTGAGACTTGGGGGTATGCTGTTTCCATTGCCCAGGAGGGGAATGAAGCCAGTGAAAAAGTTAAAGCGGGTGATTTCCATATGGTGATTGCCCGATTTGAAACTCCGGCGCTGCGGGGAGTTGATTTTTGCACTCTGGTAATTTCCAATCAACCCGGGACGCGGATTCTGTTTTTCTCCAGTGGCGCGGCGGTGGAAGATGCGGTTGCGGTCATGAAAGCCGGCGCTTTTGATTTTGTCATGAAACCATTGGAACCGGAGCTGCTTCACCATCTGGTACGGCGGGGATTTGGGGATACCGCGGACGGGGCGGGGACAAGACAGCGTCCACCTCAGGGGCGCCAAATCGTCACCCGGGATGTGAATATGCAAAAATTGCTCGATCTGGCCCGCCAGGTTGCGGACAGCCGGGCTTCCGTGCTGATTCAAGGGGAGAGCGGCACCGGCAAAGAATTATTCGCTCGTTATATTCATGAAAATAGCAGGCGGAGAAATGGTCCCTTCGTGGCGGTGAACTGCGGCGCATTACCGGAATCGCTTCTTGAAAGTGAGCTTTTTGGCCATGAAAAGGGTGCCTTTACCGGTGCGGTTTCGCAAAAACCGGGAAAATTCGAGCTTGCCGACGGTGGCACCTTGCTCCTGGATGAGGTGAGCGAGATGCAGACATCTCTTCAGGCCAAACTCTTGAGAGTTCTCCAGGAACGGGAAGTGGACCGCCTGGGGGGGCGGTTGCCGGTATCTCTTGATATTCGGGTTATCGCCACCACCAATCGGGATATCAAAACCGCTATCATGGAAAAAACATTTCGGGAGGATCTCTATTATAGGCTCAATGTCATCCCCATTCGGATACCGTCTCTTCGCGAAAGACGGATGGACATTCCGATACTGGCCCGGCATTTCATTGATAAATATAATGCCATTGACGGACGAAATGTCAAAAGTTTGGCAACCGGGGCCGTGGATAAGCTGAACTCGCTGCCGTTTCATGGAAATGTGCGGGAGCTTGAAAATATTATCGAACGGGCGGTTCTGCTTTCGAACGGGGAATGCATTCAGGAAAAAGACCTGTTTATAGAGCAATTTCTAACTGGTAGCGACATGGAGCCCGCCCTGGTTCGCGAAGGCTCGGGTTCTTTACCGTCACGACCGCTCCGGGAGGTTGAAAAAGATCTGATATTTCGAACTCTTGATGAGACGAATGGGAATCGCACCCATGCCGCCGAGATGCTGGGCATCAGCGTTCGCACCCTCCGGAACAAGCTCAATGAGTATAAGGAAACAAAGGAAGTCGAATAACCGGCACGCAAATTGCTTTTCAATCTTGCAGAGAGTTTCAATAAAATTGATTGCCGGATTGGAGAAGAAAAAATGGCTGGCTCGCTTGTGATCGATACCACTACCCGTTTCCTGGGAAAGGCTTTGAATGTCAGCTCCAAAAGACAGGGCCTGATTTCTTCCAATGTCGCCAACATCGATACGGTCGGTTATAAGGCGAAAGATATAGACTTTAAAAAGACGCTGGTTCAGGCATTGGATGGCCAAACGACGGGCAAACTGGTTCACACCCACCCAAAGCACTTTCGTCGGAGCGACTCCATTGAAATTTCAGAAACCGCCCGAGCCGGAGAGCTGTCGTCGGGGACAATTGATATTGATCAGGAGATGGCTCGGCTGGCGGAGAACAATATCCAGTATCGGACCAGTGTCGAATTGCTTCTTAGAAAAATGAGTATGCTCAGAAACACGATCACGGATGGAGGTCGATAATGGATCTGATGAATATGATGAAAATCAGCACCACGGGCTTGACAGCGCAACGCGCAAAAATCAATGCCGTAACGGAAAACCTGGCAAACGCCGAGACGACCCGGACGGCCGAAGGCGGGCCCTATCGCCGAAAAATGGTGGTTTTTAAAGAAACGCCGGAGAAGTCGGGATTTAAGGCAAGTCTATCCGGTCGGCAAGATGCGCCGGCCGGTGTGATGGTCTCCGAGGTGGTTCGCGCCAAGGCGGATTACCAGCTGGTGCTAAACCCCGGGCACCCGGATGCCGATCCCGTGACGGGTTATGTGATTATGCCCAATATAAACACCATGACCGAAATAGCGGACATGGTGGTCGCCCGGCGGGCGTATGATGCCAATGTAACCGCCATCAGCAATACGAAGAGCATGATATTAAAAGCTCTGGAAATCGGGAAATAAGTCTCCGGGAAAGGGGATACATCATGAATGGATTGACCGTGGAAGGAATCGGCGCACCGAAGACACTGGAGATAACGTCCCAGGCAAAAAAAGAAGCAGGCGGCTTCGCCGACACCTTCAAGAAAGCGCTGTCCGAGGTGAATCAGTTGCAGCATCGATCTGATGTCGCCATGCAGGACGTTGTCAAGGGGGACCTGGGGATTCATGAAGGGATGATGGCGATCTCCGAAGCTGACTTGTCCTTACGTCTGTTGGTTCAGGTTAGAAACAAGATAATGGATGCATATCGTGAAATAAGCCGAATGTAGGCGGAGCCGAAATCGGCCCCTGATCATAACACTTTCAATTTCGGGTATCGGTAATAAATATGACGACTGCAACAGAACAAATCGGAAGCATATTCAGTCGAATACCGTTTCAGAAAAAGGTAGCCATAGGCCTTTTTTTGCTTCTGGTTATCGGCGGTTTTTTCGGTATGTTGATGGTGGGGAGCAAAATGGAATTCCAGCCCCTTTTTGGAAAGCTCTCTTCCGATGACGCCGCCATCATCGTTGATAAGTTAAAAGAACAGCGGGTTCCCTTTAAGATCGAGGGCGGGGGCAGTTTGATACTCGTTCCCGCCGATAAGGTGTATGATATCCGGTTGTCCCTGGCCGGGCTGGGGCTGCCGAAAAGCGGTACGGTGGGCTTTGAGATTTTTGATAAAACCGATTTCGGGGCAACCGAATTTGTTCAAAAACTGAATTATCAGCGCGCGCTCCAGGGGGAGCTGGCCAGAACCATTAAAGAGTTCAATGAGGTGGCGGATGCCAGGGTGATGATTGTTATGCCCAAGGACTCTGTTTTTATTGAAGAGACCAAACCACCGTCGGCTTCGGTGATGTTGACGCTACGATCCGAACTGTCCAAATCGAAAGTCGCGGCGGTGGTAAATCTGGTGGCCAGCGCCGTTGAAGGTTTGACCCCGGATTTGGTAACGGTGGTGGATACCAGCGGAAAAGTGCTGTCCAAAAGGATCCTGCCATCGGAAAAGGTTGGGGAATTGGCGGACTCTCAGTTGGAGTATAAAACACTCTACGAGGGCAATCTTGCGCGCCGGATTCAGTCGATGCTGGAGCAAATCGCCGGTGCCGGTAAAGCCATTGTGCGGGTGAGCGCGGATATGGATTTCAGCCAGGTCGATACCAACGAAGAGAGATTTGACCCGGATGCACAGGTGCTCAGAAGCAGACAAATCAGTACCGAGTCACAAGATACCACCAAGGCGGGTGCGTCCGGTGTTTCAAGTGTCAGCCCGGCGACCAGCGGTGCTTCCGATGGAAATCAGGCCGCTGAAAAAAGTCAGCGCCAAAATGAAACCGTCAATTACGAGATTAATCGCACCACGCGACGAACGACAAAACCGATGGCGGAAGTTAAAAGACTTTCCATCGCCGCCGTGCTGGACGGCAACTACACCCTGGAAGCCGGTAAAGATGGCGCTCAGGTCCGAAAATATGTGGCCCGGACACAGGCGGAGCTGGATCAGTTCAAAAAAATTGTCCAACAGGCCATGGGGTACAGCGCGGAGCGAGAGGACCAGGTGACGGTTGAGTCTCTTCCTTTTTCCGAAATGACAGAGATGGCTTTTACCTCCTCCCCGGGTTTTGACTGGCTGACACTGTTACGACGATATGGGCATTTGGCCGGGTATGCCGTTCTGATATTCATTTCGTTTCTTTTTATTGTTAAGCCGTTAATACAGGCGGTGAGTGAAGTTTCGGTTGCCATGGACCATCAGCGTTTGATCGCGGGCAGCGGTGCATCAGGGCGCTCCTTGCCCGCGCCTGACAGCCTTTATGCCCTGCCGGAGCCCACGGCGATCAGCGCAAGGGAAAAGGCGGCGACCTTGACCAAACAAGATCCGGATAAAGCCGTCGAACATTTACGCGGCTGGTTAAGTGAGGCGTCCTAATGGGAGATAAAAAAATCGATGTGACCAAACTGAGCGGCCCCGAAAAAGCGGCGATTTTTCTTCTGGCCATAGGAGAGGCTGAAGCATCCAAGGTTTTTAAAAAGATGAACGACGATGAAATTAAGAAAGTCGCCAGCGTTATGGCCAGCCTCGATAAGGTCCTGCCCGAAACCATGGATGCGGTTTCAGAGGAATTTGTCGGCCGGATAGAGGGGCGTGAACGATCCGCCGTCAAAGGAGAAGCTTTTTTTAAGTCTCTTATCGGCAGTACGCTTGAAAAAGGAAAAGCGGAACAATTGTTGCTGGAACTGGAGGAAGAAAGAAAAGAAAAACCTTTTGAGTGGAGCAACGATGTGGATCCTCTGATTTTACGGGAACACATTGTGGGGGAGCATCCCCAGACCATCGCCATGATTTTGGCGCATCTGCCGAAGGACATTGCGGCCAAGGTTCTCTCCGGCCTGCCGGATGATAAAAAAGGCGATATTGCCATCCGGATAGCCCAGTTGGGGCAGGTGCCAAAGGACATTGTTCGAGAAGTGGACAATACCCTAAGAAATGAAATAAAACAGATGGGAACGAGCGGCGAGGATGTCGGGGGGGTTCAAGCCCTGGTGGACATATTAAATAACCTGGACCGGGCAAGTGAGGACATCATTCTGGAGACAATCGAAGAAGAACATGCTGAAATGGCGACGGAAATACGTAGTATGATGTTCGTTTTCGAAGATCTGACCAAGGTGGATGACCGGGGAATGCGCGAGGTTCTAAAGAAAGTGGAGAATCAGCAATTGGTGCTGGCAATGAAGACGGCGAGCGAAGCAATGAAACAGAAGATATTGGGTAACTTGTCGGTCCGCGCGGCCGAAATGCTCCAGGAGGATCTGGAGGTTATGGGACCTGTGCGTTTGACGGAGGTGGAAGAAGCGCAGGCAGCCATTATTCGGGCGGCAAAGGAATTGGAAGCCGATGGCACCATTGTGATGGGGGGAAAAGGAAAGGAGGATGTCCTTGTCTGATCCATCAAAGGATAATGCTTTTCAGACGGCTTCATGGCATCGTTTTCCTGCAAAAGGCTCTAAAACACTTATGACGAGTGTGCCAGCCGGGCAAGGTGGCGCTCGGGGCGGGTTTGAGGCAATCTCTGCGCCTAAAAAGAAGTTAACGGCCTCACAGGAATTTGTTTCGCCCTATGTCAGCGAAGAGAAGCTGCGTCAGCTCAATGCGTCATTCCGAAAACCGGAAGAGGTTTCGGAGCCGGAGCCGGATCTGGAAGAAATTGCCCGGGAGGCCTATGAAAAAGGGTTTTCCCAGGGCGAGGCGGCGGGTCTGGCCGCGGGACAACAAAAAGCAAAAGAAATAGTGGGACAGATTCAACGCGCTCTTTCGGATGTGAACGACCTGTGGCAGCATCTGCTGGTCAATTATGAAACGCAGTTAATCCGTTTGGTCTGCGGCATCGCCGAAAAAGTGGTATATGCAGAAGTTGAAATCGATCATGAGGTGGTTAAACGTGCTATCCTGAATGCATTTTCCGTTATCCCCGAACCCATCGGCGTAACGATTGAGGTAAATCCCAAAGATTATGAATATATTGAAACCATCAAGGAAGACTTTTTCAATCATGTCTCCTCGTTAAAAGATGTTTCCGTGTTGACCTCGCCTTCGGTTGCTCGGGGGGGGTGCAATATTTTCACTCGGGCGGGCCAGGTGGATGCCACGCTTGAATCCCGTTTTGAGGCCGTGAGAAAATCACTCCTTGAGGCCAATGGAAGGTCCAAAGGCTAAACCCAACGAACCCAAAGAACCCAAAGAACCCAAAGAACCCAATGAATCCAATGAACCCAATGAATCCAACGAACCCTCCCGCCACTCCCATACAATGGGAACCCTATTTTAATGCGGTTGCACAAGGCCCTTTAGTACGCCTTCAGGGTCGGATCGTAAAAGTGATCGGTCTTATCGCCGAAGCGGAGGGTGTGGGGGCGAGTATCGGCAGCCGGTGCAAAATAGAGAGTGAGCATGGTCCCGGTATCATGGCGGAAGTGGTGGGATTCAAGGATGAGCGGGTTTTGTTGATGCCGTACGGTGATACACGTGGCATACGACCGGGAAGCCGGGTCACCCTCATGGATGAAACCCCTCATGCGGATGTGGGAGACGACTTTCTTGGCAGGGTGATTAACGGTATGGGCGAACCGCTGGACGGGAAAGGTCCGATTCAGGCGAGCACCCAATACCCATTATACGGAAACCATATTAATCCTCTGGACCGCCGAACTATTAAAAAGCAGATGGACGTGGGGGTCACGGCTGTGAATGTCATGATTCCTCTGGGGCAGGGTCAGCGCGTGGCGATCATGGCCGGCTCCGGTGTGGGAAAAAGTGTTCTCATGGGGATGATGACACGTCACACGGCCGCGGATGTGACGGTGATCGGTCTGATTGGGGAGCGGGGACGGGAGGTTAAAGACTTTGTTGAAGAAAACCTCGGCGTCGAAGGAATGAAAAAAGCGGTTGTCGTGGCGGCCACATCGGATTCTCCGGCTCTTGTACGAATGCGCGGGGCGTATCTGGCGACGACGCTGGCCGAGTATTTTCGGAACCAGGGGAAAAACGTTCTACTGATTATCGATTCCATTACCCGGTTTGCCATGTCTTCCAGGGATGTGGGACTTGCAGCCGGCGAGCCGCCTACCAGCCGGGGGTACACGCCCTCCTTTTTCGCGCAGATACCGGTACTGCTGGAACGGGCCGGCAGCATTCAGGGGAAGGGGAGTATCACCGGAATTTACACGGTTCTTGTTGAGGGCGATGATATGAATGATCCGGTGGGAGACACGGTTCGCTCCATTGTCGACGGCCATATTGTGTTGTCACGAAAACTTGCCAATCGCGGGCATTATCCGGCCATTGATGTATTGCAGAGTGTCAGCCGGGTGATGCGGGATGTTTCGAGCCCCGAGCATATGGCCCTTAGAGAGAAGGCGATCGATATCATGGCGGTCTATGGAGACGTCGAGGATATGATTGCCATCGGAGCGTATGTCGATGGTTCGGATCCCCGTATTGATGAAGCAAAGCGGGTGATGCCGTTGATCAATAGTTTTTTAAGACAACCGGTGCGTGAAAAATCTCCCCATCAGCTGGGCCTGAATCGGCTGATGGCGATTTTCGCAAAAAAATAACCGGGCGGACGTAACTTCCTAAACGGGATTTTATGAAAAAGTTTAAATTCAAACTCGAACCGTTGCTTCGGTATCGAAGCTTTCAGGAACATCAGAAAAAACTTGCGGTGGCCGCCGCCCGGCACGATGTGATGATCTGTGAGGCAGCCATTGAAGAAATGACCTTGTTATCACGGGCAACCGCCGAAACGCTATCGTCAGCGATGACAAATGGAATGGATGCCATTCGATTTGAGTGGTACAATCATTATTTAGAAGGTCTTTCTTCTCTTCGCGTTTCACAGGAGGCGCGACGTTTGGAACTGATACGGGCATTAGCCCGAAAGCAGCAGGAATTAACGGAGAAATCGGTGGCCCGAAAGGTCGTCGAGAATCTCAAAGCGCGAAAAAAGGAAGATTATTATCGGGAAGCGTTAAAAACTGAACAAAAGACTCTCGATGATATGGTGATTCTCAGGAGCGCACGGAAGGTAGCCGAATGAAGAATCTGTGCAAATTCAAAGTATCCTCAATTATTTCTTTGTTTATTCCGATCCTCATTTTTATTACCGCTTATGGTCTTGTGGGCACCGACTTACCGATCCGTTTTTTTATTCAAAAAAATTCAGCGGTTGCGGAAACCAAACCGGCCGGCGAGTCAGGGGCGCATGGAGCGGCTCAGCCTGCCGCCGAAACCAAATCGCATACGGAGACAAAAGCGGAAGCCGGTGCCGCCGATAAGGCTGAAAAGGTCGCGACTCCCGCGGATACGGGAATTTCGCCCGAAAAAACCCCCCTGATACAACCTGAAGATATCCGGGCGATCATGGATACGCTTGAACGGAAGCGTAAAGCACTTCAGGAAGATGAGGCGCGAATAAAGAAAGAGCGTGCGAGCCTTGATTCTTTAAAACAGGAAATAGAAGAAAAAATAGCTGAATTGACGGTTGTGCAGAAAAAAATTGAAGAGGATCTGAGTCAAAAAGCGGCTTTGGCCTCACAGCAGGAAAAGAAGATGGAAGACGCTGAATTGCAGAAAATAAAGCAGCTCGTGAAGGTTTATAGCAGCATGAAACCAAAGAGTGCCGCGGCAATTGTCGATAAAATGGACATGAACGTCGTTTTTCAGGTCTTCAGTAATATGAGAGGCGAGCAGGTCGGGGAAATTTTAAGCTACGTCAACCAGGAACGCGCCGCAAAAATCAGCGAGTGGCTGGTGACAAAAGAAAAAACGAAGTAGACGGATATGTCTGTTACCCCCGGTTAAAAAAATGAACCCACTTGTCCGAAAAACATAACCCCTATCGTTAACCACGCTGGTCGAAAGGGACATCGCATATTCCAATATACCACACTTATCCTGCTCTTGCTCTTGCTCTTAATCTTCCTCATGATTACTGAATCAAGAGCATGATTAAGAGTAAGAGTAAGAGCAAGAGCAAGAGCAAGAGCAAGAGCAAGAAGAACGGCTTTAATGTTTTCCGATTCCCTAAAGATGGGTAGGGCGGGGTTTACCTCCCCGCCCCACCGTTTCAGTGAGTCAGCAAGAAGTTTTGAATTATTTCATCAACATCCTGTTTTGCCGCCTCAATGTCGGAGTTTTTGTTGATACCCACCAGAACATCCGCCGCCTGCTGCAGATTGTCCTCCACGGTCCAGGTAATGCCCGCCTCGACGATCTCATCGGTGTAATATTCAGCCACCTGGATTTTGGCATTGATATTGTCCCAATCATCCGCACTCGCGCCTTGCCTTCCCTCGTACGCGGCGTTGATGATGGTGGCGATAAATTCACCCGGGGATACGGCCCCGGATTTTAAAATCCCCACCCAATACGCAAGACCCTCCGCGTCAGAATCCCGGTCGAAAAGATTTTGATAAATGGCCTCAACGAACTCTTGACGCATCTCGTCGGTAATGGGGTTTTCCGGATGGTTGAAAACGGTGTCGAAATAAGCGTAAGCACCGGTTCCCTCGGGAGAAGGCGCAAAGTTTTCCGCAATACCGGCATAGTCCAGGGTGCCGTCATTATAGAGACCCAGCCAGTAATTTAAACCGCCGGGGTCGGCGGCCCTGCCCCAATAGGCAACGTAAATTCCTTCTATAAATTGTTTGGCGGTCAGCGGGCCGGTTTCTACGAGCGTGTCGGTATCAGCCTGGGCCGGTGCGGCTTCCCGGTTTCCGGCGTTGTCCTCGGCCACGCTGTAAAAATAGTAAATACTTCCCGTAACCCCGGTGAATTCCGCCGATGTTTCCGCAACATTGGACTTCCAGAGCGTCCAGGGCCCGTCTTTTTCCTGAACCCAGATGTCATAGCCGGCAATACCGGCGTCGCTGTCCTGTCCGGACCATACCACCACAAAGGTGGCCTGAACCAGATCCGGCAGGGGGGATACCGCGCTGGTCGGGGTAGCCGTGTCAACCGTGATCAGCGCCTCCTTGGCCGGATCGGTCCCCTCGTTCGGGTCAAGGGGATTGACCTGGTTGGTGTCGATGACCAGCCCCCCGTCGAACTGGATCGTGGCGACGTTACGAATGGCCGTGCCGCTGGCAAGATTGTCCTTCGGTTTAACGGCAAAGCTGATATACCCCTTGCCTCGGCCGGTATTGTCGTCCGGCATGAGAAAGCCGATATTCACAGCCGGCGGCAATTCGGCTTCTCCTGATTCGGGATCGATGGAGGAGAAATTGGCATTCACCCGGCCGTCTTCGATCCAGACTTCGACCCTGACCTTGATCTTAAAATTGTAATCGTCATCCGCGTAGTCGTAATCCACCACCTCATTTAAGTACTGTTGCCCCGGCGGAATCGGAATGATGACATTCCCGAAGCCCGCCTCGAGGAGTTCAATGGTGCTTACGTCCAGATTCGAAGAGAGCTCGTCCCGAACCGTCACGAACTGGGCGGGAGCGGTCGCTGAGGCCATGTTCTCGAAATCAACGCGGTAGGAGACCAGCGTGCCCCCGGCCACATAGTTGGGCGTGCCGTACCCGGCGATCGTCAGCTTTTCGTTGGGATCCTCGGGTCCGGCTGTGCCACCGGCGCCGTTTGCACCGGCGCCCGCGGGCGGAGTGGGGGTGTTCGGCGGTTGTTGGCTCCATCCACAGAATCCCGGATCAGCCGCTTGCGCCGGCGGGTTGCGCCAGTTGTTCCATTTCCCGGCAGCCCAGTTATATGCATCCGGTGCGATTCCGATGACCACGCCACCCGCCGTTATGATAACCGCAGCCGTCAATGATATCGGTGCTGTTCCAACCGTGGCTATCGTATAGATGATGTATGTTCCATAACTCGTCATACCCAATCCGGTAATATTGGCTAAATACCCCACCCATCCACTTCTTGAAGCCTCGACAAGTTGCTGGTCAGTCGGTAAATGCTGTACCCTTTCAAATCTTTGTAATCCTGCGGCAATCTCTTTTTCTTCCTCCGACAAATTAGAACACAGTCCCGTAGAGTCCACCCTGTTGATGGGTGAATTATGGACATACCCATAAAAATTCACATCGCCACCGGATATTCCGATGGGATCTCTGGCTATAAACCTTCCGGTTTGTGGATCATAGTGCCGGGCCCGCATATAATGGAGCCCCGTGGCATTGGCCATCACCCCCAATTCGCCCACAAACCGGAACGGATTGGATACGCTCTCACTTTCCAGCAGGCTCTTTCCGAAAGGCTGGTAAGCGTAGGCATTGTGCAACACGCCGGCGGAACCGGTCAGCTCGCTGGCATTGCCCATGGGATCGAAGGTATAATAATCCGCCGTGGCGGTCGTCGCGGATGACACCATCCGGTTCAGCAAGCCGAGTCCATACGTATACCGGGCAGTCAAACTGCCGTCGGCGCCGTATTCCCCGACTGTTTCTCCCAAACCGGCGGGATCGACGACGTAATGGGTGGTGGTCCCGTTCTTATCGACGGCGACCCGGTTCCCCAAGGCATCGTAGGCGTATTGCCAACTGTCTCCCCCTCGGGTCACGCCGACCAGCCGGTTTTCATAGTTGTAGGAATATAGGGTGGCACCGTCGGGGCCGGTTTCCTGGATCAGGTTGCCGTCGGCGTCATACGCATAGGTTCGGTCACCCACCGAGGCGTACTGATTCAGGCTGTTTGCATCGTAGGTTTCGCTCTGGCCGTTTTCCACTGTCCTTACCCGGTTGCCCAGCGAATCGTATTCATAGCTCAGGTCCTGATCATCGATGGTGGGATCGGTCGATGCCAATATCGCCCCGGTCAACTGCCCGAGATCGTCATACGAATAGGTCCAAACACCGTAGTGGGTGGTCATGGCGGTGCGCCGGCCCCGGCGGTCATATGCATACTCGAACCGCGAAAGCTCCGTACCGTCCGGTTTATGGTTGACGAGGCTCGACAGCCGGTTTGCCCCATCATAGGCATAAACGGAATAGACGCCGTTGCCCATGGTCTTTTGCGCCAAACGTCCGAGACCGTCATAATCATATTCGACAATCGTCTGATCGCTTCCGTCCGCGAGGCGAATCAGGCGGCCGGCATCGCCATATTCGTAATTTATGCGGTATCCCACCTGGTCCTGGCTGGAGTTTCGGCGGCCCGCACCATCATACGTGAAGATCAGATATCGAGCGCCCGGATAGTCTATCCGGGTCAGATAATCGTTACTGTTATAGGTGAAGGCCGTGGTTCCCGCGTCATTTACAGCCGCTGTCAGGTTGCCCCGATTGTCATAGGTGTACGTCACCGAGGAGGCATCCGCATACGTCTTTCCCGTTATGCGCCCCTGGGTGTCATGGGTATAAGAGATGGGAGTTTGCCGCCGGTTGGTCCAGGCACTGGGATTGCCCTTTGCATCGTAGCTCCAGCTCTCCTCACTGCCGTCCGGGTAAGTGACGGAGGTGAGATTGCCCTTTGCGTCGTAATCGTAATCGGAGCGGTTCCCGTTGGCATCGGTGACCGAGGCCAGCCGATTGAAGCTGCGCGTATAGGTCAACTTTGTCTTTTGGCGCATCGCATCGGATATCTCTATCAAATTGCCTTTCCGGTCATAGGAAAAGCTCGAGCTGATCCCCGCGGGATCGGTAACCGCCGTGAGGTTGCCAAGCTCATCAAAACTCAATTGCACGGCTTCGCCCAGGGCGTTTTCACCCTTGACCAGCCGTCCCGCATAATCGAAGAAAAAGCGACTGGTGTAACTCAGGGAATCGGTTACATCCACCCGTCCATCCGCGTGGGAGAAGGTGGCCTTCTCGGCGTTATTGTCCCGATAGGCGGTCGCCAGGCGCCCTAGCGCGTCATAGGTGAAAAACCGCTGCGTGCCGTCCGGAAGGCCGATTTTGCTCAGCGCATGGAGACCCGCCGAACCGGCCGAGACATTATACTCATAGGTCGTGGTCCGTTGGTCATATGTCTGAACGGAAGCCAGATGTTCACCGTTGTAGGTGTAGAGCGTCTGCCGGCCGATATGATCGGTAACCGCACTGATAAAGCCGCTACTGTTGTAGGCAATCGTGAGCGAGAATCCCGAAGAATGGGTGATACCGGTTAACTTATCCCCGGAATACGCGCAGGTAATGCGGTTGCCGTTTGTGTCCTCGGTATAGTTCAGTTTTCCATCCGCCTGGAAAGTCCGGATCAGGCCTTTGGGCTCGGTCAGGATATAGTTGCCTCCGGAGGCGCGAAGATCCCCGTGATCCCCGGGCTGGGCCAGATAGCGGCCGGCATACCGGCTGTCCGGCTGGAAGATGCGCGGCGTTCCGGTCATATCGGTGATCACGATCGTGCCGTCCGTGCTTTCAGTTAGCATGTACTGCCAGTTATGCGCCCAGCCCCGGCCCAGCTGTCCCAGTTCAAAGCGTCGCGAGATCGGTTGGGCATAAGACCTTTGAAAGACAATGGAAAGCCCGGGGGCCTCGATCGCCGCATCGACGCCGGTTGCCAAAGTCGAAAAGGGGCTCAGCCCGTCGGCCTCACGGAAAGCCAGGGATAAAAGAGGGGCGATATCGTCCACCCGCCGGCCCAGCCGGTTCAGATAGAGCGCATTTTTGCTCAGCAGGGAGACGTACTCTCCCCAGGTGTCGCCGGCCAGGGCAATGAAGTTGTTCCACACCACGTCCCATGCATCCGATCGCACATAGGAGGGGCGCATGCCGTCCTTTATTTCGGACCAGGAGACCGGTGTGGTGTTATCCGCGTCCAACACGCCCACGTTCCACTGAAAAGGCGGGTAGGAAAAATCCCATGGCTGCTGCCAGCCGGCATAATACACCGGCACCCGGCCAGATTCTCCGGGCTGCAAGATCCCCGGCGTTTCACCGGAGGCGATAAACTGCACGGAGTTTGAAAACCCCTCCGGCATCGCCGAGGTCCAGAAACCGGAACTAAGCCGCGTGGCATCGAGGGTCATGATGGCTCCGGCCGTATCGTTCTGCGTGGCGGTCACCAGCAGCAGGGGTGCTGCCATGGGTGCATTGCCCGTGTTCGAATACTCCACATACACCGTCGCCAGTTGATGATACCCGAAAGCGGATGGCAAAATCAGCCGCGTTTCCAATTTGGCGGTTCCGCCGGCAACGATTTCCACCGCCGAGGCCAGCTCATCCGACTTTCCGCCATACGATATTCGCACCGCGTAGGTTCCGGCCGGAACCGTTCCGGCGGAAAAGGTGGCCACCGCCTGGCTGACCGAATCGAGCTCAACCGAATCGGCCGAATACGAAGAGCCTCCGCCGCTGACCAGCGCCACACTCAGCGGACTGATAAATCCCGCGCCGCTCAAGGTCAATTCCGCATCGGCAAGCGTGGTGTGCCGGTTGGGCGTCACTCCCGAAAGGGCCAGATCCGTCATGGAATATTCAATGGTGTATTGACCGCTCTGGGACATATTGCCGTAAATCAGAACATACCATTGTCCGGCGGTTGCACCGGGGATGGACAAGTCCTCATCGGTCAGCCGGTAATCATAGGTTCCCCGGGTCGGCAGGCCGCCGTATCGGACATACACTTCCAGTCCGGACTGATGATCGAAGCTCATAACTATGTTTTGCCCCGAGGCAGCCGTTAATCGGTAATACTGCTCCACGAGGCCCGCTGCGTAGTTTCCGGTAGTGCCGACCGCATTTGCCAGGGCGGGGATCATCACCGTAACGGCCGTAGCATATTCATTGTTCAGCCGATGCCGTTCCACGAACTGCCATTCATCGTTTACCGATAAAATGAGATACTGGGCGGTGTCTTCTTCGACCACGGGCAGCGTGATATTGATGGCATTTTGATAGGAAGCGTCAACCGCCACATTTGTTTCAACGGTGACGGTGCCCAGCAGCACATCTTGCGCATCCAGATAGGGATCATCGGAAAAATACACGGCATCTTTCCGGGAAACCCCGGTTGTTGCACCGTCACCCGCATTCCGGGCAGTGTAAAGGACGGTTGCCGGCTGGCCCGCGGCCAGAGAATCCGGAACCGTAACGCTTGTCACCTGTAAATCCGGGTAAGCGCCGGTATCCGCCACCACGGTGAACGTGCGGGTATCCGATTGAGAACTCGCTTCCCCATCGATCACCGCCCGGAATTGAACCTGATGGTCGCCGGCCGTCGGGAATACGACCACGCCGGGGTTGCGATCCGAGGAGGTCCGACCCCCACCGAAATCCCAGGAATATTCGGCGCCCGTCTCGTCCGGAAGCGAGCCCATAAACCGCAGCGAGTCCCCTGCCACCAGCGTGCCGGAACGCATGGGGGCGAGTATTTCCACCGTGCTCGGACTCGTGGCCCAGGGATCGAAGAGTACGCCGTCGCTGACAGTGTCCCCCTGGCCATCGGGGTTTAGCGTGGCGTGCCTCGGCCCGGTGGCGTCACCCCACCAGTTGTTCCGGGCATCCACTTCGGCCGACCCCTGGCTGTATATCCCCCAACTGGTGTTTCCTTCGATACGGTTTGCGTCCAGGGCAATCGGTTCGGCTTGATTGAGGATGTATATGCCGGTAGGATTCAACGTGAAGGTGTTGCGGGAAATCGTATGGTTGCCCGTGCTGTTGTTGAGTTGCAACCCGTTTCCGTCGGTATCGGACAGGGTGCAGCGGGTCATATCGAGATCACCGGTTCCCGTTTTGTAAAGTCCCACGTTTTCATAATATCCGGCGTACCGCAGGGTGCACCACGCCAGCGTCGCAGACCCCGCCTCCTGAATAAAGACGGCTCGCCACCAGTCGCCGGCGGCCGCGGTCGCGGTCCCATCCTGGTTCGCGTCTCCTCCCACCGAGTCATCCCGCCAGTCCGTAAAATAGATGGGAGCGGCCGAGGTCCCCACGGCATCTAACGTCCCGCTGACCCAAATCCCCACATTGTCCCCGGGTTTTACCACAGTGCCGGCCTTGACCGTCAACGTCGCCCCGGCGCCGACACCGATGTTGCCGCTGATATAAAGCGAATAATTATCCTTCAGGTTCCAGACGACATCCCCCGTGATCGTTCCGCCATCGACGAATACATCGACGCTGTTGTCGGAAAAATCCGAGGTGTTGTCGTCGAAAGAGGCACCGATGCCGATCCGGACCCCATAGGTGTTGTTGGAAAAGGTGTTGCCGGCCAATGTCACGGCGCTGGCGCCGGCCCCAATCCGAAGCCCGGCGCCATCGCTGCCGCGAATCGTTGAATTTTTCAGCGAGAATGATCCCGTGCCGGTTTTGTAAATGTTGGCATCCTCATAATACCCGCCATACGCGATATCGCACCACTCGAACACGGCAGACCCCGCATTCTGGATCGAAATCACCCGCCACCAGTCCGGAGACCCGGTCGTTCCGGTAAACGTGATGGGACTCGATGAGGTTCCCACGGCGTTAAGCGTTCCGTTTACCCACAGGCTGATATTGTCGCCCAGCCGGACCACCGTCCCTGGCTCGATGGTCAGCGTCACTCCGGCGGCAATAGTGATATCACCGGTGAGGTTAACAGGACTTCCGGCGGCGAGCCATGTCAGGTTAGCCGTGATGGCGCCCCCGTCGACGCCGATATCGCCCAGCGTGTTACCGGCAAATGTACTGTTGGCGGTATCGACAAGGCCATCGTTGATCCCCTGCAGGATGCCGTAGTAGCTGTTGCTGCCGAACGTACAGCCCGATACTGTGACATCGCCCGTGTTGCCGGTTATCCGTAGTCCGTTGCCGTCGCAATGGGACAGGGTGCAGGAGGTCATCTCCAGGTCACCGGAGCCTGTTTTGTAAAGACAGGCGTTTTCATAATATCCGGCGTACCGCAGGGTGCACCAGGCCAGCGTCGCCGATCCCTGCCCTTGA
>JAZDPP010000142.1:0-37976 GCA_043797445.1 Pseudomonadota bacterium
CAGTCTCTGGCCGTTATCCGGTTTTTGGACCCCTCAAAATTCCGTCATATGGAGGCCATATCCTGGTTCAAGAGGCTATTTGACCGGGTCCAAAAACCGGGGAAAAATTTGAGCCGATTTTGGTCCCTTTTGGACGCCCTACCCTTAGCCTCAATCTTTTGCGCCAATAGCAAGGGAGTGGCGTCGTAGGGGCGAAAATTTTTCGCCCTCTTACGGGGTTCCGAGCACAACATGCGTTCGCAAGCACACAGCAAAAAAATCCAATTATCATTCCTTACCGGATCATCCGACAAACCAATCTCCGATGGCAAATAACGATAGACAACCCGGCGAATTTTTGCCATTACGCATTGAAGTCCATCCATAAAGCAGAATGCTGAATTCCCTGCGGGTGCCTTACGGATCATCGGAGCTTAAGCGAATGGATTATGCGGGTAAGCGAAAAGATTTTGTCGACTGGTTGAGACGTTGCTTAATGGGACCGGGGTCGCAGGAGGAGGTATTGGTCGGAATCCAACCCGCCGATCGATATCATGTCGGCGTGCTGTTTCCGGTTATCAAAGGGGAAGCCGGAATAGACCCTGCGTCCGAAGATGATGACGGATGTGATGAAAATTTAGACCAGGATGATGATAGTGCGGAAAAGATTGAAGTTGAGCCGACACGGAAAAAGCGCCGCTACATCCCTCCGTCGTCTGTTGGGTTCTCGTTTTTCATCCAGGGCGATCGTATAGCACTTCAGGTTCAGGCTTTTGCCGTTCGGTACTCCGGGATCAAAGATCGCGATGACAAGGGACGTTTCATGCCGCGGAATTGGCATCGGGAAGAGATAGCCTCGCAGGAGGGGGAAACAAAAACGCTCTTTGCACCTAAAGACCGTAAACCGGAAAGCTATCGGTTCCCAGTGTTTAAGACAAAAACCGAGACCGAGGGGGTCGCGGAAATTTATTGTCTCTGGCGCCCCTACGCAACCGGTTGGATCATTACCATTTCCCTTTGCAATACGGCCGAAGCGTTTATCGATTCGCCCCTCCAATGGAAATTGGACCGCAACGAAAAATCCCTGTTCGAGGCCCGACTCGAATGCACTGTTGATTCCGGCGAGGTGGGAAATTATCCCCGGGTTGACAAGGCACTTCTGACGGAGGAAGAGCGAGAGCTCGAATTACAGTACAAGGATCGACATATTTATGCCATCGGGCACGGCGCCGCCGCGGACTGGAAACTCGATCCAGCAGGTCGCGTCACGGAAATCTTCGCTGATTTCATGCCCACCGTTGAAGTACCGCAGGTAACGGCGGATATCGAGGGCTCCGATAGCGAAATTCTGAAAATAGAATACCTCTCAGGATGCAATGGCGGCGCGAAAAAAATACACGATGACCTGGATCTCTTTGTGACAACCTATGAAACCTGGGTTACGGGCCAGCAAGGCAAAGCGAGTGAACTCGTTGAAGACGATTATGAACGAAAGGCCGCTGATCGAATTGTCCGGCGGATGCAAAATATCGTTTCGCGAATGAGGAAAGGGAGCTTACGACTGCGCAATAGCCCCCTGGCCGCTCGCGCTTTCGGAATCGCCAATCGCGCGATGCTGAGTCAGATGGCACAATACGATCGAAGCCAGGGAAGGGACAAATCCCCTTGCCAATATCGCTGGCGTCCTTTTCAATTGGCGTTTCTTCTAATGGTCATAGAATCCGTCATCGACGAGGATAGCGAATTCCGGGACACGGTCGATTTGATCTGGTTTCCAACCGGTGGCGGCAAAACCGAAGCCTATCTGGGGCTGATTGCGTTTCAGATTGCCTGGCGGCGGCTGACCAACCCGGCATCGGGCGGCGGAACCACCGTTCTCATGCGGTACACGCTACGGCTACTCACCGCGCAACAGTACCTGCGGGCGACCCGATTGATCTGTGCTTTGGAATTGATCCGGCGCAAAGAGCCCGACCTTGGAACCGAACCGATCACGGTCGGCATGTGGGTGGGAGAGGCCGCCAGCCCCAATACATTTAAGTCGGCATTGGAAATCGTCCATCAGGCAATGCAGGGAACCGGATCAGGCCCCCTTAAATTGGTAATCAACAGCTGTCCCTGGTGCCTGACGCCTTTCAAAGCGTCTTCCAACTACAACGCAACCGCTTTTCGATTCCATTTTCGTTGTACCCATCCGGCGTGTGATTTTGGTCGTGCCGGCAGTGGCATCCTTCCCTGCAATGTGGTGGATGAGGCGCTCTATTCCTCCCCCCCGACCTTGTTGATAGCGACCGTCGACAAATTCGCCCGTCTGGCCTGGGATCATCGGGCAACCGTGTTTTTTGGGGAAAACGGCAACCGCCCCCCGGAACTGATCATACAGGATGAATTGCATCTTATTGCCGGCGCACTCGGCTCGATTGCAGGGCTTTATGAAGCGGCCCTGGATACGGTGCTCACCCGGCGCGGCGTCCACCCGAAATATATTGCCTCGACTGCGACCATCCGAATGGCCAGGGACCAGGTCCACCGCCTTTATGGAAGAGAGGTGAATGTGTTCCCGCCTCCGGGCCTGTCCTGTGACGATTCCTTTTATGCGCACACGGTACCGACCCATATCAGACCCGGCCGGCTCTATGTGGGGTATCTGGCCTTCATGCTGGGCCGGCAGCATTGCCTGGCGCCCCTTGCGGCCGCCTTGCTGGCGGCGCCTGAAATCGTCTTTGACACCGATCAGATGGATCGCGATTTCTATCTGGATGCCTGGTGGACGCAGGTCATCTACCACGGAAGTCTTAGAGGGGTGGGGACCAGCCATAACGCATTCAGCATCAATGTCCGGGACTATTTCAATCGGTATGTCGGCGAAGCGCAGGCAACTGAAAACAAAGACCCGGGAAATGGGATAGACGGCGCAAAAGCGCCTGTCGTAACCCGCCCGCATGCCGTCATCTCCCAATTGACCGGCCTTTCCAACGCCGAAGAAAATGCCCGCACCTTTGCGAACCTTGAGCACTCCCGGGGGGAAACCGGGTGCCTGGATGCCCTCCTTGCGACCAACATGATCTCCGTTGGCCTGGATGTGGCCCGCCTTTCGCTGATGGTAATAAATGGGCAACCGCTCACCACGGCGGAATACATTCAGGCCAGCAGCCGGGTGGGCCGGGCCGAAGTGCCGGGCGTGATCTTTGCCAATTACTACCGGGATCAGGCGCGGAGTCTTTCGCATTATGAGAATTTTCGCCCCTACCATGAATCCTTTTACCGGTTTGTCGAGCCCACCAGCATCACGCCGTACACTTACCAGGCGCGGCTGCGCGCCCTGCACGCCGCACTGGTTATCTCAATTCGGCATTCCTGCGCATTTCTTTTGCCCAACAATGCGGCTGGAACCTTTGATTCGATGGATGATCGCGTAAAAACGGTTGTTGAAACACTCAAGCAACGGTGCCTGAGAGCCGACCGGGAGCGGGGGCAGGAGACCATCGCCCACATTGATCGCCTCGTTGCCGAGTGGAAATTAGAGGTTGAACGTTGCAAGGAGGCCAGGATTCAACTCGATTATCATGCCCCTGACAAGGATAAGGCGACAGATCGCCTTCTTTATAACCACGACGACAAAATAAAAGGGCTGTGGCCAACCCTTCAGTCCATGCGCAATGTCGAAAACACCGCTTTGCTGAGGCAGCTATGAGCGAATATATCCCCGTCCGCCTTTCTCATTTGCTGGGGTATAGCTCCGTCGGGGCGATCGTTCGCGGACCCGATTATCTGATGACGGTAAAAGACATCCGGGAATGGACGGACAGGAACGGCAAAATCGCTTCCCGGTTGATCCCCTATGTTGATCAGGTGCGCTCCGCGCTGGGGATAGAACAGGACTTGCGCGAACCGCCCGTTGCCAAAGAGCTTCATAATGGCCGAATTGAAGGTGTTTGCATCCCGGCTCTGCGGTTCCCCTCCTGGATGCGTTGCCCCACTTGCGGATTGTTGCACTATAAACCATGGAGAGATTTGGCGAATGGAGACAAACCGCGTTGCATGGCGCCAAATACGGAGAAATGCCCCAACCATCCGATGCTGGAACAAGTCCCTTGGGTACTCGTTCACTCGGATGGACATTTAGCGGATGTTCCATGGCATTGGCTGGCTCACCGGGATGCTAAAAAGCCGGAGCAACAACAATGCCGGGCTGATTGGAAAGGCACCTACCTATCTCTAAAGGAAGAAGATCCCGGCAGACGGAAAATACGCTGCAAAAAATGTTCTTCCACCGGTATCTTTCCTGACAACCTGAGCATCCCCTTCATTAATTCACGTCAACAACCATGGATAATATCCACACCGAATAAGCGGGTCCAAACCGGCGCGCCAAGCGACAATGACGATTTGGGATTTGTTTTAGAAATTAACGACGTGCGAGTGCATTTCGCAGTGGGCAAAAAAGCCATCGTAATTCCACCGGAATCCAGAATACGCAAAGGAACGGTTATCGATCGCTTATATCGGAGCTCTCAAAAGATACTGCGAATCGATCAGACAAGATCCGACTTTGCTCGAAAAGGGCTATTCCGATCGCTTGCCTCGGAGTTCCGTTGCTCCCCAGAAGAAGTCGAGGAAGCGTGGAAAGATATTAAAAAGAAAAACGGGTATCCGCATTATGGCGGCTTGGTGACACGAGGCATCTTGCTTGAAAACGAGTACAAGGCATTACTTGAAGCGCTTTCTGATGTTTTTGACGATGAGGATTTTATTGCCCGCCATTACACTGATTCCTGGCAATCTTTAAAGAAAACGCTACCAATAAGTTCAAAGGTTCGAGCCATTGCACAATCAGTGAGTCATTTGGTCGCCCTAACACGGCTAAAAGAGATTCATGTTTTCTTGGGTTTCACAAGAGTTTACCCCCCTTACCCGCCGCCTGGCGCGCCTTTGGTGCCACCCGATATTGACGGCAAAAGTGATTGGTTGCCGGCAATTGAACTTTATGGAGAAGGCATTTTTTTTACGCTGAATGAAAAAACCCTTCAATGCTGGGAGACGCACCCCAAATTGATAGAGCGGGCCCTGATTTCAAAAGCGCGTCACGAACAAGCGGCTGTGTCAGCAACCGATGGTGATGTTAAGGTCACGCCACGTTTCTTGCTGATGCACACACTTGCCCACATCCTGATCCGTCAACTGGAAACCCAGGCCGGATATCCGGCGGCTTCGCTCAATGAACGGATATACTGCCAAGATGGCAAAGACCCCATGTCGGGCATTTTGATCTATGTGGCCGTCCCCGATGTTGCGGGGTCGCTGGGCGGACTGGTGGAATTAGCCGAGCCGCGGCGATTTCTTAAGCTTCTCTCCGGCGTGTTCGACCATGCCGACTGGTGTTCGCTCGACCCCATATGCGCGGAACACGAGGGGCAAGGGCCGCAGATGCTCAACCGCGCCGCCTGCCATGCCTGCTCATTGATTCCGGAACCCGGTTGTGCTTATGGAAATGTGCTGCTGGATCGGGTGTTCATTAAGGGCGATCTGACGGAAGGGATCCCCGCTTTTTTGGATTTTATTGATTTGAACGCGTGAGAGTGCCATGGCCAAACGAAAATTTGTGCTTCCGGGAATTCATGAATTAAGCAAAGATCAGGAGCGCGCCAGAGCGCTCCCGAAGGAGGGGCGCCATCTCATCATTGGAGGTCCCGGAACGGGTAAATCGATCATCGCGCTCCTGCGGGCCAAACGATATCACGCCGACAACGATTATATTTTCCTGGTCTACAACAAGCTCTTAAAAGAGGCGAGTCGACAGCTGATTGGAAATGAAATACACAGCGCCACCTGGAACAGCTGGATCGCCAAAATATATCGAGCCGCGATGAACACCTCAATTCCGATGGCGGAAGAAACGACCGGGTGGCGGGAAATATTATGGGACGAGGTAATCAAACAAATCGTTTCTGCTGAGAAAATTCCTCCGCCGGAACACCCGTTCCTGATTATCGATGAGGGACAGGACATGCCGCCTGAATTCTATGAGGCGTTGGCGAATATGAGCTACGAAAATTTCTTCGTCGTGGCGGATCAAAATCAACAGATCATGGAAGAAAACAGTTCCCTTCAGGAGTTAAAAAACAAGCTGCTGAAGGATCAGGTGGACATTGAATTAAAAGAAAATTATCGAAATACGTACCCGATTGCCCGCTTAGCTCGGGAATTTTACACCGGTGTCGATAAGCCTCCGGACTTACCGACCCGGCCATCCATAGAAAAACCATTATTGGTGGAATACGGCGATGGCTGCAGATTCAATTTTTCTTCGATCGTGGGTCACATTCTGAAAAGAGCGGATCGGGAACCCGGCAAGTTGATCGGCGTGATCGCCCCCAATAATAAGGTTCGGGAGCGATACCTTCAGGCACTCAAAGAGGCTGATGTCCGCCTGGACAATGGCATGCCGCGAATAGAAACCTACGCATCGGGAGAAAAAAGCGAGTTGTCCTTTTCCGAGGGCGGCATCGTCGTGATCAACTGTCAGTCTTGCAAGGGGCTGGAATTTGATACCGTTTTTCTGGCCGATATCCATGAATATCCCTGCAGTCATCCATATGAGGACGCCATGAAAAGACGTTTTTATGTCATGGTTGCCCGCGCGAAAGAACGGGTCGTTCTGCTTAGGGAAGCCGGCAGACACTGCCCGGTCGAAACCATTCTGCCCGGAGATGAGGACATTCTCGGGCGCTGGAGGTAATTTTGGAGCAAAAAGATTTATTTGGCGAACCGCTGCGAAAGAAACCGGCGAAAAAAAAGCCGGTGAAGTGGTGCCTGTCTACGAACCACCTCAATCTGATGTACATGCTGTCGGCCGGATTAATCCTGTCGCCCAAAGGGTTTGGAAAGAAATACTATTCCGACGTGTTGAATACCTTTCCCGGCTGGATACCCCTGTTTGCCGATGCGATTCCCAAACAGGTCCTTCACATTTCCACTGTGGAAGAGCGCCATTTGCGGTCCTGCGTGGCAAGCATCAATCTGTCATCCCTTTGTGGGCCGGTGACGGCAATATCAAGAGATGGGTCCTCGCGTGAAATTACATTTCCCGATGGGTTAACTGGCGTGGAGGCAGCCCTGTTGCTCCCCGCCCCCTTACCGGCTTCCTGGATTGAAACGGTTGCCTTTCCATCGAAGGAAGATAAACAGGCATGGGAAACAGACGCGCAAGATTTTGCGAATGTGCCATTGAATGACTATAAACGAGAAGTGAATGCCGGCCTGTTCCCGGGATCGAACGCTGGAATCTGGCCGCCGAATGGAACCACCCCGCCCCACCGGGATGAAACACCTCACGCGGCCTTAACCGCGGGCGCAATGATGGCAATGCTGTTTCATTTGGCCAATAGAAGTGATGAGGCGATGAACGCTTGCCGATTGGCTTTCGATCAAGAGGAAAGTGTCGCAGCCGCTATCACCGAGCCGTTGATCGGCGGGCTTTATGAGTGGCGTGAAACCGGCACCCCCCCTACTACGAACATGTTGCCGGGGTTGTTTTGGGGCGCTATCGACAAAGTGGCGGCGGCCCGATCAGCGATCGATGCCCCCAATCCCCGGGATACGGTGTTCGAATTTTTATCCGCGGCCAAAAATACCCTGGATGAAAAACCGAAAGCGGCATTGACAAAACTGCTCGATGATCTTCGGTCGATAGCCAGCTACTCGGACAGCACCATTACCGAAATTTTGGAGCGCCATCCCAAACTATTTCCCCGAGTGATGGCGCTTTTCTTTTTACGGCAAAATGGCGCCGAATTGCTTGAGTTGAAGCACCCGCTTCTCAGCGAAAATGATTATATCGCTTCAGCCCTTCTGTTTGCCGCACGAGAGGGGTGGTTGGGCCTGCCGCTGGAAATCCGGGATCAACCCGGAATGACCGCGGCGGTTTCTCATCGCATGGCCGCCATGGCACATCGGCTTTCCGGCAGCGGCCTGAATTTCGGGTCCCCGCCCCCCCGATGTATCCCTTTTCGTGAATTGTTCGCACCGGGTGCCAGAGGGTGGTCCGTGAAACAAAAAGAAGCGGCGCTTCTCCTGGCAAAAGAGAGCAAGTGGGACTTCGTTTACACCCGAATCAGCCTCGGCAAGGGAGACTATCAGCTCGTTATTGACGCGAGCGGTGCCCACCTCTTATTACCGGGGGAAGTAAGGGCGGTTGAGACGGAGCTCGACAAAAAGCAATTCTTTAAAAAGCTTCCGGAAGTAAAAATATCCCGCAAACTGGATGAGAAAATGCGAGATCTCCTCTCGCATCGATAGAGATGGTGCCGCATGCGAATGATTCCCGCAACCCCTCATGGGACCCATAGCCAAGCTGAAAAGCGGGTATTTGACCAGCTTCGGTCCGCGTTCGAAAACGATCGAAGCCTGACCGCATACCATTCCCTTAACCTGCCCCGTCACCCCTATAAACGCTTTGGTGAAATTGATTTTCTGATTTGTGGTGTCAAGGGCATCTTTGTTCTTGAAATAAAAGGAGGACGAATTAGTTGCCAGGATGGCCTTTGGCGGTATGAAAACCGATACGGTGAAAGTTCACCATCGGTAGAAGGTCCTTTCAAACAGGCACAATCCGCACTGCATGGGCTTATTTCCAAGCTCCGCGACACGCTGCCGGATACGATCCTGTCGCAATTTACCCTTGGCTATGGCGTCATATTTCCGGATGTGGAATGGCGGGTGCAGGGAGCGGAATGGGATTCCCAAATTCTGGCCGATATTCGCCAGATCCGCAATCTTGAACGGTGGTTGGAGAAACTATTTGAATACTGGCGCGGTAAAGAGGGCCGGGAACGTCACCCCGATGCGGCGGCATTGAATCTGCTGAAGCATTCCCTGCGCCCCGAGTTTGAGGTTGCCGAAACACTGTATCGACAGATCAACCGGGTGGAAAACCATATAGCGGCACTTACCGAGGATCAGATGGTAATGGTGGACATCGCCGGCGCCAATGATAGAGTTCTGTGTTCCGGGGGCGCAGGCACGGGAAAAACATTTCTTGCCCTGGAACTGGCTCGCCGGTGGACGGCCGAGGGACAAAAGGTGCTGCTTGCCTGCCGCTCAAACTGGCTAAAACGCTATCTTGAATCCCGGTTTGGGCTACCGGGAGTGACGATTTCACGGATCGATTCCATCCCAACGGCGTTAAAGAGAAGCGGGGTCGATTCTTTCGATGCATTGATTGTCGATGAGGGCCAGGATCTGCTGAATATGAATAATCTGCACCAGCTGGATTCGGCAATAAAGGGAGGTCTCGAACATGGCCGATGGTCCTTCTTTTACGACGCAAACAATCAATCCGGGTTTTTCGGAACGGTTGATCGTGAGGCTGTGGCGTTCCTGGAAAGTTGCACTCCCGCCCGTATCCCCCTCAAAACAAATTGCCGAAACACGCGCGTGATTTTAGAAAAGGTTCAGAATGATCTCGGAGCGGATATGGGCGTCCGGGGGGCGGGAAATGGTCCGGCAGTTCGCGAGGTTGATGCTTGTTCGCGTGAAGAATCAGCGACTTTGCTGGCAAATGAAATTTTCGAAATAATGGATGCGGGCGGCATTCCCTCCGGTTCCGTCACGATCCTTTCCCCTGTGCCATTTGGGGAATCTTCCGTATCCCTTCTCCCCGCTTCGATTCGGGAAAACATCATCCTGCTCGATGAATTCTCACTTCGCTCATTTCCGACAGGACAAACCGGATTTGCGGAAATCCGCAACTTCAAAGGGCTTGAGAACGAAGTGATCATCGTCGTTGATCTTGCCCGCCCCCCAAAAGGCAAGAAGCCGCTTTCACTGCATTATGTGGCTATGAGTCGGGCTCGCGTTGTTCTTTCCCTGATCTACCTTACCGATATCGCGACTCGATTATAGGAAGAAAAATAGCTGGTTAACCGTTTCGAATACTGATATTGAAAGCGGAAACGGAATGGGAGTACCGGCATGAACATCATTTTCTTTTCTCTTGTGGCTGTTTCTTTTCTCTTTGCCGGCTGGCGGGAACTTTCCTGGACGCCGGCCATGGGTGATATAACGCCCATGGCGGCGCTCTCCAAGGCGATGATCGACTCCGCAACCGGGGCCGTTGATCTGGCCATCGGGCTGGTGGGGGTCATGACGCTCTTTCTGGGACTGGTGAAAGTCGCGGAGGCGGGCGGCCTGCTCACCGTTATCGCACGCCTCATTCGGCCCCTCATGGTCCGGCTCTTTCCGGACATTCCGCCGGATCATCCGGCCATGGGCGCCATGATCCTGAACCTCTCCGCCAATGCCCTGGGGCTGGGAAACGCCGCCACCCCTTTCGGCATTCGGGCCATGCAGGAACTGGACCGCTTAAACCCCCACAAGGGAACCGCCACCAATGCCATGGCCCTGTTCCTTGCCATCAACACGGCCAGTGTGACCCTGCTGCCCACCGGTGTCATTGCGCTTCGGGCGGCGGCCGGGTCACATGATCCGGCCGGAATCCTTTCGACCACCCTCTTTGCCAGCATTGGCGGTACCATCGTCGGCGTCTTGGCCGTCACCTTCTTCAGCCGGTTTTCACCCCTGCCAGTTCCGAGTGAGACATCGGAAATTAAAGAGAGTGTCGCGATACCGCTTTCGGAAGATATCGGCATGCCATATGCGGATACCGGGGCCGGCTACCCCGCCTGGGTCGGAATTATAGCTTTTGGCACTTTCCTCTGCCTGATTCTGCTGGCGGTTCCGTATGGCAAAACCATTTCTCCCTGGGTCCTGCCGGTAATAATGATCGGATTTCTGCTTTTCGGTCTGTTTCGGGGCGTGCGCGTCTATGAGGTTTTTGTGGAGGGGGCCAAGGAGGGGTTTCAGGTCGCCTTGAAAATCATTCCCTACCTCGTTGCCATCCTCGTGGCAGTGGGAATGTTTCGGGCGAGCGGCGGAATGGAAACGCTGGTCGGCTGGCTGGGCATCTGGACCGAAAAAGTGGGCCTTCCCGCCGAGGCGCTTCCCATGGCCCTGATGCGTTCCCTCTCCGGCTCGGGCGCTTATGCGATTCTGGCCGCCACCATCAATAACCCGGCGATCGGGCCCGACAGTTATACCGGGTATCTCGTCAGCACCATTCAGGGCTCATCGGAGACGACATTTTATGTGCTGGCCGTCTATTTCGGGTCGATCCAGGTCCGGCGGGTCCGGCACACCCTGGCGGCAGCGCTCACGGCGGATCTCGCCGGGCTGATTTTTTCGATTATCGCCTGCCGCTTTCTGGTTGGATAACGAGAGGCATCGGCATGATCCGATCGAGGGCTGAAAACGCACTTTTTTTCCGCTTTCACAATTCATCCCGAACTTCAGGGTCTTCACCGTCGATATCCGGCGGCACCGGCGGATGAAGGAGAAGTTGTTCCATGTCAAAATAAAACCGGCGGATCGTCACATCCCAGTCGAGCAAATCCTCATCGGTGAGCCGACGATTTTCCCCCAGAAGCTTTTGACGCAATTCCATCAGATACGCATTTTGAGCCGGCGGCAGAATCGTTGCCCCAATGCCGATGATCATGCCAATGCCGTCCACCGGCGCCACCCGTCCAAAGACGATATCGCCGGGTTCAACGGTATTCGACCCGGTTCTTTCCCAGGCCGTAATCCGCTCCCCCGTCATAATATCCCGGAAATCAATCGATTTTCCGGGGACAATCGCCATCACTTCCCAGAAACTGCATGGCTTTCGGTTTGCTGCAAGGATCAGCTGCTCTTCGGTGAGGTCCAAATTTTCGCCCTGATCTTCTCCATAGAGCTCGGCAACCGTTTTTTCCGGCGGGCCCTCCAGTTCGAATTCGTTTTCATTCGCTTCGTACTCCCAATTGAATAGAAACCATGGCCAGAATAGCGCTCCCTGCCGGTCCAGAAAATCGGCCTCCACCGGTTCATCCCCTTCGGGCCACCCCAGAAACTCATCCAGAGCCAGCACCGGCCCATCCGGACCAAAGACGCGGTAGGCATGTTCCCCCAAACGCTCTTCCAGCGTTTCATAACTCCGGGCCAGCCGCCGATAACGGGATTCCACCTCGGGAAGGGTTTCCCCCCCTTCGGACAAACAGCATTTTTTATATTTCTTGCCACTGCCGCAGGGGCAGGGATCATTGCGACCGACCGTCATGATTTAGCGCTCCTTGCCCGCCATGGCATCCGCCGGACGGGAAAACATCCCCCGGTATAATGAAAAAAACGATCCTGGAATTACCACGGTAACTTCAAATTGCGTGGGCACAAAAAACACCCTTTAGCTCTTGCTCATAGCGTGATGGGGCGAGCCAGTCAATGAACGTTTAAGGCCACCTTCGATAACACCTATATTTCGGGGGTTAAAAAGCCGTTTCGGCCTTGGTCATCGTATCGGCTGCGTTTCACATCTCGCATTGAAATCGCTTGACAGCAAAATATCAATATCGGTAAGGTCGGACCTGCTTCAAAAATCGGCACGAATACAACCAACCCTGTTTCACTGCGAAGTTTACCCGTGGCGGTAAACCGTGGTACCATCTCTTTTCATTGTATTTTCAAGAGGGGGGTTTATCACCATGTTAACGCATCTGTTTTCCCCGATCACCATCGGCCCCATGACGGCACGAAACCGTCTGCTGATGTCCGCCATGAGCATTAATTTCGGTGTGGACGATCATAATTATGTCACCGACCAGTTAACCCAGTACTTTGTGGCGCGAGCCAGGGGAGGCATCGGCATGATGCTGATGGGAGGCGGCGCCGTTCGCGCGGATGGCATTGAGGCGCCGGATCTGCCCGGATTATGGGATGACGGATGTATTCCCGCCCTGCAAAAAATGACGCAAACCGCCCGGCCCTTTGGGGCGAAATTCGGGGTGCAGCTGATGCATGGCGGCAGGCAATGCATGCACGAGGAGAAGGTGGCGCCCTCGGCGATTCCCGCCCCGGCGCTGGCCAAGGGGGTTCCCCGGGCGCTGACCATACCGGAGATTCACGAGCTGGTTCTCGCTTTCGAAAACTCCGCCCGAAGATGCCGGGCGGGCGGTTTTGATTTCCTGGAAATCCATGCGGCCCACGGGTATCTCATCGGCCAGTTCCTCTCGCCGAACGCCAATCACCGAACCGATGAATACGGCGGTCCGTTTGAAAACCGGATTCGATTTTTGCTGGAGGTTTTCCGCGCCGTCAAGCAGGCGGCGGGCGACGCCTTGCCGGTGGGCGTTCGCATGAACGGCAACGATTTTATTCAGGACGGATGGACACTCGATGACGCCCTGGCCCTGGCCGTTATTCTGGAAAAGGAGGGCGTGGATTATCTCCACGTATCCGCGGGCGTCTATGGCGCCAGAGAGCTGACGATTCCATCCATGTACGCCCCGCACGGGTGTTATATACATCTGGCCGAAGCGGTCAAAAAAATTGTCGCCATCCCCGTTATCGGGGTGTGCCGAATCAAACATGCCGAGCTGGCCGATCGGTTTATCAAGGAGGGAAAAGCCGATGCGATTGCCATGGCCAGGGCGCTGCTGGCGGATCCGGAACTTCCCGCCAAATCCCTGGCCGGAGAGTTTGCGCAAATTCGTCCCTGCATCGGATGTTGCCTGGGATGCATTCATGCGGTCTTTCAGCAGGAACCCGGCTCCTGCGTGGTCAATCCGGATGTCGGCCGGGAATACCGGCTGACCGGAACGACCCCGGCGCCGAAAGCCAAAAAGATACTGGTCCTGGGCTCCGGGCCGGCCGGACTGGCAGCCGCGCGAATGTCGGCGCTTCGCGGGCATAAGGTGACGTTGATTGAGGAACGGGGGCATCTGGGGGGCCTTGCACGCATCGCCTCCTTTTCCCCCGGTCGCGGCGAGATCATGGATATTGTGGCGTATTTTATTAGAGAATTGGAGCGGCTGGGGGTAGAAATTCGGCTCAATACCCCTTTGTCCGCCCCTCTGGTCTCGACCCTTTCGCCGGAAGAGGTAATCATCGCCACCGGCTCACTTCCCGAAATACCGATGCTCAAGGGAATATTCCAAACGCAAATGGACCAGCACATGGTCACCGATATTCTGGAAGGGAGAGCGGTTGCCGGAGACAAGGTCATTGTCCTGGGCGGCGGTCAGGCCGGTTTGATGGTCGCCGATTTTCTGGCGGAAAAGGGAAAAACGGTCGTGGTGCTTCACCGAAAAGGTCATTTTGGGGAAGAGCTTTCCGCAAATGACCGGTACTATCTGCGCGATCGCCTGAAACGCAATGCGGTAAAACTCTTTAAACTGGTAAGCATTACAACTTTTCTATCCGATGGCGTCCGGTTCCGGTCCACCGGCGTATCGTTGCAGTCAAAGGAGGAAGAAATCCAATTAAACGGCTTTGATACGCTGGTGATTGCGGAAAAAATGACCCCCATTCGAAAGCCGCTGGAGATGTTTAAAGGCATGGGGCTCCCGGTGCATGTGATTGGCGATGCCAAAAACCCCCGGATTCTGATGCATGCCATCAGTGAAGGGGAAGAACTCGGCCGGAACCTCTGATGATCCCCTCTGTTTTACAATACGCTCTTGAAATCAGGCGGAGAAATGCGGTTGGATCACGCGACGGATCCTTTCTTCGCCTGTTCCGGGCGCAGCCACACCTTGGTTTCAAAATCAAATCCTTTTTGGCTCAGCAAAACGATGCAGGCATCCACCACCCGGGCATCGTAGAGGATACCTCTTTGTTTGCGAAGCTCCTCCATCGCCTCCCCCAGGCCCAGGGATACGCCCCGGTACGGGCGGAAAAACGCCATGGATTCAACCACATCTGCCACCGCCAGGATGCGCGCTTCCAGAAGGATCTGATCGCCCTTGAGCCCGTCGGGATAGCCGCTGCCATCAAGGCGCTCGTGGTGCTGGTGGATGGTTTCAGCCAGGGGCCAGGGGAATTGAATGTCTTTTAGAATTTCGAAAGCCGTCTGCGGGTGAGCGCGAATAATCCCCATCTCATGCACGGACATGGGACCGGGCCTGTTGAGAATGGCGGCGGGCACAAGGATCTTGCCGAGATCGTGAATGGCGGCCGCCATTCGCAGCCCCTGAATACGCTCCCAGGAAAACCCCAGTTCCGTGGCTATGGCCCGGCAGAGTTTGGCCACGCGGCGCTGATGACCGGCGGTATAGGGGTCCCGCTTTTCAATGGTCATGCTCATGGCCTGAATGATGGCGCCCATGGTCTTTCGCATCCGCTCCTGACTGTCGCGCAATTCGGACCGGATGTTATGAAGAATCTTGGCATCGGAGATTTTTTCGAGCAGCCCGGCAAATCTTCCTACGGCATCATAGAGGGCGGTGGCGGTTATGGACCAGGCCGTGTGGTTGATCTGTTTGCAGTGCCCCTCACCGTCAAAAACCTGGGGGGCGTCCTGCTCCCGGGCAAGAATTAAAGGGCACCTCGGGGTTGCGCAAAGCGAACTGCAAAAAACCTCATCGCATCTTCGGCCGATCAGTTCGGCGGCATTCCGATTGATCAGACGCTCGAAAGCGGGATTGATGAAGCGGATGATAAAGTCCGGATCGGTGACCATCAGCCCGTCTGAAAAATTTTTAAATACCGTTTCCCAGTCTATTTGAAAAGACATATAAAAACTACCTTACGGTAAAACGGGCATCATCAACCGTCTGGCGCAAAAAATGCGGTCACCATGACCCGATAGCCTGAAACCCGGTGTAAGACGTGATAAACCGGCTTAAACCGCTTTGTTCAAATTCGGTCCGATTCCACTCGCGGTCCGATAACCGATGATAATACGCATCGTTAAACCGGTAAAACCAGGCGTCGAACTTCTCCAGGGACAGTGTTTCGGCGGTGCAGGAAACGCGGCTGTACTCGTCTCCCTCAAACCGATCGAGGGCCGTGACATCCGCCGGGGAAATACCGATCCGCACAACCCCCTCAATTGAGCCATTCCCGGCAATTGCGGCCGGATAATCCTCCCCCGTAACGCAACAACGCCGCCATCCCCTTATCAGGGAAGGGTAAGCGGCATAACGGCCCTTCACCACCCGGGACCATACCACCTCGTACATCAAACTGCCATAGAGAAAAATATTCATGGAATATGCGTCCCGGCCTGTCCGATCTCCCGGGACAAAAGAATTACTTCTTCTTTCTGCGGGCGGTAAATCAACATGGCCACGGCGGAAATCAGAATGAGCAGATACAGGTCCATCGGATCCTTGCCAATAAAAAACAGGATGAGACCATAAATCCCGATACTTTCCGACAAAGCCAATGCGACAATCATGGCAACTGTGTATTTTTGAAGTATGGAGGTCGGGGTAAGCTTATTCGCCCGTCCATCCCGGCCTTTTGATGACAAAATAAATTTTCGTATGTACCGGATAATAACAAAAAGAACAACCGCGAGCACATAGAAAACCGATTTGAGGAGCGTAAAGACATCCGCATCGAGTGTAATCCGAAGGGTTGCACCGAACTGAAGCCCGACGATCAAATAGACCGCCAGCATTGCAAACATTGCGAACCAAATTACTTTCAGGATTGTCAGACCCTTGCCGATTTCATCGTCCGTAATCACCATTCGTCCTCCTGTTTTCCCGATTTGGCCTGATAGGGTTTAGCGGCATACGGCTTTCCATGGCCCTGTTACTATAACAGCCTTAACTTGTCAAAATATTACCGGTGCCCTTCATCCGGCAAACCATTTACAAAACCTTTACAATTTCGCCCCGTATTAACATAAATTCTTCACACAAATCCCATATCGTACGCCCCGGTATCATGGGAATGCCAGAGGGGTATCCGGCATGGAAAAATTTTCCCCCCGTACCGGAAAAAATTTCCTTATCGATAGCCACCATAGTGCAGCAGGAACGTTTGACCGCTTAGATAAGGCTTGAAAAAGCGAAAAAACATTCCCGCTTGAGATGCAAGCATAAGTTACGCGGCACGCTGCATGCCACTTCTCCCCGGATGAAAAAAGAAGTATGCCGGCAACGAGATGAATGGTCAGACGATATGAAAAAGCGTCAACTATATAGCGGTGCATTTAAAGTGAAGGTTGTCCTCAATTTGCTTCAGGGGGAAAAAAGCCTGATGCAGCTGGCGGAAGAACACGACCTGCATCCGAATCAAATTAAAAACTGGAAGTCGATTTTTATTAGGAAAGCAATTGAATTCATGGAAGATAAACGGATAAAGAAAAAGCCATGTGACGAATTGAAGTGTAACTAATCGATCACCGGGAAAGGCTTCTCTTCGGTATTTTTTTCTGTTTTGGCATACTCGTTGCGTAGTCGATCGGCAAGTGAAGAAAGAAGAAAACGGCTTTATGAATGAAGGCCACAACGCACAAACGGACCGGGGTTGCAGCCCCGATCCGTTTGCCTGAGATGTCCGGTTTTTTGCCAAGGCCCCAGACGTCTTTAGTATCGCGCTGTGACCTCGCTTTTGTCAACCATAATCTCTAATAGCGAGGGTTTCCCAATGAAAACACCATTCTTTTTTTCCCCGTAAGGTTTTCAAATCCAAAACAGGCGCCCGGTCAAAAGTTCGCTGTTTCAGCTTCCGAGGCATTGATTCACATAGTGCTTCAGAATCACGGTCCCCCACCCCCCTGCCGTGAGCTCTCAAAACCGGGCTATATGACCCGCCGCGTCGTCCCTTATCCAGCCGGCGCGGCGGGTTCTTCTTATCTCACGGCTACCCGGCCACAAAGGAGGCCCCATGTCCCTTACGGAAGTTACATCGAGCAGCATATTAAATACAATTTCGGATAGTTACACGAAAACAACCGCGGAAGAAAGCACGGGAGCGATAGGGCAGGAAGCATTTTTGACCCTGCTGGTCGCCCAGATGGAAAACCAGGATCCGCTGAACCCGATGGACGGCGCCGAATATACGGCGCAGTTGGCCCAATTTTCAGCCCTGGAACAGCAGATCACCACCAACGGTTATCTTTCTGAAATTTCGACCCGGCTGGATGAGAACACCGGATGCAGCCCTTTGGATTATATCGGAAAGCAAATTGTCTATGCCGTGGAGAGTGAAGACGCCGCAACGGAGAGCACGACCGAAACCGGTATGGTCGACGGAATCGCCTTTCAGGACGGCGAGGTCTATCTCACCCTCAACGGAACACTGGTGAATCCGGACGATATTGTGGAAGTCCAATCCACCGATAGTGACACATGATCGGCGCCATTCCGGTACAGAGCAATCTCTTTCCGGCCGGTATCGGCACGGAAAAAAAAGGAGGCATTATGTCTTTAACGAGTTCACTTTACTCCGGCATCAGCGGCTTGTCCGCAACGGGCAACGCCCTGCAGGTCATCGGCGATAATATCGCCAACAGCACCACGACCGGCTTTAAGAGCAGCAGCTACAGCTTTCAGGATCTGTTGACGCAGACGATCGCTACCCAGTCCGGCACCGCTCAGGTCGGCCGGGGAACGGCCTTGGGAGAAATTTCATCGGATTTCAGTACCGGATCCCTTGAGAGCACAGGCAATACAACCGATCTGGCCATCGGCGGTGACGGTTTTTTCGTGGTGGAGGATTCATCCTCGAATAGCCTCTACTATACACGTGCCGGCGAATTCAGCTTCGATAACGATGGGTATCTGACCAATCCGGAAGGCTATATCGTTCAGGGATGGAAGTTGGACGACTCCGGGGATGCCGTCGGGGCCGTTACCGACATTTTGCTCGAATCACTCACTTCTCCTCCCCAGGAAAGTGATCAGGTAACACTCATCGCGAATCTCGACTCCGACGCGGAGAACCTGAGCACCCTCACGGACGTCTGGGACGCCACGGAATCCCCCCCCATCAGCGATTTGAATTATGAGTATCAGACCAGTATCACCGTCTATGACTCTCTTGGCAGCACCCATGATCTTTCCGTCTATTTTGATAAAACGGATACGGCATCCGAGTGGGAGTATATTATCACCTGCGATCCCAGTGAAGACAGCCGTGCCGGATTCGATGCAACGATATATCAAGGATTGCTTGCCAGTGGCACGATCACTTTTTCCGACAGCTCCGGCTCCATTCTGGGAATGACCTTAAGCACGCTTGATGATGCGACGCCGGCATGGACCGCCGCGACAACCGATTCAAACGGATACCTTCAATTCCAATGCGACTTTATCGGTGGCACGGACACGGAAATGGATATTGAATTCAATATCGGATCCCGATGGGATGGCACAACATGGGCCAATGACGCATCCAGCACCACCCAGTATGCCACCTCCTCCACCACCACGTTTCAGTCCGCAACCGGTTACGGCGCCGGAGATCTTCAAGGGGTGGATGTGGACACGGATGGCGTTATTACCGGCACCTACTCAAATGGCGCGCTGGTGCCGCTGTACCAGGTGGCGCTGGCGGATTTTCAAAACCCCAACGGGCTAACCAAAGTGGGAGGCAATCTATACCAGGAAACCAACGACAGCGGGGATGCAATCACCAATTACGCGGGGACCAGCGGACTTGGAAGTATTTCTCCCAGTTCCCTGGAGCAGTCAAACGTCGACATCGCCACTGAATTCGTGAGAATGATTGAAATTCAACGCGCCTACCAGGCCAATTCCAAGATCATCACTACTGTGGATTCGATGCTCTCGGACACCATCAGTATGAAGCGATAAAGGAGCCACGTCAATGACAGGTATCGGATTGACCCTGAATTTAGCCCGGCAAGCACTTTCCGCCCAGCAGTGCGCCCTGAATGTCACCGGGCAGAATGTCGCGAACGTCAACACGCCCGGCTACAGCCGGCAGATCGTCTCTCTCGCCAGCAATGAATCGATTTCTTACGGCAATTATCTTCTCGGATCGGGGGTTAACGTCTCTCAGGTCAAAAGCGCCTGTGATCAACTGCTCGAAGAGCGCCTCTGCGATAAGAATTCGGAACTTTCCGCCTACGAAGAGATGGCCTCCTGCTTAACGAGCATGGAAAACATCTTTTCAATGGATTCGGAAAGCGGATTGAGCGCTCTGCTTTCCGAGTTCTGGAACAGTTGGCAGAATCTTTCGAATAACCCTTCGGGCGCTTCGGAACGGCTTTTGGTCGTGGAGGCCGGCCAAACGCTCGCGGAAGCCTTTAATGCCGCTGCCGAGAGTTTTCTCCACCTCACCGATGATATCAATACCAGCCTGGCGGCGGCTGTCGCCGATGTGAACGATATCACCGGACAACTTGCCGAACTCAACCGGCAGATCATCGCCGCCGAGGCGGACGGTGTTTCCTGCGCCAACGACCTTCGAGATGAGCGAAATGTATTGATCGGCAATCTGGCGGATCTGGTCAATGTGGATGTCTTTGAGCAAACCAACGGCAGTTTCACCGTCACCACCGGCAACGGCGCAGTACTGGTCAGCGGCGTATCCGCGAAAACACTTGAGTTCAGCGAGGGACGCATTCTGTGGAACGGGTCGGGCCGGAATGTGGATATAACGGATGACATTACCACGGGAAAGGTCGGCGGCTGGCTTTCCATTCGGGATGAAACCATTCCCCAGGCCGAGGCGAATATCAACTCCCTGGCCAAAGCACTCGTCTGGGCGGTGAATTCCCAGCATGCGAAAGGCTGCGGGCAGAGCTATTGTTCCAGCGCCGTCACCGGAACCGAAGCGACCGAAGACAGCGGGTTGATCTCGTCCCTTTCCTATGCCGATGGAATCGATACGATTCAGGATTTCAGCTTTTGGATTCAAAACAGCGCGACAGATCCACCCACCTGTCAAAACGTTCTGGTGGATCTTGATGCCGCGGCGCATCCCGCCTATACATTGTCCGATTTTGCGGATGATTTCAATACGGCGGTATCCGCCGCCGGGGGCGGTGTTACGGCCTCGATTATTAATAACCGGATTGTGTTCACACCGGATTCATCGAACTATCGTTTTGCTTTCGGCGGCGATGATTCCACAGGCGATTCGGGGGTGGCCGCGGCCTTGGGCATCAACACCTTTTTCACGGGCGACGACGCCCTTGGCCTGTCGGTAAACGCCCTGCTCTCCGATACGGATCTTATTGCCGCCGGTCAAATCGATCCGGACACAGGAGATATTGCTTCCGGAGACAACACCAATGCCCTTTGCATCAACGATCTCCAATTCGCCTCGCTGGATATCACAGAGTGGGTTTTCGATGAAAAGGGGGGGACGAGTTCAAGTATTCGGTCCGTTGATGCGGATGACTTTTATCAAACCCTGGTTTCAAGTCTTGCCGTCAAGCTGCAATCCGTTGAACGCCGGCGGGAATCAGCCGAGATGATAGCCAATGAACTTCAAACTCAGCGGGACGAAATATCGGCCGTATCGCTGGATGAGGAGATGATCAACCTGACCAAATATCAGGCGGCTTACAGTGCGGCCGCAAAGCTTCTCACGGTCTCCGATGAGCTGCTCGATACGCTGTTATCCATCAGATAACCTTTAACCTCAAACAAAGGAGCCATCCCATGCGTGTAGCCAATCTTATGATCTGCAACGCCGGCCGGTACCGGCTGAATCAAACCCTTTCCGCAATGACCGAGGCGAATCGTGCCATATCGAGCGGCAAGCGCGTCAACGAGGCTTCGGATGATCCAGTGGCCGCCGGTCGAATTCTTCAGATAGAAAGCTCGCTCTCCTATATGGATCAGATAGGGCGAAGCATCGATACGGGAAAGAAGTGGCTGGAAACGCAAGAGTCGACGCTGAACAGCGTGCTGGAAAGTATTCTGGATGCCAGGGATACCGCGCTGGCCATGTCAAATGCCACCTGTAACGCGGACGATCTCGCAACAGCCGGGGATGCGGTGCATCAACTGCTGCTGACGATGGTGGATCTGTCGAACTCCCAGGTGGATGGGAATTATCTTTTCTCCGGCACCAAAACCGATACCTGCCCCTATGTCCTCGACGACCCGGATAATCCGACGCTCATCACTTATCAGGGAAACGATGCCGCCTTTTCGATTCAAATTCGGCAAAACGCCACCCTGGCGGTGGGCTATTCCGGAGAGGCTGTCTTCGGGTCGATCGAATCCGGAGAGGATATTTTCAGCCTGCTGTTCCAAATGGAAGACGATCTCAGGAACAACGGGGGCGGCAATCTGGGCACGTTCATCGCGGCGCTCGATTCACACTACGAACGGGTCGTCAACACGGTTTCGAGCATGGGAGTAAAAACGAATCGCCTGGAGATGACCGAAACCATTTTGGCGGAACTGGAGTTGACCTTGACCTCGGACAAATCGGGCCTGGAAGATGCGGATATCGTTGAGAGCATCACGCTTTTGACGCAGCGGCAAACGGCTTATGAGGCGTCTCTCGCCGCCACTTCCAAAATCATGTCATTGAGTCTTGTGGATTATATGTAAGAAAGGGGGGAATACAGCATGAGCATATCGATTACAACCGGCATCGCATCCGGCATCGATTACGAGGCGATCATTGATGCAACCCTCGCGGTGGAGCAGACAAGGATCGATAATCTCGAAACCGTGAAGGAGGACTATACCACCTCCATTTCCGCATACGGTGCGCTTCAAAACGCCCTGTTGTCACTCGCGGACACGCTCTCGTCCTTAACGGATGCCGACGAGTTTTTCGAATACTCCGCAACGTCGAGTGACGAGAATATTCTATCGGTCACGGTCTCGGGAGAGGCCAAGACAGGAACCTATCAGATAGAGGTGAAGGAAATCGCGAAGTCTGAAATTCTTTTCAGCCATGACGGATTCACCTCGGCCGATGAAACGGTGGGAACCGGTACACTCAGCATTGCCGCCGGTGACGGGAATGCCGTTGACATCACAATCACCGAAGAAAACAACACCCTTCAGGGAATCGCCGACGCTATCAACAGTTCAGAGGCCGGTGTTACCGCGGATGTAATTCAAACGAGTGAGGGGCAGTATGCCTTATCCCTGACGGGAGATACCTGCGGAGAGAGCATCGCTTTTTCCGTTACCGAGGATGGCGACGATATCGATACGGATGAATCCGGACTGTCACGCCTCTATACCGATCCGGAAACATCCGCATTGCTCACCGCTCAGGAGGGCAGCCTGGCCAGAATATCTTTTGGGGGAAAGGAGATTGAGCGCTCGACCAATCAAATCGAGGGCTTGATCTCCGGTGTCACCATTGATCTGGCGAACGCTGAAGAGGGAACCACTGTGACGCTCAAGGTCGTGAAAAACGAGAGTGACCTGTCGGATAAAATTCAGGATTTCGTGGATACCTATAACGCCGTCATGGATGGCTTCAACCTCTATCAGGACAAGGGAGATGAGGAAACGATCGGAATTCTCTTCGGGGACTCGACCACGAATCGCCTGAGATCCGCCTTTCAGCGATACATCCTTTCCCAGGTGGAAACCGAGGGTACTGATATATCCAGCCTCGGCGAGCTGGGTGTGGAAATGAAAAGTGACGGATACCTTTCTTTTAGCAGCACGAAATTTGAAGCGATTCTCGAAGCGGATCCGGATGGCGTTGTTACTTTTTTTACGAATGAAGACAGCGGGTTTTCCGTCCGGTTTGCCGAATGGCTGAAGCGCTATGCGGACAGTGACGGTATTCTGGAGGGAAAGATCGAGGGTCTGCAAATCTCAAGCGATCGCATTGATGTCCAAATCGCAAAGCAGGAAGAAAAACTTACCTCATATGAGGAGCGGCTGAGAACCTATTACACCAAACTCGAAACGACCTTGTCCGAGCTTCAAAATACGCAGACGACGGTCGAAGCACTGATAGAATCCCTGAGTTCATCGGATTAACGGGAACCATGAAACGGGATAACCGTGAAAATTGAAAAACCCTTTTATGCAACGCAAAGGCTACAGCCATGACGACAACATCCGGCGATATCATTATAGAAAAATTAGCGGAGAACACCGCCTGTATTCAGCGAAACCTTCTCCCAAAAGAACTGGCCGCCGCCCTCGAGTCGCTGACAGGCGAGCATCGTAATCTGATGCTGGCACTCAAACAGTCCGCCGGGGCAAGAAACGAGACAATGAGCCATCGCCTCGCTGAATTCAGATCCCAACTCCTTCTCGTCATCGCGGAGGTTCAGGAACGAATCAACGAAACATCCCGGCGTCTTTCGACGCTCGAAAACAAAAGAAGGTTTCTCCGGTCCTATGGAGCACTGACCGTGCCGGATACCGGTTTCCGGCCATGAGAAAAACAATGATCAATGCCTGGGTTTTCATTCCGGCGCGGCCGAATCAGGGGGTGGCGCTGGAAGTTTTGGGGATGAGCTTGATCGGAAAGCGGGTTGAGTTTTTGATGGTGGACAAAATGAAGTAGGATTTGATGGTTCGTATTCCCGGGATGGAAAACAGCTTATGCATGGCAAATTGCGAGTAACTGTCGATGCTTTCCAACGCCACTTTCAGCATGAAATCGTTCTGTCCCGAAGTCTGGTGGCATTCGAGCACTTCTTCGTACTCCAGCATCTTTTCCCGAATGCTGTCCACGGACCGCAACTCATGAGCCGCAAGGGAAACCGCCACAATGGCCATGACGCCAAGGCCGACTTTTTCGGGGTCCACCAGGGCGACATACCGGGAAATGATGCCCGATAATTCAAGAGTTCGAACCCGCTCCAGGGTCGCTGGCGGCGAGATGCCGATAATGGAGGCGAGTTTTGCATTCGTGATGCGACCGTCGAGCTGCAAGACTTCTATAATCTTCCGATCGATTTCGTCCAGCTTCATGTCGTCCTTATGGCCGCGGGCCTTGATGATCCACGGTTACAGATCATCAAGGCGTCCTCTTTCACCGGGGAAGTATTCCAGTCACCGGCACAATGAAACGTCGGGATAATTCCCCGAAGCCTGTTTCTTATAAACAGCGTGAAAAGATGTCGACAGCTCTCGGCACTTATAAGCGTTGTCAGCTCAGCTTTTGAAACGCCTCCTGCCGGCCGGTATATTTTTGCCGCAGCTGGGGTTTCATCAATTTCCCCGTCGGATTCCGAAGCACCACATCGAATACGACTTTTCGCGGCACCTTATAGAGGGCCAGTTTCGATTTTGCGAAGGCAAACAGTTCTTCTTCCGTCATGGTTTTGCCCGGTTTCAACTGGACAACGGCCATCACCACTTCAACCAGTCTCTCGTCGGGATAACCGATGCAGGCGACATCATCGATATCCGGATGATCCATCAGGGCATCCTCGATCTCCACGGGATAAATATTCTCGCCACCGCTGGTCACCATGTCCTTCATCCGATCGACGATATAGTAGTATCCCTCCTCATCGGTTTTCAATAAATCACCGGTGTGAAGCCACCCGTTTTTCAAGGTCTTCTCCGTCATTTCGGGATTTTCGTGATAGCCTTTCATCATCCGGTCCGTGGAAAAAATGAGCTCTCCCACCTTCCCCGAGGGAAGCGCTTTGCCGTCAAAATCGATAATTTTCGCTTCGACGCCATAGGTCGGTTTCCCGATGGCGCCAGGTTTTCTCAGCACATCCTCCGGATAAAGATTGAACAACCCGCCGCCGCCGCCCTCGGTGATGCCGTAAATATTCGATACCCTGGCGGGAAGGATATCCACGAGTTTCTTCATAATGTCGAACGGAACCGGCTGAGCCCCAATTTCCATGTATTTCCAGGCGGACAGATCGTATTGCGACATAACAATGGTCTTGTTGGCGATGGCGTTTAAAATGGCAATCGCAATGGGAACGACAAAGAGCGTATCCGTGCACTTTTCCTCCGCGATGGCTTCGATGATCCATTTGGGATCTTTGAAGTCGCGAATGATGGTGCCGGTGGCGCCCGTTGCATAGAACGGCGCCCATAAGAACATGGTGCCGCTGTGGTACAGGGGGAGGAAAATGAGGTAATTGTCGTTTCTCTGAACGAAATACGACATCCCGTTACCGGCGGCGGTGCTTTTCATGGAAAAATGGGTGTGAACAACCGGCTTGGGCTTACCGGTCGTGCCTGAGGTAAACATCATCGCCAGATCATGACGGTCATCGACATCATTGAGGGCATCCGAGGTATCCGCAAAATTGGCAAGAATGTTATAGTCGATCATATCCGCCGGAACGGAATCTCCGACGCAGATATAGGTTTTGACCGTGTTCAAATTTTTCTGAATCGGTTGAACCACTTTCAGGAATTCGGAGCCCAGAATGAAAACACAGGGTTTACATACTTCCGCGGCAAAAAGAACGTCGGGACCTTCAAATCTGAAATTCAGCGGCACCACGATCGCTCCGAGACGAATAATGCCGTAATAAGTAATCAGCCATTCCAGGGAGTTGTTCTGAAGGTGCATGACATAATCGCCATCCTTTACGCCGCATTCCCTGGAAAGATAATTGGCCGTTCGATTGATACCATCATTAAATTGCTTCCATGTGAGGGTTCGCCTTTCACCTTTGGCCGGCAGCCTTTCGATGAGGCAGATTTTCTCGGGAAGATGGCGGGCATGTATCGCGGCGTATTTAGAGTAATTCACTTCACACCTCCTGTTTGAATGGTTCGATATACGGCTGGTTTCAATAAAACGTTATAAAGGGCAATTTCCCTATCCGGCATATTTCTCCCGCAGCTTGCGATGCAAAATCTTGCCCGTCGGGGTACGCGGCATTTCCTCCGGATTGATAAAAATGATTTCCTTGGGACGCTTGTAGCCGGCAAGACCTTCCCTGCAGCATGCCTTGATGGTCTGCTCGGTGACGGCTTCCTTGCCGATGCCTTCCTTAAGCGCGACAACGGCCACGATCTTTTCGCCCCATTTTTCATCCGGAACCCCGATGCAGGCGCAGTCAAACACGCACTCATGAGAGCCGACCACCTCCTCCACCTCACTCGGGAAGACATTCTCGCCGCCGGTGATGATCATATTGTCTTTCCGATCCACGATATAATAGTATCCGTCTTCATCCCGCCGCCCCATATCGCCGGCCGAGAACCAGCCGCCATGAAATGACTGGGCGGTTTTTTCGGGCAGTTTGTAATACGCATCGAAGAGCATGGGACCACGCGAATAGATCTCCCCCACCGCTCCCACCGGCACTTCATTCCCGTCATCATCTAAAATTTTTACCAATTCCGTCCCCAATGACTCGATTCCGATGGAGGTGGGTTTCAAAAGCTGGTTTTCGGGTTTTAATACCGTCACAATCCCGGCCTCGGTGGATCCATAGGCTTCAAATAACTCCGAGTTGGGGAAAAAGTCAATGATCGCCATCTTCATGCTCTTTCGAACAGGCGCCGATGAACAGAGCAGTTTTCGAATCGAGCCCACATCCGGCTTGCGCATTTCCGGGTCGATATTGAGAATCATATTGTAATGAGTGGGAATCAGGGAAACGAAGGTTATTTTTTCCCTTTCAATGATGTTGAGAACCTCCAGCGCATTAAAAAACTGGGCAGGGTGAATATAGACCGAACCGCCCAAATACAGGAACAGGAAGGTAAAATAGGTGGTGTTAATATGGCAAAGCGGCATCACGTTCATGCAGATATCATTTTCATTAAAACCGAAATCCACGGCATTGATCAGGTAAAACGCAATATGGGATTCGTGGGAACGAATAACCCCCTTGGGCTTTCCGGTGGTACCCGATGTATAAATCAATATCCAGGTATCGGACGGTTTTACTTCCACATCCGGCTCCGCAACGGAGGCGCCCGTGATAAAGGCCTCATACTCAAGATAACCTTCCTTTGCTTCGCCCATTACCACATAGTGGGTCGGCAAAATCCGGTGGAGCGCGGTTTTGATAGGATCGATGGTCGTCGTCAGCTGAGCTTGAACGAAGATCGCTTTCGCGTCGGAGTTATTGACAATATACTCCACTTCCCGGCTCACGAGACGAAAATTGATGGGAACAATAATGATGCCGGTTTTGGCCGTTGCGAGATAGAGCTCAACGATCTCGACGCAGTTATCCGTCAGGACGGCCACCTTGTCCCCCTTTCCGAGCCCCAGTTCCATCAGCCGATGCCCAAGCTGATTCACCCGCCCGTTGGTTTCCGGATAGGTGAAACTGCGGCTATTATCTCTCAGCGCCGTTTTTTGGGGGAACTTCTTTGCATTTACCTTAAAATTTTGCCCTAAATTCATCCAATGCGCCACGGTATCCTCCCTCTTTATTACTTCATCTTTTCTTCCGAATATATTTTTCCTTGTAGGCCTCATCCCGGGTAATAATAAGTTCCGTATTCCGCTCTTTATCCTTATATGAGTTTATTCGTCTATAAGTCCTATAAGTCCTATAAGTCCTATAAGTCCTATAAGTCTTATTCGTCCTATAAGACCTATAGGACTTATAGGACTTATAGGACTTATACTAGGGCGTCTAAAACGGTCTCTGACTGTTGCCCGGTTTTTGGACCCCTCAAAATTCCGTCATATGGAGGCCATATCCTGGTTCAAGAGGCTATTTGACCGGGTCCAAAAACCGGGGAAAAATTTGAGCCGATTTTGGTCCCTTTTGGACGCCCTAGACTTATACTGCATCACCTTTCTCTTCCCTTGCGTACAACGCCGCACCGATCGCGCCAGCAAGCTGGGGATGCGGAGGCACCAGAATGCTTGTTCCGATCTGTTCCGCCGCCAGTTCCACCAGATACGGATTATGGGCCGCAACGCCTCCGGTCATCACCACCTGCTCCGTGAGGGAATCCATCTCGATAATGCGGCGGATGACGGACAGAAAGAGCCCCTTAATGATGTCCTGTACCTTTTTGCCGTGGCGGATATGCTCCAGCACCTCGGTAGCGCTGAACACCGTGCAGTAGCTGCCGATTTGAACGATATCGGTCGCCTGGCGGGCCAGTCCGTCCATGTCGGACAGGGGAATACCAAGCCGGGTGGACATCTCTTCCAGAAAGGCGCCGGTGCCGGCCGCGCATTTCCGGTTCATTTTGAAACTGATCCGGCGCCCGGCGGCGTCGAGCTTTATGACCTTATTGTCCTGCCCACCGATATCGACAATGGTGACGGCCCTGGGGAAATACAAATAGCTGCCCTTGGCGTGGCAGCCGATTTCAGTCCGGTTGGAAACCGCGTAGGTGACATTGCTCCGGCCATAACCGGTCGAAACGACATGGGCGATATGATCCCGCGTGCGCCGGGCCATTTTCAGCGCCGCGGAAAGGCAATCATCGGCGGTGGCCGAAAAGTCAATGCCCGATTTTCTGGTCATATGGCCAAGAAGATGGTTGTCGGTATCGATGATAGCGACCTTGGTGTGAGAGGCCCCTACATCGACGCCCACGAAGACCGGAGTTTCAGCCCGGCGGCTATCGGATTTGGCGATGGGTTCGATCATCTTTTTTTTACAACCTTTATAATGGTTAACTCAACCATCGTTTATCGGGGTTCTGTTTCCAGTCTGAATTCAATTCCCTTTATTACCGATCGCATGAGGCTGTTGTAGGGAGTGCTCACGCCCGCTTTAATACCGTATTCAACAATCTTACCGTTGATATAGTCGATTTCCGTCCGTCTTTTTGCTTCGATATCCATCAGCATGGACGGTTTGTGGCCACCGGCGCTGTTGAGATAATCGATTGCATTCTGATAATAATCCCATCCCAAATGAATCTCATTGGCGCGCGCGACCACGAGACACTCCTTGATCAGGGAATCAACGACCCCGAAGACAATCGGATCACTCATGACCTGGGACATGGTAAGACCAGTGGTTGCACACACGGGGTTCATGCTGGCGTTCATGATCGTTTTTCGCCAGACCATGGGAACAATCTGATCGGTATGCCGGGTCGGAAGACCGCATTCGGTCAGGATGTCGGCGAGCCTTGCCGCCACCTCTTTCGTGTTCGGATCGAGTTCCTGAATATAGTGGGGCGGATGGTGAAAAGGCATGGTCACATGGGCCGGCCCCAGTAAACCGCAGCCCCAGTTCACAACGGCTCGCATCACGGGCTTTTTCCCCAGGGATCTGGCGAGTTCAAACTCCGTGTCGATTCCGTTTTGCCAGCTGACCACATGGATGCCCGGCTGAAAAAGATCACCCAGGGCCGATCCGATAAGGGCGAGAACCTGGGCCTTAACGCAAACGAAAATGATATCCGGTTTTGCGTCTATTAGCTCATCGAGCCGGTTGCAGGTGTGGGGGACTTTTTGCTGAAGCGTCTCGGCGCCCTCAATAATGATGCCCCGCTCTCTAGCAGTATCGACCAGTTCGGGAACGATGTCGCACAGGGTAACCTTATGGCCGGCTTTGGCCAGAAAAGCCGCCACGATGCATCCGACGGGGCCTGCGCCGATGATTCCGTAATGCCAGGGTGTTTGTGCCGTTTTACTCATGGAGTTCCTCCAACGGTGTGCTATGATTCCGTTTCGTAAATATCGAAAGTGTCCGCATTGAGAATCTTTACACCATTTTTCTGAAAGATATCGATGGCTTTTTCATTATCGGTGAAGCGAAAAATCATGATCGCCTTCCCGACTGATTTTCCAATAAAAGCGTACATGAAGGCCACGCGGACATTGGCTTCCATCAGCGGCAGCAAAATATCGGCCAGACTTCCGGGCTTGTCTTCGATCTCGGCCGCAATCACTTCGTTGACATAGGCGGGAATATTCATTTCCATAAGAATCTGCCGCGCCTTGTTCACGTCGGATACCAGCAGGCGAAGTTGCCCGAAATCGCCGGTGTCCACCAGGTTCAATGCCCGCAAGTTGATACCGGCATCGCTCAATCCTTTTATGACATTGTATAGTCGACTGGGGGAATTCTCGATTGCAATGACGATCTGTTTTAGTTCCATGACAACTCCTCTTCGATGAGAATGGGTGTGTCAGCTTTTTCGGGCTGAGAAGGGGCTTCTCCCACCCGGTATCCTTAGTGTTTGTCTGCGTGTTTCCGACACCTCCATGATTTAATTGAATCCCCTGCGATGGCCAAATAAAATAATTAAACAAAAAAATGATCTAACGGAATATAATAAGGCAAAACATAGAAACAGCATAATTAATGCGCAAAAAACTGTCAATACATTTTTATTATAAATTTTATTATAAATTTTCGGCGGTGAACGCGGCTCAAGGCGGCGGCCGGGTTGAACAAGGGGGAATGCGACCGGATCGATGGGGTAAGCCGGCCATTTAGATCGCCATCGTCCCGTAAGTTTTTTATGATATTCCGTTATTACGCTAAAAAGATTTATTAAATAAGTAAAAGATTGACAAAATGAAATAATTATGCAGTATATAGCAGACATTAACTAATTTAAGAAATTTTTCTTGGGATCTCGAATATCAGATCCTTGCTGGATACGGGGGGGCCCGATTTTCCGGATCCGAAACGCGTATTCCCGATTCCGTATGCGGCCGGGGGGTGACCTGACTGTCAGCACCTTTTTGTAATTGGCATTTGGCAGCAAATGTCATAAGGACAAAAATTATTTCTATAATGGGTTGTTTGATCGAACCATAAGGGGAGAAGAAAATGAAAAAACAGATCCTTTCAGGAAACGAGGCGGTTGCCCTCGGGGCATTTCAAGCCGGCGTCAAGGTAGCCAGCGCCTACCCGGGAACACCGAGCACGGAGATAATGCAAAATTTTGCGACCTATGAGGGCGTCTATGCCGAGTGGGCGCCGAATGAGAAGGTCGCCTTTGAAGTCGCGGTCGGTTCCGCCATGACCGGTGTGCGGACGCTCTTTACGACAAAGCATGTGGGACTTAACGTGGCGGCCGATCCACTGATGACACTCGCCTATACCGGCATTCCGGGCGGATTTCTCCTTGTATGCGCCGATGATCCGGGGATGCACAGCTCCCAGAACGAGCAGGACAACCGGTATTACGCCCGGTTTGCAAAGATTCCCATGCTGGAGCCAAGCGATAGCCAGGAATCAAAGGACATGGTGGAGGCGGCTCTGGCGCTATCCGAAACCTTTGATACGCCCGCGATGCTGCGCATGACGACGCGGGTCTCCCATTCCAAGGGAATTGTTTCGATCGATCCGGATAGGAAAACTGAAGTTCCGGTTCCTCAGGGCTTTAAGCGCGATGTGAAGAAATTCGTCATGATTCCGGCTTTTGCCAAGCTGCGCCACCCCCTGGTGCTTCAGCGCGAGGAGAAGTTAAAGGCCTATGCCGAAGAAACGCCTCTGAACCGGATCGAATGGAACGATACGGCCATCGGCGTTATCACCAGCGGTATCTCTTACCAGTATGTGAAAGAAATCCTGCCGGAAGCCTCCGTTTTAAAGCTCGGAATGACCTTTCCGCTGCCCGAAAAGAAGATAAGGGACTTTGCCGGAAAGGTGGGGCGACTCTTTGTCGTTGAAGAACTGGAGCCCTATATAGAGGATGAACTTCGCATCATGGGAATTGCTGTCGAGGGAAAGAAATTCTTCCCGCGGCTCGATGAACTCTCCCCCGATATCGTGGAGCAGAGTTTTGCCAAAGCCGGCGTGCTGAAATACACGCCCACGCCGCCGCCCGCAAAGGCGCCGGGATCGGAAATGCCGCGTCCGCCGCTGCTCTGCGGCGGGTGTACCCATCGGGGCCTTTTCTACGCTTTGAACAAAATGAAGGCGATCGTTCACAGCGATATCGGCTGCTATACCTTAAGCGTCCTGCCGCCCCTTCAGAGCATCGACAGCACGCTTTGCATGGGGGCCAGCATCAGCATGGCCCATGGGACCGCAAAGGCCATGGCCCAGGCTAAAATTGAAGATAAACGGCCCGTTTTCGCGACGATCGGAGACTCCACCTTCTTTCATTCCGGCATGACGAGTCTTCTGGATGTCCTTTACAACAAGGGCAACGTCAAGGTCATTATCATGGACAACCGCATCACCGCCATGACGGGCGGCCAGCAAAACCCCGGCACCGGACTCACACTGCAAAACGAAAAGACTAATGCCGTCGACATCGTGGAGCTGGTAAAAGCCCTGGGCGCCGATCACGTCCGGGTTATCGATCCTTTTGATCAGGAGGGTACGATCAAAGCGCTGAAAGAAGAAATTGCGTTTGAAGGTCCCTCCGTGCTCATTACCAAACGCCCCTGCATTCAGCTCCTGCGTCAGGATCCCAACGAGATTCGAACGGTGGATGCGGATGCCTGCATCGGGTGCGGACTTTGCCTCCGGCTGGGCTGCCCGGCTATCACCCAGGGAGAAATTATCCCCCCCGCCGAGGGCAAGGAGGATAAAAAAGAGCGCCGGGCCGCCCTCATTAACGCGACCGTGTGCCGCGGATGCACCCTGTGCGAGCAGGTCTGCAAATCCGGAGCGATTGTGAAGCTCGCGAAATGAGCATATCATAGACCACAACTTCAAAAGGAGAGACATAATGACTCGGGAAAAAAAGAAAACCACCAATGTGATTGTCGTCGGCACCGGCGGCCAGGGGGTCGTCCTTGCAAGCGAGATCCTCTCGGACGTCGCCATGCTGTGCGGCCTGGACGCAAAGAAGAGTGAAATTCACGGCATGTCCCAGCGCGGGGGAATCGTGACGAGCCACGTTCGCTTCAGCGAGCATGTGGCCTCCCCTCTCATCATGGAGGGGGAGGCGAATATTCTTCTCTCTTTTGAGCTCGCGGAAGCCGTCCGGTGGCTCCATTTTCTCCATCCCGAAGGACGGGTGATCACGAGCCTTCAGCGAATCGTACCGCCTGCCGTTTTTGCCGGCATGGGGACCTATCCGGACAATGCGGTAGACGTCTTAAAGGAGCGGAGCAAAGACCCCATCCTCGTGGACGCGCTGCCGCTCGCCCAAAGTCTCGGCAACCCGCAGCTCGTAAACACGATCCTTCTCGGCATCGCCTCGAATCTCCTGGATCTTCCCATCGATCAGTGGAAAACGGTTATCGCAAACCGGGTGCCACCGAAGTTCAAGGAATTGAATCTCGTCGCCTTCGATAAGGGGCGGGAGTTTAAATAAGCCGGAAGAGCAGCGGCGCTGCCAGCCAGCCGGCCCCGCACACACAGGTTGCGGCAGGGGGAACTCCGAAGGGGATTCCCGCCTGCTGCAATGCTTCCTCATTATTTTCCGGAGATGAAACCACGGTGATGACTTAACCCCCGCTGTAGCCCGGGGGCACCCGCTAAAGAGCAACCCGGCAAGGGCCAGGCTATGGGTCCTCGTGGTGCCGGATTTCTCATTGAAAATATTTTCGCTCAAAATAAGAACAGGGCGCAAACCGCCCTGCGCGCTTCCAACATTGGTTAGCAGTGTTCTTCGAGCAATGCTTGAAGACGCGTTACGACTTGACTAACGATTTCCTTCGGGACAGCAGCGATCCGGGTCGCTTTGCGCGCCCGCCAGTCCAGGCTCTTTACCTGGTCCGCCCCCACCACACCAGTCACAGGTAATCCCGCAGGCAAGAGCACCTCGAACGGATAGCCTTTCACCTGTGTGGTGATCGGGCATAACAGAGCCAATCCAACCCGACCGTTGTAAGCCGACGGAGACAGAACCAGGGCAGGGCGACTTCCTGCCTGCTCGTTGCCCGCTTGCGGATCGAGCGTTATCCAGACAGCATCTCCTCGTTCCGGAACATATTCACCTTTCGGCCTCACCAGACCTCCTTACCGACTGCTGGCCCAGTATCCCGCTCGCCTGGAAGGTTTTCGTCGGTGACGTCGCGCAACAGTTGCTCAAGACTGAGCGGTTGCTGCGTGACCGGCTGTACAACGAGCGTGCCTTCGACGAGGGATAGTTCCACAGCCGCATCCGCGTAAAGACCCGCCTCCGCAGCGAAGGACTTGGGGATGCGGAGGGCTAGACTATTGCCCCACTTCTGAACCCGTGTCTTCATGTTGACCTCCAATATCTGCAATGGTGACTTTTCGTATCTACAATGAAGATACACTGACAAATTTGTGAGGTCAATACCAATTCGATCTCAAATGGGGGTCCGGCCAATCAAGAATGGCACTTGGCAGCGATGGAGACATGGATTAAAAATTCAAAGGTGGGGAAACATTTCCAAGCATCAATCCTGATTAATATCATCGATCAATTCTTTCAGCCGCCCGAAATTTTTCCGGTTGAAATCAATTACCAGCCTTGGCAAATGACTTATCTCGGGCTCTTCCATCTCCTCCGGGAAAGCGCCCGAAAGCCGGATATCGCCATCCGGCGTCAGCAAATCAGCGAATTTTGCCTTTAATTCCTTAATCTTATTTGGCCCGACTTCCGTGTTCAGGCGCATCAGCAGTTTATTCCGCAAATATCGGAGGCTATGATAGCGGCAGTAAAAGCGATTGACTTTTTCCACCGCGGATTCGATGCTGTCCACGGTTTCAAACAGGCTGAAATCCGAAGCACGGATATAGTCTGATTCCAGAAGGTGGTCCTTGCAGAAATCAAAAAATCTTTGCCAGTACGCCCCGCCCGGCTCATCGATGAAAATAAGGGGTAACGGATTGCGCTTACCGGTTTGCAACAGCGTCAGCGTTTCCATGCCTTCATCCAATGTTCCAAACCCGCCGGGGAAAATGACGATGGCATCCGACTCCTTCAAAAAGGCGACTTTGCGGTTGAAGAAATATTTATACATGATGTTTTTGGGGTTTCCGTCGAGTGTGCCATTGCCGTTTTGCTCGAACGGCAGGCGAATACTGACGCCGAATGACTGATCGGGTCCCGCGCCCTCGCTGACCGCTTGCATAATCCCCGGCCCGCCACCGGTGATGACCATGTACCCTTGCTCCGAGAGCTTTTTCCCAAGATCATAAGCCATCCGGTAAGGGACTTGATCCAATCGGGTGCGGGCTGAGCCAAACACCGTCACTTTCTTGAATTTGCGATATGAGCTGAAAATCTTGGAGGTGTATCGCATCTCCTTCAAAGTCGTATTCATGAGCTTCAGATCGCTCTGGCCATCATCTTCCCGGCCCGCTTTCAAGGCGACCAGAATCATTTCCTGCACGATTTGCGGCCGGCGAATTTCACCAAAATTTTTAATTAGTTGTGTAATAGACGCATCCAAAAGCTTGTTATTTTCATCGGAAGATCGTTTCATTTCCTTTTCCAGTTCAGTTCAGGTTATGGATCTCATTCCACCGCAAATCGAATCGGCGCAGGCTTGACGGTGCGGCAATACTTATTTTTAACCAGCCTTGATCCGGGTATAACTGGTAATCAGGTTGCGATAGTCGGAGATGTGGTTGGAGAACAATGCGCCCAACCCCTCGATGTCATTGCGCCAGTCGCGATGCAGTTCGCAAGCCACGGCGAACCATGTCATCAATTGGGCGCCGGCTGCCGACATGCGATTCCAGGCGGAATGCCGGGTTACATCGTTGAAGGTCCCCGAGGCGTCGGTCACCACAAAGACTTCGAAACCCTCCTCCAAGGCGGAAAGTGCCGGAAAAGCGACGCAAACCTCGGTCACCACGCCCGCGATAATGAGTTGTTTTTTACCGGTCTTCCTTACTGCTTTCACAAAGTCTTCGTTGTCCCAGGCATTAATCTGGCCCGGCCTTGGGATATAAGGGGCATCCGGGAAGAGTTCCTTGATTTCGGGCACCAGCGGACCATTTGGGCCATCCTCGAAACTGGTGGTGAGGATGGATTCTCAGGTTCAATATCGATCGATGGAGCATGATATTTTTCATGGTTGCCTCCACACCTTTGGAGCTTACGGTTTCCCCGCCGCTGCAAATAACGCCTTGGCGCCTTCTTGAATTTCCCTTTCGGTCAGATCGCGAGTATGGGTGGCGATTGTCCACTCATAGCCGAACGGGTCCTTCAGCGATCCGCAACGGTCTCCCCAGAACATGTCTGCCACCGGCATCACGACCGCAGCTCCGGCAGCGACCGCTTGTTCGAAAACCGCATCCACATCCGGTACATAAACATACAGACTGATCGGCGAAGCGCCCAAGGACTCGGCGCTTTTACAGCCCATTTCGGGCATTTCATCGCCCATCATCAAGATCGAATCGCCGATCCGGATCGTGGCATGCATCGTGTGCCCGCCGTCCGGCGAAGGAAATACTTCCGGATTCTTCGCCCCAAATGCTTTTTCGTAGAACGCAATGGCCTTCAGCGAATCTTTCATCGACAAACTGGGTGTAACCGCATGGAATCCATCAGGTATGCCTTTAACTTCCGTTTTCATGATGTTATCTCCTTTCGCAGATTTCTTTCAGCCGGGCGAGTGCCTTCGGCCAGGCGCTATTCATATATGCTTCAAACTCCGGTGGGACATCCATATCGACTTTCAATTCAGTTGCCCCATCGCGCTCCTTGAACGTGTAATTTTCAAAGGCCGGCGCCCAGGACTTGCTCTCCGGACTTTGCGTATCCTCAACGCCGCCCTTAATGATACCCAGGTGTTTGATTGAGATGAAATCAAACGGAATATTCTCGGCAATGACGGAATTCATGCCTTCGCCTTCGGGTGTCAGAAACCTGATTGACTCGCCTGTATCCCAGGAGCCTTCAAAATAGGATCCTTCGGCGAACGCCTGGGTCCAGAGCGTATAGATCTCCGGGTCCAACATTGATTTCCAAACCTTATCCTTCGGTGAATGGATGATGATTGAAAAATGCATTTGGTTCATTTTTCGCTCCTTTCTAATTTATTCCCCTGCTTTCGAACGCCGCCGCACACTTTCACGGCTCATTTCGGTCAGATCTTCAGTCGGGCGTATCTCGAAGAGATCGGACTTTAGGCGATAAGGACTTGGTTAACAAGAGAGAGAAGGATTTTCAAAGTGCAAACGAAAAAATATTGGCAACTGCAAACGCAAATCGGGCTGAAGCCCACTCCAACAACTTGGGGCAGACTTGGAGTTGCCCCAGGTTGACTGGACAGTTTTCTAATTTAGCTGGAGGATCCGATATCCACACTCGCCGAGTATTATCCGCTTTAATATCCCCTTAACCGCATATTCCCATTAATTAGTGCCCATCCATGGCTATAACTGATTGTAAAAAATAAAAAAAGCGCATTTTGCGCTGGCTTTTTTATGCTTCTTGTAGTATAGAGGAAAGTACCAACAAACCAATATAACTACAAAAACAGAAAAGGAACCGGTC
>JAZDPP010000143.1:0-19623 GCA_043797445.1 Pseudomonadota bacterium
TTCAATATTCAACAGGCAGATTTCGGGCATATCGGTGTCGTCGCATCCTTTCGGAATTTGTAAGGAGTCGTTTCCGTGAAATATCCAGCATATAAAAATCCGGCACTTCCCGTTGCGGAGCGCATCGAAGATCTATTGAGCCGTATGACGCTTGAGGAAAAAGCCGGGCAACTGAATCAGTGGTTCAACCTCGGCCCGGAGCATTATGACCCGGTGCGCCGCGGCGAGATCGGTTCCGGGCTGATGGCCGCCAGTTCCACGGCCGGCAATAATCGCCAGGAGCGGGTCTTTGCAAAGCGTGTCAACGACATCCAGAAGATAGCGGTGACGGAATCCCGCCTGGGGATTCCGTTGATCTTCGGGCGGGATGTGATTCACGGGTATCGCACCGTCGCCCCCATCCCTCTCGCAATGGCCGCCGCCTGGTCCCCCGGGCTGATTCAGGCCGCCAACACCATCGCGGCCAGGGAGGCCCGCGCCGACGGTATCCATTGGGGGTTCTCGCCCATGCTCGATATCGCCCGCGATCCGCGCTGGGGGCGAGTCGCGGAGGGGTTTGGCGAAGACCCTTTTTTGGCGGGGAAGCTGGCCGAGGCGGCCGTGAGAGGGTTTCAAGGAAATGAAGAGGACGCGATTCCCCAACAATTCCCCGCCGATCGAATTGTCGCCTGCGCCAAACACTTTGTCGGTTACGGCGCGGCGGAAGGCGGGCGGGATTACAACACCACCGAAATCACGCATCAGACACTGCATAACCTCTATCTGGCGCCCTTCAAGGCCGCGATAAAATCCGGGTGCGGCACCGTCATGAGCGCCTTTCATGATATCGGCGGTATTCCGCTTTCCGCCCATCGGTATCTGCTAAATGATGTGCTGAAGGACCAATGGGGGTTCGGCGGTTTTGTCGTTTCCGATTGGGGGGCGGTAGGGGAATTGGTTCATCACGGTATCGCCGCCGACGGCAACCGTGCCGCGGAGCTGGCCTGCAACGCCGGGGTGGATATGGACATGTGCTCGATAGTGTACCGGGAGAACCTGCCCGGTCTGGTCCGGGCCGGCAAGGTCTCCGAGGCGCGTCTGAACGATGCCGTGGCCCGGGTGCTGCAGCTCAAGTTCGCGCTCGGCCTCTTCGAGAGCCCCTACGCCGATCCGAACGCATCTCAGGCTGTCCACCTCTTGCCCGAATCGCTCGCCACCATGCGCCAACTGGCCGCCGATAGCATGGTCTTGTTGAAAAATAACGGTGTCCTGCCACTGCGCTCCGAGAAGTTGACCCTCTGCCTGAGCGGGCCGCTTGCAGACCGGCGCCAGGCACTGTTCGGCTGCTGGACTCCCGATGGGCTGGAAGAAGAAGTGACAACGATTAAAGAGGCCATCGCCGACAGACTGGGTCCCGAAACCTGCCTTCACCCTTATGACTTATCGGATGATGCCGTTAAACTGGCGCGTTCAAGTGATGTGCTGATCCTCGCCCTCGGAGAATCGGCTGGCCGCTCGGGCGAGGATAACTGCACGGCCACCATCGATCTGCCCGCCGGCCAGGAGGCACTGGTCGAGTCGGCCCGTCGCATGGAAATCCCCATCGTGGCCGTTGTGTTTGGCGGTCGGCCGTTAAACCTCACCCGGGTGACGGACTGGGCCGACGCAGTTCTCTTCGCCTGGCACCCCGGCATAACAGGCGGTCTGGGGGTGGCCGATATCCTTTTCGGGGATGTAAATCCATCCGGGCGGTTGCCGATCACCTTTCCCCGGTCTTCGGGGCAAATCCCGCTTTACTACAACCATCGTCCCACCGGGAGGCCGATGCCTCCCAACAGTCGTCGTCATTCCCGTTACGTGGACTCGCTCGATTCTCCCCTCTTCCCTTTCGGCTTCGGGCTGTCGTACACCACCTTCGAATATGGCAATCTGCAAACGTTACCGGCTCCTCAGAAACCGGAAATTTCCGTCACCGTCGAGGTAACCAACACCGGCGACAGGGCCGGGACAACCGTTGCGCAATGTTACGTGCGGGATATCGTCGCCGGTGTGGCGCGCCCCGTGCGGGAACTGAAAGGCTTCGAGCGTGTTCCTCTCGAAGCCGGCGAAACGAAAACCATTATGTTCAGACTCGGCCCGGAGGAAGTTTCTTATCTGGATGACGACGGCCAGGCTGTCCTGGAACCCGGTCGTTTCCAGGTTTGGGTCGGCGGTGACAGCAATGCCGAATTGGGCACGGAATTCGAGATTACCCCGGATGGTAATTGGGTTGGGGTCAACAGGACGGAGAAGCCATGACGTTTGAAAAGGGAAAAAGCATTTCACCGGATGATCTCTCTTCGGGCCGGACGGATCACCTGAGATATCTGAAGTGGGACTTCTCACTTTTCGGGAATGAGGAAGACGATCGAATACTGCAAACGAATCTGGTCTGTGCCGTTTGCGCTCACCCGGTAACCACGGTATCGGAGAAAATTGAGGTAACGGGTCGGCATGATTATCGATTTACCAATCTGGGATACCCGGTTCACCTCGGCTGCTATCGATACGCGCCGGGATGCACCGGCATCGAGCGGGTCTCTTACGGCTATTCCTGGTTTCGCGGCTATGCGTGGCAGATTCAGCTCTGCGCGAAGTGTTTTACGCAGCTGGGGTGGAAATACATGTCCGGCGAGGACTGCTTTTACGGACTGGTATTCAAGATGCTGCGGGAAGTAACGGAAGAAAATAAAGCCGGTCAACCCCCATCATCAGCTATCGTTTCATGCCTTCTCCTTTCTGTTCAGTTATAGGTGACCTTAAGTCCCGCCTCGGCCATCCAGGCTCGATCCGCTACATGCGATTGGGAATGAACAATGCGATGTCCGGAAAAGCGATCAGCAGCACGATCATAATAAGGGCAGCTATCAGGAAGGGCCAAATTCCCTTGAACATCGTCTCGATCGGAACGTCAGTGGCGCACCCCTTGAGCACGAACACATTGAGGCCGATCGGGGGCGTGATCAAGCCGATTTCAAGCAGAATGACCATGATGACACCGAACCAGATCGGATCGAACTGCAGCGTCTCGATGATCGGGAAAATGATCGGCAAGGTCAGGATCATGATCGAATAGACTTCCATGATGCAACCCAACACCACGTACACGATAATAATCGCAAGGAGAATGACATAGCGATTGACCTGCAAACCGGCGACAAAGGAGCTCAAGGCGGTCGGCAGTCCCGTCAACGCGAGAAAGGTGGAAAAGACGCCGGCTCCGATGATGATCAGGAAAATGAAGGCCGTCATCTTGCCGGTCTCCGATAAGCTGGTCACGAGCGCGGCCGCCGTTAATTTCCGTTTGCTCGCCAGAATCAGCAGCGCGCCGAACGCCCCCACCCCCGCCGCCTCGGTGGGGGTGAAAATCCCGGAATAGATTCCGCCGATGACCAGCAGGAAAAGGGTCAACATCCCCCAGGTACCTGAAAGCGATTTGAATTTGGCCGACCAGGTGGTTCTGGGTCCGCGCGGCCCCATGGCCGGCCTTGCCGCACACTGAATGATTACGGCCAGGATGAAAAGGGCGGTGAGCACCAGGCCCGGGAGCAATCCGGCCATCAATAATTTTCCGATGGACTGCTCGGTCAGGATGCCGTAAATGACAAACCCGATGCTGGGGGGAATCAGAATGCCGAGGGTACCGCCGGCAGCCACGCAGCCGCAAGCCAACCGCGGATCGTATTTGTATTTGAGCATTTCCGGAATGGCCACGGTTCCCATGGTGACCGCGGTGGCCAGGGAGGAGCCGCTGACGGCTGCAAAAAACGCGCATGCCAGCACGGTGGCCATGGCCAACCCGCCCCTGAGATGCCCCATCCAGCTATAGACGGTTTTGTAGATATCGGTGCTGATGCCCGAAACGAAAGCAAACTGCCCCATGAGGATGAAAAGCGGTATGACGCTTAAATTATAGGACTTGCTTTCATCCATGGGCAGGATCGCCAGCAAATTGACGGCGGCCTTCCCTCCGATGATCGAAGCGGCCCCGACAAAGCCGATCAACATCATGGCCACGCCGATATACATCCGCATGGCCAGCAACAAGAATAAAACGAGGACGCCCAAAAGGCCGATCATTTCAGAACTCATGGCTGCTCATGCTCCTTGCGGGGGGGGTGGGGTCGAACCAAATCCGAAAAAAACTCCATGCACAAGGCAACGCTGCCGATCACGAGAAAAACGCCGAAGGGATAATCCGGAATTTTGAGCAAGGTGGACATGTCCCCGGAGCGCTTGAGCTCGTAAACGTTAAAGACCCCCATGCCGACCACTAACAGCCACAACACCAAACACACCAGATAGTTGAATCGCTCCAGGATCGCCTGGAGTTTGTGCGGCAGCCGGTTGTACACAATATCGACATTGATATGGGCTTTTTCGGCCTGGGCCAATGCCAGATAGGAAAACACCATGATCAGCATGAGATACTCGGTGATTTCATAAGCACCCAGCACCGGCCGATTGAAAAAATAGCGCCCGCACACATCCACGGTGGTGAGCACCATCATCAACACCAGGGCGACATTGCCGACACACGACAACCAGCGCGTGAATCGCGTCCCCTTGGCTGTAGATTCATTTGCCATTGTTTTACCGCGCCTCCCCCCACTCCATTAACCGGAAAAAGGCCGGGACGACGCGATTACCGCCACCGTCCCGGCCGAAGATCACCTGTCATTTCGCACTCAGCGCTCCAATGAATACCGTCTATTCGTTGAGGAACGCGGTTGCGGATTCCAGCACCGCCTTGCCCGGCAACCCTTTTGCCTCCATATCCTTCACCCATTTATCTTTCAGCGGAGCAGTCAGGGTAATCAGCTTGTCCATTTCCGCTTGCGGGAAGGCGACTTCCTGAATGCCTTTTTGCAGGCAAACGGCCTTCATCTTGGCATAGCTTTCATCAAAAGATTGCCCATGCGCCCGGGACAACACCTCTCCGCTGTTGGCTTCGATGACGGCCTTGACATCGTCCGGCAGGGCGTTGAATTTGTCTTTGTTGATGGCCGCCCAGAACACAACGGTGTAAAAATCGGCCGGGGTATAGTACTTCAGCAATTCATGCAACTTGAAAACCACAATGCCGTCGAAGGGCATGACGACACCATCCACCACGCCTCTTTCCAAGGAGGTATAGGTTTCGGTCACCGGCTGAACCACCGGTACGGCCCCGAACAACTGCAAGGCGTCGGTGGTAAAGCTGCTGGCGGTCTTAATTTTCATGCCATTAAGGTCATCCAGGCTTTTGATCGGCTTTTTAGTCGTCGCAAAAAAACCGGGCGCATGACCGCTGAGCAGCAGCAATTTGACATCGGCATACTCTTTCTGAAATTCAGGAAACTTGGCATAGGTCTTCCAAACGGCAACGGACCCCTTTTCGGCCGTTTTGAGCATGAACGGCAGTTCGACGACGGTGGTGAGAGGGAATTTGCCGGGGCTGTAATCGGCAATATCCCATCCGATGTCCGCGATCCCTTTCTGTACCATGTCGAAGATTTGACCCGGTTTTCCCAAAGCGCCGCCCGGCAGGAAGTTGATTTTGACCTTCCCGTGAGTACCCTCCTCGATTTTTTTGGCCCAGGGCACGAGCACCCCCACATGCTGCGGATGCATGGGCGAATAGGGATGGGCGAATTTCAACTCGATGACATCTTCCGCCACCAACATGCCGGGGCTGCCGATGAAAGACAGCGTGAGCACCACAACACCGAAAGCGACGAGCCGTAAACCTTTTTTAATCATGATTTCCTCCTGGTTTTAATTGAGTTAACGGTGACCGACTTGTATCCACTTGAATTAATTTATTCAATTTTTCGCCCCATAGTCGCGGGTGAAATCAAACATGGCACGCACGTTCTCGGGTTTGGCATCTTCCAGCCCGGCTGAAGAATCCATTATGAACCCGCCGTCGCGTGCGCAACTATCGATCAATTTTTTGCAATAGGCACGCACATCTTCCGGCGTGCCGGCGAAGAGCAACGACAGGGGCACGTTGCCCCGGATGCATACCGTTTGCCCCAGGATTTTCTTGGCGGTCGCCATATCCGTGGCCTCGAAGGCATAGACCGCTTTGCCCTCGGGGATATCCTTGATGATGTGGAGGCGCGAGGTGCAATTGCCTTCCCACAACAGACAGGGGGTAAGCCCTTGCGCGATCAAAGCCAGGATCAATTCCCGCAGCGTCGGCCAGAAAAAGCGCTGGAACTGCGCTTCCGACATAAAGCCGTCGATGCCCTTGTGCAGGGGAATAAAAACCCGGGGAATACCGGATGCGCGGGTGGCATTGACGGCCATCTCCACCATTATCGGCAGCAATTTTTCGCATGCCTTGACCACCTGCTCCGGCCTGCGGTACATGTCGAGCATCAACCCCTTGGTTCCTCTGAAAAAATCCCCCAGGGTATCCATGGGTGCCTGCGATACCCCGCCGAACTGCATTGGAAACCCAGCCAGTTTGGCGTTTTCCACATACTGTTTGGAGTAGGAAATGATCTGCATCGACTTTTCACCGGCGGCCATCATGGTATTCAGAGCTGCCTTGACCTCCGGCAGCGTAAACGCCGCAAAACCGGTCGGGACGCCCATATAGTAACAGATGAAATTGTGCAAGGGCGGCAGCTTTTCGAACCCCTTCAAGGCACCGAAAACCCGGGGCCAATACTTTCTCATTAAATAATCAAGCGGATCGAGCAGGAAGTGATCGTACTCCTCCGGCAGCATGTACTCCCCCTCGACAAATTGATAGGTGTGATCCGCCGTGAGACCATGTCCGGGCCACCGCAACTGCCGGTAATCCAGCGTTTCCAGAATCGGCCCCAGGAAGCGCAACGGGAAGGGATTGTTGTCCATGTCCGGTTTAAAGTCAACCAGGGTTTTCCATTGGGCTTCGAATAATTTGTCCGGATCATACATAACCTCCTGAACGGTCATGCCGGCGTAGCGAGCCATGAAAAAACCGAACATGGGTAAGATCGGAACCCTGTCGGGCTTTTTCAACGCAATCGCATCCAGGACCCGCTGCTCCCTGAGTCGGTATAACTCCTCGGTACTCTGTGTCATGGGGACGTATTATCCTTTCTGGTAAAAGTCATAAAGAGGCCGTCCGACCCGTCCTATCCTTGTCCTATCCGTCCTATCCGTCCTATGTGTCCTATGTGTCCTATCCATCCTATGTAAATCCATAAAAGCAATATGCATACCAATTTAAACTTTGGCTATGATTTCTTTACATTGAAACCAATATGGCTTTCCGCACCGCACGCTTTTATTCAGTATTTTGAATATTTGTCGAAATATTGCATATTTTCGGATTGACATAAGTGCCGCAATTATTTAGCTGTTAAAATTATCATACGATATCGATCAAATTCGAAGCTTCAGGGACCCTGAGGGGGGGGTACGGCCATGGCAATTGACACACCGAATGAGAAAGGCAGCGATGCTCTGTTTAAACGAATGGATGCGGCTGAACGGGATATCGTTTTGTATATGGTTCACACCAGCCCGCCGATCAGCATTGATGATTTGGTGCGCCTCTGCGGCGCACCGGCGGTCAAAATCCTCAATGTGATGGAGACCCTCAGAGGCAAACGTTTTGTGCACGAAAACCCGGAAACGGGCAAAGGCATCTATTTTTTCGATGCCCATCGGCTCACACAAATGATACAAGCGTACCATCCGCCGCAGGATTGGCATCAAGCCATTCAAAAGACCATCGCCTTTTATACCGAAAGCCTCACCGAGGGGCATGACAAGACCTTGATTCTGGCCGAACTCTATTACCGGTATCACAAAGGCTGGGAGGGCGCCGGGTATATTAAAAACGGTGCGGATCTCCTCTATCGCAGCGGCCAGGCGGAAAAAGCGCTCGCTTATTACAATCGGTTGCTGGAAAATTTCGAGGCCGACAAAACCGCCCCGCACAGCACCGATTTCTACCTGGACGGCATCATCGGCAAACTCTCGACAGCCAATCACCTGATGCCGATTCCGGAAAAGATCGCTTTTTTATCGAGTGCAGAGAAATTGGCCAAACGCCATGAGAAGTGGGAGCATTTGGCCAAGATCAAACTGTCACTCGGCCAGGAGCTGCAAGCCACCGGTCAAAGCAAAAAGGCCCTGCGGTATATAAAGGACTTCTGGCGGCTGGCCGAGCAGAGCGGGGATCCGCGTATGCTGAAAATGGCCACCCTGCTGATGAGCGAATACCTGCACTGGAAGGGCAAATTTTCCGAGGTCGTTCAGCGATATGAGGAGGTTGTTGAAAACCTGGAGGAGTTCGGAGATGATGACGCGACATTAAAAGCCAGCGCAAGGGTGGGATTATGCTATGTTCGCTGCGGCCGGATTGCGCGCGGCATGGGCATGATCGAAGCGGTGCGCAACAAAGCACAGCTGCTCAATTTACAGCAGGTCGTGATCTTTACGCACTTGATGAGTATGCTCAGCCTGTTTGAAATCCGCAAATTGCCCGAAGCTGAATACTACTTGAACAAGATTCTCGCCTATCCCCGCGAGGTCGTGGGCCATTTTATTCTCGCGCCGACTTTTATCTGCAAAGCCAATATTCATTGCATGCGCGAGGAATATGATGTCGCCCTCGATTATCTGCGCCGTTACCTGGATGACGTCCACTTCATCGGATGGCCCCATCAGAATGCAGCGTGGAATTTCGAATTTCTGGATGCGATGGAGGCCAGAGGCTTTATCTGCGAGGAGTGGAATTACGATGACGAAATAAAGCGCATGCTCGGCTGGGATGATATCTATATGAAGGGGGTTTCCTATCGCTATCGTGCCTTGCGCAACCTGGAGCGCCGGCAACCAACCGGGAAGGTATTGGCTGATTTTAAAAACAGCGAGAAATATTTGAAAAAAGCTGGCGCCGAACTGGAACTCGCCCGAACCCGAATCGCCATGGGCAACCTGTATCTGAAAAAAGGCGACATCAAATTGTCGCACGGCTATTTAAAGAAAGCCTGGTCGCTGTTTGCCGAAGTGGACAACTCATTGTTTCCCAAAGACTTGCTGGTCAGCATGCCGCATGAGCAAAAGATCGAAGTGATGATCAGCCGCATGATTGAAATCAACGCGTCGCTGGGCTCGGTACGGGACATGCCCGCCTTCCTCGAAAGAGTGATCAGCACGGCCATGGATTTCACCATGGCCACGCGCGGGGCCTTTTTTGTGGAAGATCCGCAGGGCGAACCCATCATTATGGCCAGCCGCAATCTGGACCCCTTGCTGCTCAAAGCCGATCAGTTCTCCTTCATCCGAACGGCTGTCAGCTATGCGGCCGGGCGAAACACCGAAATCATCCTTCCCGGAGTTCAGAATACGCACGGCTTAAAAGATCAAGATCTGCGCAAGGCCGGTATTTACGCCATGCTCTGCATGCCGGTGAAATTGGGACAGCAAAACCATGGATACTTGTATTTGGACAACTGCCTCGGCCGCAAACCGTTTGCCGACAAACAGTTGCCTTTCGTACGCCTGGTATGCAGCCAGATTGCGGTGGGCTTGTCCAATATCAAAATTTACGACGAGATGAAGCAGACCAAAAACCGATTCGAGGAGGAAGCCACTTTTTATAAAAAGGAGATGGGAATCGCCAATCCCTTCGAAACCATCATCGGCCACTCCTCCGGTATCGAAAGGGTGCTCTCCGGTATTCGTCAGGTTGCCCCTACCCGCAGTGCCGTACTGATCACGGGGGAAACCGGCGTCGGAAAGGAACTGGTCGCCAAAGCCATTCACAATATGAGCGACCGCAGCAGTGGTCCCTTCATACCGGTCAATCTGGCCGCACTGCCAGCCGACCTGGTGGTCAGCGAACTGTTCGGCCATGAAAAAGGGGCGTTTACCGGGGCCAACGAGACCAGCAAGGGCCGTTTCGAACTGGCCAACGATGGTACTATATTTCTGGATGAAATCGGTGACTTACCTCCTACCATTCAGGTCAAACTGCTGCGCGTTCTGCAAGAGGGTACTTTTGAACGGCTTGGTTCGGCCAAACCCATCCAATCCAATTTCAGGGTCATTGCCGCAACGAACAAGGATCTCTACACCGAAGTGGAAAAGGGTCTGTTCCGGCAAGATCTCTTCTACCGCCTCAATGTGTTTCCCATCCATGTTCCCCCACTCAGGGCCAGAAAAGAAGATATCGCGCCACTGGCACGTCACTTCATTGAAAAGTTCAGCCGGCAATTCGGCAAGCGCATCTGCCGCGTGCCGCCCGCTGAAATGAAAAAACTGGCCGATTACCATTGGCCCGGCAATGTGCGCGAATTGAAGCATCTGGTGGAGCGGGCCGTCATCCTCTACGACGGAATCGAATTCACCTTTTCGGGATTCGATCATGGTAAAAACCAAGGTCGCGGCGTTCAGCAATTGCCCTTGATGGCCCTGGCCGATTTTGAACGCGAGTATATCGAAAAAGTGCTGGAGGCCGTCTGCTGGAAACTCAGCGGCCCCAACAGCGCGTCTTTCATCCTCAAATTAAAACCCACCACCCTGTTGTTTCGGATGAAAAAATTGGGGATCAAAAAGCCGAGCCTGGAAAGAAGGTTATCTGGGGCCCGATAAGGGGACATTATGAGTAAGTATGGCATCAATGATGCCTTTAACTATTTGATTTATAAAAATCCCACTGATATTTGTGTTCATCGTTCATAACCTTTACATAACCATTTTCAAGCGCTCATATTTTTTTTGACATATGATGGTCAGCTGAGAATTGCCCCTTTCGGTAAAAAGGAGCATTCAGGATGAAATCTCAAAACATATCGGAGGACCTGCTGACGTTACTGAAACTGATAGATGAAGTGGGTTCCAGTGTTTGCGTCGGTACCTGTGAGCATCGTAAACCCGGTGAACTCCACTGTCATAACAAAGGTCAGGCAGACTATTACTGTGTTCGCTGCAATTGGCGAGGAGATGAACCGGAAAGCCCCCGCGAAGGCGAATCATGGTATTGCTGTCCGGTATGTCGGGGGCATGCGCTTCCATGGGAGAGACGCCATAAGGGTATTGCCGCCCGCTGTTAGAAACATTTGAGTTTCTGTTGACAGCCGGCGGGATACCCGGCGCCGGACGGGCTATTTCTTTTTGCCCATATTCGATCCCTGAGTCACGTATTCGTCTTCGGTAATGATCCCGTCCTTATTGACGTCCCAGAACGTGCAATTTTTCTCCGCTATGCCCTCATCCTTATAGATGGACCTGCATTCGTCCGAGGAGAGTTTTCCGTCCTTGTTTGCATCCACCTGCGAGAGAATCATTTGGAAAGCTTGCCTGATGTTTTGCTCCGGCGGCCCCGCTGTATAGCCCGGAGAGACCATGGCAATAACCCATGCCGCCGATACGATAATCCATTTCATTTTCCTTCCTCCTTTTGCGTTTTTAGTTTCTATTAACCTCACTATGATACCGCTGATCCGTTCAGTTTGCTTTTTTCATGGGCCACCCCATAAAATCAAGGCTTCTCTGAAATGCCGCATGGCGCTTCCTTTATCCGCCTTAGGATCGGTTTTATTTTTCAGCCCGCGACTTCCAGGTTAAAACATCGCCGTCAGCCGAATACCGGTGATCCAGCCGTCCACGTCGTCCCCTGCGCCTTTTTCGTACCGGTCATCCAGGTATTGCGCGTCCAGCGTCACGGCAAAAACCGGATTCAAAGCGAATCGCACGTAGCCTTCCACGACCTGGGTCCGGTCGATATCCTGGTTGCCGCCGCTCAAATGCGCATACCCCAAACCGATGTTGTCCTCTTCCCGGCCCCAGAGCGTGCCACTGATATTGATACCCCCGGAGTATAGGTCTTTAAAATCGATGATCGCGCTGTCCTCGCTCCATCCGACCCGGATCCACAAGCCGATGATATCTCCGAGCGCCTGGTCGAAAGAGAGAATCATCGCTTTCAGGGATTCCTTTCCACTCTCTTCCGGATCACTGAAATCGCTGCTGGTGGCATCCACCAACACCCGGTAGGTACCTTCACCCAGGGCGGTGTCGAGCGTGTAGCCCGCCTGAACGCCATAGAAGCGGTAAGACTTGCCCTCATCGTTTTCACCGATGCCCATGACAACCCCCCTCATGGACACTTTCCCGATCTCCCACGCCACGGCGCCGCCGATGTCATAAGAGGGCAAAAAGGCATTCGGGCCGTTGACCAGCGCCGCGTTCATGAATTGCGTGAACTCGCAGTTTGCATACGCGTTGTCATCGAGATAATCCGTGGCATCGATGATGCCGCCGGTAACTGCGAGCGAGTGCCCATCGCTGAAAGTAAAGGTATGCGCGTACCAGGCGGTAAGCAAATAATCCCGGTTGCGGCCGTTGAGATCCTTCACATCGTCTTCCAGATCGGCGGCCCAGGGCGCAAGGACAAAGGCGTGGCCTTCCGTATTGAGGCCGTTTCCGCCGGCAAATCCGACTTTAAAAAAGATTTCATCGGCCTCGGCGGGTTTTACGCTCAGCTCCGCCTGAATCGGCAAAGCCCCCCGGTCCAAATCATTGCACTCAGGGGAGCCGCTGGGGCTCTCATATTGATAGGCTCCCGCGATGACGCCGCCAAAGGCAATTTTATCCGAAATTTTATCCATTGCCCCCGCCTCCTTGGATTCGGCCGTCTCCTGCTTCTTTTCCAGCTCCGCCACCCGCTGCCGTAATAGGTTCATCTCATTTTGAGCGCCCGGCTCGTCGGCAAGCACGCTTCCCCCCGATACGGCAATCATCATCATCATCATCATCATCAACCCCCCAAGCCTTTTTTTCATCTTTTCCATCCTCCTTCTTAATTGAAGCCGACGGTGAAATGAACCGTCCGACCAAAAAAAAGCCACGAGCAGTGGCCGCAATATCCGACCTTCCCGCCTTCGTGGCTTTGTTTGTTTTAATAACAGCTTTAATGCTACATAACGGGAAACTTCTGTTTCCCAATTGGGTCATCCGTATCTGACCCCGCCAGCAAAAGCAATAAAAAGTTTACGCCCAATGCGTCCCTGTATCAGCAGCCAGAGGAGCGCCCTTGCCATTTCCTAAGGAAAGCGATTGGATTTGAGCCTGCATTCAAGTATATTCAATTTGACGACTTCGCAAAAATTGGCGGCGCGAGGGGACCAATGAAAACGATCTTTTTTCGATTTTATGAAGAGTTAAACGACTTTTTACCGCCGGAAAAACACAAAAAAGAGTTTCCCCAGGATATTGAGGGGCGACCGACGGTAAAGCACGTCATCGAATCCATCGGTGTGCCGCACACGGAGATCGACCTGATTCTGGCCAACGGCGTGTCGGTCGATTTCAATTATTATTTAAAAGACCGGGACCGAGTATCCGTGTATCCGGTGTTTGAAGGCATGGATATCACGCCCATTTTACGGCTTCGGCCCGCTCCGCTTCGAAACACGGCCTTTATTTTGGATGTGCATTTGGGAAAGCTTGCGCGGATGCTCCGGCTGCTCGGTTTTGACACCTCATACCGAAACGATTTCGAAGATGCGCAGATTGTCCGGATCAGCGCTACCGAACGACGAATCGTGCTCACGAGGGATATACAGTTACTAAAGGCCAGGGACGTAACGCACGGGTATTGGATACGTTCCATGAATCCCGATGAACAGATGATCGAGGTGATTCACCGGTTTGACCTCTATCACCAGTTTAAAGCGTTTCATCGCTGTTTATCGTGCAATGGAATCATTCATGAAGTCTCAAAAGAAAGCGTATGGTACCTGCTGGAACCCAAAACCAAAATATACTACGAGGATTTTTTTCAGTGCAACGCTTGCGGTCAGGTGTACTGGAAAGGAACGCATTTCCCCAAACTGGAAGAAAAAATCAACCGGTGGCGAAAATTGAAATCAAACGTTATTTCAAATGGGTAACACATGGACTCGCCGTTTCGCGTACTTCTGATTTATCCTGAAAAGTAATCACCTGTTTCCCGACACTCGTCTTGGCATTGGCATCGACAATCAGAACCTTGCAAGGCCTGCTTTACCTTCAGGTTCTCCACCGCCACTTCGATAATCCAGTCGCATTCGACGAGCTTCGCAACATCCTCTTCACATCATCTCAATCGCGCAGGCCATCGCCACGCCGCCCCCGCCGCAGAGGGTTGCAAGCCCCAGCGTATCTCCTCTTTTTTTCATGGCATGAATCAGGGTCACCAGAATCCGGGCGCCGGTCGCGCCCACGGGGTGCCCGAGACCGATGCCGGAGCCGTTGATGTTGGTGAGCTCGCGCCTTAATCCCAACTCTCTTTCACAGGCAATGTACTGGCTGGCAAAGGCCTCGTTGACTTCGACCAATTCGAAATCATCGATTTTCAAACCGCTCCGGTTCGTCAAATCCTGAACCGCCGGCACGGGCGAAAGGCCCATGACCGAAGGATGGCAGCCCCCTTTTCCCACGGCTTTGATTCGAGCCAGGGGAGAAAGGCCCAATTCCTCGGCCTTATTCGCCGACATGATCACCATTGCCGCAGATCCGTCGTTGATGCCGCTGGAATTTCCGGCCGTCACCTTTCCGGTTTTGGGCACAAAGGCAGGCGGCAATTCCTGTAGATTTTCCAGGGTCATTCCCGGCCTGAAATGCTCGTCTTTGTCAAACACGATCGGCGGTTTTTTTCGCCGGGGGAGTTCCACGGGGACGATTTCTTCGGAAAAGCTTCCATCCCGGGTTGCACGCTCTGCATTGTTGTGACTTCGAAGCGCCACCTCATCCATCTCTTCGCGGCTGATCTTCAGGTGCTGGGCCACAAACTCGGCCGTATGTCCCATGATGTAGGGTTTGCCTTTAAAATGGGAAAGGGGCGCCTCTTCCGCATTAACCGGGCCTTCCCCGGCGTCCGGAAGCAGATGAGACCCGCAGTGAAGGGCATGGATCATCCAGTCCACAAAAACCGTGTCCTGCAGCCGGCACCCCCAGCGGGCACCCGGTACGACATAGGGCACTCCGGACATATGCTCCACGCCGCCTGCCAGAATGATGTCGGCCATGCCGGCCTGTATCATGGCCATGCCCGAAATCACCGCTTCCATGCCGGATATACAGACGCGATTGATGGTTACCGCCGGAACACTCTCAGGTATACCTGCCATGAGCGCACTGACCCGGGTCACATTCAATGCGTCCACGGGTTCCATGCAGCATCCGAAACGAACATCATCAATGACGGCGGGATCGATCCCGGCCCGCCGGATGGCCTCTTTCATGGTTCCGCTGCCGATAACGGCCGCATTGGTATCCCGAAGGGTACCGCCGAAAGCGCCGATGGCGGTTCTGCATGCGGATACAATTACGACTTCTTTCATCTTTTTTTCCTTTTCAGCGGGTAACCCCTCAGGAGTACGGCATTCTGTCTCCCGGCGTCCGAAGCGTTACTTCAAAATATGACTGGGGCGCGAATCGATGCCCTGTTTTCCGCCAAAGTTAAGATAGTCCGGGATACAACGGCGCATCGCCTGAAACGCGTTATGCCGCCCCGTAAAGCGTATCGATTTCTACGGCAAATTTTTTATAAATATTGGCCCGTCGTACTTTCATGGTCGCAGTCAATTCATCTTCATCGTGATCCAGCTCTTTGGTGAGAAGTAAGAATTTGCGTACGTTTTCCACACGGGCAAATTGCCCGTTCACTGATTCCACTTCATTTTGAATCCTTTCTCTTACTTCCGGAAGCTGGGACAGGGATTTGAAATTGGTATACGGCAGACCTTTATCCGTGGCCCATTTGCCCATATTGTCGAAGTCGATTTGAATGAGTGCCGAAACGAAGTTCTTCCCGTCCCCGAGGACGATGGCCTCCTTGATATACGGGCTCACCTTCAGTTCATTTTCCAGCAATGACGGCGCAATATTCTTTCCGCCCGAAGTGATGAGAATATCTTTTTTCCGGTCCACGATGGAGACGTGCCCGTCATCATCGACTTCGGCCACATCGCCGGTCATCAGCCAGCCGTCCACGATAGTCTCGGCGGTCGCTTCGGGATTTTTGTAATAGCCCATGAAAACGCTCGGCCCCCGTTTCATCAGTTCACCATCCGCGGCAAGTTTATATTCAACGCATGCCAGGGGTTTTCCCACCGTGCCGAGCCTGATATCATTTTCCCTGTGGATAAAAGACAACCCCGTTGATTCGGTCATCCCGTAGCCTTCCCTGACCGATATCCCGATGGCATGGAAGAATCGCAGCACCTCCGGGCTCACCTTGGCCGCCGCGGAAAAGCACAGCCGGACCTTGCGAAGTCCCACATAATTTTGCAATGCCCGAAACATGAGCCAATAGGCGGCCCACCACGCCGGTTTCAGAGCCCATCCGATTCTCTTCCCGGTTAACCGCAAATTCCCCGCACGATGGCCGATGGCCATGCACGTTTCAAACAGCCGGCGCCGGAAGCGTCCGGTGTCTTGAATGTTCACCGTAATGGCGTTTTGTAGTTTTTCCCAGATACGGGGCACCCCCAGAAATACGGTGGGTGCAATTTCCCTCAGATCGCTTTGAATGGTGGCAATGCTCTCCGCGAAGTTCACCGTGATGCCGAAATACAGCGAAAGATAGAGACTGAATATCTGTTCCGCCACATGGCAGAGGGGAAGATAGGAAACCACGCTGTCCGTTTGCGAGATGCCCATGGCATCCGCCGCGGCCGTTGTCATTGCCTCCACGTTTAAATGATTGACCATCGCCCCCTTGGGCGGCCCGGTGGTGCCGGAGGTGTAAATCATGATGCATACGTCCTGTGCTGCCCCCCGGCTTGCTTCTTGTTCGAAAAGAGCGGGCTCCGCCAACTCGAGTTGCCGGCCCAGCTCTTCCACCCCGGCAAAGGAGATGATGTTTTCTTTGCGGTAATGGGAGAGCCCCTTCATATCCTTAACAATGATTTTTTTCAGTTTGGGCAGATCGTGGATTACTTCCAGGATCTTGTCGGTCTGTTCCTGATCCTCGCAGACTACGAAAACCGAATCGGAGTGTTTCAATACGTAATGGACTTCCGGATAGGGGCTCGTGGGATATATCCCCAGGGTGACGCCGCCCAGGCTAATACCGGCAAGACCGGCATATAACCACTCACAGCAGTTTTCACTGACGATCGCCAGATGATCGCCCCGTTTGAACCCCAATTGACGCAGCCCCAGAGCAACGTGTTTGACATGCCTCAGGTACTGGTTCCAGGTGACACTTTGCCAGATTCCATAATCTTTCTCCCGCAGGGCCACTTGGGGGCCGCTCGCGGCGACCCGCTCCAGAAAAATACGAATCAAGGTGTTACGGCTCAGCTCAACCATCGTTTCCTCCGCTTATAATGCTTGACGTTGCGGTAACTTGTTTTGCCCTCGGCATGTCCCATTCCCAGATAGAAGTCCTGCACGTCACGGTCGTTTACGAGGAGCGCCACCGGACCATCCAGCACCACCCGGCCGTTTTCCATAATATAGCCGTAGGAGCTGATGGAAAGAGCCATTTGTGCGTTCTGCTCCACCAGCAAAATGGTGGTTCCTTCTTTCTCATTGATCTTTTGAATGATCTCGAAGATCTCCTCCACCATCAACGGCGCGAGCCCCATGGAGGGCTCGTCCAACATCATCAGTTGGGGATTTGCCAGCAGTCCCCTGCTGATGGCAAGCATCTGCTGCTCGCCGCCGCTTAAATACCCGGCTATTCGTTTGATCAGCTTTTTCAGGACGGGAAAGTAGGTGAAGCATTTATCCATATCATCCGCCACGCGGCCGGGATCCTTACGGGTGTAAGCGCCGCAGGCGAGGTTTTCTTCCACCGTCAGATCCTCGAAGATGCGTCTTCCCTCCATGACCTGGAAAATACCGGCCGATACGATGGTATGGGGCGCCATACCGGATAAGGCCTTGCCCTGATAATAAACGGCCCCTTCGGTGATCTGGCCGTCCTCCAGGGGCAAAAGACCGCTGATCGCCTTAAGCGTCGTGGTTTTGCCCGCACCGTTGGAACCGAGAAGCGCCACGATGCTTCCCTTTTCCACCTTCATCGAAAGGCCTTTGAGAACCAGAATGACATTATTGTAAATTACCTCGATATTGTTGAGTTCAAGCATCGGCGCCAAAGCGGTCTCCTTTTAATTTTAGTACCTTAAATCAAGGGAAATCCAATCCGAAACCGGAACGTATTTTCCGGCCCGGGCCTTATAGACTTTCCCCATGGCCGTGGCGTTGGAGTCCCGGAAACTGGTTACTCCGGCGAGACCGCCCGTATCCCAGTCTTTGATTTGGGGAATCATTGCTTTCAGATTCTCACCCGTGACCGGAAGGCCCAGCACGTGACATAGCTCGGTCAGCTTTACAAACACCATCCCCGTGAACCAGCCCTGCATATAGGAGTTGGGCTGATAGGTCGTTTCCGGATGATGCTTTAGATTATATGCCCTGATGGTTTTTATCATGGGGACATCGTCCATATGCCAATAGGCATAAGGCGAGACGCCCATATAGCCCTCGGCATCGGGGCCCAGCTTTTCAAGCAGATCCTCCGACATCGCCCAGAACGTCCCCATGAACGTAATGTCGAGTCCAAAGTCCTTCGCGCCGCCGATCACCGCGGGGATCGGCGATACAATGAATCCCTGGAAAATACAGTAGTCGGGTTTTTTATCCTTCAGATCCAGCAATTGGCTTGACACATCCACAGCCCCCACGGCCGTTACCTCTTCAGCGACCACCTCGATTCCCAGTTTCTTGGATAGCTCGCGGGCATAGGGTATGGGATCACGGCCGAATTCAGTATCGCTGTAAAAAAACGCTACCCGGGGAGGCTGCCCTGTCTTTTTGGGATTTTTGGCGATGTACTTTAAAAGCACGCCGAATTGTTGCGCATAGGTGGGTCCGCTCACGAAGGAATAGGGATTTTTTTCACGATCACTCAGCTCCTCGGAAAAACTGGTGGAGCCGTATGCCACATGGTACCGGTCATTGATTTCCGGCGCCATGGCCTTACCGAGACCGGTGGATTCGCCATACATCATCACCGGGCTTTCCTGAGCCATGATTTTTTTAAAAGAGCCGATGGCCCGTTGAAGATCATAGCCCGAGTCTTCATAGATGTATTTGAACTTCTTGCCGGCGACACCGCCGTTTTCGTTGGCCCAGCCCAGGGCATCCATCAATCCCTGATTGATATGGATTCCCGCAAAGGCGAATCGGCCGGTAATCGGCTGGCAGGCGCCGACTTTGATTTCATCGGTGCCGTAGGCCCTGCCCCCCGCTACGGTAAGACCAAATGCCAGGACCAAAATGATGACGCTTCCACAGTGTTTCATACTTCCCTCCTTAATGGTTTATTAAATATGGTTTATTAAATAAAGATACGAACCCCGTGACGGGACTTCTTTCAGCACCCCCTTGAGGGGTGTGCCTTTTTACTTAGTGTCTTAGAAATAATTTTCCGCGCGTTTCTACCCCTCAAGGGGGTACTAAAAAGAGTGGCAGAATAATCCGAAATCCGAATATCGAAATCCGAAACAAATTCAAAGCACCCAAATGCAAATGACCAAAACTTGTTTCGCTTATGTGCGTGAATGTGTTGTTTCGTATTTTGATCATTTGGATTTTGTACATTGTTTCGAATTTCGA
>JAZDPP010000144.1:0-53761 GCA_043797445.1 Pseudomonadota bacterium
TACAGCCCTTGAATAATGTGCCTTCGCGTTGTTGGGCAATGGGGGAGGCAATGGGGGACGTTCCTCGGTTATTCGGATTTGATGCCCTCATTTAAATGCCCTTGTATAAACCGAATATCCGAGGAACGTCCCTAAAAACCCCTTTAAAAACCGCTAAAAAACGGGCAAGACCGCCACGACGGATGAAACCGGCACGGCCGTATTTGAGGCGGCCGATTTTTCAAACGGCACGTATAAGTTCCGGGCAGATTATCTTGGCAGCAAATTTTGGTCCGATCCCGTCACAATGCCCGGTGCCCAAAGCGTCGATATTCAGATCCAGGAAGCAGTTACAACGGTTCTGGTGACGCAGGATGAAACCCCCGAAACGGGCGTGAAAGTATATTTATTCAACGCAACCGGCTCCTATCTGGGTCTGAACGCCGTGTCGGATGAAACCGGAAAGGTCAGCTTCAATTTACCGGTCGGGCAAGCGTTCAAGTTCAGAGCGGATATTCTGGGGGGTCAGTTTTTTTCAGAGATGGTTACCATCGTTTCCGGCGGGAGTAACAATTTCCAGATCGCAAGCGGCGGGGGCTCACTCACGGTAACGGTGGATAAGGGCGAGGGCACCCCGATCACGACTATAAATGTTTTCCTTTTCAACAGTGAGGGGCGTTATTTGGGCGTATCCGGAAAAACAAGCGACCAGGGGCAATTCAATTTTGATGTTCCCTCCGGAACCTATAAGATCCGCGCGGATTACCTGGGGAATCAGTTCTGGACCCCGGACATTGTGGTCAGCACCGATAGAAATGAAACATTATCGATACCGCATAAGGATGTCACGATTACCGTGGAAGAAGACTATGCCGGAGATATCCACGGCCTCAATGGCATCAATGTCCATCTCTTCTCTGCATCGGGTTCCTCCCTCGGAAAGAAACTCGTTACGAGCGATCTCGGGAAGGTGAGCTTCAGCCTTCCCGAAAAAGAGTATAAGGTTCGGGCCGACTATCTCGGGCAGCAGTACTGGTCCGAAATATTTAACGGGGACGATGAGACCGTGAGTATCGAGGCGGGAAAAGTCCTGCTGACAGTGTCAAACATGGGTCACCCCCTCTCCGGTGTTAAAGTCCATGTGTTTAACAGCACCGGCGCCTCTCTTGGATTAAACGGACTTACGGATGGCGAGGGACAGAAAACGTTCCTGCTGCCGCCGGGTACCTATAATTTTCGGGCGGATTATCTGGGAACCCAGTTCTGGAGCGGTGTCTCCACGATACTGGCCGATATCGAAAATCCGGTCATCATCTCAACGGGCGGCGGCAACTTCGCCCTTACCGTGCTCAAAGGTGACGGAACGCCACTTGCGGGGGTCAAGTGTTCCCTTTTCAACGCAAGCGGGTCGTCCAATCTGCACCTGATCGGCACCACCACCAGCGACGGCGTGGCCTCCTTCCCGCTGGCGGACGGGACGTATAAGATCCGGATCGATTATCTCGGATATCCGTTCTGGACCGAGGTGTTCAGTATTCCTCAAACCGATGCGTTGACGCACACCATTGCCCACCAGGACGTGACGATTTCGGTAAACCGGAACTTTGCCGGCGATATCGAGCCCGGAAGCGCTCTGAAATTATATCTCTTTACGCCTGCCGGCGGTTATCTTGGGGTTCAAACCCTATCAGACAACCTGGGCCGGGCCGTATTCAGCCTCCCGCTCCAGGAATACAAGGTGCGAGCAAATTACCTCTCTGAGCCCTACTGGTCGGACAGTTTCCTTGGAATGGACAAAACCATAGTCATCAACGAAGGCGGGGCGGATGTTCAGGTAGCCCAAGGGCAAACCCCGCTTCCCAACGTTCCCGTGTATGTCTTTAATGACGCCGGAGCATCCCTCGGAATCGATGGCCGGACAACCGCCGATGGCCTTGCCGAGTTCCGGCTGCCGGAAGGCACCTATAAGTTCAGGGCCGATTACCAGAAGGGTCAATTCTGGGCAACCGAGCCAATCCTTTCACATCAGGACAATATTGTCGATATCAACACCGGCGGCGGGGCCGTTACCCTCCGGGTTGAAAAGGCGCCCGGAAGCCCCTTAATCGGCGTTCCCGTCTATGTGTTTTCAGCAAACGGGGCGTACTTCGGGCTCTCCAAGCAAAGCAGCGATCAGGGCGCCGTATCTTTTGACTTATCGGACGGGAGCTACAAATTCAGGGTGGATTATCTGGGATATAGCTATTGGAGCAATACCATAAGCGTTCCCTCAACACTTTCGGAGGTCGTCACCATTGCCCACCAGGACGACCCCATAACCGTTGAAAGCCGATACCAAACGAGCGCCACCCCGCTTTCCGGCATTCGGGTGTATCTTTTCACCGAAGCCGGAAAGTATCAGGACAAATCCGCCTACACGAACGCGAGCGGACAGGCCGTATTTACTCTTCCGGCTCAAAGCTACAAGATTCGCGCGGATTATCTCGGCTACCAGTTCTGGTCGGATCCGTTTACCCAGTCCGCCACAAAAATAACGATCCCCCAAGGCCGCACGGCGCTTCACGTGACAAAAAACGGCCAGAATATCGTCAATGCACCGGTATATCTCTTTAAAGCATCGGGGTCTTCCCTCGGGAAGATGGTAAAAACGGATGCCACCGGCGTGGCGGTCTTCGAGCTTCCGGAACAGGAGTATAAATTCCGGATCGACTATGAGGGGGCGCAACACTGGTCCGACGTCGTCACCCCGTTACCGGACGAGGAGACCCAGATCGAGTTAAAGCTCGATCTCCTGGCCCTGAATTTAACCAACAACCCGAATCCTGTCCGGGTTGACGAAAATCCACCGGCCTTTGGAGCCAAAAGGGTGCTGGTGGCTTCCCTTGATGCGACGAGCGGGCTTTTGAGTCAACCGGCTCAGGCTCCGGGAACAAAAACCTACTACTTCACCAACGATCATCTGGGCACCCCGCTTGCGCTCACCGATGAATCGGGTGTAAAGGTGTGGGAGGCGGATTATCTGCCGTTTGGGCAGGTGTATCAGGAGAGTGGATCGGTGGCACAGGGGTCCCGGTTCCCGGGACAGTACTTCGATGCCGAAACGGGACTCCACTATAACTACCACCGGTATTATGATCCGCGGATTGGAAGATATATTACGGCGGATTCAATTGGACTTGATGGCGGGATTAATCTCTATGCTTATACCTCAAACAATCCAATAAATCGTGTAGACTTTTTAGGCTTGGATAGCGCTGGGTGCGATGGAATTTATGACCCTTCGGAATTTCCTTGTCGCTTAGAGTGCTGCGCAGCACATGATGCATGCTATGATAAGTATGATTGTAGCGCAAGTTCAATGTGCAGTGATCGAGGCATGAACCCGGGTTTTTGCGATGAATGTAACAAAGAGGTGACTAAATGTTTTTTACGTTGCAGTAGAAGTGACGAAGATGACCCAACTAAGCCAAACTATTATTGTGCTAGCCAGCATCGATACATTACGATTCCAGGAGACTTTCCTGATTACGAAACAGCAAAAGCAGTTTGTTCAAATGATTGAAAGGGAGCACATATTAGTCATGAAAAAAGCTGAAATTGTTTTACTAATCCTTGCCCCTTTTTTAGGTGTTTTAGCCTTCTTAACTCCAATTTTAGTTGCCAGATTTGGTAAAATTCCTTCTGTTAATCTTATCGTAATAATCGGTTTAATAAATGAAAACATAATATTTTTACCAACTGCTATGCTCCTTTTTATAATTGGCATTTTCTTGGGATATTACGGAGATAGAATTTGGTGGCTCACGAGTATGCTTACAATAATTATTTTACCGATCAATGCTATTCTTGAGATGAGGGTTATGCCGAAGTCACACAATCTGTGGCCATTTGAATTCGTAATTTATCAAATTATGGCTTTGCCCGCAGTGATAGGTTCCTATTATGGGAAAATTAGAAGGGAGCGGAGGAAAAGAGAACAAACGAGAGAAAAAGCGGGTTATCCAACTTAATATAGTTAACAGGGGCGATGAAACCGTTACTATCAAGGCGGGAAAAGCCCTACGGACGGTTTCAAACATGGGCCACCCCCTTTCCAATGTGAAAGTCTTTGTGTTTAACGGCGCCGGGAGCTGTCTTGGCGTAAGACGTATAAAATCCGGATCGATTATCTCGGTTACCAGTTCTGGTCGGATCCATTTACCCAGAGCGCCACGCGGTTAACGATTCCTTTAGGCCGCACGGCCCTTCACGTGACAAAGAACGGTCAGAATATCGTCAATGCGCCGGTGTATCTTTTTAAAGCATCCGGGTCTTCCCTCGGGAAAACGGTAAAAACGGATGCATCTGGAGTCGCGATATTTGATCTGCCGGAGCAAGGCTATAAGTTCCGCATCGACTATCAGGGGGCTCAGCACTGGTCTGATACCCGGTGCCCAAAGCGTCGATATTCAGATCCAGGAAACAGTTGCGACGGTTCTGGTGACGCAGGATGAAACCCCCGAAGCCGGCGTGAAAGTATATTTATTCAACGCAACCGGCACCTATCTGGGTCTGAACGCCGTGTCGGATGAAACCGGAAAGGTCAGCTTCAATTTGCCGGTAGGGCAAGCGTTCAAGTTCAGAGCGGATATTCTGGGGAGCCAGTTTTTTTCAGAGATGGTTACCATTGTTGCCGGCGGGAGTAACAATTTCCAGATCGCAAGCGGCGGGGGCTCACTCACGGTAACGGTGGATAAGGGCGAGGGCACCCCGATCACGAATATAACTGTTTTTCTTTTCAACAGTGAGGGGCGTTATTTGGGCGTGTCCGGAAAAACAAGCGACCAGGGGCAATTCATTTTTGATGTTCCCTCCGGAACCTACAAGATCCGGGCGGATTACCTGGGGTATCAATTCTGGACCCCGGACATTGTGGTAAGCGCCGATAAAAACGAAAAACTCTCCATTGCCCACCGGGATGTCACGATTAGCGTGGAAGAAGACTATGCCGGAGATATCCACGGCCTCAATGGCATCAATGTTCATCTCTTCTTGGCATCGGGTTCCTCCCTCGGAAAGAAACTCGTTACGAGCGATCTCGGGAAGGTAACCTTCAACCTGCCTGAAAAAGAATATAAGGTTCGGGCCGACTATCTCGGGCAGCAGTACTGGTCCGAAATATTTAACGGGGACGATGAGACAGTTACCATCAAAGCGGGGAAAGTCCTGCTGACGGTTTCAAACATGGGTCATCCCCTTTCCAATGTCAAAGTCCATGTGTTTAACAGCACCGGGAATTGCCGGCAGGGTGAAATTTCAGGTAACGGACAACAGGGATTCCCATCGTTCATATTCGGTTTCAACGCGAAGCCCCTTTGATTTCAGAAACCGGATAATTGAGGGTGAATTAAATCGCAGGTAAGGATTGACTCTCAATTCTTCCCCAAGCGTCGAGCAGACATGATCGGGGGAGTACCTATTCAGATATGTCGTAATGTCCCCGTTATCGGGTTCCAGACCTTTGGCGACCGCCATGGATTCCTTCACATAATCATGTCCGGCGTAGATGAGGGTTTCAGCCGGAAACGCCATGAGTAACCGGATCGACTGGAAAAACGCTTTGAGATCGCCGGAAAAACAATTGCCGATGGTACCGTTGAAGAGCGTATCTCCGGTAAGGAGCATGCCGCCCACCTGAAACACCACTGAATCGGATGAATGGCCGGGGGTCGGGTGGACCCGGATGATCTCGCCGTCTATCGCCATAAACCCTTTTTCCGCACTCATCTCCGGTGAAACATAGCTTGCACCGGTTTCTTGAATCAGGGCGTCATTTCCCGGCGTGTGATCTCCATGGCAATGCGTGTTGGTGATGCAGGCGAGGCGAAGGTCGTGCTCCCGGATGAAGGCGAGCATCTCTTTGACGGCCCCGCCATCCACGGCGATGGCCGTACGGGGCCCGAAAATCAGATAGCCGAGATTGTCGGTGGCATAGGAAAATTGTTGAATTTGCAGCATGGTATTTATTGATGCTCCTGTCGGGCCGATTTGTTTTAATGCGTTAAAGATTCATCGGATGCTTGCACCGGCATGGCGGTGATGATGATCCGTTTTTGCCGGTCAACAATACCGAATGAAACCTGCCGGCAGTGATACCGCTGGGAAATCAGTTGAAAATGGTGCAGAATGAATCGGTTAAACAGATGGGGATCGGACGGCCCGGCTCGCAACCCCCTTGTAATTGCCAGGCGTTCATAAGCCGCATGCAGACGAATTACGGCTTCCCGTTGGGCCTTCGGATTTGAAAATACCTCGGTATAAACGGTTTTTCCGCGAGATGCGGGTGTTTCCCTTCGGTGTTTTGATTTCAAGGCGGCGATGCCCGCCATCGGGATATCCGCCAGCAGGGTCTCAATAGTGGTGTCTTCGATGCGATCGAGTCCATCTTGGATCAGGGTGTGCATGCCTTGCCCGATTGCTATCCAGCGAAGTGCTTCTTCGGAAGCATCCCCGCTAATGGCGTTCAGAAGAGGTCCGGTAACCGGCATCAGTTCGGATAGGACTATCTGTCCGCTGTAGCCGGAAAAGTGGCAGTCCCGGCACCCTGTTTTTCGATAAAAGCGAAGATGATCCGGGGACTCGGAAAAAAGCCTCGTCCATTCCGATGCCGGGGGCGTATAAGGGGCTTTACAGTTGTCACACAGTTTCCTGACGGGTCGAAGGGAAAGAATTCCCCCGAGGCCGTGAGCGAGTTGATGCGGTGTTATCCCCAACGCTCGCAGATGGGTGAGGGCGTTTACCGCATCCTCCGCAAAAAGGGTGCTGATAAAAAGGGGGCCACTTCGGGAGACCGCAAAAACGCTTCGGGCAGTGCCGGCATCTTTCAGCCTGTCAATCATCATGACATCAGGGCCCAGTTTGAGTGCCGATCGAAACAGGGTTTCCCATGGCAGTCCTTCTGAAGCCGGGACCTGAATGCTTCCGGGCAGATGATAGGTAATCGGATTTTCCAAGGTGACGATGGGGGTTTCCGGGTTTTGAAGATGGGTCAGGGCGGCGTGAACGGCACCGGCCAGTGGGCTTCCGTTGGGGCCGGTTACCAGGATCAGGCCGTTTCCTCTTTTCAATAGCGGGTAAAATTGGCGCCGTACCGTTTCGGAGAATACCGGCGTGACGGGGCCGGCGGCTTTCCGCCTCTGCGACACAGGGGTCAGAGTGACCAGCTCGCCCTCCAGTGTCGGGCAGGTGGCGACGGCAAATTCCACCGGAATTGACTTCCCTGTCCGTTGATCCTGACAGATGGTTTGAATAACGCCTTCCTTGGGCCTGGGCCTATCATCCAGATTCAATCCCGCCATTTCCTTGATGCGGTGGATAACCTCGCCGGCTATTTCGCGAAACCGCTTTTCAAACCAGAGGGGGGGCGCGTTGGTGCGTTTTCCCTGAACGGGGAAATTAAGGGTTGCGCCCGCTTCATCCCGAGAAAGGTGAATTGTTCCGGCCTTGGATTGGATTGCCTTGTTAAAAATAAACTGAACGATTTCATCAGCGGAAGGGGATGGCCGCTGGGCACGGGAAACGGTTGGGCTGACCGTTGCCGCGTGATCGCGGGGGAGGGCCGGTTTGACCGGTTCCGGCCGGGGTTCGAAAGGTTTTCTTTCGTAGAGATGCTCAAAAAGCCGAAAAAAGGTCCCGGTTGTCACGAATGTGCACTCGATCCGGAGCTCGGTTTGCTTGGATCTTAGCGCTTCGATGATCTTTAACTTCTCCGGGTCCGAAATGACCACGCCAAGGCGTTTTTGGTTGAGACTGACCGGCAGGATGCCATACCGGCGGGCAAAGTCTTTTCCGATAATGCCGGAGAGGGTCGCCCGGTCTTCCGGGGTCGGGGTGAACGTGTCATAAGGCTTAAAAGGCAAATTGTGCTGCAGGGAATAGGCTTCGCATAGTTGGGTTTCGGTGATGATCCCCTGTTGCAGCAAAATTTTACCGATGGGTTCGGCGCCATTCTCCGCCGCTTTCAGAGCGATGGTAAGCGTCGCTTCATCGATACTTCCCTGCATTATTAAAATTTGACCTAATTTTAAATATTTACTGTGTTTTTTCAGAACGGCGCTCAGATCGATGGGCGTAATCAGGTTGAGGTCGCATAAAATTTCACCGATGGTTCTGGGATGGACCTTGGTGCGGCACGGTGTTTGTTCGGCTTCCCGCTTTTGAATTTCCAGTGCGATTTCAACGTCTTCCTGGCGTACAAACCCTTCATTGACGAGCAAGACTCCCGTTTTCTTGTCCGGGGGATCGGTCTGCATTTCTTCCGGGTTGGACGGCATGGCGGTTGAATCCTTGAGGACACCGGTTTCGCAAGGGGTGTGGTTCATACTCTATTCCTTGAATTTGTTGAACATACACTATCAGCATCCCGGGATTCTTGTCAAGGCGTTCGCAAATACCCGCTCTTGCAAGCACGGACGGGTTGTGGAATCAGGCACTCCACTTTCCTCCCCTGCTTCCACATCCATCGATTCCGCCGCTGTTTCGCTGAAGAAAAGAGGGGGTTGGTTCGTTAAAGGGGGCGTCGCTTTTATATTTCTCTTGACACTTTCGTAAAAATGGGCTTTTAAAAGGATGTAAAGTGGAGGCAAGTGGCATATTGGGGTGTAAAATGTTTCGAGGAAGCTCCTACCATACCATCGACGAAAAGGGGCGGGTCATTATTCCCACCCGTTTTCGGGATGTTATTCATGCCGGCGGAAAAGACGAAGTGATGATATCCCGCATGGACGGATGTCTGGTCGGCTACACACCGGCGGAATGGAGCCTTATCGAGACCCGAATAAAGGACCTGGCGGAAAAGAGCGAGAGCATGCGTCGGTTCAGACGGGTGTTTATCGGAGGCGCCTCCCTGTGTCCGTGCGATCGACAAGGACGGATGCTGGTGCCACCGGCGCTTCGGCAGTATGGTGCTCTTGAAAAAGAGATTGTCCTGGTGGGGGTACTGGATCATTTTGAAATATGGTCCCGGGAAAACTGGGACAATGAGAATATGCATCTTGAGGATGATCTGAAAAAGGAGGAAGTCAGGAACGAAATCGCAAAGCTGGGACTATAGGCGCCATGCCAATCCATCATCCTTCAGCCATGCCCGTGGAGGCCATCGAGAGCTTAATTTGCCGGCCCGGGAAAATCTATGTTGATGGAACCCTCGGCGGTTCAGGCCACGCAAAACGGATTTGTGAGCGTTTGGCGGGGGATGGGCATCTGATCGGCATCGATCGGGATCCGGCGGCGGTTGAAAATGCAAGGGAAGTCCTTGAGCCTTTTGCATGCCACGTTCACCTTTTTCACGATAGTTTTGACAACCTGCCAGGAATTCTTTTGCAACTCAACTTTCCGGCGGTCGATGGTATTTTACTCGATCTCGGAATTTCCCTTTACCAGCTTGAAGCCAGCGGCCGCGGATTTAGTTTCCAGCGAGACGAGCCGCTCGATATGCGGATGAACCCGGAGGCGGACCGGACCGCTGAATCGCTCGTAAATACGCTGGAAGCGGATCAGTTGTCATCGATTTTCTTCACATATGGTGAGGAGCGATGGGCACGGCGTATAGCCGCTGGAATCGTGGAGAAGCGCTCCGTTTCACCGATTCGAACCAGCCGGCAGCTGGCTGATATTGTAACGGCTGCGGTTCCGGCAAGGGCTGCCGCCAAGCAGCGCATTCATCCCGCTACCCGGGTATTTATGGCGTTGCGGATTGTCGTCAATCGGGAGCTTGACGCATTGACTGCGTTTATGGATACGGCCCTGGCCTGTCTCAATCCCGGGGGCCGGCTCTGTGTGATGTCGTTTCATTCTCTCGAAGATCGAATTGTCAAACATCGCATGCGTGCCTGGGCAACCGGGTGCGTCTGCCCGCGTGAGATTCCGGTATGCGTATGCGGGAAAACGCCGGTGGCGCGGTTGGTGAACCGGAAAGTGATGCGGCCCACTGCCGCGGAAACGGCTGAAAATCCGTTGGGCCGCGGTACGCGGCTTCGAGTGGTGGAAAAGCTATAAAATTTCAAAGTGCTGATCGTGCGCGGATGATCGGAAATCAAAAAGCGGGTATCGAGAATGCGGCAGAACAAACCACTTCCAAAACACCTGTCCCGGAAAATCACCGGTATCTGGATTGTGATTATGTTCGTGTTTATCGCGGAGCTTCTGATCTATACCTGGTGCCGGGTTCAAAATACACAGCAGGGATATGATATTACCGGGCTGCAGGCGGAATCCCGGCAACTCATGCTGGTTCAAAAGAGTCTTAAAATCGAATTGGCCCGATTGAAATCACCGGACCGGATTGCCAGGATCGCCAGGGATACCTTGGGACTGGTGACCCCTAAAACCCAACAACTGGTCGATATGGAATGAAGCGAGCGGACTCAGACAAAACTATTGACAAGCGGGCATTGGTTGTCGGCCTGCTTTTGAGTTTTTGGTTTGGACTTGTCGGCGTTCGGGCTGTTTACCTGCAGGCGTTTCATGATGACTGGCTCTCCGAGAAGGCTTCGAGTCAATACGAGAAGACCTACCAGCAGATGGGGAAACGGGGAACCATCTATGATCGAAACCTTCGGGAGATGGCGGTCAGCATTGACGCCATGTCCATTGCCGCTCGTCCCCGTCAGATAAAGGATGTGGCCAAAACGGCAACGGCATTGGCGGGTATCCTGGATCTTGACAAGAATGCCATTTTGCAGCGGCTTACGTCCAAGCAGCGGTTTGTCTGGCTGGACCGTCAGGCCACGCCGCGTGAAACGAACGCCTTGATAGCCAACCCGATTGAGGGAATTTCATTTCAACCGGAGCATCAGCGGTTTTATCCCAGCCGGACGCTCGCGGCACAGGTAGTCGGATTTGCCGGTATTGACGGACGGGGGCTTGAGGGGATCGAGTTCCATTTCGATGAGTTTTTAAAAGGGGATGCCCGAAACTGCACCGTGCTGAAAGATGCTCTCGGGCGTGGATTTTCGCCGGATGAGGCGGATACGGTCGTGCCCGCGGGCAACAATCTGATTTTAAATATTGATCAGGCGGTTCAGTATTTTGTGGAGCAGGCCCTGGCCGAGGCAGTGAAAAATGCGGAGGCCCGATCCGGGATGGCCATTGTGATGTCGCCAAAGACCGGCGCCATTTTGGCATTGGCGCATTTCCCGCTTCTGAATCCCAACGCCTATGATGATGTCCCCCGGGAGGTGCGGCGCAACCGCGCCATCACCGACCCGTTTGAGCCGGGTTCAACGATGAAAATGTTTACGGCCGCCGCTGCCATCGAACATGGCGGTATGAATGAAAACGACGTTTTTTTTTGCGAGGAAGGGGATTATAAAGTCGGCAAGCACACCATTCACGATACCCATTCATACGGCTCACTGACGCTTCAGCGCATTGTTCAGGTTTCGAGCAATATCGGCGCAACAAAGCTCGCTCATCGAATGGGAAACGAGGCGCTCTATAGGACCTTGACCGCATTCGGTTTTGGTGAAAAGACCGGTATCGATTGCCCGGGGGAGAGCGCCGGGTCCCTGCTGCCATTGGAACGCTGGAAAAGCATTGATGCCGCTGTGATTGCCTTCGGGCAGGGCGTGTCCGCTTCCGCCGTTCAGCTGATTGCCGCCGTCAGTGCCCTTGCCAATGACGGCGTATTGATGAAACCCTATATCGTACAGGCTATTACGGATTCAAGCGGCGGGATCGTAAAGCGGTTTTCGCCTCAAATCGTGCGACAGGCCGTTTCTCCTGCAACCGCTCGCACGGTTAGCCGCATACTGGAAACCGTAACGCAGGAGGGGGGCACCGGCACGGCCGCGGCAATAGAGTCGGTGCGGGTGGCGGGAAAAACCGGCACGGCGCAAAAGACGGATGAAACGGGCCGCTATGCCAAGGGAAAATTTAATTCCTCTTTTGTCGGCTTTATCCCGGCCGAAAATCCGCAGGCCTCCATTCTCGTGATCCTCGACGAACCGAAGAAGGGGCATTACGGCGGGACGGTGGCGGCGCCCGCGTTTAAAAAGATTGCCATGGAGTTGATGAATTATCTGAATACGGGAACGGAGCGTTCGAAGGAGGGGCTGACGGCGGAGCTCGGAAGAGGGGTGCGGGGATGAAATTTTCCAGGTTGCTTTCGCAGATAACGATCGGGTCCGTGAACGGCGTTTTCACGGGGATGCCCGGCGCCCCGGATCCGGATGTCAAATCGATACACTATCGGTCCCAGTCCGTCCTGCCCGGTGGGCTCTTTGTCGCAATTCCCGGTCATAAGGCCGATGGTCATGCCTTTATCGGTGATGCGGTTGCCCGGGGAGCCGTGGCGGTCATTGCGGAGCAACCGGTTGACATCGGGGCGCCGTGTGTGCAGGTCGCGGACAGCCGAAGGGCCTTGGCTCAACTCTCGGCCGGTTTTTATCAAAACCCGTCGGATGCGCTATCTGTGATCGGTATTACCGGTACCAATGGAAAAACCACCACCACCTATCTGGTTGAAAGCATGCTGGTGGCGGCGGACAGATTTCCCGGCGTGATCGGAACCATCAATTACCGGTATGCCGGAAAAACGGTTGAGAACCCGGTAACGACTCCTGAGTCCCTTGATTTGCAGCGGATTTTGGCGGAAATGCGGCAGTCGGGAATAACCCATGTGGCCATGGAGGTCTCTTCTCACGCGATCGATTTGTCCCGGGTGGAGAGGTGCGGGTTTGACGTGGCGGCTTTTACGAATCTGACCCAGGATCATCTCGATTATCATGGGTCCATGGAGAATTACTGGGCCTGCAAACAGCGCCTCTTTACCGAGTATCTGGCCAGGGGTGCCAAGAAGGACCGGGCTGTTGCGGTGATAAACGTCGGCAATGCCCATGGTAGAGAACTTTTCAGTCTGCTTCGGGAATCGTTTCCGAATCAGGTGATTTCATACGGTGTTACCGGGGAGGGCCGGGTTTACCCTGTTGATTTTGATCAGGACGGCAGTGGCATTCGGGGCCGGATTATGACGCCCGCGGGCAGTTTTTCTTTCCGCTCCACGCTGGTGGGACAATACAATCTCGAAAACATTCTCTGCGCTACCGGCATTGGATTGGCCCTGACCCTCCCCTTATCGGCTATCTGCGACGGGATTCAGTCCCTTCGCAATGTGCCGGGGCGTTTGGAGCCGGTGATGAATAAGACCGGACGGTTTATCTTTGTCGATTACGCCCATACCCCGGATGCTCTGGATAATGTCCTCACGGCGCTTTCGGCCCTGAAGAGGGGCGCCCGACTGCTGTGCGTGTTTGGCTGTGGCGGCGATCGGGATCGGGCAAAACGGCCGATCATGGGAAAGATTGCAGCGGGGCATGCGGATCTGGTGATCGTGACTTCGGATAATCCTCGCACCGAGGCGCCCGAGCGGATAATCGATGAGATTGTCGCCGGCATTCGACGGGAAAATACGCCTTTGCTGACAGCCGCGGATTTGGTTGCCGGAAAAAGGGCAAACGGATACCTGGTTGCCCCGGATCGTAAAACGGCTATTCGCTTGGGACTCATGGCATCGGGTGCCGGGGATATACTACTCGTTGCCGGCAAGGGGCATGAAACCTATCAGATCCTCGGCACGACAAAGATTGCCTTTGATGACCGCCGGGAAACGCTGACGGCGCTTTCGGAACTCGAAAAAGAGGTCGCATAATACCATCATGAGCACGCTCTCCCGAATGATATGGTCCGCCGCCGATTTGCAAAACGCCACTGGCGGGCAATTGCTTTCAGGGGATCCGGAATCACGGTTTTCAGGGATCGGCATCGATTCCCGGACCCTTCCAGCGGGGGCGCTTTTTGTAGCGATTGTCGGGGGAATTCATGACGGCCACCGGTTCGTGGAACCGGTTATCGGGAAGGGTTGCGCCGGGGTGCTGATAGATTTCAAGCACGCTCCTCGGATGCCAATGAGTGAATGGCGCAAAGCGGGGATACTGTGCCTCGCCGTTGTGGACACCACCCGTGCGTTGGGGGATTTGGCCACCTTTCATCGAAAACGATCCGGAGCCTCGGTGGTGGCGGTCACCGGCTCCAACGGCAAGACCTCCACCCGGGAAATGACGGCGGCGGTTCTGGAACAACACTTTAATGTCTTGGTGTCATTAAAGAATTTTAATAATGAAATCGGGGTTCCACTCACACTGCTTCGATTGACTTCCGAGCATCGATGGGTGGTGGCGGAGCTGGGAATGAATCATCCGGGTGAAATTCGGCGGCTCGGGCGGATTTGCAGGCCGGATGTTGGCGTGATCACCAATATCGGCCCGGCGCACCTGGAAGGGGTCGGGTCTCTTGACGGGGTGATGGCCGCCAAGGGAGAGCTGCTGGAAACTCTTTCTCCCGATGGCGTTGCCGTTTTGAATGCCGATGATTCGAGATGCCGGCTGCTGGCGGGCCGGACACGCCGGGCGGTTTTGTTTTACGGGTTGTCGGATGATGCGCATGTTCGCGCCGAAGCGATCCGGGAGCAGGGGCGGGGAATCATTTTTTCGCTGATACTGCCGGATGCAACGGTTGAGGTGGAACTTCAAACGCCGGGGCGCTTTATGGTGTTAAACGCTTTGGCCGCGGCGGCTGTCGGTTACCGGCTGGGCGTGCCGGTTGAAAAAATTAAGGCGGGCCTAGAGCGGTTCCGGCCGGTTGATGGGCGGGCGGGAATTGTGGATACGGTGATGGGAATTCATGTGATCGATGACACCTACAATGCGAACCCGGGTTCGATGGCGGCTGGGATTGCAATGTTAAAGGCGCTTGCAAAGGGCGCCCGATGCTTTTTTGCCATGGGAGACATGCGAGAGCTTGGCCCGGATGCCGCCGCGCTTCACCGGGAAATCGGAAAGCTTTCGGCCGATATGGGAGTATTCCGGGTGGCTGCAACCGGCGATTTTGCCGGGTTCGTCACGGAAGGCGCCCGGAGCGGCGGTATGCCGCCGGACCGGTTTGTTACCGGCGGGCAGGCGGAGATTTTTGCGGATTTTAAGCAATCCCTGTCACCCGGGGACTGGGTGCTGGTCAAAGGCTCCCGGAGCATGGGGATGGAAAAGCTTGTAAAAGAACTGGTGGACTGGGCCGGTGGGCCGGTTTACCCGGCTGAAGATAAGGACTGACGGTAAAAACGCGCTATGCTCTATCATTTGCTCTATCCGCTCCATGCCGAAATCTCCGCGTTTAACGTTTTTCGGTATATCACGTTCCGAACGATTTATGCGGCATTGACCGCTTTTCTGATCTGTTTTCTGCTGGGCCCCTGGGCAATCCGGAAGCTCGGCCAGCTTCAGGTCGGGCAATATATTCGGGAGGATGGACCGGTGAACCATCATAAAAAAGCGGGCACGCCCACCATGGGGGGGGTTCTGATCATATCCGCCGTTGGGATATCAACCCTCCTATGGGCCCGTTTAGATATTATGTACGTCTGGATTATTCTGTTCGCCACCTTTGGTACGGCGGTCATCGGATTTGCGGATGACTACCTGATGCAGGTAAAAAAGCAGAGCAAGGGACTCAGTGTCCGGGAAAAGTTCGGTCTTCAATGCGTGGTGGCGTTTGCTGTCGGCATCCTGGTTTTCAATGTGCCGGATTTTTCGACTCGCGTCACCTTGCCTTTTTTAAAGGGTGTTTCACCGGATATCGGCTGGGGCTATATCCTGTTTGCGGTCCTGATCATTGTGGGGACTTCCAATGCCGTGAATCTAACCGACGGTCTCGATGGTCTCGCCATCGGACCGGTGATTATCGCGTCCGGCACCTATATGTTGTTCGCCTATATTGTGGGCCACGTGAAAATAGCCAATTATCTTCAACTCACGTATGTGCCGGGCAGTGGGGAAATATGCGTGTTCTGTGGCGCACTGGCCGGCGCCGGGCTGGGGTTTTTATGGTTCAACGCCTATCCGGCTCAGGTGTTTATGGGGGATGTGGGGTCACTGCCCTTGGGCGCGGCGCTGGGAACGGCGGCGGTGATTACCAAGCAGGAAATCCTGCTGATTGTCGTCGGGGGGCTATTTGTCATGGAAGCGCTCTCCGTGATTTTTCAGGTCGGGTTTTTTAAGATGACCAAAGGGCGACGCATTTTCCGCATGGCGCCCTTGCATCACCATTTTGAATTGAAGGGGTGGGCCGAACCCAAGGTAATTGTCCGGTTCTGGATTATCGCTATTGCGCTGGCCCTGATTTCCATGAGTACCTTGAAGTTGAGGTGAAAGAAAAGGCAGGAACCCGCTGATGGCTGACGTAACGACGGAAAAACAGAAGATCAAAATAAACCCGCTGCAGTTTGACGGGTATCTTCTTTTTCCGGTGCTGTTTCTGGTGGGAATCGGTGTGGTGATGGTCTACAGCGCGAGCTCCGCGGTGGCGCTTAAAGCCCACGGGGCGGATAATTATTTTCTGAAAAAGCAGGCTATCTTTTCCCTCATGGGGATTGTGGCGCTGGTGATTTGCCGACGGGTGCCGGTGAGACTCCTTAGGCGCCTGGCATATCCCCTGTTGGGGCTCGCAATTGTGGCGCTCGGGGCCGTTTGGATTCATGGGCTGGGGTATACGGCCGGCGGGGCAACCCGCTGGATTCGGGTGCAGGGGTTCACCTTTCAGCCTTCCGAGCTCGCCCGGTTTGCCATGGTGATTTATCTGGCCTACTCTCTTTCCAAAAAAGGGGAGCGGGTCAGGGAGTTTGCGATTGGTTTTTTGCCCCATGCCATCATGCTGGGGATTATCAGTTCTCTGATAATGATGCAGCCGGATTTCGGATCGGTGGTTATTCTGGGGGCTATCACCTGGACGATGTTGTTTGTGGGAGGCGTAAGAGTGGTGCATCTATTGGCCCCCCTGGTACTGGTCGTCCCCGCTTTGGTCTGGGTAATGTTCACCGCAGAATATCGCCTCAAACGGTGGATGAGCTTTTTAGATCCCTGGCAGTACACCAATGACAGCGGGTATCAGATCGTCCATTCGTTGATGGCCTTTGGGACCGGTGGACTTTGGGGCGCCGGTATCGGTCAGGGCTACCAGAAGCTTTTTTATTTGCCCGAGCCGCACACGGATTTTATTTTTTCAGTGATCGGTGAGGAGCTGGGACTGGTTGGCGTTCTCCTTATCCTGGGGCTCTATTTTCTGATTATCTGGCGGGGGGTTATGATTGCCAGGCGTGCCGCGGAGCCGTTTGGCTCCCTGGTTGCCATGGGGTTGACCGCCGCCATCGGAATTCAGGTCGGAATCAATATGGGCGTGGCGCTGGGATTATTGCCGACCAAGGGGTTGACGCTTCCCCTGTTGAGCTATGGGGGTACCTCTCTGGTGGTTAATATGGCTGCCGTTGGACTTATAATGAATGTCGGCGCGGTGAGGTCCACCGGATGAAGGCGCTTCGGAAAAGTGACTCCGGCGGTTTTCAGAAAGATGACCCGTTGCGGGTGGTGATTGCCGGTGGGGGTACCGGCGGGCATGTATTTCCGGGGATTGCGCTCGCCCAGGCGTTTACTTCCCGCAATTCAAACAGCCGGATTTTATTTGTGGGAACCGGAAACCGGTTTGAGCAAATGGCTTTTTCAGCGACGCCTTTTCCCCACACGGCCATTGCCGCGGAAGGGATCAAGGGGCGGAGCGTTTTTCAGAAGTTGCGGGCGGTGGTGAAGGTGCCGAGGGGCGTTTTGGCTGCCATGGGGATATTAAACCGTTTTGATGCGCAGCTGGTGGTGGGGGTTGGCGGTTATTCCTCCGCTCCCGTGGTCATGGGCGCCTGGCTCATGGGGATTCCCGTCGTTCTTCAAGAGCAGAACCTGGTGCCCGGGATGGCCAATCGGCTGGTGGGACGGTTGGCCCGGCAAATACATGTTTCTTTCGGCCGGACGCACAGCGGTTTCGATCCCAAAAAAATCCGGGTTTCGGGGAACCCGGTGCGTGAAGAGCTTCTGACCTTTTCGGCGAAACCAAACGAGGCAGGGGATAAAGAAGAAACCAAAAGCTGTTTTACGGTGCTTATCTGTGGCGGTAGCCAAGGCGCGCACGCCATTAATCAGGCGGTAGTGGGTGCGTTGTCGTACTTAAAGGGTAACAAACAGCTTTTTTTGATTCACCAAACCGGGGGAGCGGATGAAGAAGAGGTTACCGGTGCTTACAAGACCCATGGCATTTCCGGGCGAATAGCGGCTTTTTTTACGGATATGGCCGCTCAGTATGCCGATGCGGATCTGGTGATCTGCCGGGCCGGTGCCACCACTGTGGCGGAATTGACCGCCTTGGGTAAGCCGGCACTGTTCATTCCCTATCCCCATGCGGCGGATCAGCATCAGTTGATGAACGCCAGGTTGATGGCGGACGGGGGGGCCGCGGAGGTGATTCCGGAGCCGGCCTTGAACGGACAGGTGCTGGCCGATCGGATTCTCCATTATTCCGGTCACGCCGATGCCCTGAGACAAATGGCTGCTCACTCGCGGGAACTGGGCCGGCCTGAAGCCGCCGCGGATATCGTTGAGGCGTGTTACTCACTATTTGCCGAAAGTGGACGGGGTCGTCAAAAGACCACGAACTGAAAAAGAGCGGATTATGTATCGGAAAAAATATCACGTCCATTTTGTGGGCATCGGCGGCATCGGTATGAGTGGCATTGCCGAGTTGCTTCTCAACCTCGGGTATCACGTCTCCGGGTCGGACTTGCGGGATTCCGATATTACCCGAAGGCTGAGCAAGCTCGGGGGGACGCTTTTTCAGGGTCATGATGCCTCCCAGATTGCAGGCGCCGATGTGGTGGTGACTTCCTCCGCGGTCAGATCTGAAAATCCGGAAGTGCTGGGTGCGCGGCAGGCCGGAATTCCCGTAATTCCCCGGGCTGAAATGCTGGCGGAGCTGATGCGGCTTAAATACAGCATCGCGGTGGCCGGTTCCCACGGGAAAACCTCCACCACAAGCATCGTCGCCGCCCTTCTGGCGGAAGGGGGCCTCGATCCGACGGTGGTAATCGGCGGAAAATTGCGCAGCATCGGGACCAATGCCGTACTGGGACAGGGAGACTTTATTGTAGCCGAGGCGGACGAGAGCGACGGCTCCTTTTTAAAAATGGCGCCCACCATTGCGGTCGTTACCAATATCGACCGCGAGCATCTCGATTTTTACCCGGATCTGGCCGCGGTCCAGCGGTCGTTTCTAAGTTTTATCGACCGGATTCCATTTTATGGTCGGGCGGTTCTCTGTCTGGATGACGAGCCTGTCCAGGCCATTATTCCGGAGATCAAAAAACCGTTTTTCACTTACGGTCTCAGTCCCCAGGCGGATTTTCAGGCACGGCATGTGTCCTATGAGGGAATGAAAAGCCGGTTTGATGTATATCATAACGAAACGGCCCTGGGTGAGATTACGCTCAATCTGCCCGGGCAGCACAATGTTTACAATTCCCTTGCCGGTATTGCCGTGGGCGTGGAGCTGGAAATCCCTTTTCAGGTGATGAAACGGGCGCTTGAAACGCTTTCCGGCGTGCAACGGCGCATGGAGGTCAAGGGAGAATATAATGACATCCTGGTGGTGGATGATTACGGGCATCACCCGACGGAGATCAAGGCGACCCTTCATGCCGCCCGGGAGTGCTGGCCGGATCGGCGCAAGGTGGTTGTGTTTCAGCCGCATCGGTACTCTCGCACCCAAGCCCTCTTTGATGAGTTTTCCCGGGCCTTCTATCATACGGATGTGCTTTTGGTGATGCCCATATACGCTGCCAGCGAGAAACCGATCGAGGGGGTGGATGCCCAAGGCTTGAGCGAGGCGATTCGATCCCATGGGCACCGGGAGGCCATATTTGTGCCGGATGCTCCGGCGGCGGTTTCTTTCTTGAAGGCGGCCCTGCGTTCCAACGATCTGTTGTTGACGGTGGGGGCCGGAGATGTGTGGCGGGTCGGCATGAGCATACTGGATGAATTGACAGCCGGGGCCTCGAATCAGGGACCTTGCTGAAGCGAAAGAGATGATGCGCCGATTAACTGAAACCCAGAAAAAATGGCTGGCCGAGCGGTTTAAAAACCAGGTGTGGTTTAATGCGCCGCTTGCCTCCCGCACCTCTTTTCATATCGGCGGGCCTGCCGAAGCACTGGTGACACCCGAGAACCGGGATGAGCTGTTTGCCCTTGTCACCGGCGCAAGGGACCGGGGACTTGGGTATCAGGTTTTTGGTGGCGGGACGAATCTTCTGGTGACGGATCAGGGGATTTCCGGCTTGGTGATCCGCATAGCCCGATGCCTCGATACGATTGAAGCGGCCGAAGAGCCGCCGGACGGGTTTCGGGTGCGGGTGGGGGCGGGTGTTACCCTTAGACGGTTTTGCCGGTATTGCTTGTCCCACGGGTTAAAGGGGATGAATTTTGCGATAGGGATTCCCGGGACGGTGGGGGGCGCTTTGACGATGAATGCGGGAACCGGCGCCGGGAGTATGACGGATGGGCTTTGCTCCCTTATGCTGCTGATGGGAAGCGGGGGGGTTCGGGGCGTGGAAAGAGACTTGATCCTTTCCGGGCACCGCAGCCTTACCTGGCGCCTTGCCGGTGAAGAAGCGGATGCTTCCCATCCCGCGGTGATTCTGGGCGGCGAGTTTCTTCTTGCCCGGGGGGAAGCGGCGGAGCTGAAGGCCGAAGCCCGCGGTATTATGATCGCTCGGAAAATGAGCCAGCCTATCGGGTTTCCCAGTGCCGGGTGTATCTTTAAGAATCCTCCAGACGGAGCGCCGGCTGGTCGTTTGATTGATATGGCGGGCCTCAAGGGCCGGCGGCAGGGAGGGGCGGTCATTTCGGAGCGGCACGCCAACTATATCGTCAATACGGGGGGTGCTACCGCGGCCGATGTCCTGTCGCTCATGAATTTGGTGAAAGAAACGGTATGGAACCGGTTTCAAATTCAGCTTGAACCGGAGGTGAAAGTTGTTGGGGACTAGGCGGAACCGGAAAACAAACGCCCGGCGCAGGATCAAGTCAAAGGGCCGCCGGATATTACCGAATTTCGCGGTAGCGTTGCGGTTTATTGTCTGCGTGTTGGGAATTATGGCGCTGAGCCTGTCCCTTATTTTTATTCACGATGTGGTGACGCAGTGCGATTTTTTCAGGGCAAAAAGGATCACCGTTGCCGGATTGCACCGGCTTTCCGAACCGCAGGTGTTGCAGCAGGCACGGATAGAGGCGAATGCCAATATTCTGTCCGTCAATCTGAAGCTGGCCCGGAAAAGACTGCTTCGTCATCCCTGGATAGCTGAAGCCCGGGTGGCCCGGGAGCTGCCGGACACCATCGCTATCACCATAAGGGAGCAGGAGCCGCTGGCGGTGCTTGATCTCGGCGGCAAGTTCATTATCAATACCCGGGGGGAGGTTTTCAAGGCCTGGGAGCAGAAAGATTCAACCGATCTGCCGCTGGTGACGGGGCTCGCCTTTTCGGATATTCGTTTGCCCATGGATAACGGTTCTCCCGCATTTGAAGCGTTGATGAGTGTCCTTCAGCTGGGGCAGACTGAGGGGGGGGTATTGTCGAGCAGCCGGGTCCGGCGGATTCATGTCGACCAGGATTTGGGGCTGACGCTGTATGCCTTTGACGAGAAAACGATTGTGAAACTGGGATACAGGGATTTCCCGGAAAAATTGCGGCGTATGGAAACCCTTCTATACCGTTTTGAAAAACAACAAGACTGGACTGGATTCGATAGCATCGATCTGGTGAATCCGAACCGTGTTGTCGTTTCCTTCGCAAGAGGGGGGGCACACACGGGCAATATCAAGGAGGGCTTGGGTGCCGGCACATGAGAATATAATTGTAGGGTTGGATATCGGTACGACCAAAATATGCGCGGTGGTTGGTGAAGTGGTGGGGGATGATATCAACATCATCGGTATTGGGACCCACCCGTCCATTGGTCTTCGCAAAGGGGTGGTGGTGAATATTGAAGCCACCGTGGAGTCGATTAAAAAAGCGGTCGAAGAAGCCGAACTGATGGCCGGGTGTGAGATAACAACCGTCTATGCGGGGATTGCGGGCGGTCACATCACCGGGTTTAACAGCCGGGGGATTGTGGCGGTCAAGGGGGCTGAAGTTACCGCTCAGGATGTTGAGCGGGTGATCGAGGCGGCTCGCGCCGTGGCAATTCCCATGGACCGCGAAGTGATTCATGTTCTGCCCCAGGAATATATCGTGGACGAGCAGACCGGCATTCAAAATCCGGTGGGAATGGCCGGGGTTCGGCTTGAAGCAAAGATTCACATTGTGACGGGAGCGGTGACTTCAGCGCACAATATCGTTAAATGCGCCAACAGGGCCGGTCTTGACGTGGGGGATATCGTGCTGGAGTCACTTGCCTCCGGGGAAGCGGTTCTAAGCGCCGAAGAGAAGGAACTCGGTACGGCCCTCCTGGACCTGGGAGGAGGTACCACCGATTTGGCCATTTTCCACGAAAAGAACATCAAGCATACGTTTGTGCTGGCGCTTGGGGGAAATAATCTGACCAATGATATCGCCATCGGACTCCACGCGCCGATTGCCGATGCCGAAAAAATCAAACAGAAATTCGGCTCCTGTGTCGCTCGGCGCATCGGGGGAGAAGATACCATTGAAGTGCCTGGCATGGGGGGAGGGAAACCCAGGAAATTGCCCCGGCAGATTCTGGGGGAGATTCTGGAGCCGCGAATGGAAGAGATCTTTGCGCTGATAAAAAGAGAGATTTATCGTGCGGGCATGGAACATTTTATTTCTTCCGGAGTGGTGGTGACCGGCGGATCGGCTTTGCTGGAGGGGGTGCCGGAGGTGGCCGAATCGATATTCAATTTGCCGACGCGGCTGGGAAAGCCCATGGGAATCAGCGGATTGGTGGATGTGGTGAATAATCCCATGTATGCCACTGGGGTCGGGTTGGTGTTGTATGGCGCCCGTAACCAATGCAACAAAAAGTTCAGAATTCGGGACGGCAATATCTTTAACCGGGTGATGTCTCAGATGAAGCGATGGGTTCGGGATGTTATATGAATTAAAATTCGTGTTTCAACGCGTGTAAACAGGTTGGGGTGAGAGAACCGCTACAATTATTACATCTAAACTTGGATAGGGGGGGATTGAGTATGTTTACGTATGTTGAAAATGAGAAGTCAGCAAAGATCAAAGTGATTGGGGTCGGGGGTGCCGGTGGTAACGCGATTAACAATATGATCGAATCCAATCTTCAGGGGGTCAGCTTTATTGCCGCCAATACGGATGCCCAGGCGCTCGATGTTTCGAAGGCCGAGGCGAGAATTCAGATGGGGGCAAATCTGACGGAAGGGCTTGGCGCGGGAGCGAATCCAGAGATCGGTCGGCAGGCGGCTCTGGAAAGTGAGGAGGAAATTCGAAGCGCTCTGGAGGGTAGCCATATGGTGTTTATTACCGCCGGATTCGGCGGAGGCACCGGTACGGGAGCGGCGCCGGTTATCGCTCAAATCTGTAAGGAGGTAGGGGCATTGACGGTTGCCGTTGTCTCAAAGCCTTTTTCCTTTGAGGGCAGAAAACGTCTTCGCCAGGCGGAAGATGGTATTGCCGCCTTGAAAGAGGTGGTGGATACCGTTATCACCATCCCCAATGACCGGTTGCGGGGACTGGCCTCAAAGAGCGCCAAAATGGTGGACATGTTTATCCGGGCGGATGAAATTCTCCTGCATTCGGTCAAGGGGATTACGGACTTAATCATGATGCCGGGTTTGATAAACCTCGATTTTGCGGATGTCAGGACCACCATGAGCAAGGCGGGTATGGCGATTATGGGAATCGGCACCGGTGTCGGCGAGAATCGGGCATTGGAGGCGGCGGAGCGGGCCATTTCCCATCCGCTGCTGGAAGACAGCTCCATCAAGGGTGCAAAGGGCGTTTTGATGAATATTACCTGTTCCAGCGGGCTGACCATGGAAGAGGCGACCCAGGCTTCGGAACGGATTTATGAAGAAGTGGGCGATGATGCGGAGATCATTTGGGGTACCGCGATCGATGAATCGCTGGGTGATGAGATGCGGGTTACGGTAATTGCCACCGGTATTGGCGCTGATCCGAAGATGAGGAGTACCAATAAGACGCTGAGAACATTGGAAGTCCCCCTTCGCGGACGGGTTCGGGATTTGACACCGGCGGATATGCAAAATTCCGTTGAATTCGACGAGCCGACATTCCTGCGCCATAAGCGGGCCGTGGGTGAAGAGAGTGGCGCCACCTACCGCGGATACAAAGGCATTATTGTTGATAACAATGACCTGGATGTGCCGACATTTTTGAGAAGAAAGGCCGATTAATCATGAGAGCGTAACCCCACCCGGTGAAATGCGGAACCAGCCGGGAAAGGTGAAAAATGGACAAAGGCGATACCGCTGATTTTGTTATGCCCGGCAATCGGCGAACGGGGATTGATCGCCGTGAGTTCAGCTATACGCTCCATATTCCGGAGAGGCGTCTTGGGCGTGAGCGAAGACAATTTCCAATAAATAGCGTGTTAGGTCACCATGGCAAGGAAAGCGGGAACACCGGGAACGCAGCCGGGTGCACTCGAAACCGGCGCTGTTCGTAAGGACTGGCGTGGTCGCGTGCGCATCGCCCTCATTTACCCCAACCAGTATCATGTGGGGATGGCAAACCTCGGTTTTCAGCAGGTTTACCGGATGTTCAACGCCATGGATGACATCGTGTGTGAGAGGGCCTTTCTGCCACCCCCCCCTGAAAACCGGCGGAAGGTCCTCATCACCACCATCGAATCCGGCCGCCCCCTGGCCGATTTCGATATCATTGCTTTTTCATTGTCTTTTGAGAGCGATTATCCCAATATTTTGAGCCTCCTTGCCGCTGCCGGAATCCCCCTTTTTTCCAGCGATCGCTCGGATGCATCTTATCCCCTGGTGATTGCCGGCGGCGTTGCCTGCTGGCTGAATCCCGAACCGGTATCCCCGTTCATCGACTGCTTTCTCATAGGTGAGGCGGAGGTTATTTTACCTCGGTTCATGGCGGTTTATGACCCCGGCCTCGAAAAAAACTCCCTTCTTAAAGAGGTGGCTCAAAAGGTGGCGGGTGTTTATGTGCCGTCTTTTTACCGGGTTTCCTATAAGCCGGACGGTACCGTGGGTACGGTTGAAGCTATCCGCGATGTGCCGGAAAAAATTGTCAGGGTATATGTGAAGGATTTATCCGAAACCGCCACCTGCAGCGCCATACTGGCGCCGGAGGCCTCCTTTGGGAACAGTTTTCTCGTCGAGGTGTCCAGGGGATGCCCGCATGGCTGCCGGTTTTGCAGCGCCGGATACATCTATCGGCCGCCCCGGTTCCGTCCCCGAAACCTGCTGGAGAGATGTTTGCGGGAGGGGGCCGCCATGAGTGATCAGATGGGTCTCGTGGGAGCTGCCGTGAGCGATCTTCCGGAGGTGGGGCTGCTCTGTAAGCAGGCGCTCTTAAGTGGATGTCGACTGTCTTTCAGTTCTCTTCGGGCCGATGCGCTTGGCCCTGAATTGATCGATGTGCTAAAGCAAAGTGGTGTGAAAACGGCTACCATTGCGCCGGATGCCGGGTCTGAGCGGATGCGACGTGTTATCAACAAGGGAATCACGGAGGAAGATATTCTTCATGCCGTGGAAATGCTGGTTACGGCAGGGATTCCCAATCTGAAGCTCTATTTTATGCTGGGGCTTCCCGGCGAGACTCCGGAGGATGTGGCGGCGGTGGTCGATCTCTGCAAACGCGTCAAGGCATGTTTCCTGCGATCGAGTCGCGCCCTGGGGCGTATTGGAGAGATAACCGTGAGCTTAAGCTCTTTTGTGCCCAAACCGGTTACACCGTTCCAGTGGGTTGGAATGGCGCGGCCGGGCGAGCTGAAAAATAAAATCGGGCAGATAAAGGCGGGCCTCGGCCGGGTGGCTAATTTAAGCGTTCTCGCGGACGTCCCGCGGGCGGCTTATATTCAGGCACTCCTTTCCCGCGGGGATCGGCAGGTATCAAAAATACTGGTGGCGGCTCACGACGTTGGTGGTAACTGGCCACAGGCCTTGAAAACTTCCAGTCTGAACACGGATTTTTATGTCCATCGTCGAAGGGAACCGGAGGAGTGTTTCCCATGGGACTTCATGGATCATGGGGTTAAAAAAGAATTTCTATTCCGGGAATATCAGCGGGCACTGGCTGAAAAGGTATCTCCCGATTGCCCGATGAGTGGTGATTGCACTATCTGCGGTGTTTGTGGGCCGCGGCACTCTTTAGCCGGCCCTGATTAACACCTGTTTACACCGCCCTCATATGCCTTTTTTCCATCAATGCCGAGGAGGGGCATTCTATAATGTCATTCAATTTTTCAGACAACTGCGCCAGGGTGTAAGGCTTTTGAATGAATCCGTTGCAGCCTCTGTTGAGAATCTCCTTTGCCTCCCCTTTGAGGCTATACCCGCTTGATAGAAGAACCCGAACATTCGGATCAAGGGCTTTCAGGCAGTCAAATGTTTCTCCGCCCCCGAGCCCCGGCATGATCATGTCAAGGATGATAAGATCAATATTTTCCCTGTTCTTTTTAAAAAGTTCAATCGCTTCCATCCCGCTTCGCGCCGTTAGTACCTTATACCCCACGCTCTGAAGCATTTCTTCCGTAACGTCTATTACGTTGAGCTCATCGTCCACCAGCAGGATGGTCTCTCTGCCTTTTCTGATGTTGCTCTGGCATACTTTTTCCTCGAAGGCTGAGGTCATTGAGGCGGGCAGATAGACAACAAACGTGCTTCCGAATCCTTTTTCGCTCATGACTTTGATGGAGCCGCCATGGTTGTTGATAATACCGTAGGAAGATGCCAATCCGAGCCCGGTGCCGCGGCCGCGCTCCTTTGTGGTGAAAAAGGGTTCAAAGATCCGCTGTAACAGTTCCTTCGCGATTCCCTCCCCCGTGTCGATCACCGAGATCTGAAGGTACCTGCCGTTTTGAAGGCCGATATCCAACGCCTGTTGCCCATATATTTCAACATTTGCCGATCTGATGGATATTTCTCCTCCCTTGGGCATTGCCTGCCAGGCATTTACGTAGAGATTCAGTAGTACCTGTTGAATTTGCCCCCGGTCGACAGATGCACTCCAGAGCTCTTCCTGGAGGTCCAGATTCAATTTGATCTCTTTTTTTGCGCGTCCGAACATGGAGGCTGTTTTTTTGATCAACTGGTTCAGATCACTGGATTTAAGGTCATATTTTCCCCCTCTGGCAAATCCGAGCAATTGGCGGGTCAACTCCGCGCCGCTTTGAACATGTTCCTCAATGTGCATCAGCCGGGTGTGGTTTCGATCGACGAGTTCCGTATCCGCCAGCATCAGGGAGGCGTATCCCTGAATGCCCATCAGAAGATTGTTGAAATCGTGGGCGATACCCCCGGCCAGGGTACCGATGGCCTCCATTTTTTGAGACTGGTTCAAATGTGATTCCAGCTGTTTGCGGTAGCTGACATCCCTTGCAACACCATAGGTGCCGATAAATCCATTGTTTTCGTTTCCCGGATCATGATCGTCATACATGCCCGTCGCTTTGAGTTCCACGGTGATATACTCTTTCCCGGGCAACTGGCACTTGGGGGCATCGTTTTTAACCAGGAGTTTAAGTTCGACACCGGCGGTGGCGCGCTCCCCGGTTCTTCTCTCGTTGAAAAGCCATTGCGCTTTTTTGGCGTCATCCGGACAAACGATGGTGCTATAATGCTTTCCGATCAAATCCGGGGGGTCAAATCCGAGGAGTCGTGTGATGGCTTGATTGACGAAGGAAAAATTTGCTTCCGGGTCCAGTTGATAAATGAGGTCCGGAGAATTCTCGACCATGTATTTGTATTTGATGCGGCCGCATTTGAGTTGCTGGCGCATTTTTCGATGTTCCAGCCCGTTTTTGATGGTTTTCGTTAAATCGGCATCGTCAAACGGTTTTCGAAGGAAATCGTAAGCCCCCTTTTTCAGCGCGGAGACGGCCACCTCGATCGTGGCCTGGCCGGTCATCATTACCAGCAGGGCATCGGGTTGCCGCTGAAGAATTTTTTCCATCAGTTCGAACCCCCCCATCCCCGGCATGCAGATATCCAAAAGGCACAGATCGAATTTCTCGTGAGCCAGAATCGCCAAGGCCTCCAAACCGTTTTCGGATGTTTTAACGGTGTATCCCTGATGTTCCACAAGGAATTTGAGACTTTCCCGCATCCGTTCTTCATCGTCGACGATCAGGATTCTGCCGGTGACTCCCATTCGTGCCTCCGCGCCTTAAACACCTCCGCCCGAGCTTCCGGGCAGGGTGATCGTAAATGTGGTTCCGGTACCGATTCTGCTTTTACAGCTAATGGATCCGTTCAAATCCTTGATGATGCCATGGACGATTGAAAGTCCCAACCCGCGCCCCTGCTTTTTTGAGGAAACGAAAGGTTCGAACAGCCGCTTTTCGATGGCTTCGGGAATCCCCGGACCGGTATCTCCGATACTGATTTCAAGGTTTCCGGGTGGATGGCCATCCGTTGCGGAGGCATCATTCCCAAAAGCCGGAATAAATTTTGTGGCGATATGCAAATGCCCACCATCCGTCATGGCTTCCACCGCGTTTTTAATCAGATTGATAATCACTTGTTTCAAGCTGTTTTTCTCGCTGATAAGGGTGGGGATTTGGTTGTCCGGCTCAAAGTGAGCTTCGATGTTGGCGGGTCGCAGGAGTGGATCTTTGAGAAGTCGAAGCATGTTCGTCAGCAGCATATTGACATCGATCGGTTCACGAGTAGCGGGCCGGGGCTGTGAAAAATCACTCAATTCGCGGATGATGTGACCGACCCGGTCAATTTCCTCGCCAATGATGCCCAGTTCTGTTTGAGCGGGGTGTTTTTCCGGAAGTTTGAGGCTGAGAATTTTTAAATAGTTTCGGATGATGCCAAGCGGATTGTTAACTTCATGGACCACTCTTCTGGAGAGCCGGGTCGAAGCATTGATGCGTTCTTCCTGAATGAGTTGCGCCTGGGTTCGTTTTATATTATCCGCTTCGAGGCACATCCCGACATGACTGACGAATAGATCGAGCAATTTCTTCTGATGCAAAACGGTGGTCGCTTCCGGCTCCGGCGCCCCGATGATAATGAGCCCCAGGGGGGTGCCGTGAATCCGCAACGGGAGGCATATCATGCCCTCGGTTCCCAATTGCCGAAGGATCTGCTCTTCTCCGATGGAGGAGGGCCGGGTTCCCGCGGGGTAAAAGGCGGTGGTGGGGGCATTGTTTGACAACGACCGGGTAAAAACACTTTTATTGCCGGTAAGGGGGATTATCTGCTTATCAATGATCTGGCTGTCGTTGTTTCCCGGGACGCTGTGGCCCACCAGTGCATTTTTCCGTTCATCGTAAAGGAAGAAGAAGATTTTTTGAACATCGAACAGGATGAAAAGGCCTTGTTCCGCCGTTTGGAGAATCGCTTCCCGGCCTGCGGCGCCCAGCAGGCTTTGAAGTGTGCCGTAGACGAGAGAAGCATTTTTAACTTCAGTTAATAGTGCTTCACGGGCGGCTTTTTCCGTCCCCGTATCCGGCGTTGCCGAGCTATCCGGCGTGCTGACGGTAATGCCAAAAGAGCGGGCGACCTCTTGGGTCTCGATTTCCGCCCGCCGAGCCAATCCTTCCAGCTTGCCGGGTTCGATGTCAACGAGCTTCCCGGCTTCAGTGGCAGCTGTTACCTCGATCTCTTCGCGGTGACGACTCATTACATTGGCCGCGTGGATTATTTTTACCAATGGCAACGCTTCCATCACCTGATCCGCCGGACGGTGGTGATAGAAAATGGCATCCGCCATGAAGGAGCTCAGGCTCCACTGCCGGGCCAGCCAGGCGCCCACCTCATGATGCGGGGCGCCAAGAGCTGTTTCGCCGGCCAAAAGGCGGGCCGGGTCGTTTCCGGCTTCCGCCAGAACGGCCCCGTATTCTTCCCTGAAGTTTGCCCATAACACCAGTTTGCCGATATCGTGCAACAAACCCGATAAAAAGGCCTCCTGTGGCGATGGGTAGGCTATTTCTTCCGCAATGGCTCTGGACAGGGAAGCGCACATGAGAGAATGCCACCAGAACCGGGGAAGATTAAAAGCACCGTTTCCCTTGGTCTTGCTGAATACCTGGAGGACGGAGGCGCTGATGGCGATGTTTTTAACGGTGTCTGCTCCCAGGTAGACAATTGCCTTGTCAAGCGAGGTAATTTTTTTTCCAAGCCCGAAATGAGCGGAATTGACGAGCTGCAGGACTTTGGTACTGATCGAGGGGTCCTTGAAGGCGATTTGTGATAATCTCTGAGGGGTGCAGTTTTCATCATTGCAGGCTTCGATGAGTTTTAAAAGAACCTGTGGCAGGGTTGGTAGCGCTTGTGAGCGTTTGAGCCGTGCGAATATATCGGGGGAATTTTTCACATCCGTGTCCAAGTTCCATTTTTCTACGGTTTTTTAGTGTCTTGGGAAAATTTTGTCAAGGGAATAATGGAACCGCGTGGTGTTTAACGCATTAGATTACCTGGCCCCGTGACGGCGGGAGTCTTACCGTTTTCCTTTCCAGAAAGGTGACATATCCCGGAGTCGCTGAATGATGGCCGGCAGTTTTTCGATGACGAGATCGATCTCCATTTCCGTATTGTAAGTGCTCAGGCTGAATCGGATGGAGCCGTGGGCGGCGGTAAAGGGAACACCCATGGCCCGCAGCACATGCGAGGGCTCTAAAGAACCGGAAGTACAGGCCGAGCCCGATGATGCGCAGATGCCGAACTGATCCATCAGCAGGAGAATCGATTCGCCCTCAACGAACTCAAATGCGATACTGGTGGTGTTGGGAAGCCGATTGATTTTATCACCATTTACGAACGCGTTTGGAATGCCGCGGATCAGCTCGATTTCAAGTTTGTCTCTGAGGCGCCGGACCCGGGTGTTTTCATCCGTCATCATTTCCGTGGCGAGCTCGCTGGCGCGCCCGAGTCCGATAATGGAGGCTACGTTCTCGGTTCCCCCCCGCCGTCCGTGTTCCTGATGACCTCCCAGGAGAAAAGGAGAGTATTTGGTCCCCTTTCGAACATAGAGGGCGCCAACTCCCTTGGGGCCGTGCAACTTGTGCCCGGAGAGGGAGAGCATGCGGACCCCGTCTTGAGCCAAATCGATGGGGATTTTTCCCACCGCCTGCACGGCATCCGTGTGGAAGACGATGCCCCGGTCGTTGAGTTTTTCGGCAATTTCCCGAATAGGGAAAATCACGCCTGTTTCGTTATTGGCCCACATGATACTCACGACGGCCGTATCGTCCGAGAGGTTCCCGTAGAGATAGTCAAGATCGAGTTTCCCTTCACGATCCACTGGCACCAGGGTGACCCGATATCCTTGCTTGGAGAGGCGTTCAAAGAGGTTTTTTATCGCCGGGTGTTCCACCCGGCTGGTGATGATGTGTTTTTTGTCCGGGTTGGATCGGACGGCTGCCAGAATGGCCGTGCTGTCACTTTCGGTACCGCAACTGGTAAAAATGATTTCTCCGGGGGTGGCGCCGAGAAGGCCGGCGACTTTCTCTCTCGCGTCCGAAATTTTTTTGGCGACTTCTCCGCCAAAGGTGTGCATGCTGGAGGGGTTACCGTAATGCTCCGTGAAATAAGGGAGCATGGCTTCCAGTACTTGTGGGGCCACCTTTGTGGTGGCGTTGTTATCCATATAGATGACGGCCATCAGTCCACCTCCTCCACAATGAGATCCGGGGAAACGAGCTCACGAAGTTTACTTTCGACAAAATCCTTCAGGGTGACCTGGGCCATCTTGCAAGAGGCGCAGGCGCCGCAGAGCCGGACCAGCACCCTGGGGCCGTCCACATCCACCAGCTCGATGTCCCCGCCGTCCTTTTCCAGACCGGGTTTGATTTCCCGGGCGATGGTTTCGTCAATGAGTTTGATTTTCTGTATATTGGTGAGGGGTGCTTTCTTTTTTTCTATCGGGGGCGCATTGTTTAAAACCGAATCGATAATGCCCTGAATGGCGTCATGGCAGTTTCCACAACCGCCGCCCGCTTTTATGTAGTTAGTCACCGACTCGATATCGGATAGGCTGTTTTCCCGGACAGCTCGTTCGATTTCCATGTCCGTGACACCAAAGCACTCACAGATGATATTTCCCTCAACCTTTTTTTCCGCTTCTCCCCGATAACAGGAAATGGCTTTTTCCAGAGCGTCCCTTCCCATGACGGAACAATGCATTTTCTCCTTGGGGAGCCCGCCTAAATATTCCGCGATGTGTTCATTGGTAATTTGTCTGGCTTCTTCAAGGGTCTTTCCAATGACCATCTCCGTCAGGGCCGAGGAAGAGGCGATCGCACTCGCACAGCCGAAGGTCTGGAATTTAGCATCGACAATGCGTTCGTTTTTGTCCAGCTTCAAGCTCAGCTTTAGTGCGTCGCCGCACGCCAGGGATCCGACTTCACCAACGGCGTCAGCATTTTCAATTTCCCCCACGTTCTTGGGGTTCAGGAAATGCTCCTTAACTTTGTCTGTATAATCCCACATGATGTTTTCCTCCATGCATAAACGATTTCGGTTAGATAAACTATCTTGAACACTAATCACTCAATAAAAAAAAGGAAGCCCCATCTTCAATAAGGCCTTGATCATCGTACCGGCCACGCCAGGATATTTTTTCCAGACCGGCAGGAACTCGCTATCGCTAAAACAGCCTGCCGCTCTTCCAAAAACACCCTGGCGCGGCCTGCCTGCCGTGGGAAATTGGCCGAAACGCTGATCAAGGCCTTCAATAACGGTTGGGTCAGGGTATCTTACCGGACTATTTATCATACGGTTTACCACATACCTTGCACAACCCATCCGGCCCGATAACCCCGATGCAGTTGCCGTCAAGGCACAGGACCCGGTTTTCCCAATCTTCGTCGGGCAGGCTTTCCAAATCGGTTTGCGGATCAGGTTCCGGATGGGTATCCGGTTCGGCGGGAGATTCGGTAATCGGGCCTGTTTTTGTGGGTAGCTCTCCCGCATAGGGCAAACCGCATTCCTTGCACCGGCCGTCATCCCCAATAACCCCGATACAATTTCCATCCCTGCAGAGCGTTCGGTTTTCCCATTCACTGTCAATCCGGTCTGTTGTGTCTTGTATCTCCATGGCCTCCCTCGTTGTGCTGGAAAAAAGCAAATGACATAAGAAATCTTTTAACCTTATAAAAACAATGGGGATTCTGTCAATTAAAAATCATCGATTTCTTATGACAGGTATGCCCGAACCAACGGAAGCTCAAAAAAAACAAATATTTTGGGTTTGCCTTGACACATTTCGTGAAATAGGTTAGCAAATCCTGTTTTACCCAATAAGGGATAAAGTTTTAACCCGTTGAAAAATATATGTTTTGAATGATAACCGGCCGCAAGTGCTTGAACTTGGGTCTTTTTTCGGCGTGAAGGTGAGGATGAGCCGGAAATCGCCCCTTGCCTTGGGTGGAAAAACGATTTGGCGAGAGTGTGAGATATGGATGATGCAAGTGATGTCCTGAAGAAGCGGCTGTTGAAAATGGATGAGCTCCGTGAGATGGGAGTCCCTCTTTTCCCGAATGACGTTCGTGTTTCACACACGGTGCGGGATATTCTCGGACTGAGCGAGGCGGCTCCGGAAAGTCTCACGGAATCGGGTCCTGAATTTACGGCTGCAGGCCGGATGATGGCCATCAACAAATTCGGCAAGGCATCTTTTATTCGATTCCGGGATCGTACCGGCCCCATCCAGGCTTATATCCGAAAAGACAGAATCGGGGAGGCGGCATACACCTTTTTCAAGCAGCTCGATATCGGTGATTTTATCTGGTTGCGCGGTACCCTGTTTCAGACCAGGACAGGGGAATGGACGCTTCTTGCCGACGAGTTGCGACTGGTGTGCAAGGCGACCCGGCCGCTGCCGGAAAAGTTTCACGGCCTCAAAGATCCTGAAAAACGGTATCGCCAGCGCTATGTGGATCTGATCATGAACGCGGATACACGGGAAATTTTTATCAAACGAAGCCGCACGATTCATGCCGTTCGAACGTTTCTGCTGGAAAGGGATTTCCTTGAAGTCGAAACGCCCATGATGCAACCGATCCCCGGAGGCGCCGAGGCAACCCCTTTTGTAACTCATCACAATGCCCTTGACATGGATCTTTTTTTACGGATCGCGCCGGAGCTTTATCTCAAGCGACTGGTTGTGGGGGGATTCGAGCGGGTTTTTGAAATAAACCGGAATTTTAGAAATGAGGGCGTTTCCACCCGGCACAATCCCGAATTTACCATGATCGAGTTTTATCAGGCCTATGCGACCTACCAGGATCTCATGGACCTGACCGAAGAGATGTTCCGCCGGGTGGCGCTCGAAGTGACCGGCTCCGAGGTAATCGTTTATCAGGGGAACACCATCGACTTGGGGCCGAAATGGGCGCGGATTCCCTTGATGACCGCTCTTTCCGAGATCGGGGGGGTGGATCCGGGAATGTTGGATGACCGGGAAAAATTGCTGGCCTTTGCCCAAAAGAATGAAATCAACGTCACCAAGACGGAGCGGCTGGGGAAGGTGATTACCAAGCTTTTCGATTCCCTGGTGGAGCCGAAACTGATTCAGCCGACGTTCATTACCGGTTACCCGGAAGAAGTTTCCCCACTTGCCCGGCGCAGTGATCGGGAGCCGGGTCTGACCGACCGCTTTGAGCTCTTTATCGCCGGCCGGGAGATAGCCAACGGGTTTTCCGAGTTAAACGATCCCCGGGACCAGGAAGGACGTTTTTTGCAGCAGGTGGCGGACCGGGCGGCGGGCGATGCGGAAGCCCATTATATGGACAGGGATTATATTGAAGCTCTGGAATACGGCATGCCCCCGGCGGCGGGCGAGGGAATCGGAATCGATCGGTTGGTGATGTTGTTGACCGATGCCGCCTCTATTCGGGAGGTTATTCTTTTCCCCCATATGAAGCGCCGGGATTAAGGTCGAAATCGAAAATACATGTCGTTTGAATTTTTCATAGGCGCCCGTTACCTCAGGGCCAAACAGAAGCAAGCTTTCATTTCTTTGATTACGGTGCTTTCCATTGCCGGTGTCACGGTGGGCGTGATGGCGCTTATCGTGGTGATTGCCGTCATGACGGGCTTTGAATCGGATCTGAAGGCGCGTATATTATCGGTCGAATCGCATGTGGTGGTAAAACGCCACACGGCTCCGTTCTCGGATTACGGCCAGGTTCTCAATGACGTGGTGCATGTAAAAGGGGTTCATGCCGCCACCCCCTTTATTCTTTCCCAAATCATGCTGCGCTCTTCCGCCGGTGTCGCCGCGGCGCTATTGCGAGGCGTTGATCCCGATTCCGCCCACAGCGTCATTCAAACCCTTGATGTGGATACCCTGAAAAAATTATCCGAACCGGATCCCCAACAGGCCGTCAACGGGCCCGGCATCATTCTGGGGAAGGTGCTCGCTCAAAACCTGGGGGTTGTCATCGGGGATGAAATTCAGGTGATCTCTCCACGGGGCATGCTGTCTCCGGTGGGCCATGTGCCGACCATGAAACGGTTTCGAATCCGGGGGTTGGTCGAATCGGGGATGTACGATTTTGACGGCACCTTGGCGTTTATCTGTCTTGCCGATGCGCAGAAACTGCTCCAAATGGGAGATGCGATTACCGGTATCGAGGTGCGGGTCGATGACGTCTATAAGGCGGATGGGGTTCGTAAAAGCATTGCCGAGAAGCTGGGATTTCCCTACTGGGCAATGGACTGGATGCAAAAGAACCAAAATTTTTTTTCAGCACTGAAACTCGAAAAGACGGTGATGTTCATCATTTTGACGCTCATTGTTCTGGTGGCGGCATTCAATATCGCCAGCAGTCTCATCATGATGGTGATGGAAAAGAAAAAAGATATCGCCATATTGAAAGCCATGGGCGCAACGGATGGCAGCATTCGCAAGATATTTGTTTTCAAGGGGATGATTATCGGGTTGATCGGGACGAGTCTTGGCGCCTTTCTGGGGTTTGTAATCTGCGCCCTTCTATCTCGCTATCATTTTATCGAATTGCCCGGAGATGTGTATTATCTGACGACGTTGCCGGTGCGGTTGCAGCTTTTTGATGTGGTGATCATTGCCGTTTCAGCGCTGTTTATCTGTTTTCTGGCGACGTTATATCCGGCCCGGCAGGCGGCCCGGCTCGATCCGGTTGAGGCGATTCGGTATGGGTGAAGTCGGCGGGCGAAATGAGCTGTTGATCCAGGGCAAAGGCTTGTATAAAAGCTATATCGATAGCGGCGCCCGGATTGAAATTTTGCTGAATGCGGATTTCAATCTCGAAGCCGGAGAAACGCTATCCATCGTGGGGGCCTCCGGCATCGGTAAATCGACGCTGCTGCACCTTTTAGGGACGCTGGATCGCCCGGATAAAGGCGCGCTGCTCTTTAACGGTAAGGATGTGTATCAGTCCGATTCGGCGTCATTGGCTCGATTTAGAAATGAACAGGTGGGGTTTGTTTTCCAGTTTCACCATCTTCTTCCGGAGTTTTCAGCGATTGAAAATGCGATGATGCCGGCGTTGATACAGGGCATGGCGAAAGAACCCGCCCGGGAGATGGCGAAGGTGATTCTGGTTCGCGTCGGGCTCGAAGCACGGTTGAATCACCGTGTGGGAAAGCTCTCTGGAGGAGAGCAGCAACGGGTGGCCCTGGCACGGGCATTGGTGCTCAAGCCTCCCCTTTTACTGGCGGATGAGCCAACGGGGAATCTGGATCGGGAAAACAGCAAACAGGTTCATGAATTGCTTTTGGAGCTTAACCGGGAGCTTGGTATGACCCTGGTGGTGGTTACCCATAACATGGAACTGGCGTCCCGGATGTCTCGTCGCATGACGATTCTCAACGGACAGCTGGTTGAAACGGATTGAAGATGAGGATCAGACGGCTGAATTTTTTCTGGATGGCATTGGTTTTGTTTTGGTCGGGGACGGCTTTTTCAGCGGAATCGATTCGGGTGATGGTGTTGCCCTTCGGCGTGCGCTCCCAGCAGGACTTTTCCTACCTCTCGACGCAGATTCCAAAAATTATTCAGGACCACCTGGCCGCCGAGGGCGCCGATATCGTCGCGCTTCCGGACGGGGCAGCGTTCGACCCGAAAGGCGGTATCGATAATATCGATGCGGTTCGGAGAGTTGCGACGCGGCATGGGGCGGATTATGTCATCTGGGGGCAGCTCATCGTTCAGGAAAAGCTTTTTCAATTGACGGCCAGGGGGCAAGATCCCTCCGGTCGGCAGCCGGCGGACGACTTCAGTTCCTCCGGCGAGGGGATAGAGGCGCTCTCCGGTATTGTTCGGGGGGTGGCGCGGGATATCGCCAATAAGTTGTTTCAGCGGGTCCAGATCGAGGCGATTCGGGTGACCGGAAACCGGCGCATTGAGACGGATGCCATCCTGGCGGTGATAAAGACCAAAGCAGGAGACGTTTTTACCTCCAAGAGCCTCTCCGATGATCTTAAAGCCGTCTATGCCATGGGATATTTCGAGGATATCCGCATTGAGTCGGAAGACGGATCAAAGGGAAAGATTGTCAGTTTCCAGGTGGCCGAAAAATCGACCATCAAAACCATCAGCTTCAAGGGAAACGGAGCGATCAAAGATGAAAAACTCACGGAAGCCCTGGATATTAAAGCCGGCTCCGTTCTGAACATAAACGATGTTCGTAAAAACATTCAGCGCATCGAGGTGGCCTATAAGGAAAAAAAATATCATAACGTCAAGGTCACGTATAAGACAAATGAGCTGGAAGACAATTTGGTTGACTTGGTTTTCCTTATAGAAGAGGGGGAAAAGGTTCAGATAAAAGAGATTTCCCTGGTGGGCAACAACTCCTTTCCCGCAAAGAAGCTTAAAAAGATAATGAAAACAAAGGAAAAAGGTTTCTTTTCCTGGATAACCTCCGCCGGTGAATACAACACGGATGTTTTGAACCAGGATATGGCCCTGCTTTCCGCCTTTTATCATAACAGCGGTTATATTAAAGCGCGCGTTGCGGATCCGGAAGTGGTTCAAAAAGAAAATTGGATCTACATCACGGTTAAACTGGAAGAGGGGGAGCGGTACAGAGTCAAAGGGGTGGATGTGGATGGGGAGCTGATTCTTCCCAGGGAGACGTTGCTTGCGGGGGTGAAAATTTCCAAGGAGGAATACTTTAACCGGGAGGTGTTGCGCCAGGATATGCTCGCCCTGACGGAGCTCTATTCAGATTATGGATATGCCTACGCGGACGCATCGCCGGATGTCCGGGAAGATTCTGAAAAAAAAGAAGTGAGTATCACCTATGTCCTTACGAAAGGGGAACAGGTCTATTTTGATAAAATCACGATCTCGGGGAATACCAAGACCCGGGACAAGGTGATTCGCCGGGAACTGGAAGTTCAGGAGCAGGGGTTGTTCAACGGGGCGCTTTTGAAAAGAAGTGTCCGGAATCTCAATCGGCTCAACTATTTCCAGGATGTGAAGGTCGATAAGATCAAAGGGGAAGCACCGGATACCATGAATTTGAAGATCAATGTCGAGGAAAAACCGACCGGTTCCTTTACCTTTGGCGGTGGGTACAGCAGCGTGGAGAATCTTTTTGTCACCGCTTCCATTACCCAGGAGAATTTTCTCGGTCGAGGCCAATCACTCACATTGAAGTCTCAGATTGGCAGCACCACCACTCAGGCAATTCTCGGTTTCACGGAACCCTGGCTTTTCGACATTCCCCTCTCTCTGGGCACGAATGTGTACAAATGGACCCGGGACTACGATGAATATGAACGGGACAGCCTGGGCGGAAGTGTGATGCTCAGCTATCCGATATTTAAGGATACCCGGCTGTTTGGCGGCTACTCGTTTGATGTCGGGGAGATCACGGATGTCGATCTCGTGTTGGCTTCTCAGGATATTATTGAGCTGACGGGAAAATTTATCACCAGTGCCGTTACGACCGGTATCTCCTTTGATAACCGCGACAAAATCATTAACCCCAGTCGCGGGCATAACCACCGGCTGACCTTTGAATATGCCGGGATCGGGGGGGATATCGGATTTACCAAGGTGACGGGCGAGCTGGGCTATTATCATCCGCTGTTTTGGGGGACCGTGGGCTTTGCCCACCTGGAAACGGGAATTATCAATGGAACTTCAGGGATGACGCTGCCGGATTATGAAAAATTTTATCTGGGGGGGATGAATTCCGTTAGAGGGTTTGACTGGCGGGACATCCATCTGAGCCGGCAGGTCATGAGGGATACGGATTATGATTCGACAACGCCTGAGCAGTTGGTGACGGTGGAAGTCGGCGGGTCGGCCATGCTTCAGGGCAATGTGGAATGGATCATTCCGATAGCCAAGTCAGCGGGGGTGGTCGGGGTCATCTTTTACGATACCGGAAATGTATATGAAAGCTATTCGGACATGAAGCTCGGCGACCTCAGAGAAAGCACCGGGCTGGGTGTCCGATGGTATTCGCCGATGGGGCCGATTCGAATCGAATATGGCCATGTGCTCGACCCCAAACCCGGGGAATCCAGTGGCCAGTGGGAATTTACCATGGGGACGGCGTTCTAATCTTATTTTATCAACAACAAGAAGGGGGATTCACATGCGATTGAGCAAATTCGGTTTTCTGATGACATCGATTATCTGTTTTCTGTGTGTCATGCCGGCATGGGGGGCGGATGCTGTCAACATCGGTGTGGTGGACTTTCAGAAAATTCTGGCAAATTCCGAAGCAGGGAAACAGGCGCAGGCGGAGATTGAGAAAAAGGGAAAGGCCATGGAAGCCGATCTCAAGGCCAAGGGCGCCGAGCTTGAGGAATCCAAAACGCGCTTTGACAGGGAAGCCCTGGTGATGAGCCAGGAAAAACGCGCCGAAAAAGAGCGGGAGCTTCGGATTAAACTCATGGATTTCAAGGATAAAGAAAAACAGTATAAACAAGAATTCAATAGCTTCAACATGGAACTGGTGGGCCAGTTCAGGACGGAGATTTTTAAAATAGCCGAAGAGCTCGGGAAAAAGGAAGGCTTTTTACTGATTCTGGAAAAACGCGAAAGCGGTATTCTTTACAGCCCCGGCTCCATCGATATTACGGATCGCATCATCCAAAAATATAACGCGCTTCCTATCCCGAAGGCAAAATAAAGAGCGGGTTGAATGGAACTATCTCTATCCGAAATTGCTCAATTGGTGTCCGGCGAGGTTATCGGGAATGCCGATGCGCTCGTTCGTGGCGCGGCTGCGTTTGAACAGGCGGGATCGAATGAAATCACCTTTGCCATGAACGCGGCGTTAATAAAAAAGCTCGAAACCTGTTCCGCTGAAGCCATCATCGTGCCTCGTTCGGTCATGGCCTCTGCTCGCAATCTGATACGAGTGGATAATCCTCACGCCGCCTTTGCAAAGGTGATGGCCTGTTTTTATTCACCGGCACGGCCGCCCCTGGGGGTCAGTTCGTCCGCCGCCATCGGGGATAATTTCACCTGTGGCATTGAGCCTTCCATCGCTCCTTTTGTTGCGATCGGAAATAACGTCGTCTGTGGAGACCGGGTGACGATTCACCCCTTTGTTGCAATCGGTGATGGGGTTGTCATCGGCAATGACGTGGTGATTTATCCGAATACCTCCATTTTGGAGCGCTGCCGCATCGGCAGCCGGGTGGTTATTCAGGCGGGAACGGTGATCGGCAGTGACGGGTTTGGATTCGCACCGGAAGGCGAAGTGTACCACAAGGTTCTCCAGATGGGAATTGTTCAGATCGACGATGATGTCGAGATTGGGGCCGGCAATACGATCGATCGGGCGGCTTTCGGAAAAACCTGGATACAGCGGGGCGTTAAAACTGACAATCAGGTGCATGTGGCCCATAATGTGGTTGTGGGGGAGAATACGCTTCTCGTGGCTCAGGCGGGAATCGCCGGCAGTGTGACCATTGGGCGGCATGTCATCGTGGCGGGGCAGGTCGGTATAGCCGATCATCTCACCATTGGCGACAATGCCATTCTCGGCGCGAAGACCGGAGTCGGCAAATCCGTTGCGCCGGGTGAGGTTCTCTTTGGCGCACCGGCAATGCCGCACAAAACATGGCTTAGGGTCCATCGGGAATTTCCGCATTTGCCGGAGCTCCGGAAAAAACTCGATGCCCTTGAAAAGAGGCTGACGGCGCTGGAACAAGAAGAATAAATAGCACGGGACAGAATAACACGGAACAGGAGAAAATCATGGAGACGGTATACGATATTCGGGAAATTATGAAGTTCCTGCCGCATCGGTATCCTTTCTTGCTGGTGGATCGCGTGGTTGCAGTGGTTCCAAATGAAAGAATCACCACCTTGAAAAATGTTACCATGAATGAACCTTATTTTCAGGGGCACTTTCCCCACATGCCGGTAATGCCCGGCGTGCTGATCGTTGAGGGGATGGCCCAGTCGGGCGGGGTTCTCATTGTATCCTCCATGCCCCCTGAACAGCATGGGGCGCTCATGTATTTCATGGCGATTGATAAAGTGAAGTTCAGAAGGCCGGTTGTGCCGGGGGACCAGCTTATTTTCGAGGTCGCTATTTTAAAAAGGCGGAGCAATACGGTAAAGCTTGCCTGCACGGCCGCCGTGGACGGCACGGTTGCGGCGGAGGCTGAACTGATGGCGATGATTGAGGAGAAAACATGATACACCCAAGCGCGATTATCGACCCCGGGGCCGAGCTGGATGAGAATGTTTCGGTTGGCGCCTATTCCATCATTCGGGAGAAGGTGCGGATTGGGGCGGGCACCGAGATCGGGCCGCATGTGGTCATCGAACCCTACGTCACCATCGGCCCGGATTGCCGGATCTTTCAGTTTGCGGCCATCGGCGCGGTTCCCCAATCCCTGAAGTTCAGAGGGGAGGAAACGCATGTCACCATCGGCCGGGGAACGATCATTCGGGAGTTTGTTACAATACACCGGGGTACAGAATTTGGAACCGGCCTCACCCGGATCGGTGAGGAATGCTTTCTGATGAACTATACGCATATCGCGCATGATTGTTGTGTCGGCAATCATGTGATATTCGCTAATAATGCCACGTTGGCGGGGCATATCACCATCGGCGATTATGCCACGGTCGGCGGGCTGTCGGCCATTCACCAGTTTGTCCGGGTTGGGGACTATGCCTTTGTGGGGGGAAAAGCAGCCGTGGTCAAGGACATTCCTCCTTTTGTGATCTCCGCCGGTGACAGGGCCAGGCTTCACGGTCTTAACAGCGTCGGTTTGAAACGTCACGGGTTTTCACCGGAGACCATCAATCTGCTGAAAAAGACATATCGGATTATCTTTCGCATCGGCCTTACCGTACACGAAGCCGTGGAGCGGGTAAAAGCCGAGGTGGAGCAGGTTCCCGAGGTGGTTAAATTTATCGAATTCATCGAGAGCTCGGCCCGGGGTGTCACCCGATAACGGGAAGAGTGCTTCTAAACGAGTCGCGAATAATGATGGGAAATCGAGCGCCTCTTTGATGGGCGCCGGCCAAGGCGAATGAAACGAATCGGACTGATAGCGGGGAGCGGGCAGTTTCCCATGCTTTTTAGCAAAAGAGCCAGGGAAAACGGATACACGGTATATGCGGTGGCCCATAAAAAAGAAACGGATCCGGCCCTTGAAGCCTGTGTGGATGATATCGAATGGATCCATCTGGGACAAGTCAAGCGGTTGCTGAAGTTTTTTAAAAAGCACGAGGTCACCGAAGCGGTCATGATGGGCGCGATCCAAAAAACCCGAATGTTTACGGACATCCGGCCGGATACCAAGGCGCTTGCCATGGTAGCCGGGATGCGCCATACCCACGATGACGGCATTTTGCGGGCCTTCGCCGGTCTTCTCGAACGGGAAGGAATCCGAATCGAAGCATCCACCCTGCTGTTGCCGGAGATGCTGGCGCCCAGTGGATGCTGGACCCGGCGGAAGCCGAACCGGGATGAGATGGCGGACATGGATCTTGGTTGGCGGCTCGTAAAGGAGATTGGGCGGCTCGATATCGGCCAATGCATCGTTTTGGCCGGTGGGTCCGTGCTGGCGGTGGAAGCGATCGATGGTACCGATGCCACGATCCGGCGGGGAGGAGAACTCGGGCATGGCCGTGCGGTGGTCGTTAAAGTCAGCAAGCCGGCACAAGATGATCGTTTCGATATTCCCGCGGTGGGCGTTCAAACCATTCGGACCATGCATGAAGCAGGCGCCAAGGTCCTTGTGGTTGAGGCGGGCAAAGCGGTGGTTTTTGATCGGGAGGAGATGATTGCGCTGGCCGATCAGCTCGACATCGCTATCGTGGCCAGGAATCAGGAAGAATAGCTTGTCGGCTCAAACGGATATTTCTGCACCGGTTGAATGGGGCCAACGGGCCTGACCGGCAACCTCATAAGAAGCGATGCGAATGAAAAAACTGCGGGTCGGAGTAATCGGCGTTGGATACCTGGGAAAGTTTCATGCCGAAAAATATGCCCGGATGGACAATGTCGAGCTCGTGGGTGTTGTCGATGTGAATGGGGATCAGGCGAGGGAGGTCGCCCAAAAGATCGGGACAACCGCCTATTCGGATTACCGGGATCTTTTCGGGAAAGTCGATGCCGTCAGCGTGGTGGTGCCGACTCCCGGGCATTTTGATGTCGGCCGCGCGTTTTTGGATCACGATGTGGATGTGCTCATTGAAAAGCCGATTACAACGACGGTTGAAGAGGCGGACAGCCTGATTCGCTTAGCCGATTCCAGAGGCCTTATCCTTCAGGTTGGGCATCTGGAGCGATTCAATCCGGCGGTGGCGGCCCTGGAAGATATCATTACCGTTCCACGCTTTATCGAATCACACCGGTTGAGCCTTTTTAAACCCCGGGGCATCGATGTCAGCGTGGTTCTGGATCTGATGATTCATGATATCGATATCATTCTTAATTTTGTTAAATCCGAAATCGTTGACATTCGCGCTGCAGGGACCACGGTGATTACCCATGAGGTTGATATTGCCAATGCCCGCCTGGAGTTTCAGAACGGTTGCGTGGCCAATGTTACCGCCAGCCGCATCTCGACGAAAAATGAACGAAAAATCCGGTTGTTTCAAAAAGATGCCTATATTTCCGTTGATTTTGCCAATCATGAAATCACGGTGGTCCGGCAAAGTCAAAACGGCGGGGATGGGATAATTCCCGGGATGGAGTTGAACCGGCTTTGTTTTACAAAGGGGGATGCCCTGGAAGCGGAGATAAAGGCGTTTGTCTCCTCGGTGATATCCCGGTCCACTCCGGAAGTATCCGGAAAGGTGGGACGAGATGCCTTGAAAATAGCCTTGAGTATTATGGACCAAATCAACAGCACCCATCATCGGTTCCTAAATGCTTAACAGGATAAAGCCCCCCCCCGGATCAAGGTGCGTGATGATTATTGCCGGGGAAGCGTCCGGGGATCAGCATGGCGCCAAGGTGGTTCGCGCCCTCCGGGAACTGGCGCCGGATCTGTTTTTTTTCGGGATTGGCGGACAGGCACTGAGAGCAGCGGGGGTTCAGATTTTTTTTGATGCCGCCCAATTGGCCGTGGTGGGAATCACTGAAATTTTTGCCAAGCTGCCACACCTCATCAAGGGCATGAGCGCCGCAAAACGGCTCCTGAAGACGGTAAAACCGGATCTTCTCCTCCTTATCGATTTTCCCGATTTTAATCTCAATATTGCCGCCGCCGCAAAGAAACACAACATCCCGGTGCTCTACTATATCAGCCCGCAGATCTGGGCGTGGCGCTCCGGCCGGGTTAAAAAAATTCGGGACCGGGTGAATCACATGGCCGTGATTCTCCCATTTGAGGCGGTATTCTACGAAAGGCACGGGGTGCCGGTATCGTTTGTCGGGCATCCCCTGCTCGATGATTTCCCATTTGCTTCAACGGCCCCTGGCGCGCCTCTGTCGGCGGGGGAGGGCATTGTCGGCCTTTTGCCCGGTTCCCGGGATCGGGAGGTCGCCCGGTTGCTGCCGGACATGCTGGCGGCGATTCCCCTGTTGCGGCGGCAAATACCCAATATCCGGTTTATCGTTTCCCTGTCGCCGAGCGTCAAGCGCTCTTTCCTGGAATCCATTCTCGCGGCGCATTGTCCGAAACCCGATATCGAAATTGAGGCGAAGGGGGTTCACACCGTTTTGGCCAAAAGCACGCTGGTGGTGGCGGCATCCGGGACCGTAACGCTGGAGGCGGCCATGGCCGGATGCCCAATGGTCATTATCTATAAAGTTTCCCCCTTGAGCTATTTGCTGGGTCGGATGCTGGTTCGTGTCAACTTCATGGGATTAGCCAATCTCATTGCCGGAAAAAGGATTTGCCCCGAATTATTGCAGCAGCAGGTTTCCGGTGCCGGCATTGCCGAAACGGTGGCATCCATGCTCCATGATCCGACGGGAATGGCCGAGTGTCGCGGGGAGTTGTTGAACGTAAAGGCACGACTGGGGAATCCGGGGGCATCCAGGCGGGTGGCTCAAATTGCGCTCTCACTCATGAAAAAAGCGGGGGCGTCTTCATGAGGGGGTTGAAGAACAGCAATTCGGAGAGGTTGTGGCGACTGGTCGGTTTTTTAGGAAAGTGGGCGGTTGATCTGCTATGTTTCGGTCTTCGCACCCAAGTGATCGGATATGAGGATGTCCGGTCCCTCATGGAATCAAGGCGTTTTATTCTCGGATTTTGGCATTCCAGAATTATCGTTACCAGTTATATGCACAGAGGATGGAACAGCGTGGTGATGACCAGCCGATCCGGGGATGGCGAAATAATCGCCCGGGTCATTCAGCAGCAGGGGCATGAAGTCGTACGCGGCTCCACGGGAAAAGGGGGCTTGCGGGCGCTGGCCCGGCAGATCAAGTGCCTGAACAACGAGGATCGGCCCGGGGGAATGATTCCCGACGGTCCCCAGGGGCCCCGGTTCAGGGTGAAGCCGGGTATCATCACCCTGGCACAAAAAACCGGGTACCCAATCATACCGACCAGTTACAGCGCACGGAAAATAAAAGTTTTTAACAGCTGGGACCGGTTTGTCGTACCGTACCCCTTTACCCGGGTTCGGTTCGTTTATGGTGAGCCGGTATATGTTCCGATGAAAGCGGACAAACACACCCTTGAAAACTGCCGCCTCTCCCTGGAGCAGGAATTGCGACGGATTACCTTTTCCCATGATCGATATTTTGGTCATTTCATTCGCTGACGGTTACCCTTCACGGCCAAGTGGTACATGAAAAAAAATCAAAAAAAAGAAATTCAGCCGCGCCATCGGCAATTGCTGGCATTAATCGGCGCCCACAAATTCCGGTTTCTGTTTTCCATGGCATGCTCCCTTATGGTTTCAGGTACCACGGCCGCTTCCGCCTGGCTGCTGAAGCCCGGTATCGATGAGATTTTCATCCATAAGGATATGGAAATGCTGAAGATGTTCCCGTTTCTCATCATGGGGCTGTATATGGTCCGAGGTGTCGGCATTTACGGCCAGGAGTATCTGATGAGCTTTGTGGGGCAGGATATCATCCGCCGGCTTCGGGAAAAGCTTTACCAGCGGATTCAGGATCTTCCCTTATCTTTTTTTCAGCGGGAAAAGACCGGTGTGCTGATGTCCCGGATCACGAATGACGTCAACGTGATCAAAGCAATGGTTTCCGATTCCGTGAAGGCCGCGCTTCGGGATTGTTGCAGTGTCTTGGCGCTTACGGTGGTGATTTTTTATCGGGATTGGAAGCTGGCGCTGATGGCGATGGTGGTGTTGCCGCTGGCGTTTCAACCGGTGCTCATTTTCGGAAGACGGGTACGGCGGATCAGTACGAGCAATCAGGAAGCCATGGCGGAACTCAACTCGTTTTTGCATGAGACCTTTGCCGGAACGAAGATTGTCAAGGCTTTCGGCATGGAAGACTTTGAAAAACGGCGTTTCCATGAAAAGGTTATGGGGTTGTTTCGGCTGGAGCTCAAAACCGTGAAAGCCAAGGCGCTCTCTCCGGCCGTAATGGAGTTTCTGGCCGGCATCGGTATCGCCTTCATCATCTATTACGGGGGCGAAGGCGTTATCAAGGGAACCACCACTCCCGGCACGCTCATTTCCTTTATTGCCGCGGTGATTCTGCTCTATGACCCGGTTAAGAAGCTGAGCCGCGTGCATAATGTCATTCAGGAAGGGCTGGCGGCGGTGGACCGGGTCTTTGATATGATTGAAACCGAATCGGAGATAAGGGATCCGGAAAATCCGGTAACGATTCCCCGCGGTGCCCACCATGTCCGGTTTGAAAATGTTTTTTTTCGATATGAAACCGATGAGGTACTGAAAGACATTACGCTCGATGTCGCACCCGGTGAAATTTTGGCGCTGGTGGGAATGAGCGGTGGCGGCAAGACCTCGCTGGTAAACCTGATTCCCCGGTTTTTCGATGTGACGGGCGGGGTCATTCGTATCGATTCCCACGATATCCGCGATGCCTCCCTGCGGTCCCTGCGGGAGCAGATCGCCATCGTCACCCAGGAACCGATTTTGTTTAACGACACGGTTCGGAACAATATCGCCTATGGTAATTCCAATGCTCCGGATGCGGCCATTGAAAAAGCGGCCCGGGCGGCCTACGCATATGAATTCATTGAGCGGTTTCCCAAAGGATTTGATACCACCATCGGAGAGCTTGGCGGCCGGTTATCCGGAGGAGAAAAGCAGCGCATCTGTATCGCCAGGGCCTTGCTGAAGGATGCGCCCATTCTCATTCTCGACGAGGCCACCAGCAGTCTGGATACGGAATCGGAAATGTGGGTGCAAAAGGCGCTCGAAAATCTGATGCAGGGACGCACCACCTTTGTGATCGCCCACCGGTTATCCACTATCGCCAATGCCCATCGGATTATCGTTCTGGTGAACGGCCAAATGGTTGAGCAAGGGTCCCACGCGGAATTAATGGTCAGGGGAGGGGAATACTATAAGCTTCATCAGATGCAGTTTTTAAATAGCGAGGCAATGGAAATTTAAACACGGACCGTCTCCGCAAGAAGATCTCCAATGAAGAGAACAAGAATAATTCCAATAAGCTCCATGTGTCCTTCTCCTTCCATCGGAAATTTCATGCCGGCTCGGATATCTCATATTGACTTCGTTGACGGCGGCGCTAAAATGAGGCAAAATTTTCTTTCAGGAGATGCAATATGCCGATATATGAATATCAATGCAGACAGTGTTGTCATTGTTTTGAAGTCTTAGTGTTTTCAGCGGACGATTTGGTTCCGGAATGTCCCCGGTGCAAGGGAAGAGAGGTCGAAAAACTCATGTCGGCGGGATGCGTGCGGGCTCAGGGCATTCCTACCGGTTCCGGTGGTTTTAAACCGCCTCCCTGCCGGCCCTCGGGCGGGTGAGGCAGTTAAACCGGTATTCCAGGCTGGAATACGCAAAAACGAAACAGCAGTAAGTGTTCAATGGATTCCGTAACCCGATGAAAGTCGCTCCGCAAAGCCAAACACCCGCATCGGAACGCCTCTCCGGTTCCGTCGAGCGGGTAACGTTTCACAGCGAAGAGTCGGGATTCTGCGTGTTGCGGGTGAAAGTTCGGGGGGAGCGGGATCTGGTCACCGTGATCGGATCGGCAGCGTCGATTACCCCGGGCGAATACGTGGAGTGCCTGGGGCAGTGGCATAATGACCGGACCCACGGGTTGCAGTTCAAGACGCACCTGTTGAAAGTGGTGCCGCCGAGCACCCTGGAAGGGATCGAAAAGTATCTTGGATCCGGGATGGTCAAAGGGATCGGTCCCCACTTTGCAAAGGTGCTGGTTTCCGCTTTTAAGGAAGACGTCTTTTCCGTTATCGAGACCGCTCCGGAGCGAATGTTCGCGCTTCACGGCATCGGCCGGAAACGGGTGGAAAAAATCACCTCCGCATGGGCCGAGCAAAAGGCCATCCGGGAGATCATGGTGTTTCTGCAATCTCATGGGGTCGGTACGGGCCGGGCCGTACGGATTTATAAAACCTATGGGGATGAGGCGATTGTCAAGGTCTCTGAAAATCCCTATCGTTTGGCACTCGATATTCACGGCATCGGGTTCAGGACCGCGGATACGATCGCCGGGAAACTGGGGATTGCCAAGGATTCTCCCCTGCGAGCCCAGGCCGGGGTGCGTCATGTCTTGCAGGAGATGAGCGGAAAGGGCCATTGCGCGCTCCCATGGAATACCCTGGAGGTCGAATCCCTCAAACTGCTCAATGCGGACCCTGTCCGGAATCTCCAGGACTCAACTCCCGTGCCGAAGATTACCCAACCGATTGTGGCGGCGGGTATTCGGGAAGAGATTCACCAGGAAAACCTGGTGATGGAATCGATCGGCGACACCAACTGTCTCTTTTTGACCCCGCTCTACCGGGCGGAGGTGGGGGTTGCCGCCGGGATCAAGCGGATTTTAAAAGGGGCGCCGCCTTGGGGCGCCCTGGATGCGGACAAGGCCATCCCCTGGGTTGCAGAAAAAACGGGGCTTAGCCTATCCGCCTCTCAGAAGGAAGCGGTGCGCCTGGCGCTTGGACACAAGGGGGTCGTTATCACCGGGGGACCCGGTGTCGGAAAAACGACGTTGATGAACAGTATTCTCACCGTCTTACGAGCGAAAAAGATGCGGGTCACCCTCTGTGCGCCGACCGGCAGGGCCGCCAAGAGGCTTTCCGAGTCCACGGGCATCGAAGCGAAGACCATTCACCGGTTACTGGAGTTTGACCCGAAATCCTTTCGGTTCAAACGGGGGCGGGACAATCCCCTCAAGACCGATCTTCTGGTTCTCGATGAATCCTCAATGGTGGATATCATCCTCATGAACCGGCTGCTGTCGGCTGTTCCGGACTCCGCGGCCCTCATGATCGTCGGTGACGTGGATCAGCTCCCCTCGGTGGGACCCGGCGCGGTGCTGGCCGATATAATAGACTCCGGAGCGGTTCCCACCGTTCGACTGACGGAGATCTTCCGCCAGGCCGCGGCCTCCCGGATTATCGTAAATGCCCACCGGATCAACAGGGGAGAGATGCCGCTAAGGACGAAAAGTCCCGAGCTTTCGGATTTCTATTTTATTGCGGCAAAAACCCCCGAGGAAATTTATGAAAAGCTCGTTGAGGTGGTTAAAGTGCGGATACCCAAAAGGTTTGGGATGGATCCGGTTCGGGATGTTCAGATTCTTACGCCCATGAATCGCGGCGGCTTGGGGGCAAGGTCCCTGAATACCGAATTGCAGAAGTTGCTGAACGATCAGAGCGAACCCAGGGTCCTGCGCTTCGGGACAACTTTCGCCCCCGGGGACAAGGTGATTCAGACGGTCAATAACTACGAAAAAGAGGTTTTTAACGGGGACATCGGATGGATTTCAGGGATCGATTTGGAAGAAGGCACGCTGTATGTGGATTTTGAGGGCCGAAATATCCCCTATGAATTTGGCGAGCTCGATGAGGTATCTCTTGCCTATGCCACCAGTATCCATAAGAGCCAGGGTTCGGAGTACCCGGCCGTGGTGATTCCGCTTGCCATGCAGCATTACACCCTGCTTGAAAGAAACCTCATTTACACTGCCGTTACGAGGGGAAAAAAACTGGTGACGATCATCGGGCAGCCCAAAGCCATGGCCATGGCGGTCAAGAACCGGAACTCCCAAAAAAGAGTGACGAATCTCGCCTTTCGTATTGGGGATCCAAATGACAGGGAAATCCGAAAGCCCGGGCCCTGACACCGCTTCCCGTTTACCCCTTCGCGACGAATAGTTCGGCCTTTCAAAACCAACGGCTGTTTTCAAGATCTGTTCCTACCGTTCTCGTCCTTTGACTGGAATAGATGTTTGAATCGCCGGCACCACGCATTTAAATTATGTCTTTGACAAAAGTTATACCTTTTATTATTGTTTGTATAACCAATTCGTGAACCACAACAGCATGGAGGGAAAGATGTTAACTGACCGAAAAGAACACTCTAAAGGAAAAGTTTTTCCGAAAGGCCAGGTTGTCATTCCGGCAGACCTACGAAAAAAATACAATATTCAAATTGGAGGCCATGTTGATTTCGTTCTTTCCTCTGAAGGAATTTTAATGAAGCCGATTTTAAAATCCGACATAAAAGAGGTCTCAGCTGAAAAATTGTTCGGTATCTTTTTAACGTATAAAAAAATACAAGATGATTTGTCTAAAAAAGATATTCTTAAAGCGACGCAAGGAGGGTTCATAGAGGGGTGGCGTAAATGATCGCACTGATAGATACCAATGTGCTGGTTCGTTTTTTAACAGCTGCCCCTGAAACCCAATATAAAAACCTGTTAAATTTTTTTAAAGAGTTGGAACATGGTAATATCCATATAGAACTTAAGTTAATTGTGCTTTTCCAGACCTTGTTTGTATTACAAAGCTTTTATAAGGTTGAAAAGGAATCCATCGCCGAAGCACTTCTTGCGTTAATTGAATTTAAAGGCATAACCATAAGAGATAAAAAAATAGTCAAAAAAATGCTGAGCTTTTGGGTGGAAAACAATTTGGAAATTGTTGATTGCTACCTAATTGCCTGCCTCGAAGGTGATAAACAGAATATCCTTTACAGTTACGACAAAGATTTCGATAAGTTCAAAATCGCAAGAAAAGAGCCGTGAGTCGCTTGCAATAGCGGCGCTCATTCGGTCATAAAAACCGAAAAATATGCATGCTAATACCCGCTCCCATGCGCGCGTCTTTCTGCGTGACGGGTGAAGCGGGACGTTCGGCATCATCACACATCTCCTCCGCGCAATTGATTCAGCCTCTCAAACCCGCCAATCGCTCCGCAACATCCGCAATACGGTCGCCTTTCCCTACTTCGAAGCCATACTCATTGCTCAACCGCCGGTAGTCGGCATCATAGAGCGGAAAATCAGAGAAGCAGCTTTCGTCAGTGACGAGAGCTTCCGGGAAGCCGATGTCTTGCAAAATCCGCTCGACCCGTTGCCAATGATCAACGATCTTTTCCTGCGGCGCGATCTCCACTCGTCCCTCACGGACGGCTCTACGAATACGCGCCGCTGTCACCTCGTCTACTGGTTTGCCTTTCAAGGCAGCATTTCCTTTCTAACAGTAGTATGATGGGTAAGCCATCCGAAGTGTTTGGTTTATTGTCTCATGACGCTTATCAACCACTCCGAACGGATTGCTGTGAGGCATGCGGTCGTTTTGCGCGTCCTTACCAGCAAAGGGTTAGGAAATTTTGCTTTCTTCAATTACAATATCAGAATGTGGACATACAGCATGAAGTAGTTCATCGAGCTTTTCAACTGTTGGGACTGATCTTCCCCGTTCATATCGTGCGTAGGTATTGCGTGATGATACACCCAATAGATTCGCAACTTGCGAAAGAGAAAGCCCACTAAGCTCTCGTTTTCGTTGCAATAGCAGGCTAATCATATGTTTTGGTTCTAAAGAACCAACTTCAAAAGAATTTTTTGATTTCTTATATACCATAACCTTAAAATCTTTCTTATTGAGCAAAGATTCTAACATATCAGCTACCATTTCAAATGCTTCTTTTTTAGTACGACCTTGAGTCATTAAATCTAAAATAGGAATTTCAGCCAACCAAAAATTGCCATCCTTATATATTTTTCCAGAAAATCTCATTATTCAGCCCTTCTTTTAACTTTTTTTAAAATGTAACGTGCAAGCTTTTCATTGGTCTCATTGTGCCTAGGTATAGGTTCTTGCCGATCACCATCAGTCCAAATGTCGTGGTTTCCACCACGCCGTAGAAACCGCCAAGCCAGTCTTTTTAGCTCATTTTCAAGCAATTTTTTTTTTCATTGGTCAGAGTGTACACTTATGTGTGTGCATATGTCAAGTTTATGCTAACGACTGGTTGGCAAAAAGCAAGAAACTTATAATCTGAAGAACTTCCACAAAGTCCCAAAATCCGAATATCCGAGGAACGTCCCCGACTCCTTTAAACGGGGAATAATGATTCAATGAACACGAAAATCACCGGTTTACCCGGTGCATTTTATTGTTGGTATTCGGTATGGTGTGCCCCGAAGTCCCTAAATCATTAGGCAGTTGCCATGGGGATCGCGTTGTTATTCATCTGCCACCGGGCTTCGATGGTATCGGCTGACAAATCAGCGCCACAATCCCATTCGATAAAGTATCCGCCGTTAAGTTCCAGTCGGCAAGCAGATCTTCTGCCCGCTCTTGCCGGACGGTTTTGGAATCGAGAGCGGCGGCCGTTCCCTTTTCGACATCCTCTAAAGGACCAATGAACTGCTTTCCAACCGGACGCCTCAAGTACCGGCACCCACTGTGGGGACAGGTTCATGTCTATCAACAATTTCATGCGGATTCCTGTACAAGAGGGATATCAATCTCCTCGACGCGCCATGCGGCATAGGCAAGCGCTTCGTCAATATCATCCGGTTCGAGATAGGGGTAGAGATGCAAAATATCATCTTTGCCATGGCCAGAGGCTACAAGTCCAACGATGGTTCCGACAGTTACTCGCATTCCTCTTATACACGGCTTGCCTCCCATCACTTTAGAATCAAAGGTAATTCTGGTTAGCTCTGCCATTTTGGCCTCCATAAAAATGTGTTTTATCTTGTTGTCACTATACATAAATTGTGGATTTTCTTTTTATTTTACCTTTTTTGTCTCGCTCTTTTTTACCTGCAATTTGCACAAATTCAATTTAATGGACAGCGAAAAAGCTTTTTCATAAAGAGAACTGGTTCAAGAAAAAAGAAGATACCGCCTAACGG
>JAZDPP010000145.1:0-123012 GCA_043797445.1 Pseudomonadota bacterium
CCGTTAGGCGGTATCTTCTTTTTTCTTGAACCAGTTCTCTTTATGAAAAAGCTTTTTCGCTGTCCATTAAATTGAATTTGTGCAAATTGCAGGTAAAAAAGAGCGAGACAAAAAAGGTAAAATAAAAAGAAAATCCACAATATGCGGCTTCTGATGCAACATACTGAATTAATGGATGTCATCTACACGATGTATATAGCGAACAACCCAACCGATTGGCCCAAAGGCAAGCCTCCGTATTAATCGCATCAACGGCATATTGTTGCGAAAATACGGTTAGGTTGCCGCCAAGGTGGCTGAAAATACTGTTTTTTATTGAAGCCGGAAGCCGGAATGCAGATAAAAATAAGGAGATGTTCCGGATGAATGGGTTTCTTATTTCATTCGGGAATTCGAAGGGGGCACAGGCATGAAAAATTACATATATGATGCCATTATTATCGGTGCAGGCCATAATGGGATGGCTTTGTCCACGTATTTGGGAAAAAGCGGATGGCGGGTGCTTGTCCTTGAAAGACGGCAGGAGGAAGGGGGTGGGTTGTCAACCGAGACGTATACCCTCCCGGGTTTTTTACACAATCTGCACAGTAATTATCATACATTTGTGGGATTATGTCCGGTTTATGACGACTTGAATTTAATCGGGGGAGACGGCGTGTCCTACGCTCATCCGCCGGTTCAGATGGGCTCAATCTTTGATGATGGCACGGCACTGACGATTCACAGAGACATGAAAAAGACACATGCCTCCATGCGCCGGTTTTCTGAAAGAGATGCTGATACCTTTATGCGGTTATACAAAGAAGTAAAAGGGTTCCAGGATTTAATGATACGCACCTTGATGTATGCGCCGCCCATTGATGTTAACACCATCACTCGGGCGCTCACCAAACTGGGGGTGGAAGAAAAAACGGAGTTTTTTCGGGCTAAATTGCGCGCTATGTCCATTAATGATTTTTTAAACCAACATTTTGAAAGTGATAAAATAAAAGCCATGTTGGCATTTCATGCATCCGTGTGCGGGTATTATACAGACCGGGTGGGACTTGCCATCTCCTTTCCATTTATGTTGGGGAAAATCGACAATTGGCAGCTTGCCATGGGGGGGTCCCACCGCCTTGCCCATGCCCTGTGGCGGCAAATGCGAAGGGCAGGGGTGACACTTATTTCGGCCGCACCGGTAAAAGATATTATTCTTGAAAATGGCCGGGCCGCAGGTGTTCGCTTGAGTGATGGTACCGAATTTCATGCGGACAAGCTGGTGGCAAGCAGCGTTGATGTGCACCAGACCTTCAAGGAGATGTTGCCGCCGGATAGCGTTTCTTCGAACGTACATGAAGCGGTGGATGGGTACGAATATCAAGAAGGCTCTACCTTTTCAGTTCATTTGGCCATGGACAAGATTCCCACCTATAAGGCAGCAGCATTTGACCCGGATATTAACCGGGCATGGGTCTTGAATATCGGTTATAACCGCCTTGATGATTTTAACAAAGATTGGGAAGACATTCGTCATAACCGGGTGCCAGATGCGCCCAAGCTTAATGTTGCCGTTAATTCCATGTTTGACCCATATGACGCCCCGGATGGGAAAGCCACCGGTCTTCTGCGCCTCTTTGCGCCATTTGACATCCAAGGCAACGGAGCGGATGAATGGGATAATTTCAAAGGAACGTATATGCAGCAAAGTATTACAAAATGGTTGGCCTGCTGTGAAGGTTTTACCGCTGAAGACATTCTGATGGCGAGACCCTACACCCCCCGTGATATCAGCGCTAAGCTTACGAATATGAGAAACGGCGACTGGATGGTGGGCCGAATTGCAGAAGACAATTTGATGGCCAATCGACCCTGGCCTGCAATGTCGCAATACAGAACCCCCATTGAGGGCCTTTATATGTGCGGCTCCTGTGCACATCCCCATGGCTTTATTACCTTTGGGCCGGGCTATAATGCCCTTGATGTCATTGCCAATGATTTTGGATTAGACAAATGGTGGATTGAAATCTGATGTATCCGGGCAAGGAGGAATGAAGATGCTTCAAAATGAATATGATGCAATTATCATTGGTGGTGGGAGTCAAGGGATTTGCTTAGGGGCGTATCTTGCCCGGGCCGGCATGGAAGTAGCGATATGCGAGCAACGGCATGAAGAAGGGGGGGCATTTTGCACTCGTGAGACAACCGCTCCCGGTTATTTGCACAATCATGCTCAGATGATGGAATTTATGGACTGGATGCCCTTCTATTTCGATTTTGGACTGGACAAATTGGGACTGCGTATGGTGTATCCGGACGCCCAACTCGGGGTTGCCTTTTCTGATGGGCGCCCACCGATTATTCTTTATAGTATTGCAAAAGAGGAGAACTTTGCATGCTCCCACAAGTCCATATCCGTTTACTCCAAACACGATGCGGATAATTGGGTGGCATTCAGGAAAAAGGCGGTGGACCTGGAGACCCCGTTTTGCCAGTTTTTTTATAATCCGCCCACCATGCCCACTGCTGATGATCCGAACCCGATGCAGACCTTTGCACTGGGGTTGATGGGGGCGTTTGGGTTGCCTCCTGAGTTGGCGGCTGGGTCTGGTAAAGATTTGGTGGATCATCTTTTTGAAGCGCCTGAACTTAGAACGCTATTATACAATGCGGTTGAGAATTGGGCAACGCCGCTGGAGATGGCCGGAATGGCCGGATTTGGGCTTGCCAGTCTCTTATTTATTGAAGCCAATGCTCGGTTAGCGGTTGGCGGTACCCATATGCTGGCTCACGCCATGGTTATGGCGGCAGTTCAGGCCGGGGCCGATTTTATCGAAAATACCCGTGTTGAAAAGATTTTGCTGAAGAATGGAACTGCTGTGGGGGTCCGCCTGAAAGATGGCAGAGAAATGCGCGCAAGAAAACTAGTTGCCTCCAATGGGGATATCAAGCAAACGTTGCTTGGGTTGGTTGGAGAAGAGAACCTGAGCCCTTTATGGGTAAATAAGACAAAGGGGTTCGAGTATGGACCCAGCTGTGTATTGGGTATGACGCATATGGCTTTGCATGAAGCACCCGATTATAAAAGCGCTCGACATGATCCGATGATTAACAGGACGTTGGCGGTTATTACCGGTTACGATGAGCCTCGGGAAGTGGTGGATCAAATTCGAGAAACGCTTGCCGGTAAGATTCCCACCCTGCCGGGCATGTTTTGCTGCACAAATTCTGTGATCAGCCCCTCTTACGCGCCTCCCGGGAACCATGCGTTAACATCATATCTTTTTTTCCCGAGAGCCAGCGATTTATCACGGGAAGAATGGAAAGCCGTGCGTGAGACGTATAATGATAAAATCATAACCCACTTTACCCGCTGGGCACCGAATATGACTCGGGAGAATGTCATAGCCGACTATTTTGAAACGCCACTCGATTTTCAGGATGATAAAGGCCTTCCCGAAGGCGATTTTTGCCTGGGGGGTATCCGGCCGGATCAGCTTGGCTGTAACCGGCCGTTTCTTGAAGCGGCCATGTACCGGGCGGAGATTCAAAATCTTTACCTCTGCAGTTCCGGCCAGCACCCCATGGGCGGTATCTCATGCGGGTGCGGCTACAATGCCTATAAAGTCATTGCCAGGGACTTTGATTTAAAATACAGGCCGTGGGAGACGGAAGCCCGTGGGTATTGATGATCCCTGATCGGCGTCATTGTTTTTTCAGCGCCCTAAAACATCGCACGTTATCTTTACGATAAAGAAGAGCGGAGGCAACCAATTAAAATGACATTGATACCAACGATATCCATCCTTGTGGAGGAAGGGATTACCTTGAACGGGATGGGACAAATGATGCGCCAGTACTTGGAGCAAAACCTGGCGGATTTCCCGGAAAAGGTTGAACAGGCGTTGAGGCTTCGATACTGCATTTCCGTGGAGGTTGAACGAGGGATTGCGTCCACGATCCGCTTTGAAGGGGAGACGATTTGCCTTCAAAACGGGGTTGCCGCGGGAGCGGATTTGCAGTTGAAAGGCTCCTATCACACCCTCGCAAAGATCCTTTGCGGCCAGGTGAATCCGCTGGGGGCCATTCTGAAAGGGCGGATAAAGGTTATGCGGGTGCCGAGACGTCCGGTTCAAGCCCTCAGGACGCTTCGGTTCTTGCAAATACCACCAGAGCTTCTAATGAATTCACCCACAACCACTCAACAGAAAAAAACCGGCCGGACGTTAAGCACCCCCGCCGTGTTGTCCATTCTGTTATTGCTGGCACTATGCTTTATTTATATTGGCCTCTTAAAATAGGAGCAACTCTCTTGAATTTGTAACCTTAATCCTATTTGACCCCTGTCAAGATTCAACTCCGGCTCGGGATTTTACCACCCGGTCTTGATCATCGTTCCGGCCACGCAAGGGCATTTTTTCCAGCCCGGCAAGAACTCGCTGTCGCTCAAACAGCTTGCCGGTCTTACAAAAACGCCCTTGCGCAGCCTCCACTTCCTATGGGGTTGGTCGAAACGATGATCGAAGCCTACCACCCTAATCCCGATTGCCGTTCAATTCTTCTTGAAAGGGCGGTTTTCATTCCCTGGGGGGTGCCATAAAGAGTGACCCGGTTCCGGGCCCGGGTAATGCCCGTATAGACGATTTCCCGGGTCAGCATCCGGTGCTCCCTGTCATCCGGCAACACCAGCAGGACATCTTCGAATTCGGACCCCTGGCTTTTATGGACTGTCATGGCAAATGCCGGTTCCCAGGCCGGCAGGCGATCCACCGGGAAATCGATGAAGGCCTCCGAGCGTTTGAAATAGGCCCGGTACAACCCGGCGGCGTCTTTTAAAATGATTCCCACATCACCGTTAAAAAGGTCTTTTGAGTAGTCATTCCGGGTGATCATGATCAATTCTCCTGAAAAACAGGTACCCCGGATGTCCGCCGTCGGGTCCAGATCCCGGGAAAGAAATTGACCGATCAGGGCGTTGATGCCGTTGCATCCATGTCCGCCGTTTCGAATCAGGGTGAGGATCCGCGCATGTTCAACAACTTCAAAGAGGCGCCCGAGTAGCGTTTTCCCCGCATCTGTTTCGGAAAGATCGAGAGACTCGCCTGTGTCGCGAACCCATTTTCTGAAACTGTGTTCCCCCTTTAAAAGCGGTCTCAAATAATAGGCGTTCGCCCATGTCTTGAGCGTCGCCGGAAGGGTTTCCGGACTGTCCGCATTGATAAAGGCCCACTGGTCGGATGCCTTGGCAAGGGCCGTCTCCATGGAGACGGGGACCATATCGGGGGCATCTCCGCCGTTGATCGTTCGGGCCAGATTCAGAAGATTTGTGCCCGATCGGTAGACTTTTTCCAGAATGACCAGGCGGTCCCTGAATTTTTCCGCCCGGGTTCCGTCCGGAATCATTTCGGCAAAAACGGAACCGGCCTCAACGGAGGGCAGCTGGTCCTTATCGCCGAGGAATATCATCCGGGTAATGGAAGGATCCACCGCCTGAAGAAACTTTTCCATCATGATCAGATCCACCATGGACACCTCATCCAGAATTACTACGGACGCCGAGAGGGGATTGGAGGCCTTGTAATGAAAGTCGTGTCTGTGGCCGTTGTATTTGAGGATCTTATGAAGCGTAGCGCCGCTGAGGTTCTTTAGCATCGAATCTTCGCAAGCGGGTGACGCAATCGAGGCGAGGTTACTCCGGAGGGCCTCCGTCATTCGTTGCGCCGCCCGGCCGGTGGGCGCCCCTAAAATGATTCGGGCCGGATCCGTCCCGCAACGAACAAGGGCTCTTAAGATATTGACCATCAGGGATGTTTTTCCGGTACCCGGCCCCCCTGAAATGATCGAGAATTGGTTTTGAAGGGACAGTCGGATCGCATTGAGCTGGATCGGATCTTTCGCAAGGGGCTCGTGATTTTTACCCACCCGGATCGCAAGGGCAGGGGCGTAGAGCGTTTCAATGATCTTCTCGATCCGCGCTGGGGGAAGGCTTGTTTCGCTCTCCGAAGATAAAAATCTTTCCACGAGACCCTTCAGGTCGCTTTCATGGGTATGAAATTTTTGAAAATAGAGCAGGGAATTTCCCCCGCGGGTATCAACCACGAGAGGCAGGAATTGACCGCTGTTCCCGTCCATGATCTCTTTGTAGATACCGGTTCTAAGATGTTGGAGAAAATCGTTTATCAAAGCGCCGGAAATTTCCTGAAGCGGGGAGGGAAAGCGGGCGGCGAATTTTCCGGGGTCAAGGTTGAGGCAGAGGCTGCCCTCTTCAAGGGTGCTGAACAGGGCCATGAGCACCACCGCCAGGGCGGGATCATCCGCGCGCCCCGCAAAACCGGCCAGATCGCGGATGGACAGGTAGTCACATACGGTCAGATCCAGGCAATCGGCAAAGGGGCGAAGGGTATTTACCACATTTTCGCTAAGTCCCTTGAGTAGACCGAAGGCTTCGATTTCCTTAAAAAGGCATTGTTCCTCAAAACGGATGGTACCCATCAGGCAAATCTCCCTGTTTCATGCCGAACATATCGGCGTTCCCGTATTTTTGCATTGGTGGAATTCCTCAGGCGCCCGCGGCCCGCGCGATGTCCTGTTCCAGTCGATCGAGTCGGCCCACCTCATCCGGCGTCACATGGTAGATGCCGAAGCCGTCTCCGGTTCCCATTCCCCTTAAATAAAAATAAAAGATGCCGCCGAAGTGCAAGGCCGGATCGAACCGGTTTCCTCCTGTTTTCTGCAGCCACCGCAGCGTGGCCACCGTGTAGATCTTGTACTGAAGATGGTAGTCGGCCTCGGTCATGCTTTTTTCCAGGGATGCCCGATCGTATCCTCCCTCCAGACGGTTGGATTTCCAGTCGGCAATATAGAACTTGCCGTTCGTGTGGAATATCAGATCGATAAAGCCATGGATATATCCCTTTTCACCGCCTTTTATGTCAAGCTCCGGGATTACGGGTTTGTGCTTTTCGGCCATCGGCATGGGAAAATAGAACTCCGTTTCGTGAAGTCGTTGCGAAGGCTTGAGATTGCCGAGGATGAGGACGTTTTCCGAAACGGGAACCTTTGCGGTGAGCGTTGCGGCAATGAGGTTACAGACTTCGTTCCGGTAAGCGGGGTCGATGCCGTAGCGGGCCATTGCGTTCTCGATGGTTTCCCGGGTGTCTTTCCGGTCAAGAAGGCCGTCCGGATATTTCGCAACGGTTTGAAAATCGATGACCTCAAGGATATCATGCAGCATGGAGCCCGTATCGGCGCCTCCCGGTATTTCTCCCTGCCGGGGGTGAGGCGCCCCTTCGGCTGCCGCTAAGGCATAGCGTTCATCATCTTCCCGTTTCGTTGTGTCGGTCGTATGGAAGCCCTTTTCTTCGGGGTAGGGGGGCGCCTCGAAATGATCCCGGGCATGCAAGGAAGAAAAGGACTCCATGCGGTAGCGTCTCGTCCGGTAGTCTCCGGCGCGGGGCAAGGGGGAGCGGTATCCCCCCGGGTCGGTTTCTGATACGGGTTCATCTGTCTTTGTGAGGGGCGCAATGCCGGGTCCCCTTTTTTCAAAAGCATCCCGCGCGTCGGACATCAGCCACATCACTTCGGAATTTTTCTCATCCCGGGGAAATACGGCGTCGATAGCGGGGGTCAGGAGGGTCGGAACCGGGCCGTTTAATCGATGGACGGTCGAGGGAGCATAATAGGGAACATAGAGCTTGAACTGAGCCCTTGTCAGAGCGACGTAGAAAAGGCGTTTGTTTTCGTCCATTACCTCCTGGTCATGGCGCACTTTATGGTCGGTGGTTTTGGACAAGTCGATCACCTTGCGGATTCCCGCAGAAGGTGGGGCGCCATCGCATCGGTGAAAGATGTAATAAGGTGCCCGATTGGACTGGGCGAGGCCTCCGGCAATGAAGACAATGGGAAACTGCAAGCCCTTGCTGACATGCATGGTCATGACCTGGACCTTTTTGTCCTCGGTTTCAATCTGGTGGATGTCGGCATTGTCGTCCGCATCGGCCGTATCTTTCCGGTAGCTGTCCAGAAGTGCCGAAAGGCTCCGGAAATCCAGGTTTCGCCGGTAGGCGACGGATTCGAGGTGTTCAAACATCTGGCTATAGTTGGTCTGTTTCCGGTCCCAGTCGTGGGCCGGTGCTTCCCGGAAGATCAGGCCCGACTCTTCCATGAGGGATTGGAAGAGCTGGCTCCATTGCCTGTTTTCGGCATATGTGTTCCACCGGTGCAGCAGTTGCCGCAGGGGGTGGGTAACCGGTTGTAGGTCCCAGGCGTTAAGGTCTTGCGCCTGAAAATTGAAAAACGGCGTGAGAAGGGCCTTTCGAACGTCCACACTGCTTTCCGGATACAGGACCGCGTGAAACACCAGGCTCAGGTGAAGCGCCTCATCCGAAAAAAAGAGTCCCGGTTTTTTATAATAGGTATAGGGTATTTTCTTTTGGATCAGCAGCGGTTCCAGGAGCGTCAGGTCATTTTTTCCCCGGACAAGGATGCAGATATCGCCAAGGGTCAAGGGCCGGGCGGGGGAATCCTTTTTTTGTATTTCGATTCCCCCGTCATGCATGAGATGCCGGATTTCATCGGTGATCACGTTCGCCAATTCCGATTTGACCCGTTTTGCCTGGGTGTGCCGGCTGATATCGAAGATATTAAAGGCGGGGCGGCCGGAATGATCGGCGGCGAGAATCTCGGGGCGTAACGGCTCATCGGCGAATCCCGCCGCCAGGTAGCCTATTTTAAAGGCAGCGGTCTCATCAAGGGGGCCAAACCACGCTTCTTCGCCAAAGAGACGGTTGAATGCGCCGATCAGTTCCGGCTGGGAACGCCAGTTGGTGGCCAGGGAATAGAGACGTGCCCGGCCTTGTTCCGCCAGTTTTATCATTTCGTTTTTTGCTTCAAGGTAAACGAAGACATCGGCTCCGCGGAAAGCGTATATCGCCTGTTTGGGGTCGCCGATGAGGTAAAGGCGATTGTTTTCCGATTCGAAATCGGTTTCAAGGAAAATTTTACTGAATATTCTCCATTGGGCCGGATCCGTATCCTGAAATTCATCGACAAAGGCCACTTTGTATTTGCGCCGCAGCCGGTGAAGCAGCTCGCCGGCGGTTGGGCCCTGAAGGGCGGCCGCCACGCGGCTGATCATGTCATCATAGCTCAGCCATCCGTTTTGCTGCTTTATGCTCATCGCATCTTTCCGCAACCGGTCGATGCTCTCAAGGGTGAGCAGGTGGGGGAGAACCTGGCTTTCTTCAAAAAGCGCCGCCGCCGTTTCAAAAAGGCGCGTGATATCCGGGCATTCAGCGCTATTTTGTTTGTTTTTCAGCCAAAGGTCATCGGCGGAGGCGTTCTTGAAAAGCGCCATATTGGAAAGAACGGGAGCCAATCGGGTGATATCGAACGCGTCCCGGCTGATTTCATCCATGAAAGACCGGAGCAACTCCTTTGGCTTTTTCTTGAGGTTCAACCGTTCAAAGCCATCGTGAAAAGAAGAGGTGATAAGGGACCTTAATTGATGGGCGACTCCCTCTATTTTCAGAAGGATTTCCCCGGAATCGATCCCTTCCACTCGGGGCAAGAGCTCATCTCCGGATTCCGGCCGGAAGCGTCTGACAAGCCCGGTTACCAGGGAGAAGAAAGCGTCTTTTTGACGGTTGAATCCGGAAAGGGTGAGCAGGTCCGAAAGGGAGTCGCCGTAGGTTTTCGGCCAGGTTCTCCGCATCTGCTCCTTTAGCAGCGTTTCCAGCAGGGGGCCGTCATCAATGACGTCGTTGTTGAAGAGGGAGCCGTTTTCAAAGGCGAACTCTCTGAGAACGCTCTGGCAGAATCCGTGTATGGTAAATATCGAGGCCGTATCGAAGGCATCCAGCGTCCCCTTGATTTTTTTTAAGGTGATCGGATCATTTTTCCGGGTGAGCAATTCCGCCTCGAGTTTCTCCTGAATTCTCTGTTTTAACTCGCTGGTGGCCTTTTCCGTGAAGGTGACCAGCAGAATATTTTCCAGCTCGATGTCTCTTTTTTCCATCAAAAGCCTGACCACCAGATTTTCAATGGTATAGGTTTTGCCGGTTCCCGCGGAGGCTTCGATGAAGGCATGCCGGTCCAGGTCAATTTGGGCGCAGTCCGTTACGTAGGTGTAAGTCATGATTCCTCCGGTTATTTTTCCGCAATCGATGAATCGGCCAGCCACTGCCGGATCTGGGAAAACATGGGCAGAAAGGGGCTTAGCCGTTTTTCAGCCGTGTCGAAGGCCTTCGCCGGAAGACCCGGTTTCAGAAGCAGGGTCATGGGATCACGGGTTTCCAAATAGGCCCCTTCAAGTTCGAGTTGAAATGTTTGAATGAAATCGATGTCCTCAAAGCTTTTCATCGACTTGGGCAGGAGATCGGTGACTGTTTCAAAGGGAAGCCATTGCGATACCGTTCGGGCAAGGAAGTCCGACACGAGCCCGGTGAGATAGTCTCGTGAAGTCTCTTTTGTGAGCTGGAAAGTCCACTCCTGAATCTTATCTTTGAACAGCACGTGCAGGGTGACCGCCGAGGCTTCGAACCAGGCGGAACTATCGCTGCCGCTCAGGCACAGCATGCAAAAGAGGACGGGGGACAAGGCATACCGGTTTGGGGTTACCGACGCGGCTTTGGAACCGGTCAGGACCAGCACATGCCACATCCCGGCTTCATCTTTCCAGAGCCATGGCAGCTCGCCGCTGATCTCCACCTCGCAGGCGATCGTTTCGCCGGTCGTACTTTCGGCCTGAACGGTAACCGTCACCGGGGCAAAGCGTTTAAGGGGAAGGGTTTCAGTAGCATCGAATACTTCATTTCCCTGCTCGCCGATAATGACGGCCCGATATCGCTCCCTAGCCCCCTTTATCATGTCGGCAATAGGCGCCAGCGCATCAAGGGATTTTGAAACATATCCCTTCAGCTCGTCTCTATCCGGTACGGAAAAGGCGCCATCGGGGACCTGGCTTTTCCGGCTGAAGCTGTCATAGACCCGATCAAACAGGTCATCGGCTGTTTCATCGTCGTCCTCCTCCCTTTTTTTTGTTGCATTGCACCGGGTTTCCACCCAAAGTTCCACCGGTTGTGTTTTTAGACGGTAATCCACGGGAAATTCCGAGAAGAAGGGTTCATCCTCGCTTAAGGCGAGCTCTTCGATGGCCGCTTCCTCATCATACATACCGAGATGATAGCGGATACTCTGGTGAACCGGATCCTCCAGAAACTTTTTCAGCTGGGTGACGGTGATTTTTTTCACCTGGTGCGACGTGTCTTCGGTGTTTTTTTTCGTAAAGGACAACTCGGGGTTAAACCGCTCCACCCCCTTTAAGTTTTCGGGCGATGCGTCTTTCGTGAACCGGTCCCAGTTCCCATCGGACCGGAGCCGGGAGATCCGGTCGGACAACGCGAAGTTGACCATCACATCACTTACCCGATTGCGCTCCCGTTCGTCGAGATACCGGGCGCTGCTTCCCTTTAAGGGGATGTGGGTGATGATGAAATTTTTTCCATCGGGCAGGATGTCCTGCTCCACATACCGCCGGAGCTGGTTGACAACGGAACAGGGCTGGATCAGGCGGTCTTTTTGAAGGTCCCTTGAGACATAGCTGATATAGAGCTTATCACGGACCGCCAGAAGAATTTCAAGAAAGAGATAGCAGTTGCGTTCGGGCGTGTTGATGTCGCCGATTTTTCGCTTGATGAGGCGCAGGTCCAGGGAGGAGGTGTCAGCTCTACCCGGAAAATTTCCCTCTTCCATCCCGAGGACATAGACAATGGAAAAGGGGATCGGGCGCATGGGCTGAAGTGCGGAAATGGTGACGCCGCTCGTCAGATAATCCCCGATTCCGCCGGAGATGGTCCCCAGATGGGACTTGATGAATTCCGTGAGGAGCGCCAGATCAAAGGGGGCGGTATCCGAATCCCGGCCGAGGTCGTCAGTGAGGCTATCATGAATCGAAAGGCAATCAAACGCCTGAATCAACGATCGTTTGATCGCCGATTCCCCCCTGAGCGAATCGGGTATCTCCAGCAGTCTGTCGCACAGGGTAAGGAAGGTCTGTTTCCACCGGGCACCGTTTCTCCGGATTGAAGAGAGCTGCGAGACGCTTTCGAAGAGCGCTTCCACCATCAGGCAGAACGAGTCGACAAGATCCGCATCCGCGGTGTGGATATCCCCGAAGGGCACCAGGTCCTTGAAGTGCCTGAACCGACTCGGGCCGCTTTCGGTGTCCGGCAAGGTCATGAGCCTTCCCAGGCGGAGTCGCTGAAGCCCCTGTTTCCAGGTATAGTGATCGTTTTGCGCATACCCCCTTCGGGTCCTGTCTTCCTTGTCAAAGGAATGAAAGATGCCGAGCTTATCCGCCCAGGAGGCCCAGATCCGGACCTGGTCCGTTTCGATCCCCCACCGGCTCATGAAGCAGGGGTTCATCATCAGTTCAAACACTTCCTTTCTTGAAAACCGCCCCCGGGCCAGCTTCAGGATCGCCATAACACCCTGGCCGTAAGCACTTTCCATCTCGGCATTGGCGTCCACGAGGTTATACGATATCGATCGGGGGTGTCGGTTAAACACCGAATCGAATACCGGCTTGTAGGGGGACATATCCGGGACCAGAACCGCTATGTCCGTCAGCCGGAGGGTGGCATCCCGTTCCAGATTGTAGAGAATACTGTTATAAACGGTTTCGACTTCCCGGTGGATGCTGGGGCACGCCGTGATCTGGAGGGACCGGTCCTGTTCCTCGGCTTTCTGATCGCTCAGGTTGAGGATGTTGTTTTGAAGGGTCCGGAGGACCTCCGGTGACGGGGCATCCGGTGAAAAACAGGTGTTGAAATCGTAGTGGGTCAGGCTGCACAACATTCTGACGCTTTCACGGCCCGGTTTTCCCCAGGCGGAAAGGAGCGGCTGATCAACATCATCAAGGAGTTCTCCCCGCTCGATTTCTTCCGGCTGGATTTGGAAGGAATCAACATTGATTTTCTTGATCCATTTCTTCTCGCCGGGTGTTTTGATATCCTCCCAGAACTCCCGGGACGGGTTCAAGGCGTAAATGAATAGGGTGTAATAGGGGGCCAACCGGCCGATCAATTTCAAGTGAAATTCCGAAATCTGGGAGAGCCCAAAAAAGTGGACCCGTTTCCCATCGGCATCCGGTACCGGAAGCGGCTCGGGTCCTCCAAGGACGGTTTGCGCGTATTGCATCATTGAAACGATGGATTTGCCGGTTTTCTCATTATAGCTGGATAGAAGGTCATTCACCTTCAGATAAAGATATCGCTGGCATTTTTCCATTTCGCTGGAGGCGGTTTTGCCGGCATTCCACATTTCGATCATCCCGGATCGGTGATACTCGTATTCCTGAAACAGATGGGTCAGTTTTTCCGTGAGCTGCCAGATTCTTGCCGCCTGACGGGCCGGATCATCCCCCTGCGCTCCGGAGAGGTAATGAACGATCGGTTTCAGGTCACCGGCCGTGGGATCGATATGTTGCAGCACATACAGGAGAATCACTTTCAGCTTCTCGCTGTCGAGCGGTTCCGGTTTGTTCCCGTTGCGATCCAGCGCCGCTATCATGGCCCACAACCCCGCTTCAAGGAACCGGAAATCCACATTCATGAAAATGGATTCCCGCCGGGCCAGGGTTAGCTGAATCCACTTGGCCAGATTCCGATTGGGGACAATGACGACGGGCGCCTCAAAAACGGTTTCCAACGATCGATTTTCGGCAAACAGATGATCGGACAGTTTTTCCACCAGATGTTCCAGCCGGTTGCCAAAATACAGTTCGATGGGCATCGATGTTCTCCCCTGATAATAATTCCCCCACTTCGTCTGGCTCGTCCGCCGGCAGGCCGTGATCGTCGTTTCGGCCAAGATGGGCGGACCACGAAATGCGTCACTTTACGCCCCATGTAATTGCTAACAAATGATAAATAAATCAGGTAGCCCCTTATTCGTCAACGAATTATTGAGTTTTATATATTAACCTGAAAGTCGGATAATGCGTACACTACAACCGCTAAAAAGATTATATAACCACTGAAAATACAGGATTTTTTCTATTTATTGCAACGTGTACGTATTTTTTTAATACGCACATTATAGAAATGGAGAGAAAGTGCTCGATTTTTTAACAAAAAACCGAATTTATGAATCTTAAAGTGCACGCTTTATCCGATTTTCAGGATATTAAAAAAACATCCTGGCGAGGTCAATCAAACACCCCCCTGTCATTCTCACAGTCCACTTGCATCTCAACAAACGCAATGGATAATATTGTTCGATCGGCAGCTTCATCTTTAATTGCTGTCGAAATGGAGAAATTCATTCAACGCGGACTAAATGGGATAAAGATATACGGACCGGCAAGGGAACCGGCGTAGCCATTGCCTTGATATCCTTGAGCCACGGGCGTTTGGAGTCGAATTACTTGACACGGCTTGAAAGCTTGTCCTATAGTAAAACTATCCAAAGATATTTGAAATTATGAATTATGAATTGGATGTATTCTGTCTGTTTTATAAAAAGACAGAATCCTTCACGGCCATGTCGTCGATTCAAGCCGGTTTTGACGGAAGTTTTTAGCTAAAGGGGTGGGTATCCGGTTTTCTTCAAGGAATGACATGAGTCGTTTTTGTCAAGTCGTATGCGGATATTTTCATATGGTTCTTTTACCCCAAGCCAAAGGAGAAAAAACTATGGAAAATCATGCAGTATACTATGACATGCTGGTCAAAGTCACGGGTGCTATTTCTCAATGCAAGGATCCGGAAGAGGTTGCGCTTCTAACAGCGCAAAGTGTAAAAACCGCTTTTAAAGCAAAGGGATGTTCGGTTTTCATTGTCGACAGGGAAACGCGGGAACTGGGGTTGGCCGCTTCCTTCGGGTTAAGCGATGAATATCTGAAGAAGGGGCCAGTTCGCTATATGCAGTCCATCGAAGAAGCAAAAGATCAGGTGCCCATCGCCATTTATGATGTTCAGGATGATCCCCGGATTCAATATCCCGAAGCAGCGCAAAAAGAGGGGATTACGTCTTTGCTGGGAGTTCCCATCGTGGCTCACAACAAAGTGATCGGCGCCCTGCGGGTGTATTTCTCAGAGCCGTGGGACTTCTCAATGCAGGATATCACGATCATTCAGGCTGTGGCGCAAATTTGCGGAATGGCGATGGATATGTGCCGGATGTATAAGGGGCATAAGACGAGTATTGAAATACTGAAAAACCTGAGAGGGAAGGAATATTATCAATCCCGCGGCTGGACACCCTATGAGGGGGTGCCCCACAGTGTGGTGAAGGGTGCTCCGCCACGCGCTTAGATCTCACCCTTAGATCTCACCAATATAAAAAAAAAGACCGGGAGTTCCCGGTTTTTTTTTTGCCTCTCCGGCGAATTCGTCCTTTCGCGACCCACTCTCCGGAAATTTGGCCTTGATCATCGTACCGGCCACGCCAGGATATTTTTTCCAGACCGGCAGGAACTCGCTATCGCTCAAACAGCCTGCCGCTCTTCCAAAAACACCCTGGCGCGGCCTCCCTGCCGTGGGCAATTGGCCGAAACGATGATCAAGGCCGGAAATTCAGGAACGGATAGCCCGCCGTATTCCTCACTCCACCGGTGTGGTGAGTAGTTAATCGTTGACAAACAATAGGTTGTCTGATCTACAATCGAAAATTGGAAAGAAATTTCACTCAGCTTGAACGCGTTACGGCGCTATCTTCGGACAGCTACTTACGCCGGGGAATGAAACGATGCGGAAAAATCAGACCGGTCACCCAAAAGGAGATATTCCGTGTCCCGATTTGTAAAGAAAGTTTCGAAAAAAAGAGGGGTTTCCCCCGGTACACTGGTTCATATTGGCGAAAGGAAGGTCGATCGGGCAAGCATTTCCCTCATGGAATATGACCGGGACACGATTACCTGCACGGAAATAGAATCCATTGCCGCGCTTGCCGATCTGAAAGCCGCCTCCGGAAAGACGATTTGGCTGAATATCGACGGCCTCCATGATGTGGCGCTCATAGAAACCATCGGCAAAAGATTCGGCATTCATCCCCTGACTCTCGAAGACATTCTCCAGACCGGTCAGCGTCCCAAGGCGGAATTTTTCGATTCTTACCTGTATATGGTGATAAAGGAGCTTCAATACAGCGAAACCGACGCCGTGTTAACCTCCGAACAGATGAGTTTCATCCTCCTTCCGGGAATTCTTATTTCGTTTCAGGAAGCCGCGGGGGACGTGTTCGACGGCGTTCGGGAGAGACTCGATAAGGGAAAAGGACGGATTCGAAGTCTTGGCGCCGATTATCTTGCCTATGCCCTGATGGACGCTGTTGTCGACCACTATTTTGCCATACTGGAAAAACTGGGCCAGGACATCGAATCCGTGGAGGAGGAACTGACCCGAATGCCGACGTCCCGTACCATGCGGCGTATTCATGAATTACGGCACGAATTTATTTATCTTCGAAAACAGATCTGGCCGCTTCGGGATGTCATCGGCGCGTTGTCAAAGGAGGATTCCGGCATTTTTCAGGAAAAAACACGCCTCTTTCTCCGCGATGTTCATGACCATACCATCCAGGTCATCGATACTATCGAATCCTACCGGGATATCCTCTCGGGATTTCTGGACCTCTACCTCTCGATCATCAGTAATAAACTCAACGAGGTCATGAAGGTTCTGACGATTATCTCGACCATTTTTATCCCGATCACCTTTATTGTCGGTGTTTATGGAATGAATTTCAAATATATGCCGGAATTGGACTGGCGGTGGGGGTATCTCGGGGCCTGGGGGCTCATCCTGATGGTGGTGGGCGCCATGGTCGTTTATTTTAAAAAGAAAAACTGGTGGTAGCCTTGCAGGCCTTGCCGTCTTTGAAAACCACCTGCATTTCCTCGTCCTGAATCCCGTTCATCCATATGACAACGGTTCCTTTATCAGCTCTTATCGCGGCAAACCGGCTGCATTACCATGGGAGAGGCCACATCGGCCGCCTCTTTTTCGCCAAACAGAACCGCCACCAGTGTCAGTGCGAATTCCAAAGCGCTGCCCGGCCCCTGGCTGGTGATGCAACGGCCATCCACAACCACACGGTCGGTGGAAAAGATCGCGTTTCCAAGTTGTCCGGAAAAGTCGGGGTGGCAGGTGGCATGGCGTCCCGCCAACCATCCATGAGGCGCCAATACCACGGCCGGCGCCGCGCAAATAGCGGCATACCAGCGATCTTGCGCCCGCTGATCTTCCAGCAGGCGGATCAACTCCCTTGACTCCCGGAGATTTTCGGCGCCGGGCATGCCGCCCGGCAGGGCAATCAAATCATAGGTTTCACCGGCGCATTCGGCAATCATCTTGTCGGCGACGATCTTAACCCCGCGGGATGCGGTGATTTGAAGTGTTCCCACGCCGGCGACGGTAACGCAAGCGCCCGCTCTTCTGAGGACGTCAATGATGGTGACCGCTTCAATCTCCTCCGAGCCGTCGGCGATGGGAACCAGAACCTGTTTGATCATGGATCGCTCCTTGCGGATAATTGGGGGTACGCGGGAAAGAGAAGAACCCCGCCATGGAGCGCATTATAGCCCATGGCATGCAAGGCGTCCAATCTTTTTCCCCGCCGTCCAATCCGGTTTTATATAAAAATGCCGAATTCAACATTGCATCGGCGCCATAAAACAGATAGAATTTTAAACATCATGTTCGCACAATATGAAAGATCGCCGTTTTTCGCCGTGGAGGCGAAGCGGGGCAAGGAATGGGATTGGTTCGAGGTGAGCGGCGAGCGCTTATGCCGTCACCGGAATAGGAGCAGGCTGACATGATCGGTTCCAAGGGGAGTGCCCGGTTTGCGCGGGCCATCGGCATGCAGGTCGGCAACGAGAAACAATACCGGGCGCTGTTGGATGCGATGCCGGACCCGGTGGTCGTTTACGATGCCCGCGGTGAGGCAATTTATTCAAACGACGCTTTCGAGCAGACCTACGGCTGGACAAAGGAAGAACTGCTGGGCCACCGGCTTGATTTTGTACCGCTGGAGGAAATGGAGCCCACGCGCATCGCCTGGGAGCGCACCCTGAAGGGTGAAAAAGTGGTATTTGAAACCCGCCGCCTCACCAGGGAAAAAAAGCTCCTTCATATTCAGTTGCGCACGGCCATCATAAAGGACCCGGCGGGTCGTCATATCGCCAGCATCGTCATTCATCGGGATGTCACCGCCAGCCGGCAGGCAAAAAGAGAGCTTGAAAAGGCCCATCAATTTCTGGAAGAACGGGTGCGGGAACGAACGGTGGAGCTGTTTTCGGTCAACCTGCGACTGCGCAGGGAGATCGAAGAGCGTAAACAGGTCGAGGCGTCGCTGAACCGAAAGGTGGAAGAGCAGAAACTGCTTTTGAACAATATTCAGACCCAGATCTGGTATTTGACCGATGTGGAGTCCTATGGCGCCGTCAACCAGGCCCATGTCGATTTCTGGGGCCTGGACAAAGCGGAAATAGAGGGGCGGCGCATGAGTGACCTTCTGGATCCGCAGCAGGTCGAATCGTTGATTGCCGATCAAAAAACCGTTTTTACCCGGGGCAAACGAATAAAGACCGAGCAATGGGTGGTCAATGGGCAAGGCATCCGGCGACTCCTGTCCATCATCGCCACCCCCAAGCTCGACACTCTGGGGAATGTGGAATACGTGGTTTGCTCCGGCGAGGATATCACGGATTATCATGATTCGAAGGAGAAGCTTCGTGAGAGTAAAAAACGCCTGGATCTTGCCATGGAGGCCACCAGTGATGCTCTCTGGGACTGGGACCTGCGGAATAAGCGCATCTATTTCAGCCCCATGTTTTATACCATGCTGGGCTACCAGCCTTACGAAATGCCCCAGCTCATCGAGACGTGGCAGGCGCTCATTCATCCCGATGACAGGGCTATGGCGGACAATCGGATCAAACAATACGTTCGTCAGACCATCGACAAGATAGAAATTGAATACCGCCTGAGAACCAAGCAGGGGGGGTGGCGCTGGATCATGGCCCGGGGGAAAGTCGTCGACCGGGATGAAACCGGCACACCGATACGGATGGTCGGCACCCATATCGATGTCACGGAGCGAAGATTGAACGAAGAGGCATTGCGGCAAAGCGAAGCGGACCTGCGGGAGGAAAACCTGCGGCTGCGCTCCACCCTGAAAAGCTCCAATCAGTTCGGTAAAATCATCGGCAGAAGTCCGGCCATGGGGGCCGTGTATGAGACCATTTTAAAGGCCGCTCCCTCCAGCGCCAATATTATTATTTACGGAGAGTCGGGGACCGGTAAGGAACTGGTGGCCCAAACCATTCATGAATTGAGTGACCTGAGTCAGAAACCGTTTGTAACGGTTAATTGTGGGGCCATTCCCGCTAATCTCATGGAAAGCGAGTTTTTCGGTTATAAAAAAGGCGCCTTTACCGGCGCCTTCATCGATAAACCCGGTTATCTGGACAACGCGGAAGGTGGAATTCTTTTCCTGGACGAAGTGGCCGAACTGGATCTGAACATGCAAGTCAAATTGCTGCGGGCCATCGAAGGGGGGGGGTATACGCCCATCGGCGGCCGTGACGTAAAAAAGCCCAAGGTTCGAATCATTGCCGCCACCAACCGGGATTTAAAGTCCCATATTGCCGGCGGGCTGATGCGAAAGGACTTCTACTATCGCATCCATATTATTCCGATTCATCTTCCGCCGTTAAGAGAGCGAAAGGAAGATCTGCCGCTGCTGATTCACCATTTTCTGCGTCTCCTGGGCAGTGAAAGCAATATTCCCTCCATCCCTGAAAGCGTCATGCGTTCCATGCAACACTACGACTGGCCCGGTAATGTAAGGGAGCTTCAGAACACCCTGCAACGCTATATCACCTTGAAAAAAATTGATTTCGTGGACGCTACCCAGCAGAGTGCTTCCCCGCGGGCGCTGAATCCCGATCAGATGGCATCCGAAACCGCCACCGTTCTGAGTTTGAATGATGCCACCCTGCGGTTCGAAAAAAAATACATACAGCATTTGCTCAGTGAATATCAGTGGAACAGAGGCCAGACGGCTGCTGTTTTAAAGATCAATCGCAAGACGTTGTTTCGCAAATTGAAGCATTTTGGACTTTGATCGATATCATTCAAAAAGGAGCTTCCCATGAAAAAGATCGTTATCGCGGTGGACGGTTCAATTCACTCTAAAAATGCCGTTCACTATGCGGCCGAAAAATACAAACAGCTTTCCGATGTTTCTTTCAGCTTGATTCATATTCAGCCGACCGTCTCGCAGTATTTGGCGGAAGAGGCGGGTAAGACGACTTCCGGAAAAGGGAAGCTGGAAAAGATTCATCTGAAGAATCAATCGGTAGCGCTCGAGTTATTGGCGGAGTTGAAGGATACGATGATTCGGGAGGGGGTCGATGAGAAGGATATCGAGTGCTTCACCCAACCGCGGCGTCACAATGCGGCAAAAGATATCCTGGACTATTCGGAAAAGAAAAACGTCTGTGCCGTGCTTGCGGGTCGCAGCGGCATCTCCTATATGAAAGAACTGATGATTGGAAGTGTCACCTCGGAGCTCTTCACCCACTCGAAACTGGTTCCCATATGGGTGGTGGATCACAAAGTCCGCTCCGGCGACCTGCTGGTTGCCGTCGACGGTTCCCCCGGTTCCCGGCGGGTGGTGGACCATGTCTCCTTTGTCATGGCGGGCGCCAAGTTCGACAGGATCATTTTTTTGCACATCGCATCGAAGCTTTCCGATTATTGTCCCGTCGATTCGTCCAAAAAAAACGAGGAGATGGAGGATTTCATCAAAAAGAGCGATCGGAGCGCTACCGCGGATTTTCATCATCAGGCGCTCGCGATGCTGAAAAAGGCCGGAATAGCGGAGCAACGAATCGATTTTAAAACACTCGAGAGCCGGTGGCTGGTGGGAAAAGCCATCATCGAGGAGGCGAAGAGGCTGAATACCCAAACGATTGTCGTCGGGAAATCCGGTTCCGGAGATGCCGAACATATCGGAAAGGTTCCCCGTTATATCATCAATAAATTCGAGGATTGCGCGATCTGGCTGGTGCCCTGACGTGTAATGACGGGTTACTAAAAAAAAGGCCTTGATCATCGATTCGGCAAACCCGAGTGACGGACAGGTCACGCCGGGGTGTTTTTGGAAGCCCGGCAAGCTGTTTGAGCGATAGCGAGTTCTTGCCGGGCTGGAAAAAATGCCCCGGCGTGGCCGAAACGATGATCAAGGCCCAAAAGAATAGCCCTCACCGGGGTGAGGGCGAGGGCATACGGACTGCGATCCGTTAGGCATTTGCTTCTGAATAGTGAATATGTTCCATGAAGGTATGAACGTCCGCTGGGACCTTTTTCTCCCATTTGGAGACGATGTAAATCGTTAAAAACGCAAGGGGGACGGTGACCAGGCCGGGGATTCTCCACTGCATCCACAAGGGCAGGGTTTTGACAAAGAAGATCATATACATGGAGGAACATAGCCCCACGACCATGCCCCAGATGGCGCCATTTTTGGTCATGCCGCACCACCAGATCCCCAACAAGAAAATGGGCGCAAAGGTGCTGGCCGCCACGTTGAAAGCCAGGCCGACCAGATGGCCGATGGCGGCTGTCTTAACCAACAGTCCCAGTATTCCGTAAAAAACGCCCACAATGATCACCGCGATTTTGCCGGCAAAGACCTTTTCCTTTTCGGTGGCGTTTTTGTGGATGAAGTGGGTGAAAAGATCATGGCCCAGTGCGCCGGAGCTGGCGATGAAGAGTCCGGACAAGTTCGAGAAAACCGCGGCGAAAGCCCCCGCAACGACAAAGCCCAGCATCCAGCGTCCGCCGATGATGTCCGCCACGGTGGGGATGACCATGTTTTGGCCACCGGTGACGAATGCTTTCAGTGTTTCGGTGGAAAGTGTTCCGGCTTGGGTCCCCGCCAGGAATAGATAGCGGCCGACGGTCCCCAAATACAGCGCGATGGCAAAGAAGAGGCTGGCAATGACGATGGCGAACAGGGCCGAGTAGCGTGCTTCCTTGGCGGACGGGTTTGTATAGAAGCGGAGCAAAACGTGGGGCAGGCCCATGGTGCCAAAGGATAAGCCGATCACCATGGAGAGACATTCCGTCAAGTTCTTGAATATACCGCCGCCGACGTAAGACCATTTGGCGCCGTTGGCCACCAGATCCACGCCATCTTTGGTGTAGGCGCCCGTGCCGGGTACCGCGCCGGTCCAGTTTTGAATCAGATCCAAAATTTTTCCGTAGTGGAACCCCATGTAGATCGCGCCCGCCAGCAGCACCATGAATGCACCGAAACGAATCCAGATCTCCAGTGCCTGGTTGATCGTGGTGCCCTTCATGCCGCCGATCCCCACATAGAAGATCATTACCACGACGATGGCGATGACACCGGTCTCATAGGAGAGACCGAAAAATAATTGCAGAATCTGGGCGCCGCCCAATATCTGCGGGGCCGCGTAAAAGCCGGAGATCGCCAGTACCACCACCACCGCGAACAGTCGGGCGGATCGGCTATGGAACCTTTCCGCTAAAAAGTCGGGAACCGTAAACCGCCCGAACTTTCTGAGCGGGCCGGCGACAAATAGGGCGAGGAGTGTTAAACCGACCGAGAAACAGAAGGTGTAGAAAATTCCGTCATACCCCAATGCAAACGTCAGTCCCGCGAGACCGAGAAATGTGGCGGCGCTCAGGTAGTCCCCGGCGATGGCCGATCCGTTGAGGAACCACCCGAAACTTCGTCCGCCGACATAGAAATCGACTGTACTGGTGGCATATTTTTTAGTGCCATAGGTGATGGCGACGATGGTTCCAAGAAGAAGTACGGTAAATATGTATTTGGGTTCCATGAGTTAGATGACCTCCCGTGCTTGAGTGGTTTCCGCCAATCTTCGCTGATAGTAGCGCACATGCAGCCAGGCGATGAATGACGCCATGAACATGGCCATCAGGGATGTGGCAAACCATGTCATGGTCATCCCGCCCCATAATACGGCTTTCATGACTCCCGGGGCGGCGTAGTTCAGAATGGTGACTCCCAGCAGAAAGGAAAAGTAAATGGCGCTGAGAAGCAGACTGATTTTCAGTTCGCGGCTCATTGCCCGCGCCGTTGCCGAATCCAGGGGGGGTAACTTGTTGTAATCAATAGTACCAACCGGTTCGATAGCCAAGATGTCTCCTCCTCTTTCATGAATAGGGTTATGGACCTCGCTATTTTCTTCCTTTAGCGGTTATGAGCATAGAGAAACAATAGAGAGTTGACAATCGGCGGATTCCCGATTTTCGGGTCGGACTTCAGCCGATGGCAGGGTAGGTTCGGGCAGCATTCCCCATAGGTTGATAACCTACAAACAGCTTATTGGGTTATCTCACCCCATTCCTTTTTTCGAGGAATGAATTTCCCGAGTTGATTTCGATTATCCGCTCATCTTTATCCGGCGGAAGCGCTTCCACGCATTGGGGTGGGGGGGCGCTGGCGCCGCGCCCGCCGGATTAGCTGTTGCAATTGTCAGTATTTTTCTATACTAAAGACGAGTTCCCGTCCTTAAGGTGGTGGATCGCGTCAGGCGGGCGCGTCAGGGTCCTGTCCAACCGCCACTTCATTACTTCAATGCCATCATCGAAGACGGCGTCTCTTTATTCATGAGGAAGAGCAATCGATGTTCAAGAATCGGCGCATCCGTCATAAATTGCTCATCTGCTATTCAATTGTCTTCATCCTCTCCATTTGCCTGAGCAGCGCCTTCATTTCTTTTATTGTTCGTAAGAATATCAAAGAAAATATCGAAAGCGAGCTCGGGAACACGACCAACGCCATACTGAACATGGTTCGGACATCCGCGGCGGTTTCCATTAAAAACCACCTGCGCGCGGTCGCGGAAAAGAACCTGGAACTGATCCAGTATTTTCATCAGCAGTCTCTTCAAGGCCGATTCACGCTTGAAGAGGCCCAGCGGCTGGTGGCCGAGCTCATGCTGAGCCAATCCATCGGCAGGTCGGGTTATATTTATTGCATGAACAGCGACGGCATCGTGGCGGTTCACCCCCAAACCGCCCTGCTCAACACCAACGTCTCCGCTTTCGAATTTGTAAAGGAACAATTGAAGTTAAAAAAGGGATATATCGAATATGACTGGAAGAATCCGGACGAAGTCCAGGCGCGTCCCAAAGGTCTTTACATGCTCTACTTTGCCCCCTGGGACTGGATTGTCTCCGTATCCAGCTACCGCGGAGAATTCAAGGACCTTGTCAATGTCGAAGATTTCAGAAAAGGGGTTCTGGAGATGCGGTTGGGCCGAAGCGGATATTCCTTCGTTATGGATGGCCAGGGGACAGCCATCATTCACCCCAAGCTGCAGGGCATCAACATCCTGAAGGACAAGGATTTGCCCAGCCAATTCCTGGAGGAGATGCAACGGCGCAAGACCGGCAAAATCATTTACCCCTGGAAGAATCCCGATGAAGCAGCGGAGCGGATGAAATTGGTCATCTTCAATTATATTCCCGAATATGACTGGATCGTTGCCTCATCGAGCTATCTGGATGAGTTTTACGAACCGCTGCGGACCATTCGCAATCTGATTGTCGCAACGGTTTTGATCACATTGGCCCTGGTTTTGCCGGTTACATATGCGATCAGTGCGTCCATTACCGACCCCTTGCGAAAGTTGATGTGCCATTTTAGCCAAATGGGCGGCAGCGATTACTCATCCCGCATTGCACCGGCGTCGCGAGATGAAATCGGTCAACTCTACGACTATTTCAATCGCTTCATGGGACAATTGGAGGATTATCACCTGGAGCTGACCCGGGAGATTCAGGTTCGCCGAAAAGTCGAAGAAGAGCTCAGAGAGAGTGAAGAGCGCTATCGCTCGGTCATGGAGGCCGCTCCCGACCCCATCGTCACCTATGACATGCAGGGGCGTGTGACGTATATGAACGCTGCATTTACCCGGATATTCGGCTGGACGCCGGAAGAGTGTCTCGGACGCAAAATGGATCATTTCGTGGCGGAGGAGAATTGGGAGGAGACTTTCAGAATGATCCAGTCCATTATCGCCGGAAAGACCCTCACCGGAACGCCGACCCGGCGGTATAACAAGGCCGGCAGCCTTGTGCATGTCAGTATCAGCGGCTCAACCTATCGTGATCGCCATGGGCAGTTGGTGGGAAGCGTCATTATTTTGAGAGATATTACCAAATCCAAACGCTTGCAAAAGGAGGTCATGGACATCGCGGACCGCGAGCGACAACGAATCGGCCAGGACCTGCATGATGATCTCTGCCCGCACCTCATCGGAATCGAGGGGTTGAGCTCGGTATTAACGTCCAACCTGGAAGAATCCGCGTCGTCCCATGCCCCCCTGTCAAGGAAAATTCTGGATCTGATTGGCCAGGCGATTTATAAGACCCGAAGTCTGACCAGAGGGCTGTGTCCGGTACACATGGTCGCCCATGGCCTGGAAACCGCCCTTCAGGACCTGGCTGACCACACGGCATCGGTTTCCGGTGTCGCCTGCCGGTTTCTTTGTGACGGCGCCGCCGCGCTGCGGGATAATACGGCGGCCACCCATCTTTTTTACATCGCCAAGGAAGCGGTCAACAATGCGGTTAAACATTCCGGCGGCAGGACTATCACCATCGAATTACTGAATAAAAACGAGAGCCTTCAATTGCGGATCAGCGATGACGGCAAAGGAATTCCGGTCAACATGCCCAAGGCGGGAATCGGATTGCAAATCATGCAGTATCGTGCCAGAATGATTGGAGCTGGCTTTGACATTAAAAGCAACGATAGGAGCGGCACCACGGTTCAGGCGTTGCTGAAAAACGATGCGCCCCTTGCGCCGGGTCAAACCCCATAATATGAATGCGGAAAAATACAAAATACTCATTGTTGACGACCATCCCGTCTTCTGTCTGGGGATGAGCGAATTGATCAATAAAGAGAAGGATCTGATGGTGTGCGGCAGCGAGGAGAGCGCCGCGCGGGCCCTCAAATCCATTGCCAGCCTGAAACCCGACCTGGTGATCGTCGATATTTCTCTGAAGGAAAGTGATGGCATCGAGCTCGTAAAGGAGATCAGTCATCGATTTGCCGGAATCCCGGTGTTGATGCTATCCATGTACGACGAATCCCTTTATGCCGAGAGAGCGCTTTTAGCGGGAGCGCGTGGCTATATCATGAAACAGGAGGCGACGGTTCTGGTTGTCCAGGCTATCCGCAAGGTGCTGAAAGGAGACTTGTATGCCAGCGCCAATGTAAAAGAAAAGGCCTTCCAGCGCCTTGTGGCTCAGCATGCCCCGGCTAAAAGGTCCCCCATCGATATATTGACCGACCGCGAGCTGGAAGTATTCCGATTGATCGGAGAAGGCTTATCCACACGGGAAATTGCCACCCGGCTGCATCTCAGCGCCAAAACCATCGGCACCTATCGCGAAAATATCAAAGATAAACTGGGAATTAAGCATTACACCCAGCTTATTAAAATGGCCGTATTCTGGTCGCATAAAAGTCAAAAGTAACGGAAAGGTATTGCCGGAACGCATCCTTAGTACAGGATTTCACAATTCCGATAACGCATTGACCGCATCATCTTCGTGTGCTTCGTGCCCTTCGTGGTTATGAAAACTTTGTGAATTCAACCACAAAGACACGAAGGACACGAAGATGAAGACGCAAAAAAGATTCGTCACCGTATTTATGAAACCGTGCGCTTAGGTTTTAAACTTAGACAGGCTGCAATGAGATATCAGCCGAATTTAGGGCGCCGCCCGATTGATACAAGGCCTGTCAAGGAATAAATACTATTCATGGAACGAGCGTCGACCCTATTTTGTTTCTTCAGTCAAGGGGATATCCGGAATTGTGAGCCGAGCCGCCGGGGCAACCCGTCCCGCGGCTGCTTTGTGACAGGGACGGGGTGTTTTGAATCCGCTTTATTAAGGAGGAAAGAAGCATGAACGAGCCAAGCGTCAACTATGATGTGTTAAGCCCGGTGAAATTTCTATACCGCAGTGCACAGGTTTACCCGGAAAAAGTGGCGGTCGTATACGGCAACATTCGACGGACCTATCTTGAATTTCAGGAACGGGCGAATCGTCTGGCCGATGCCTTAAAAAAAATGGGTATCGGTAAAGGTGACAAGGTCGCTTTTATTTGTCCGAATATCCCCCCCATGCTGGAAGCGCATTATGCGGTTCCCATGATCGGCGCGGCCCTGGTCAGCATCAATATCCGCTTAACCGCCAAAGAGGTGGCTTATATTGTCAACCACTCGGATGCCAAGGCGGTATTCGTGGACAATGAATTCGCCGGCCTGATCCAGCCGGTGGTGAGTCAATTGGAAAAGGTCCGGTTCTTCGTCAATATTTGCGACGTTAGCGACGCTCGCCCCCTTCCGGGTCTTGAGTACGAATCGTTTCTGGAAACCGGATCACCGGCCCCGGTGTCCATCGCCGTTGAAAGCGAGCGGGACATTGCAACCATCAACTACACCAGCGGTACCACCGGGCTTCCCAAAGGGGTCATGTACCATCATCGGGGCGCTTATCTGAATGCCATTGGCGAAATTCTTGAAGCCCGCCTGGATGCCACATCGGTTTACCTGTGGACATTGCCGATGTTTCATTGCAATGGCTGGTGTTTCACCTGGGCCGTGACCGCTATCGGTGCCACCCATGTCTGTTTGAGGGCCGTAATGCCGGATGAGGTATTCCGGCTCATTGAAACTGAAAATATCTCCCATATGTGCGCGGCTCCCACCGTGCTCGTGATGATGTCCAATTATCCCGGCGCCAAGGACCTGAGAATGAAGCGCAAGCTCGAAATCATGACGGCCGGGGCGCCGCCCGCGCCCAAGATTATCGAAAACGTCGAGGCCATGGGCGCCAATATTACCCATACGTATGGACTGACAGAGGTTTTCGGGCCTCACAGTGTCTGTGCCTGGAAACCGGAATGGAATGGTCTTCCCAGCGAGGAGCGGGCCAAGCTGAAGTCCCGGCAAGGCGTTCCATTTGTTACCACTCATTACATGGATGTCATGGATCCGGTGACCATGGCGCCGGTTTCGCGGAACGGACAAGCGATCGGCGAAATCGTCATGCGGGGAAACAATGTCATGCTCGGCTACTATAATGATCCGGAAGCCACCCAAACGGCTTTTTCCGGCGGGTGGTTTCACAGCGGGGACCTGGCGGTCATGCACCCGGACGGGTATGCCCAAATCATGGATCGCAAGAAAGATATCATCATCAGCGGCGGTGAAAACATTTCCACGGTGGAAATCGAAAATGTTATCTTCCGCCACCCCGATGTGCTGGAAGTCGCCGTAATTCCCATTCCGGACGACAAATGGGGGGAGGTGCCCAAGGCATTTGTCGTGGCCAAGGACGGCACCCACCCGACGGCGCAGACTATCATCGATTTTTGCAAGCAAAATCTCGCCCGGTTTAAAGCCCCGAAGGTCGTCGAATTTTCCGCGCTGCCGAAAACGGCCACCGGTAAAATTCAGAAATTCAAATTAAGAGAAAAAGAGTGGCGGGGCCGCGAACGCCGGGTGAACTGAGGGATTTGACCGGAATGAATCTTCAGGGCGCCGCCCGTGCTGCTCGTCGAGAGGGGCGATACCGTGGTGGCCGATACGTTCTCGGGAGAACAGGCCGTTGTTTTCCACCTGAAGGGCAAGAGGCTCATCGTGCTTTCGGGGTGTGCCCACGCGGGCATCGTCAATACGGTGAAACATGCCCGGAAGATGACGGGGATCGAAAAGGTGCACGCCGTCATCGGGGGTTTTCATCTCGTGAACGCCAGACCGGAAATCATCCGGAGTACGGTAGAAGATATGAAGGCCATCAATCCCGACTATGTCGTGCCCGCTCACTGCACGGGGTTTGAGGCGACAATGGCGCTCATGAACGAGATGCCGGGCCGGTTTATTCTCAACACGGCAGGGACAAAATATATCTTTGGGGCATAAAACGGGTATTACCGTGATTTTTTGTGACGGGCGCGGCCGTCCTGTTCGGGAAGGGCGATACCCAGCCTTTTCATTCTGCGAAAGAGCGTGGTTTTGTGGATGCCAAGCTCTCGAGCCGCCGCAAGCCGGTTGAACCCGGTTCGTTCGAGCGTGGCGCGGATGGCCTGGGTATCGAGAATGTCGTGGGCGGATCGGATGTCCCCATCTGCGCTTTTTGCCTCCCCGTGAGACGTTAACTCCCCGGGCAGGTGCGTGATGCCGATGTGCCCGTCGCCGCAGAGAATGAAGGCGCGCTCGACGGCGTTTTCCAGCTCGCGAATGTTCCCCGGCCAATCATGGGCCATGAGGAGGGACAGGGCTTCCGCGGCGATTCCGCGAACGGATTTTTGCTGCAACCGGTTGAACCGCGTGATGAACTGGTCCACCAGCAGGGGAATGTCTTCTTTCCGCCGCCGGAGCGGGGGAAGTTCGACGCGGACCACGTTCACACGATAGTAAAGGTCCTCCCGGAAAAGCCCCCGGCGCATCTGTTCGGCCAGGTCTTTGTTGGTGGCTACGATCACCCGAACGTCAGCGGTTTCGGAGCGGGTCCCTCCCAACGGCTCGTATACCCGCTCCTGCAATACCCGCAAAAGTCTGACCTGGAGCGCCGGACTGACCTCGGCGATTTCATCAAGGAAAAGAGTACCCCCTTTGGCCAGCGCAAAACGCCCCGGCTTATCCTTGTTCGCGCCGGTAAACGCGCCGGCCTTGTAGCCGAACAACTCCGATTCCAGCAGCGTGTCGGGCAGGGCCCCGCAATTCACCGCGATAAAGGGATTGCGATTGCGAGGGCTGAGCGAATGGAGGGTTTTCGCCACCAGTTCCTTGCCGGTGCCGGTTTCCCCGAGGATGAGAACCGTGCTGGGGCTGGCGGCGATGGCGGGCAGGACCTCAAACACGCGCTGCATCAGAGGGCTTCTGCTGGTCAGATCGCCGACGCCGAATTTGCCCGCCAGTTCCTGGCGCAACGCTTCGAGCTCCGAAAGATCGCGGAAGGTTTCCGCGCCGCCGATCACCCGGTCATCATCGCCGTCCCGCAGAACGGCGGTAGAGATACTAATGGGGATGCGATTTGCGTTCGAGTCGATAATGTATCCGGATTGGCCGATGATGGGTTTTCCGGTCTTTAAGGTCTGCTGAAGCGGGCAACCGGCGCCGCACATGCTGGAACGAAATACATCCGAACACCGCCGGCCGATCGCCTCTTTGCGCGATACGCCCGTGATCTCCTCAGCGGCACGGTTGAACGACGTGACACGCCATTCCAGATCCACCGTAAAAACGCCGTCCGATATGCTTTCGAGGATCGCCTCCGTGGGGGTTCGAATCTTTTTTGTTGCCCGCTTACCGCCGCTCATCTCCTTAGCACTCCTGAAAGTTTTCTTCGGTCGCTTTCCAGATAGTTGGAAGACGGAAAACGCTGATACGAGCTTTTTAGAGTCGTTTTCAGCAGTTTTCGGTTATAATGGCGAACCGGATCAAACGTTACAGGCTGTCATTATGAAACGCAAATGTAAAAATGCAAGCATAAATCTCACCGTATCAGGATATGTCTCATCGGTTAGCGGAATTCATCTCAGAACTGGTATGTCCTTCCGGCTGCACCGGGCGATACCCGTTCTTCAAAAGCATTGAAGAGGGACGCAACGGCCGGTTCCCCGGTACAGTGACAGGGAACAACCCTATCCGGTTTAAGCAGCCTTAAGGCGGCTACGGTCTGAAGCAGACGGTCCTGGCTGGCGCCGAGGAGGTGAAAGCCCCCCATAATGGCCCGGACACTCGGGCCATTGCTCAGATGCCGAACGTGGTTTAGGGTATTTACCAAGCCCGCATGGGCGCAGCCGACACAAACGATAAGCCCTTTCTCCGTCCGAATCCAAAGAGCGAGATCATCCTCAATCGGGTCGGGACGTCTTCCCTCCGGGTCGAGGTAGAACGGTCCGCCGGTGTCCTCGTAGATTGTCTCTCGCGGAATGGGCCCGGTTATGCCGATTTTCCCGAATAATATGATGGGTTGTTGCACCCAATGAACGTGTTGTGAAGGCAACCTGTCAATGGCTGTCATCGATTTGGGTGGCATCTGAATCGACTTCGGGGTCCCGTTTCGAATGGCGTAGCGGGGGGAAACGACCCCCGGATGGCAGTAGATGTCGGCGTTTTGTGCCTGTTGAAGGACTTGGGAAATGCCGCCCGAGTGATCGAAATGTCCATGGCTCAATACGATGGTATCGGTCTGGCTCAAGTCAATGCCCAGTATTTCGGCGTTGGATTCCAATGCCCTCCCTTGCCCCGTATCAAAAAGGATATGCTTGCCTTCGGTCTCGATCCACAATGACAGGCCATGCTCGGCGAGGAGTCCATCTCCCGCATGATTGTCGACCAGTATCGTAATCTTCACGCTTGCGGGGGTCATGGAAGCACCCGGCGTTGCCTGAAGTTATCAGCTCGAACTACAATTTGCTCATCGCCGTCTTTGTTGATAGAAAATCGCGTCATGACATTTCCTCATCGCGTGGCTTAAAGTTGCAAGGCGGCAATCGTACCGATGCCCAATGCAATAAGTGGCAGTTCCCATGCGAGGCTTCGAATCCCTCCGGCGTCTCGCCGACCCGGCACAAGATCCGCAAGCGCGATATAAATAAAGCTCGCTGCGGACACCGATAGCAGATAGGGAACCAGTAATTGAATAACAGGAAGAAGAAAGAACGTCATCACCGCGCCAATCAGCGCCGTGAGACTGGACAAAGCATTGAAAAACAGGGCGCGCGACCGCGAGAAACCGCTTTCCAGCAGGATTGCAAAATCACCGACCTCCTGGGGCACTTCATGAGCAATTACCGCCACGGACGTGGTAATTCCCAGTGAAACGGATTCCGAGAACGCGGCGGCAATGGCTACCCCATCGACGAAGTTATGGAAGGCGTCTCCGATGAGGATCATCGTTCCCGCGCGGGTGTGAACATTACAGGGCTGCTCGTGACAATGTCGCCACATGGCGAACTTCTCAAGTACGTAAAATAGAATGATACCGAAGAGAACCGTGGGAAGGACCGAGGTGCTCGCAAGTCGAAGCAGCGCATGGGGAATCATGCCGAAGAAGGCGGCGCCGAGCAGTGTGCCGATTGCATACGGAATCAGACCGCCTGTAACAAAGTGCAGCCGCTCGCGTGTAAAAAGGAGCAGCAGACCGGCGAGCCCGACCGAACAGATCGATCCGAGCAAGGTGAACAAAACGATCAGATGCAGTATCATGTTGTCGCCTCGCGGTCTTTTGCGAATCTTCTCAAATAGAAGATATGCCCATCATACTTCGTTTTCGAAAGATCCCCTTGGGTCACCAGTCGATCAACAACCTTCCACGAAGATCCGGCACGCAGCAGAAGCGTGTCGACAGCCTCTTTTCTCATCGGGTGAACAGCGGTGATGCTTAAGATATCTTTTCCAATATCGCCGGTAAAGGCAAAGGCATTTCCCTCGTAGCCAATCAGGTATTCCACCCGCTTCACCTTGCTGGAAAGAAGCTGATAGGTCCGGTTTAGGGCCTCTTCATTAGGAACAGCTGCCCATTTTTCCGCCGGTGGACGGGTCGGAATACTCAGATAGGCCGCATACGGCTGTATCTGGTAGAGAAAATCGGCGACCTCTTTCATGCAGTCCTCGTTGTCATTAAGACCGCCGATAAGCATCGTTTCCGTTACCAGTTTGCCGGTAAAGGCTTTGGTGAAGGCAAGTATCCCCTCTATAATGTCGGATAGCCGTATGGCCTTGTGCGGTCGATTGATCCGGCGCCAGATGACTTCCCGAACCGCATCAATCTTCAGTGAAATCCAATCGGCCAGCCATAGTTCTTCTCTCACATCTTCGCGCCATAGAAGCGAAGCGTTGGTGATGACACCGACGGGAACTCCCAACGTCTTCAAGCGCACGATTGCCTTTCCCAGGTTCATGTCCAGGGTGGGCTCTCCATCCGGCACGAAGGTAAGGTAGTCGACGGGTTCCGATGCCGCGGTTGCCTTTTCCAACTGGCTTCGAACATCCTGGAAAATGTCTTCGGGATCAAAGAAAAGGTGGCGATTGTCTTGCATTCGCGTGGTTCTGCCCACCTGACAGTAGATGCAGGAATAGGAGCAAATCTTCGCCGGAATGTTATTGATTCCCAGGCTCTTTCCCAGACGCCGCGATGGAACGGGTCCATACGCGTAATGGAGGTGGCCTGCCGTCATGATGCGCCTATGCGGGGAGATTTCCCGCAGCGCGCTTCCCGGCCGCAACAGGTTTGGCCGATCTGCCGCAGGCAACACGCAAGACGCGTGAGTTGACTTTGGCAGAGTTCGCGGCGCGGGAAAACGGCATTGGCCCATGAAGAAACGGGCAAGAGGCTCACCGGATGCCCAGCCAAACCGGCAAATCCGGTGAGTGTCCCGTTACATGCCGGGGGTATTTTCAGCATGCAATACCCCCTTCCATTACCTGTCATGGGGCCGGTTCCGCGTGGCCCCGTTCCGTCATATCCCGGCATTTTATCATATCTCCCGTGTTAATAAATCCGGTGCAAGGCCCGCTTAAACCCGGTGTTCTTCGATGTGTGCAGCTCCGGAATCGCTTCACGATCGAGCCGCAAACGGCCGCGCCGGTCATTGGGCCGGCGCGGCTGTCCTTTGCCTGATTCCGATGGCGCTTATTCCACCGCGGCGCCGCTTATGACCTCGTTCAGGCGCTTTTTGATAACGTCCAGTTCCGACTGCAAGGCCTCGGCTTGCCGCTTGAGCGCCTGCTTCTCGATCTCCGGATCGGATTTTTGTTGCGGCATGGCGGAGCCGCCGTACCGCATCCAGCCGGGTTGGCCGGTGGCATGGAACATGTTGCGCGACCCCCGGCGGCCGCCTCCGCGACCGCAGAATTCCTGGTTCTGCCCGAAGCCGATTCCAAATCCTCGCCCCGGAGCCGGATTCGAATAGCCGGGCATACCAAAACCCGCGCAGAATCCAGCCCCTCGTCCGGTCATTGCCCCCCTTCCCATGGGTCCTGTTCCATCTCTTCCTGGCATTGTCGTATCCTCCTTTTTTAAGAATGGGTTGTTATTGCCTGGCCATCACGGCTCCACACTTCGGGCAGTTGCTCCTGATACAGGGGATGCCGCGTTCATGTGGCGCCCGTTGCCCGCATTGCGGGCAAACGCAATCGCCGGCCGGTCCGCCTGCCAAGGGGCCGTTCTTACGACCGGGTCGCTGTCCCTCCTGCCCCGGTCCTTTTCCACCCTTTGCGTCCATTGCGCGTTCTTTCCGGTTCATGGCGTTTCTTTCCTCACACGGATGCGGTATTGGCGTGAATCCCCGACGCCACCGGCCGCGGCAACCCGGCATGGCGAATGTGTCCTGCTCCAGATTATCATGAAGCCAGGCCCGAATGACCTCGCGCAGATCGCCGGCCACGAAGGGGACCACCTGGATTCCGTAGGCAACGAGCAGCTCGCGCATCGGCTTGGAAATCGCACCGCAAACCAAGGTGGTGATGCCTATCGCCAACAGCCGAAGCGTCTTTTGCACCGGCAGATCTTCCGGCAGCGTTGCCTGTGTTTCGCCGATAATCCGCCCCGCCTCGGTTTCGACGAGATGAACCTGCACCGCCGTGTCGAAAACCGGCGCGATTCGATTGTCCCAGTATGCGAAGGCTGTTTTCATCGAAATCTCGCTACCGGCCCGGATGCGGTTTCATGTAGTTGTTTAATGCTTCCTGAACCGCCGCCGCGGCAAGATCGGCACAGTGCCGTTCCGATTGCGGCATTCGTCCGATCTCCTTGAGCACGGTTTCACCGGTAATATCCGCCAGAGCGTCCGGATCCTTGCCTAGGGTGAGCTCCGCCGCAAAGGAGCCGCAGATGGCGCTCGAGGCGCAACCATCGGTAAAATAGGATGCTTCTTTTACATGATTCTCTTCAAATTTCAGGTAGATTTCCATGCTGTCGCCGCACTGTCCCGTTACGCGGGCATGGGCATCGGCATTTGCCATTCGCCCCTGATAGCGGGGATTGCGCCAGCGCCCGAAGCCTTTTTCACCATAGGCCTCTTTTGCCTCGTTAAAAATCTGTTCTTGCAGGTCAGTTACAAAATCGTCCAGGCTTTCCATGCGTCGTTCCTTATCTTTTATTCCATGCTGTCGATTTTGGCTTGAATGATTTCCATCTGTCGCTGCATTTCCACAGCTTGTCGTTTAAGGGCCGCCAACGGCTCTTCCCGTGAAGTGACCGGTGCGATGGCGCCGCCTGAGATCGGCAAAGGGGAACCTGAGCCCCCCATCATGCCCCTGCCGCGGCCGCCTCCCATGCCCATGCCGCGACCGGAACCACCGCGGCAACGGCCCATTCCCATCGGGGGAGCCGTTCCGGTCCCCGCGGGGATGGCGACACCGGCTTTTTCCGGAACAGAGGGTCGCGTTGTCGGCATGAGGACCCCTGTTCTGAGCCGGTCGATGGCTTCCAGGACGGTTCCCGTCTGTCCGGTATAGACGGTTACGCCGGCCGCGGAAAAAGCCGCCATTGCATTCGGGCCGCAATTGCCTGTCAGGACCGCTTTTGCTTCCTTGGAAACTACAAAACCGGCTGCCTGAATACCGGCTCCGCCGCTCAGCGCTTTGTTTTCGTTGTCATAGGGAATAAAGCTCAGATCCTCCGTGTCCACAATGACGAAGCAGGCACACCGGCCAAAGCGCGGATCGACCGGCGCATTCAGGGTGTTTCCTGTAGAACTTACCGCTACCTTCATTTTAAGACTCCTTTACAGTAGAGCGTTAGAGTGGCCGGGCTTTGCCATCAGGCGTATTCCCGAAGGGGTGACGAGTCGAAAAAAATCCCCAGCACCCGTTGAAGGCAGCTGCCACCACTTTGATACTATCTGCGATGCCTTCACACTTTGGATAAAGCAGGAGCCGTGCCAAATGCGATAAACGGTAGTCGAAGTCTCGCAACTAACTGCAATAGATGAAAGTATTATGATAGGGCAAGGCAGAATTCGCGGGCTTTGATTTGCGGAAACGCTACTGTAGTATCTCCGAAATAGCTGCTTAAACGCTACTGTAGAGGAGGGGGCCCGTCAATCGCCGCAATGGCGCTGGCGTAATAGCCCATGGGCGTGAGCCCGAGGCCGCATTCGGTGAGGATGCGGCAACCGCAGGAAAAGTCTGAAAATCGGAACCGGGAGAAAAATAAGGAGAGAATTATTGGTTTGAAATAGCGATAAGGCGGGATCGTAAATTTCCGGGTTTATTGTTCAGACCTAATTTCTTTCTCAGGTTCTTTCGATGGAAACTGACGGTCGCAACGGAGAGAAATAAAATATCGGCTATTTCCTGTGTTGACTTGCCATCCTTGACCAGGGCAGCCACCTGCAATTCCTGAGGGGTGAGAAAGATATTCGCCGTTGAAATCTTTTGCATCAGCGGCGAGATGATATCATTCAGATGATCGGAAACAATACCCAACAGGGTATTTTCCTTCGCAGGTAACGGGGAATTCTTCAGCTTATTCAAATAGGGCAACACCAGTTCCTTGATGTTGGCGAGCACCTTTTGCTCCAGCTCGATCTTATCCGCTTCCCGTTGCTTCAGAAGAACCTTCAATGCGATATTCGTCTCCTCAAGCTGCTGCCGGTGTGTTTCGCTCTCTTCCCGGCTCTGGCGCAATGCCGCTTCGGCAATCTTCAGCTCCGTTATATCCTCGTGGCTGATGATCGCCCGTAACGTTATCGAACCGGTGATTCCGGTGGCCCTGAGGTAGAACCAATGCTGCCGCGTCGGGGTATGACAGGGATAATCCTGTCGGAACTCCTGAATTTCTCCGGAAATGACCCTACGGATACCTTCAGCGATCCGTCTGGCGTTTGCCCCCTCTTCCCCTTGCGTCTGATCACAGACAGCAAGGTAGTTTTCACCGATAGAGTCATAACCGGCCGGCATTGCATTTTCGCGACCGTAATCGCGCCACGCCTTGTTGGTCTCCATGATGACGCCGGCTTCATCCACGATGGCAATATGAGCGGGCAGCGCATCGAATACGGTCCGGGCCCGCACTTCAGCAAATTTCGAAGCGTCCCGGGCAGGAGTGGCCGGCGTTGATTCCATGAGATCGCCTCCTTCGGTCTTATTCCGCCCCGCCCAGCAGCGGGAGTTCCTCATAAGCTGTTAATTCCATTTCTTCTCCTTTACGCTAAAAAGATGATCCGGGCAATCCATCTTTTCTTCCTTTTCAAGAAAGTCTTGACGGGGGGATGCAATGAGGTTTTGGTAAACCCGCTCGATCCGCGAAAAAGCCCGCGCCGATGATACCGGCTCAATTCCTCCGGGGTTAAATCCCTGAAGCGCCGGCTGGGATAGGGCATCACACGGACTGAATCGATGCCATTCCAAATCCCTTCGGCGGGTTTTTCGGGGCAATACCATCGGCGGGAAAAAAAGTAACTCACGCGTCCATATGCAGCGCCGTCACGTGTTGGAAATTGTCCACGAGAATATAGGAACGCGCATGGACCTTCACCAGCGCACACTCCGAAGCTCGGACGAAATCCTCCAGGTAAGGATGCTTTGCCAGGTAGGTGGTCAGAGCGCTTTGCCGCTCCTCTCCCAATACTTCCACAGCACTTCCGACAATGGTAGCCGCCATGGCATCCTGAAAATCCGACTCCTTATTGGCGCTGCTGCTGACAAGAAGCGCCACCCGGGCATCCTCCAGGAGATTAGCGAACTTTCGGGTGCTGCGTGCCGTGGCAAAATAGAGCCACTTCAAATCATCGGAGCATGCAAACGCCACAAGGTTGGCATAAGGCTGGCCCGATTCGTGGGTGGAAAGCACGGCAAGCTTCTGAGCAGACAGAAGTTCACGCAGCAATGGACGGATCGTTTCATCCGACTTCATGGAAAATAAATTCCTTTTTTTTAAGTGAGGCGAACAGCAGGATTTCCCCCAATGATAGCGTTAGAGAAAGGAATTCAAATCGTGGCCGGAAGCTTTATTTCCCACCGACAATCTCAATATCTCCAGCATAACGGTTTACAGTTGCGCTATCCACACAATTATCGAGATCTTCGGGGCTCAGATCCTTCGGGTTCCGTAAGGCCTTCAGGGGGCAGACAAGGTCACCGTTTGCATCCCTGACCCTCACAAACACTTCTCTTCGATCAAATTCATTCATAACTACCTCCGAAATTAAAACATGTTTTATTGTGTTCGACAAGAATTTCCTTCGCCCTTTTCTCCCCATACGGCATACACCGGGTCGGCGAACCATAATTTCGGGAAGTATTTATCGTGCCGGGGGCGGGGCAATCCCCTTGCCGAAAAGGTTTGAATATTATTGAATTCTCCTGAGCGCAGGAAGTATTCACTCACAAGGCCCATGCGCTCAAATTCGTGCAACATCGACCATACCCGGATCGCTTTCGGCGGAAACCACCGGTTTTAAAAGGTCACGATGAATTTCCCCTCCGGTTTTAAGACCCGCCCGACTTCCTTAAAAACGGCAATCGGATCCGTCAGGTATTCAACGGAGACCGTGTTGATAACGGCATCGAAGCTTTCACCGGCATAAGGTAATTGGGGGGTCTTATTCAAATCATGAACCGTAAAATCGGTGAGAAGCGGGTTTTTTCGTAACTCCTCTTCGTTCATCCCCAGGCCTGCGAGCCGTTTCAATGGGACCGCCGGAACATGGGATTGCCAACTGCTCATGAGGTCCAGCACCGCCATGTCATTGTTTAAAAACCGCCCGTAGGTGCCTTTTACCATGTCGATGGCGGCATCATCCATGTGCTGAACCAGACGGGGGCGGGTGTAGAACAGCGCATCGTCGGTTTCATCTTCTCGGCCAAGGGGCCGTCCGGAAAAATAATCAGTTGCCGTATCTTCCCAGCGGCCTTGCATTCCCGGCCCATCCGCCAGGGTTTCCAGCCAATCGACACTGGTGCCGCCGCGCTCGACCGTTTTTTCCTCAACCCGGCCGATCACTGCTGAAAGGGCCAAGTCCTTTCCGGCCAGGGGATGATTGAAGTCCACTTCCAGATGACCATTATTGACACCGACACATCGAAACGGTGTCATATTGGCCTCGAAAACGCCCGGAATATCTTTCAAAAGGCCTTTGGGATAAAACCGTCCCGGCAGTGGCTCGGTTTCCATATTCGCGGCAACGGGCCGAGTAAACTGACGATTGCTGATTTTAAATAATTTTTTAGGATCGTTTTGCCACGGTAAATGGGTGGATGGCAAACTTGCGGCCACCTGATCGCCGGTCTGTTTCCCGGGCAGCGCCGCGGCCAGGTCCCGGGGCAGAATGTCCCGCCACAGGTTGACGCGACTTGCCAGATACCACTCGGTGTGGGTCGCAAACCGACTCTTCCACTTCAGGGTAAACACAAGATCCACCAGTTGATCTTCGACTATCTTTTTCATGCGGCACCTCTTCTTCTCGATTTTATGTTACCACCTTCATTTGTGAACCGGCCTTCCGGACACATTCAATTTATCCTAACGATAGATACAATCCGGGAAATAACAATACAGAAGAATTGGCAGGGTTATGGTAGGTAAAACCACTTATTTTTTCCTTTTCAACTTATCGGTCGCATGCGGTGCCGGCTGGACCTTTCGGGAGGGTAAACAATAAAAGGGAGGGTGAGTAAAGGATGACGGCTTTCAGCCGGTTTTTAATGATCAAGGCCGATTCGGGATAGAAGCTTTTACCACTTGAAACTCAAACCTTCCGGGGAGGCCGGTTTAGGTTATCGGTGGTGCCGTTTAAAAAAATCCCAGATGATTTCCGTAGCCTCAAACTCCTTTAAAGGGTGCCCCGTTTCCAATGAACCGAGAAAAACCTTTCCCGGCCAGACATGACCCCACCCTTTTAGCAGATAGAGCGACACCTCATTCCCATCGGAACATCCTTTCCAGGATTTGACCGTTACGCTCCCCTGATACGCGGTTTGCTCGTCCACGGTCGCGTCGCACCCGTTATGCGAAACCCAAAAATTAATGGATTCGGGAACGGAATAATAGCGACGCTCCCCGCCCCGGCGCGGACTGATGCCGCCCTCATAGGGAATATCTTCATCTTGCATCCCATGCATCGAAATGACTGACAAAGCGTGTTCAGGGACGGGAATGCACCATTCGGGTTGATCCGCGGATGCGCTGCCGCCGATCGAGGCGGCCAATGGGGCGACCGCGGCGAGAAGATCGCTTCTTTCCGCGGCAAATCGATACGCCATCATGCCGCCATTGGAAAACCCCACCATGTAAATCCGGTGCCGATCGATGTTGAGCCGAATACAAAGATCTTCAATGGATGTGGCAATGAAACCCACGTCATCCACATTGTCGGATGCGGCCTTTGCGCAGCAGTGTCCGGCATTCCAGTGTTGCAGAAATCCGAAGAGACTGATGCCGTTGGGATATTGGACAATAAAGTTTTCCCGATCCGCCAGTTGACTGAACCCCGTGGCTTTTTCCACCCCGGAGGCGTTATCAAAGGCGCCGTGAAGAACGACGACGAGGGGAAACGCTTTCTTCGGATCATAGGAGGGCGGCACGTGGACAAGATAACTTCGTTTAAGAAGATTATATCGCATGTCCATTTTTTGCCTGTAAGTCGCGGGACCCTTTAAAATACCGGATGAAAGGGACTTTATACACCCGGTAAAAAAAAGAGAACACAGAAAAAAGAGGATAAAAAACGGAACAGCCTTCATCTCGCCTCCGCAACTGGGATGATTGATCTATCAAGTGATAGTTTTTACCTATGATAATGCCCCAATTAAAACCCTCTTGCACCCTTATGATCTATTCTTAGCTTTGGGGAAAGAAAATTCATAGGGCATCCGGAAGAAAACCTCATTGATGATGAGTAACGGATTAAAGAGAGGGAGGGAATCGTTATGGACAATCAATTGGACCAGGTATTAACCCGAATGAAAGATAAATATCAGAATCATATCCAGGATAATTCCGGGATCTACATGGACGTCGATATTGGAAAAGAGGCGGAAGCAATCGGTTTGAGCGACCTGAAAGATAAGTATCGGAATGTGTATGCCGTTATTCCGATGAAAGAGGCGTTCGAAGGCATTAAGGTGCTAATTGACGGCAGAACCTTTGTGAACTATGTGCAGTTCGAATCCGGAATTGCCGCTCCCGGATTTATTGTCAAGGACTCCCGGTTGCCCCATAAAAAATACGTCGCCAAGGACAGCATGGTCTATAACTTTGCATAGCGGTGTTACAAAGGTTGCTTCCCGTTATAGTGACGATAAGCCTGTTTCCAGGCGGGGGACAATTTTGCCTTTTTCGTGGGCCGCTGAAACCCGAAATGGCCACAATACCTGCAGAAAATGCGCAGATGATCCGTTAAGTCGTCAGACGGGTCCGGTAACCGGTTTCTGCCAACATAAAACATGAAGATCCGGTCCATTGTTCCCGCAATGGCGCAGGCGTAATAGCCCATCGGCGTGAGCCCGAGGCCGCATTCGGTGAGGATGCGGCAGCCGCAAGAAAAGTCTGAAAATCGAAACAGGGGCGAATCGACAGGCGCCATGTTAAAGGGTCGAAAGAGGCGCTGCCCCGTCACCTTGTAGGTATTTTTTATCTCGATGTCTCGCGGTAACTGCTGAAGCCGCCGTTCCACCGTTTTCCCGGATCCGTTCGTGCATACAACGATCCTCAGATCCGGCCGGTGCGTTTTGCGATAGGCGCGCAGCAGTTCAATGATAGTAAAAAAATCCCTGTGCAGCGTCGGCTCCCCTCCGAGCAGGCGAATGCGATCCCAGGAAGCGTTTTGCGCAACACTCTGTTCGATAAAGGATTCGATTGTTTCCACCGGTATTTCCATCTGGCTGGGGCTTTGCGTGCAGGACCGGTTGCAGTTGAGACACGTCAGGTTGCACCGGTACGTCAAATCGATTTCAATAAAGCGTCTGCTTCGTTGAAACGGTTTCCCGAACAGGCGAACCGGCAGCGTCTGGCATCTCACGAATTGAACAAAATCGAGGACCAAGCGTTTTACTGTAATATTGCGATGAATTTTCTTGTTTTTCATTTATTGTTCTTTTTATTGGATCACCCCTTTTTCCTTCAATATATGGCGCAAGGCCTCGACTCTCCGACGGTTGACCCCCAAATCCGAGTAACCGACCCGTGATGCCGAGCGGATTGCGATAACGCCTGTCCCGGTGTCCAATTGAAGTTCCAAATCATCGACAAAACCAAACAGCCGGCTTTTACACTCCGCGTGCAGATAGCGATCGGTTGACTGGATAATTGTCGTGCGCGGCAGGCTGCCAATGACATGCCGGATGACATTCCATCCCATTGCCGGATCTCCCTTTAGTAGGCGCAAGGGGGCGATGTGGTGCTTATTCTCCCGTGCTTCGGAGGACACGCAGTTCGGCCGATCGGGGCAATCCCCCAAACGTTCGGTGCCGACGGTGCTCCCGTTCGGCTTCGCTCCGGAGCAGCCATTGATAAAAAACGGCAGCGTTAGCCATAGAATATAGAGCCCCATGGAGCGCTTCATGCTATCTTTCACCTTTTGTGTTAATTCCTTGAGATGGGAATGCTATCAAGACGATCCCCCTGTCGGACGTTGCAGACTGTATCGGATTATCTGATCCATCCGGCGACGCAAAAGCTCAGCATGGAAACGACGGCGCATAAAACAATGCCCCAGGAGATATCAACCAGCACGATTTTCAGCGGCCAGCCCTTGATCAGGGCCATGTTGGTCAAATCATAGGTCGCATAGGTAAAAAAGCCGTAGAGACCGCCCCAAACCAGGGCTCTCATTAAGGAGGCTCGCTCGATAGCCGGGGCTACCCCGAAGAACAGAATCCCGGCGATGTAAATCAGATAGAACGCGGCCGCCGCCTGCCAATTCACGTCCGTGCTTAAAATGAACCCCGGTTGCCGGCGTTGATTCCATGAGATCGCCCCCTTCGGTCTTATTCCGCCCCGCCCAGCAGCGGGAGTTCCTCATCTATTCTGAACACCGCGATATATTTTGTTTCTTCGGTTTTATCGGCACGGGTTCTACGGCTGAGCTGCGCCACCAGCTCGGCATTTACCTCTTCGCTGATCTTGGTGAGGAAAAACCGTTTCCCCTTACACCCTTGGCCTTCCTCAACAAACAGATAGGCCGCCTGCGGATTGGACTGCAGATTGGCGTGCATCAACCGATCCCGCATAATAAAGAGCAAGGTGCCATCCTCCAGCACATGGGGTCTGGCATAGAGGGCCGAGCCCACTTTCCCGTTGTGATCGGCCGTTGACAAGACTCCGATCCCTTTTTTCGATTCAAAATAAGCTGTTAACTCCATTTCTTCTCCTTTATGAAGCCGATTTGCCGTTCAGACATGAAATGACGTAGTATGTCAGTGCCGCAAGCACGATCGTCGTTCCAATCATGGCGGACCTCCTTCTTTGTTATCCCTGAACATCAATCCCCAGATCGCACCCGAGGTTCTCATCGGGATTGTCGCACTCAAAATTCGCATGCCGCGTATCCACATGCCCCTCATTGCTGTCATCGAAGTAATCTTCACGTTTTGTATTTTCCATAAGTCACCTCTTAGTGATTATTGTGGTTGTCGTTCGTCTTTCTTTGAGAACAAAATAAGTCAGGTGGCGCTAGCGGGCAATAGGGAGTTTATAAGGGTTTTATGATAGGTATATTCACCCATAAAATTTATAGATATCTTTAAACATCCGGTGTCAAGGACTCCTTGCGCGTTTCCATCAATAGATGTCCATGAGGGCGGCATGCCACTTTTCTTAAAAATGAAAATTGCAGGCATTAAGTCTACCATAATCAGATTCTTCCCCATTGAACCATCCGATATGTGGGAGATTATCCCTTTTGCGTTATCAGTTCATTCCCCATCCATTTGTTGCACCGCATAGAACCTATTGAAGCGCGTTGTCTTTTGCATGATGAGTCCTCCAAATGATCATTTGGGGTGCCAAGCCTCCTATGAACTCGCCGGCTTTTATGGAGGGTGGCAGCGTAAAAATCCAGTGCCATGATTTGTTATTTGTTTTCCGTTTTGTCGTGATCGACAAAAATCAATTTACTGGTTTCGAAACCCGCTGCTGCGGCTTTTTCTATGAGAATATTTCTTATATCTTCTTTTATGGTTGGGCTTCTAGCCAGAACCCATAAATAAGATTTGTCAGGGCCGCATACGAGTGAATATTGGTAATTCTCTTGGTCAAGTCCAAAAACGATATAGGAACCATAAAAGGGGCCAAAGAAAGAGACTTTCAGGTGACCCTGATCAGATCCTTTCACAAAATATGCTTTCCCTTTGGCTTCTTTCCATGAGTTTTCTTTTGCAGAGTACCCACGATTCACTACGCTGACACCACCGTCATCCCGCAAACTATAATCTGCCGTTATTTGGGTCAAACCTCGCTCAAATGAATGATCCAGCCTCGCAATTTCGTACCAATTGCCCAGATATTTCTCTATCTTGAAATTATCAACGGGCCTTATTTTCTCAGGTATCCCAACACAGCCCATTAACAAAAAAGCGAATATAATTAATAGGTTCTTCATAGGCGGGTGGGGAGCAATGAGGTTTTGGTAAACCCGCTCGATTCGCGAAAAAACCCGCGCCCAAGTAAAAGGTTCGAGGAACCGGCGGATCTGATCCGCCGGGATGACGGGGGCATCCAGCACGGCCTGAATCTGAATTCGCAAGAGCGAGGAAAGATGGTCCTCGAAGGCTTTTTCCGTTCCCGGAAGAGGCCGATCCACCTCCCGCAGGGGCGGCGTCGGCAGGGTTTTGACCCAGGGTGAAAAATCGGTCTCAAACAATTCCCGCACCCCGGGCACCTCGGTGGCGATCACCCGGCAGCCACAGGCCATGGCTTCCAGCAGCACCAGGGGCAGCCCCTCGAAAAAGGAGGGCAGGATGAACACATGGGCGTTTTGCATCGCCAAGGCCAGCTCCGGTTGCGGCACGGAGCCGATAACCGTCGCCCGGTCGCCGAGCGGATGAATCAGTTGCAGGCATTCCTCTTGTTCCGGGCCGGAACCGCCGCCGGCAACAGTCAGATGCCAGGGAAGATCCTGAACGGCGGCAAGCGCTCGAAGGAGGTTCGGAAGACCCTTTGCCCGGCAGAGTTTCCCGGCATAAATCAGTCGCACCGGGGGAGAAAGGGGCTTTGGGTCCGGCGTTCTGAAAAGATCCTCGCGAAATCCGGCGCCGGTCACCCAGACCCGTTCCGGTGAAAGACCATGCATCGTAAGGATTTCTTCCCGCTGAATCCGGCTGAGCGCGAGGACCGCATCGAGCTGCCGGACGGCGGGGCGCACCCGATCTTGAAGATGCGGACATGTCTCAAATTGCCGTAAGTCTGTTCCATGGCAGGACGTGACCAGCGGGAGATCCGGAACGAGGCGCCGGATAAGCGCCGTCATTAACCACAGGTGATGACTGTGCAGAATATCGGGACGAAACCGGTCCACGGCGTTTTGAATTCGGCCTTCAAAACAGCGATGATACCGGCTCAATTCCTTCGGGGTTAAATCCCTGAAGCGCCGGCTGGGATAGGGCATCACATCGCTCATGCCGACAATGGGAAACGGCAGATCCTCGCCATTAAATTCCACAAATGAACAGACGTCACAGTCGATATCGTCGGGTAGGTCATTGCCGTTCGAATCGATGCCCGCCACGAGGAAGTTCTGGTGCCCCTTCGCGCGCGCTTCCCGCAACATCGCCTGCACATAGATCCCGCTGCCGGTAGCATCCGGTCGCTGACTCAAGAGGTGTAAAATACGCATCATCCACCCCGTATCGAAGGAAGTAACGCTTTTCGTTTTTCGGCCAAACCGGCGCCGGAATCGGAGCTTCGGCATTCCGTGCGGCCGATCATGGGGGCTGCGCTCCCGGCACGTAAGCCAGTGGCGGTAAAACCGGCGCCCGGCGGCACAAGGGTTTGGTCAGCGGATATGCCGGAACCGATTATGGCGAAGCGCATGAGAGATCCTTTTTGCGGCCTGTTCCAACAGGGGAATCAGATGCTGTGTCCGTCACTATTACAGAAAACAAAAAGCTCCGGCAAGGGAGTTTTTTATTGGGCCCGGGTTTGAGGCAACCGGCGTCTCCGCGGCCGGTGATCGCTGTTGGTAAAAAAAAATTGCATAATTTGGCATGAACCCATACCCTGGTGACATCCGATCCAAATGCGGAGGAAAACGGAATCGAGCTTATGTTGCGCGCTATCGGATGAAAAATTAAGGTGCCGATCATCGGTCCGCGGACCATCACGCCTGGCCCGGGCCGCTGGTCCTGCTGCCGGTGCCGGCCTGAATAGTGCAATCCGGCTGGTTTCAACCTGTCAAAAGAAAAGATTGAAAAATGACATCCCCCCCCATTCACGGCAGCCGAATTCGGCGGTTAAACGATTCCGGGCTTAAAAAGGGCCGGTATGTGCTCTACTGGATGCAGCAATCCCAGCGGGCAGAGTACAATCACGCCCTGGAATATGCGGTTCAAGAGGCCAACGCGCTTGGCCAGGGGGTGTTGGTGGCCTTCGGCATCATGGATGACTATCCGGAGGCCAACCTGCGCCATTACCGTTTTATGCTCGAAGGATTGCGGGAGACCCGGATTGCGCTTGCCAATCGGGGGATTCAGATGGTGATCCAGCGCGGGGATCCGGCGGATATTACCGTCGCCCTCGGGCAAAAGGCCTCCTTCATTGTCTGCGATCGGGGGTATCTTCGCCACCAAAAGGCGTGGCGTCACCGGGTGGCCCTTTCGGCCCCCTGCCGCGTGGTGCAGGTCGAAAGTGATGTTCTGGTGCCGGTAGAAGTCGTTTCCGGAAAGGCCGAGTATGGTGCCCGCACGATTCGCCCCAAGATACACCGGCACTTAAAAGACTATCTGGTACCCCTCAAGGCCGGCGTTGTGAAGACGTCATCGTTGGGATTGAAGGTGCGCACTTTGGACTTAAACGTGCTCGACGTTGTCATTAACAAACTGACCCTCGATCGCAGTGTCGGGCCGGTGACGCGGTTTTTCAGGGGCGGCACGACCTCGGCAAAGGAAATGGTGAATGAGTTTATTAAAAACCGCTTCCATCGCTACGGTGAGAACCGCAATCAACCCCAGACCGATGACATTTCCCAAATGAGTCCCTATCTGCACTTCGGACAAATTTCTCCGCTCTACCTGGCATTGCAAATCGAAGCGGCCGCCGGCAGTCTCGAGGAAGCCAAAGCGGTCTATTTGGAAGAATTGATCGTACGCCGCGAACTGACCATGAATTTTGTTCATTACACCCCCGATTACGACACCTACACCTGCCTGCCTTCATGGGCGCAAAAAACGCTGGCGCAACACCGTACCGACCCTCGCGAATACCGATACAACAGAAACCAGCTCGAAGCGGCCCAAACCCACGATGCATATTGGAATGCTGCCATGCGGGAGATGAAGGCGACCGGGTTTATGCACAGCTATATGCGGATGTACTGGGGTAAAAAAATTCTCGAATGGTCCGAAAGCCCCGAAGACGCATTTCAAAGCACGCTGGCCCTGAACAATAAATATTTTCTGGATGGCCGGGACCCCAACTCCTATGCCGGAGTGGCCTGGGTTTTCGGCGTGCATGACCGGGCCTGGTTCGAGCGGCCCATATTTGGCAAAGTCCGCTACATGGCGGCTTCGGGTCTGGAACGAAAGTGCGATATTCGCGGCTATGTTAAAAAAGTGGATGCCCTGGAAGCCAGCGCGGAATCCTGATGGGCCGTGGTTCGGCAACGATCCCCGGGGACCGCTGCCTCAATCAAAGAAAAAGTGGATAACCTCTAACCTGCGCAGCGGGATAATAGAAAAAATTAGAAATGAAACATTGATAGCATTGAGTGGCACCAGCGGGTTTGTCGATTCCAACCTGTGTCGCGGATTCCAGGAAAACGGCTGGGAAATCATCGCCTTGGGTCGTAAGGAATTTGCCCTGCCAACAGCGGAACTTGCCAACCGCCTGTGGGGGGTTGATGTGATCGTTAACCTTGCCGGGCCGCCTGTGATCAGCCGCTGGATCGAAGCGTATAAGAAAATCCTTTACGAGAGCCGGATAACACTCACCCGAAAAGCGGTTGATAGTTACGCCTTTTGAGTGGATATCCCAGAAATCGTGAGGCATTCAGATTGTCAATCCGCTTCAGACCACCATATCCGGTATCTGTCATTCATTCAAAAAGAAGGACTGGCCGTTGCATTCTGGTCTATTCATTTGATATGGTCCTGAAAGACTGTGGCAAGCTATCTTCTCCGAGAAGTTTCGTTTTTTCTCACCAATTGTTACCAAAAGGCCTGATACTATGCCTGCGCATTGCCTTAATAAGCCCTGAACTCAGGCAAGTCATATCGATAAATTGAAAAGAAAAAATTTGGCCAAAAAATCGAATCACGTTATTGTAATTTCAATTGCAATAACGAAAGGATATTTTGTGTGCTGGGTCGTACAGTTGGGCATTGCGTCCAGGATATAGCTTTTGTCAAGGTCAATCCATGGTGGGGCATTTTATTAAATTCTATGGATAAATTTGTTGCAATGTCAGGCAACTAAAAGGATCGGATATCCTATCTGAAATCAAGTGTGGGTGAGAAAAATATTACTATTCCTTGAGACGGGCGCACTTATTGCTGTTTAAATGGTGACTAATGCAAAACCAGGATTGACTTTACACCGTGATTCTTGAAAGCCCGACTTAAAGGGACTGAAAGCGGGATTATAAATGGAAGATTATCCAGTGAAAATGGGCAGACTCGAAGCATCCCCATCGCTGGGGCATTAATAAACAGCATGGCTATCCAAATTCAAAACTTTAACATCAAGCAACAAAAATTTATTATTTTTAAAGCAATAAAATTTTAAAGAATAACTTATACTTCTGAATTTTAAAGGAGAGGCAACATATGGTGTGCCCGTCTGCGCTGGCGGGACCAGTTTGCAAAACAATTCACCCAAAACCCTGCCGTAATGGGGCAATTCATCCGATATTTGGGGACATCACCGGAATTGCAGCTCCCGGATTTATTGTCAAGGACGCCCGGTTGCCCCATAAAAAATACGTCGCCAAGGACAGCATGGTCTATAACTTTGCATAGCGGTGTTACAAAGGTTGCTTCCCTTTATAGTGACGATAAGCCTGTTTCCAAGCGGGGGACATTTTTGCCTTTTTCGTGGGCCACTGAAACCCGAAATGGCCACAATACCGGCAGAAAATGCTCAGATGATCCGTTAAGTCCTCAAACGGGTCCGGTAACCGGTTTCTGCCAACATAAAACATGAAGATCCGGTCCATTTCACCCGCACTGGCGCAGGCGTAATAGCCCATGGGCGTGAGCTCGAGGCCGCATGCGGTGAGGATACGGCAGCCGCAGGAAAAATCTGAAAATCGAAACAGGGGCGAATCGACATTTCGCGAAGAGCTTGCACTCTCCGGCGGTTGACCCCCAAATCCGAGTAACCGACCCGTGATGCCGAACGAATCGCAATAACGCCGGTCGCGATCGATATCCAATTGAAGTTCCAGAGAGCGTTAGCGTGGCCGGGCTTTGCCATCAGGCGTATTCCCGAATGGGTGACGAGTCGAAAAATATCCTCGTCACCCGTTGAAAGCAGCTGCCACCGCTTTGATACCATCTGCGATGTCTTCACACTTTTGATAAAGCAGGAGCCGTGCCAATCGCCGGAGGAAACCGGCTGGAAAGCGCAGGCCCCCTCCTTTTTGCGGATGAATGGCTATTTCGCCAACCCCACCATCGGAAGGAGGATATAGAGACCGATCCAAAGTGTCAGTCCGCCGACAATATCGTATATCACGCCGGCCCGGATCATTTTGGTGATCGGCACCATTCCGGAGCCGTAAACAATGGCATTGGGCGGGGTGGAAACCGGCATCATAAATCCCCAGCTGGCGCCAAGGGTTGCACCGATAGCAGGGGGTACGGGATCGACGCCGGCCGCCTGGGCAAGGGCGATCATGACCGGCACCACCATATTGGCCGAGGCCGTATTGGATGAGGTTTCACTGACGAGAATGGCGATGAAAATCGCACCGAGTGTGATTCCCCATGTCGAGGTGGCGCCGCTGATGGCCAGCAATCCCTTTCCGATCACATCGGCCAGCTTGGAGTCGAACATGAGGGTCCCGAGCGTTATTCCGCCGCCGAACAGCAGCAGCGTTCCCCAGTCAATTCGCGTCGCCTGCTTCCAGGTAATGGTAAATTCCCGCTTTTTCCAGTTGGTCGGCAGAACAAAGAGAAGCAAGGCGCCGATCAGCGCGGCAACGCCTTCCGGCATCATCTTGTTATAGGCAATGGCGATGGGGGACTTCTCACCGTGGAAAACGGCCAGAATTCCGGGGATGACCCAGAGTGTTACGGTTACCAGAAAAGCGAAGAGAGCGTTTCTCTGGCCGGCCGTCCATTTTCCGAGCTTTTCTTTCTCCTGGGCGACATATTCCATGCTGCCTTCGAGCTTTGCAATTTCGGGCTTGTGCAGGAAATAGAGGAGCAGGAAAAGAACGACGCATAAAATCATCGTCAGCGGCAGAGCAAAGGTCATCCAGTGAAAGAAGGATATTTTGATGCCAAGCGTTTTATCGATGAGCGCGATGCCGATCAGGTTCGGCGGAGTTCCCACGGGGGTGGCGATACCGCCGGTGGATGCGGCATAGGCCGCCATCAGCATAAGACCCGTGCCGAAACGAAGCTTCAGCGGATTGACCCCTTTTCCCTCCTGTTTACCCATGATATCGGCCATCGCATAAACGATACCGAGGGCAATCGGAAACATCATGGCGGTCGATGCCGTATTGCTGATCCACATGGAGAGAAACGCGCAGATCAATCCAAAGGCCCCGAGGATGCGACCCGAGCTGTTCCCCACCAGTTTAGATGACATGATGGCGTAGGCAAAGCGTTTGTCGAGGCCATGAATGGCCATGGCTTCGGCCAGCATGAACCCCCCCAAAAAGAGATAGATGATCGGATCCGCATAAGGCGCAAACACCTTTTTGGCAGCCTCGACACCAAATACCACGCAGAGAACCGAACTCGCCAGGGCGGTCATGCCGAGGGGAATCGGCTCGCAGATCCACCAGACGACGGTCCAGCCCAGAATGGCGGCGAGCAGATGCGCCTGGTGGCTGAGCTGCGGCATCTCCATGAAGTAAATGATCACGGCAACAAGGGGGCCGAGAAACAGGCCGATTGTATTGCGCCATTTTTCAAATTGCTCTTCCTGTTCGGACAAGGTTTCCTGAATTACCGGATGTTGATTGATGTTCATATCGCATTGTCTCCCTGGATTTCCTTTTTTTTACTTCCGCAGGCGTTAATCCTGAACCGCCCTGAAGACGTTTTTGGTGACCATGGCAAAGATTTCGGACAGACGGATGATGCCGACCGTCGTATCGCCGTCCGTTACCAGCAGGTGGCGAAATGGTCCGCCGAGCATCTTCTCGATAGCCTCTTCCACCGGAGCTTCAGCATCAATGCTTCCCGCCTGACCATACGGAACCATGGCATCTCCGGCGGTAATGCGGGGGGCCGTGGCGATCATTTCGGACAGCGTCACGGGCGTTTTCTTAGCGCCTTTTGCCAGTGCATGGAGTATTTCGCTCTCCTGGAGCACACCGACAATCCGATAATGATCGTCATGCACCAGGACGAAACGGGGACGGAATTCCGTATCCCGCAATCTCCGGCGGACAGCCGAAAGCATGATGATGGCGGCCTGAAGGCTGTGCTCTCTTGATATTTGCGCACAATCAGAAATCTGGATCATTACATCCCTTGTATCCATGGAACCCTCCTTGAAACAGATAAAAAAAATGGATTATCCGGCCGGAAGAGGTGCGGTGTCCGATGATGTGCCGCCCTCGACCGGTATGGGGATGAAACAGGGTAAAGCAAATGATGTACCAGGTATGAGATGTTGCAACACGATGTAATTAAAATAAAAATAATTTTTGTGGTAGAAGCGTTTCAATAACTTTTGTTATACAATATGAAAAAGGTTATAAAGGGGCGGTGTTGAGACTTCCGCGTCCATGCAGCATCCCGTGTCAGGGGGGGTGATGAAATGCAGGGGAAGAAACAGGTGATGGTCAATGTGTGATTACCGCGGCTACGAATACGGTGCATGTTTTTATCCAAGCAGCGTTTGCAGCGATGGATATCTTTTTGATGCGGACAGCGATGAGGGGGATGGATTCAGGATACCCGGTCCCGAGGATGAAAAAATCCCGTGCCCGAAATGTAACACGGAAGCCTATAAGAAATATCAATCCTCCTGCAGGAGCCGGAGACGCTTGCTCAGAGCCGGCTGAGAAATGCCCAGAAACTGCGCCGCCACGGTCTGATTGCCTTTGGCCCGTTTGATCGCCGCCTGAATCAGACTTCTTACCGCCTCATGAATGGTGGGAAGCGTTTTTACGGCGTCAAAGAGATCATCGGTATTTATCGTTTCGAGGCCTTCCGATTGACCATGAGGGTGCCCCAGCAGACTGAAATGAGCAACGGCAAGTGTTCCGTCCCCACATCGGGCGACCGCATCGAAGATCATCGACCGGAGCTCCCGGATGTTGCCGGGAAAGTCATGGGCCTCAAGGAGAGGTAGAATCCGGCGGGAAACCGTGGGCCTCGGTTTGGCGAGTCCCCGGCAGGCCTCCTCCAGAAAATGATCGAAAAGCTCGGCGATATCTTCGCGTCTGTCCCTTAAGGCCGGAATGGTCACATGATGCGCCCGAAGGCGATAATAAAGGTCTTTTCTCATCAGCCCCAGCGCCTGGCGTTTTTCGAGGTCCTGGTGAGTCGAGGCAACGACGCGGGCCTTCAACCGTTTGGGCTGATCGCTTCCCAGGGGGTAGTAGTCGCCCTCCTGAAGGAGCCGGAGCAATTTCACCTGGGAGACATTGCTGAGTTCCCCGATCTCATCGAGAAAAAGCGTTCCGTGGGCGGCCTTCTCGATCATGCCGGAGCGGGCGTGATCGGCGCCCGTGAAGGCCCCCTTCACATGGCCGAAAAGGGTGTCGGTCAGCATGGCATCATCGAGTCCGCCGACATTGACGGAAACCAGTTCCCCGGCCGCACCGCTTAGCTGATGGACGGCCCTGGCGATCAGACCCTTTCCGACGCCGCTTTCACCGGTGATGAGAAGCGGCTGGGTGCTCTTCGCCACCGCATCGATGTACAGGAAAACCGATCGCATCGCGGGGTTGACGGTGATGATTTCGGAGAAGGCCCCGGGAGAGCGAAGGGTGTCCGAAAAAAACCGGCGGCTCATTTCGCGATGCTCCCGCTGCATCTCGATCATTCGGATGGCGTGAAGAATAACCGTCAGGATGCGGCCCTCCTCATCCGTTTTCACCAGATAGTCGAAAGCCCCCTGTTTCATGCACTTCACGGCCGTTTCGATCTGGTTCATGCCGCTGACGACAATGACGATCACCTCGGGATACTGTTCCCCGATCATTTCCAAAACCGCTTCACCGGAAAGATGCGGCATGGTGAGGTCCAGTAACACCATGCCGATATCGTGTTTCTCTATAAGGCCCATAACTTCTCTGCTATCCTGGCAGGTGGTCACATGCGTGATTTCAGCCAGTCTGGCGAGTGAAATCCGCATGGAACGAAGCCATGCCGCCTCATCATCGACCAGCAGGATGCCAAACGTCGGATAGAGTGATTCCTTCATTTTCCCTCCTCGATGCCGGGAAGCCGTACGGTAACGGTTGTTCCCTTTCCGGTTTCCGATGCAACCGTCAAGCTTCCGCCGTGTTCCCGCACGATTCCGTCCGAGATCGCAAGTCCCAGCCCGGTGCCTCCCGTTTCCCGCTTGGTGGTGAAAAACGGATCCATAAGATGGGGCAGATGATCCGGAGGGATCCCGACACCCTCGTCCCGCACCTCGATTATCACCGATTTTGTTTCGGGTTCAAACCTCGTCGAGACGAAAACCCCTTTTCCCGGATCCGATAGGGCCTGCGCCGCGTTCAGGATCAGGTTCACGACGACCTGTTCCAGGCGTTGAGAATTGCCTTTGACCGGCGGGAGAAACTCCGCGGGATGAATCACAGCGTGTCTCGTCGCCTTTTTCAGTGTGTTTTGAACCAGGCGCATCGCGGTTTGTACCACGGCATTGACAGGGACCTCGCCGTCGAAAGGAATGTCGCTTCGCCCTGAAAAATGTTTCAGATCTTCCACGATGCGTTTGATGCGCTGCGCTGCTTCAAGCATTTCATCGAGCATCGCCGGCACCTCACGGTACATCTGAGAGTAGGGAAGTCCTCCCATTGAAAAATCACCGGTAGCCTCAAAATGGGCGTCCAGAATCGGCGTGATATCGGCGACCGCGCGGGAGAGGGTCGGAAGGTTGAGGAGAATGAGTCCCGTGGGGTTGTTGATTTCATGCGCCATGCCGGACACCAGAATCCCCAGGGCCGCCATCTTGTCCGCCTGGACCAGTTGCTGCTGCTGCCGCTTTAATTCCTCCGCCGCCTGTTTTCGTTTTTCAACTTCACGCTCAAGCGCGGCCGTGCGAATGGCCACCTGTCGCTTGAGAGAGCGGGAAAACACCAGAGAGAGGACCAGGCCCGATGCGAGAAGGACCAGTCCCACAAGTGCGTACCGGGCCATAACCGGATCGATTTCGGAGGTCGGGAGCCATTTCTCCTGAAGCTCATCAAAGCGGCCGGACTGCTTCAATCGGGTGATTCCTTCGCTGAAGCGGTTCAAAACGGCATGATTCCCCTTTTTGACCGCGTAGCAGTATTTCTTGGTTTCGATTCCCTTTGCAACCATTTTGACGTCCCTGATTGCCAGATTGGACAGGGTATGTGTTGCGGGCAGTGTCGCCAGCACTGCATAATCGTGTCGCCCCGTGGAAAGCAGTCGGAGCGCCTCGGCTATTGTGAGGGCGGGGATGATCTCGATCTCTATGCCCGCCTGCGCGAAGTAATCATGCATGATGCCGCGACCGAGTAAAATGACACGCTTTCTGCGCAGTTCTTCGAGGGAATGAACCGGCCGGGCTTTCTTATGCGCAAAAATGGAATGAGAGACAAATGAATGCGGTGGTGAAAAATCCATTATTTTTTCGCGTTCTTCATTAAAGGAGATGCCCTGCAGAACGTCAATTTCGCCCGTTTCCAGGGCCTGTCGCATTTCCGTCCACGATTCCCCCAGTTTAATGACAACGTTAATCCCTTGCTCTTCGGAGATGACCCGGGTCAATTCCACGACGAATCCGGCGGGATTGCCTTCTTTATCCAGGTATTCATAGGGCGGGTAGGAACTGTTGCCGCCGACGATGATTTTCTTTTCGGGAACGCTTGCATCCACGGAGGCGTGAATATCGCCCGCCCAAAAGAATATTGCAAAGGAGAGGACGAACCATAAGGGGGTGTTTCTGCCGTTGATCATGGAAAACCCGATCGAATCGTTCAGGGACCTGGCAGATTTTCGCCTGCCGTCAAAAAGCCGTCGACCGGCGCGGTTTTAAAGGAACCGTGCCGGCCTTTCGAGAAGGGTGAGATCCGTATCGCGGTTATCGAACCCCTTTTTCATTCAGAAACGGTCCGTACAACTTATCCGTGCTCAGGATGTGTTTTGCCAACCACTCTTTCAGGAAATCCGTTATCTCACGAGGATTGGATATTTCTCCGGAGTCCACTTTCTGCTTTAATTTCACCACATGCTGAGCCATTTTTTCATGCTTTTGCCGGTGGGCCTCATATTCTGGGTAATTATATAATTTCATGAGGCTTTCTTCGGTCGAAAAATGCTCTTTCGTGTATTGCACCAACCCATTCAGAACGCTGTTGAGCGCGTCTTTCCCTTTTCCCGCGCTCATGGCTTCGAACAAATCATTCAGGTGGCCCACTAACTTTTTATGCTGTTCGTCAACCTTTTTAATTCCCACGCTGTAATCTTCCCGCCACTCAAAAAAAGCCATGTTTCCTCCTTCGTTTTATGATGTTAGGAATAATATTTCCGCGCATTGTACTCCCTCAAGGGGGGTACCGATTTTTCCATTCTACACCTTTTCGACCTTCAGGACCAGTTCCGATTTTTCCATCGGTTTCGGAAAACACCTTTTGACGCCGGGGATGCCGCGATCGGTGATATTTACCGGCGTGCAGGTCTCAGAAAAAATAGGGGAGATGGGTTTCTCGAGCCTGATTATGGGGCTATTTGGCCCCATTTAAGTAACTAAGCTAAATATCAATAACATATTCAAAAAAACACCTTTTTTGGGGTAAAAATGCCCCATGCGCGAGCCTAAACGCCTTCGCATAGGAATGATCCGTATTCAATAATTGCACGGGTGTCGAGAAGATAAAGACCGGTTGGCTATTTTGGCCCGCTAATTGCTTTCAAAGAAGCGAACACCCAGGAGGAGCCGCATTCCACTGGCCCGGGCCAACAACGCCCATGATAACGAAATCGCCGAACTCAAGGAAGAGCTTCCATAAGGGTCGCTACCGGCGGTGGTTGCGGCGGCTTTCACCATTTCGCTTCCGGCCTCGGACGAGAGCGCTGAAAGACAGCACGAAATTGACGCGGTAATTTCGGACGCAAGAGGGGAAGCGGGCGTCGCTTTTTTAACATCGCCGGCAACGGCAGGCAGACACAACTTAAAGGAGATGGCTGATGAGCAATGCTTACGAGATCGCGTTTAAAAGTTCAATCGATGATCCCACCGGTTTTTGGGGCGCGGCGGCGCAAGACGTTCACTGGTTCAAGCGCTGGGACAAGGTACTGGACAGCAGCAACATACCCTTTTACCGCTGGTTTGCCGGCGGCGAGCTCAACACCTGCTACAATGCGCTGGACCTGCACGTTGAAAACGGCCGAGGTCAGCAGACAGCCCTGATTTATGACAGCCCGGTGACCAGCACCATCAAAAAGTTCACCTATACCGCGCTGCGTGATCTTGCGGCCCGATTTGCCGGGGCGCTGCGGAACCAGGGAGTGGGAAAGGGGGACCGGGTGTTGATCTACATGCCCATGATTCCGGAAGCGGCTATCGCCATGCTGGCCTGCGCGCGCCTGGGAGCGGTGCACTCGGTGGTGTTCGGCGGTTTTGCCCCCAACGAGCTGGCGACCCGCATCAACGACGCCAAGCCCAAGGTGATCGTGTCGGCCTCCTGCGGCATCGAGATCGCCAGGGTGATCGCGTACAAGCCGCTACTGGACGGGGCGATCGAGATAGCGCGACATAAGCCGGAGAAATGCATCATCTTGCAGCGGCCGATGGAAAATGCGGCCATGATAAAGGGCCGCGATCTGGACTGGGTCGAGGTCATGGAAAAGGCCGCACCGGCCGAGTGCGTGCCGGTCGCGGCCACCGATCCGCTCTATATCCTCTACACCTCGGGGACCACCGGCGAGCCCAAGGGGGTGGTGCGGGACAACGGCGGCCATGTCGTCGCCCTGAAATGGAGCATGAAGGCTATTTACAACATGGATGCCGGGGACACCTACTGGGCCGCCTCGGACGTGGGCTGGGTGGTGGGTCATTCCTATATCGTTTACGCCCCGCTTTTCAAAGGCTGCACGACGATCCTCTACGAGGGAAAACCGGTGGGCACCCCTGATGCCGGGGCTTTCTGGCGGGTGATCAGCGAGCACAAGGTAAAAGCCCTGTTTACCGCGCCCACGGCTTTTCGGGCCATCAAGCGGGATGATCCTAACGGCGAGCTGATGAAAAAGTACGATCTTTCCTGCTTCAAGACCCTCTTTCTGGCCGGCGAGCGCCTGGACCCGGATACCCTGAAATGGGCGCGCAGTCGCCTGGGGGTTCCGGTGATCGATCACTGGTGGCAGACGGAAACCGGCTGGGCCATTTGCGCCAACTGCATGGGGTTGCAGGAATTCCCGGTCAAGGAGGGATCTCCCACCAAACCGGCGCCGGGCTGGAATCTCCAGGTCCTCGATCCGGAGAATAAGCAACCGGTCAAGGCCGGTGACATCGGCGCATTGGTTGTGAAATTGCCCCTGCCGCCGGGTACCCTGCCCACGCTGTGGAACAACGATGCCGGCTATATCCGGTCCTATCTGGAGGAATTCCCGGGATACTACAAGACCGCCGATGCGGGCTTCATCGATACCGACGGGTATGCCTATGTCATGACCCGAACGGACGACATCATCAACGTGGCCGGCCACCGCCTGTCCACCGGGGCCATGGAGGAGGTGCTCTCCGATCATCCCGACGTGGCCGAATGCGCGGTTCTGGGGGTCAATGACCAGCTGAAGGGTCAGGTGCCAATCGGATTTATTGTGCTAAAGGCCGGGGTGACCCGTTCCGAGGCCGACATCATCACGGAAGTCGTAAAAATGGTACGGGATCGCATCGGGCCGGTTGCGGCCTTCAAGACTGCCACGGTGGTGAAACGCCTGCCCAAAACCCGCTCGGGCAAGATTCTGCGCGGGACCATTCAGAAAATCGCCGACAACAAGGACTTCAAGGTGCCGGCGACGATCGATGATCCTACCATCCTGAAGGAAATGGAAGCGGCTCTGATCCAGATCGGATATGCCGGCGCCAGGGTCTGATTTGCGGGTGTGAGGTCGATTCAATGAGGGGCCTTGCCGGCCATAAAGGGGCGGCAAGGCTTCGGATGCAATAATCTCCTTGCCGACGCCGGTTTCACCCGGAAGAAGAACGGGATTTCCCAGGGGGGCGACATGGTTGAAAAGGCTTGCCGGAGTGAAGCCGGAAAAATATTTCAGGCAATTTTGCATTGCCTTTCCATTGTCGAGGCTGCTACATTAAGGCAAATCTTAACCGGTTTAAGCGTTCGGATACCCACTAATAAAGGAGATATTTGGCATGGCCCAGCTAATTGCGGATCGAAAGGATGTCGATTTTGTGCTTCATGAACAGCTCCAGGTCGGGGAGCTGAGTTCGCATGAGGTGTTTGCGGACTTCAATAAGAAGGTGGTGGATATGATCATCACCGAGGCGCGGGGGCTGGCAATTAAAGAACTGCTTCCGACGGATAAAATCGGGGATGAAATCGGCTGCAAATTCGAAAAGGGCGAGGTGAAAACGCCGGAGGAATTTAAGCGGGCCTGGCGGCTTTTACGGGAGGGCGAATGGTTTGCGCCTTCCCGCGATCCGAAGTGGGGAGGGCAGGGCATGCCGGAAACCGTTGCCATGGCTACAAAGGATTATCTCATCGGCGGCAATATGGCGTTGCTGCTCTTCGCCGGGCTTACCCACGGCGCGGCGCGTCTGGTTGAATTTTTCGGAACGGATGCGCAAAAGGCGACCTATCTGAAAAAGATGTTCACCGGTGAATGGACCGGCACGATGCTTCTGACCGAGTCCGAAGCGGGATCGGACCTGGGAGCGCTGACGACGACGGCGGTTAAAAATCCGGACGGAACCTACTGCCTTACGGGGAATAAGATCTTCATCAGCGGCGGCGAGCATGATCTGACCGAAAACATCATTCATCCCACGCTGGCAAGAATTGAAGGGGCCCCGGCGGGAAGCCGGGGGATCTCACTTTTCCTGGTGCCGAAATTTCTGGTTAATGAAGACGGCAGCCTTGGGGCGCGAAACGATGTCGTTTGTACCGGGATCGAAGAGAAAATGGGCATTCACGGCAGCTCCACCTGCTCCATGGCTTTGGGAAGCAAGGGAAAATGCATCGGAACGCTTCTGGGGCAGGAGAATAAGGGCCTTGCCGCCATGTTCGTGATGATGAACGAAGAGCGCCTGATGGTGGGCGCCCAGGCGGGGGCCTGTATATCCTCCTCGTATCTGCACGCTCTTGAATTCGCCCGGACTCGCGTTCAGGGACCGAAGCTGGGGTCCAGGGACGGAATATCGGTGGCCATCATCCATCATCCGGATGTTCGGCGAATGCTTCTGACCATGAAGGTCTATGCCGAGGGGGCGAGAAGCCTTCTTTACTATGTCGCCAACTGTGAAGACCGGAAACATGTGGCGGAAAGCGAGGCTGAAAAAGAGAAATACCAGAACCTCATTGATGTCCTCATTCCCGTGGCCAAGGGATATGTCACCGATCGGGCCGTGGAGATGTGCAGTATCGGCATTCAGGTGTTCGGCGGATACGGATATACCGCGGATTATCCCGTGGAAAAGCTGCTGCGGGATGTGCGTATCACCCCCATATACGAGGGCACCAACGGCATTCAGGCCATGGACCTTCTGGGCCGGAAGCTCGGAATGAAAAAGGGTCAGCTCTTTAAGGATCTTTTGGGGGAGATGCAAAAGACCCTCGCCGAGGCGAAGAAAATCGAGCGCACGCGGGTGCTCGCCGAAACGGTTGAAAAGGCGCTCGGCAGAGTGGGGCAGGTGGCCATGCACCTGGGGATGACCGCCATGAGTCCGGATGTTGCCGTCGCTTTTGCCAATGCCACTCAGTTTCTCGATGTTACCGGGGATGTGGTCATGGCCTGGATGCTTCTCTGGCGCGCCGCTCTGGCCGCAAAGGGGCTGGAAAATCCCGCAAAGAAAAAGGATGCGGCGTTCTATGAAGGTCAGCTGAAATCGGCCGAGTTCTTTACCGAGACCATATTGCCGGTAACGCATGGCCGCATTGCCGCGATCTTTAATAATTGCCGTGCCGTTATTGATATTGCAGAGGATTCTTTTGGTGGAAAATAAAAACCGCTAAGCGACACATCTTGTGTTTTCCCGAAAGACCGACTCGGTTTTAGAAACCGAGTCGGTCTGCCTCTGGTAAGCGATAAAATAGAATTGGAATATACGATGTTCCTGCGAACCATTGTCAGAATCAGGATAGACAGGATGAATGGATAATCAGGACAGGTGGGGTGTTTTTACCCCGAATATCCTGTCGATCCTGGCCATCCTGATTCAGACAGTGCGGGATAAGGGGTTCTGTAAATAGGAAATTATGCTCCAACGCTGGCTATGCCCGCAACCCCGTAGGGGCGAACCTATAGGCCGTTCTCCGAAATCAGGGGTTGGGATTAAAATTTTCTTGTTTTTTTCGACAGGAATGAATCTTTAAGGTCTAAATCCATTTCAACCATCTCAACAGATCCCCAGGTGTCTTAACCAGCATTCTGGCGCCCGCATCCAGCAATTCCGTCGCCCCGCGAAACCCCCACAACACCCCGATGGGGAACATGCCGGCTGTCACCGCGGTTTTCATATCCGTTGCCGTGTCGCCAAAATAAAGGAACGCCTCCGGGAGCGAGCATAGCTTTTCCGCTATGGCGAGCGCGGCTGTGGGGTCCGGCTTTTTGGGAATATCGGGTAGCGCTCCCGTCACCAGGTGAAACGAGTGATTGGAAAAACACTTCGAGACAATCCGCTGAGTGGGAAGGTCCGGCTTGTTTGAAAGAACCGCCTGCTTTAATCCTCTTGCGGTCAATTCATCGAGTACCTCCGGTATGCCGGGGTAGGGGGCTGTTTTGTCCAGCATGTGTTTTAAATAGGTTTTCCGCATGGCGGTGATGAGGGGATGGAGGATTTTTTCCTCCCGGTGGGTATCCGGGACCGCCCGCAAGACCAGTTTTTCAATCCCCTCCCCAATGAAAACCCGATACGCATCCATTCCGTGCTCCGGCAACCCCTCCCGCCGCAACACCCGGTTCATGGAATCCCCGATATCTTCGAGGGAATCGATCAGCGTGCCGTCCAGATCCCAGATTGCCGCTTCAAATTTCATCGCCTCACTCCTCACTCATCACCGCCCCAAACGCCGGCGTCGGCGCCGCCATCGGAACCACCCGCCGCGGCCGCGCCCTCTTTCCTTTAGGAGTTGAAGCGACAAGGGCGGCCGGGTTTTTTTCATAGAATGTCCGGGGCTCATAGGTCCATCCCGCAGACAGCCGTTTTTCCTCCCGTTTCAAGGTATGATAAAAATAGCGGCCGAAGAGCGGCGCTGTGATCCGGGGCAGCCATCCGAGCTCTTGATAGATTTCCCGAAGGAGAGAAGCCATTTTCCCAAAGAGCCGGGGGGTTCCCTGATAGTGTTTTTTCATGGCCCATACGGCGCCCGCATAGACGCTTCGAAGGGGGGAGACCTCCCTCGCATAGCGTTTCCGGATGCGCGCCTCGGGCGCTTTTTTATAACGCTGCCAGCCCTTCAGATGGGTGGCGATGAGACGGGCAAGGCTCGGCCCGTTCTCCTCGAAATCCCTGCGGAAGGCTTTCAGAAGGTACGATTCTTCCCGGTTTCCCGAAATATGCCGATGATGAAAATTAAAACGGAACTGCCCATGCGTATCGGCCAGGGGAAACTCGGATTCGGGCAGCAGGGAACCGTCTCTCCGGTGCTGGTCAAAGAGCGGGGTGCCGGGCATCGGCGTGTAGAGCATGAACTGATGAAAATCGGAATTGTGGCTGACGGCATATTCAATCACCTGATCGATCGTTTCCGGGGTGTGATGTTCCATTCCGATGATGGAGGAGCCGAGGACCCGAATGCCGTGAGATTTAAGGAGAGAAACGAGGTTTCGGGTATCGATGCCGTTAATTTTCCGATACGCACTGCCCTCTCCTTCAAGACCCATCCATACATAGGAAATGCCCAGCCCCACCAGTTGCTCGATGGTATAGGCGGATAAGACCCGGGCCGAGCTGAATACATAGAGGGACCAGCTTTTTTGGTTCAGCTCCATTAATTCGAGTAACCGAAGCGCTCTTTTCCGGTGCAGGAGAAAATTCTCATCCAAAACGAAAAAGGATGCCACCTTGAGTTTCGTTTCAATGTCACACATGACCGAATAGAGTTCATCCCCGGTTTCATGAAAATTGATAAATTTCCCCTTGCCGCCGAAGAGGGCGGAGGTACAGCAAAAATTGCAGCCGACCGGGCACCCGACCGAGGGGATCAGGATGGCGGCCGTGTTTCCGTTTTTGTGTTCGGCGTGAAGGGGAATCCCCAGTACGCGGGTTCCATAGGCGGAGTGGGTGACGAGATGCCGGATCGGGGCCTTGTCATCCTCGCCGAGAAAATTTCGAAACCAGCGGATTCCTTCGCCTTTAACGATGTAATCTGCGTCAATCCGGTGGCTCAGGTTTTCCATATTGGCAATATGACCGCCGACAACGATGGCGGCCCGCGGAGAATGCTTTCGGACCAGATCACACATTACCTTCACCTTGCCGATATTGGGAAGGATACCGCTGATTCCCACTATGTCATGGGCGTTTTTGCGGAGTTCTTCCACAAAACGATCCAGGCTGGGGAAATCGAGCAACGTGCACGGGGCATCGATATTCGATTGAATCAGCATGAGCCCGAAGCTTCGGTGAAACATGCGAAGTGAAAATCCGCCCTGAACCCGGGTCACCTGGTTCTGGTAGAGTTCCATGGGGTTGATGGCGCGACTTCCAAAGTCATCGTTTTTCGAATAGGGACCAAAGACGCTTGAAAGCAAAATTCGGGCTTTGGATCCGAGCGGGTGTACGGGGTGTTCCATATATTCTCCTAATCCGGCGGAGCCGGAAGTGTAAAAGTAAAAAGTGTAAAGAGCTTTCGGCCTTGATCATCGTATCGGCCACGCCAGGGTGTTTTTTCCAGACCGGCAGGAACTCGCTATCGCTCAAACAGCCTGCCGCTCTTCCAAAAACACCCTGGCGCGGCCTCCCTGCGGTGGGAAACTGACCGAAACGATGATCAAGGCCGAGATTTCTCTCTATGGATCAGGTGGTGTCAATGAGAGGTGATGAAAGCATTTTAGTGGATATTTTCCGGATGGCAAGAACCCCTTGGCGCTGTGACAAAAGTATTACAAAGGGGCGGCTTTCGAGGAGAGACGCGAAAAACGGTTTCCCGGAATACGGCTATTCAGCGGAACGCCGATAGCACATTGACTTGATTCCCGATATGGGGTACAAATGCCGCATTTATTTGACTATCAAGAGGGTATGGCGGTTGGCGTTGGTTAATTACACGACAAGGTAAATTCCATATGGGGCAGGCGGGAACCTATTCGGCTGACAGCGGTAAGGATCGGGTATATCTTGATTTTTACCGTTTGGAAGAGGCTCCGTTTTCCCTGACGCCGGATCCCGAATTCCTTTTCTCCTCTCAAACCCATCAGCAGGTTATCGACAAAATCTTATACGGCATCCAGAGCCGAATGGGCTTTATCCTGTTGATCGGAGAGGTCGGAACCGGCAAGACAACCATCTGCCGCGCCATTCTGGACAGCCTGGAAAACGTTGCCGAAACGGTCTATATCATCAATCCATCGCTTTCCGGAACCGAGTTGATCTCAAGCATTCTCGATGATTTGAAGGTTTCCTGTTCGGAGAATGCCTCAAAAAAAGAACTCATCGATTCTCTGAATCAGTTCCTGCTGGCCGACGAAAGACGCCGGCCGGTTGTCATCATTATCGATGATGCCCAGACCATGCATGTCGAAGCCCTGGAAGATCTGCGCCTGCTCTCCAACCTGGAAACGGACAAGCATAAATTGCTTCAGATCGTTCTGGCCGGTCAACCCGAGCTGGCGGCAGTGATTTCCCAGCCGAATATGCGTCAGCTCCAGCAGCGTGTCGCCGTTAATTGCTTCTTGAATTATCTAATCCGGGAAGAAGTCGAAAGCTATATCTCCAGAAGACTTTTTGTAGCCGGAGACAAGGGGCGGATCCGATTTACCCCGAATGCAACAAAGCTCATTTTCAAAGCATCCGGCGGAATCCCCCGGCTCATCAATAAAATCTGTGATTACGCGCTCACCGCGGGCTATGTGGCGGACGCGTTTACCATATCGGCCGCGCATGTAAGACTCGCGCTGGAAGAATTGGGAGCCTCGCGGCGGGGTGGCCATATGGCCGAGGCCGGGATGCCGCCCCGGGTCAGGCGAACCGCCGGGAGATGGGGCAGGGTGACGGCCCTGGGGGCGGTAGTGATGCTGTGTGCCGGTGTGTTCTATTTTGTCTGGAAAAACCCGCCGGATGGGCGAGTATCATTTCCCCCTTCCGTTGTCATTCCCGGTCCGGCCGAAGTTGCCGGCGACGAAAATGAAAAGACGCCGCCGGCGAAAGTATCCGACTCCTTTTTGCCCAAACCCTATGCCTTGCAGCTCGGATCCTATGCCACCCTGTTTCAGGCGATGCGGGCCGTTTCCTTTTATGGGGGCAAAGGAATCGATGCCCATTGGCAACTGACGGATTTGGGACCCGATCGCACCGGGTTCAGGCTTTATGCCGGCCTGTTTGAAACAAAAGAGGCCGCGCTGGCCTTTAAAGATGAAAAAAAGATGGAAGGGGCCGTTGTCCTCCTTGCGCCCTGGACCGTGCAGGTGGAGCAAACCGGCGTCGGTCACGACATGGACTCGTTGCGGGAACAATTGCGGAATCAACGGGTGGATTCCCAGGTGATTCGAGCACCGGACGGAACCCGACGTCTTTTTTCCGGCGTGTTTATGACGGAACAGGGGGCGCTGAAGGTCGTTGGAGAACTACAACGTTTCGGCATTGCAGCCAAAGCGGTTCAGCGATAATGCAACGATTCCGGCCATGAAACCGGGGGCGTGATCCGGCCGGAAAACAGATCGGAATGATGCGTATTTTTGGAGTTGGCAATGAGTTTGATGAATGATGCCCTGCGCAAGAAAGGCAGTGAGCTGAAACAGCCGGCGGGAAGCGCCGGGACATTCGGAAAAAAAGGCGGTGATCGTCGCTCCCGGAAATGGAGAGGCATTAGAGGCTTTTCCATCGCCTTTTTAACGGTGATGGTTGTGGGATCGGCCGTTCACTTTTTCTTTTTTCGGGATGCGCCGGCACCGATCACGTCAATGCCGCCGGCACCTGTCATCCAGACGGAAGCGAAAGCATCCGGTAACGACGCCCTTCCCGATCCGGAGGTGCTGCCCGCCAGGGTCGCTCCAGAAGTGTCGGCTTCCCGTTCTCGGGAGGAGCCAACCCTAGTTTCTCAAGCGGTGTCAGCCCCCACCGCTTTATCTGAACGCCCTTATTTTGAAAAGAATGTGAAACCGGAACGGTTGTCCGGTCCGGAAGGATTGAGTCGGGTAACGGTTGAAACGGAAAAAGCTTCCGAAAAGAGGGTTACGCCTGGTTTTTCTCCTCAAGCGCAACCACTGGAAAGACCCGCTGAAAAAAGCGTGGATCCGGCCGAGCGATTTTACGAAAAGGCGGTGAGTTGCCACCGGGAAGGCCGGTTGCCCGAGGCCATCGAGCTCTATCATGCCGTGTTGAAGGAAAACGCCGGGCATGTGGCCGCGCGCTTTAATCTGGCCGCGGCCTATATTCAAACCGCCGCGTTCCCGGAGGCATTCTCGTTGCTCGAAATGCTTCGCGCGCGGGACCCCGGAAATCCCGATATTCTGCTGAACATGGCTATTTCTAAAATCGGATCGGGAGATCTTCAACAGGCATTGATGCTCTTGAACGCAGCCGAGGAAAAAAAAGCCCCGGCATTTGAACTATGCTTTCACCGGGGCGTTATTTTCAGCCGCGATGATCAGCCCGAAGAGGCGCTTCGCTGGTATCGAATGGCCGAAGGATTCAATCCGCGCCATGATCGCCTCATTCTCAATATCGCGCTCGCCCATGACAAGTTGCAACGGCACGAGGCGGCCCTGCGGTATTATCTTTTATTTTTGGCGCAGGCAGCGGCTTCCCTGTCAGGCGAAAAGGAAGTGGTGGCCGACCGTGTTCGTGTCATCAAATCTTATTTGGGAGGGCGGGAGACAGTTGCGGCGGGGTCTCGATGACAACCGGCAACCAAGCCGGCTTAGGGTGAAACAATATGAAAAAGCGTTTGGGCGATATTCTGATTGAAATGGGGTTTATTGGTGAAGATCAGCTGCGGATGGCGATCAGTGAGTCGAAGAAAACCAATAGCATGATGGGAGATGTGCTACTCCGGCTGAGCTGGATCACCGAGGAGCAGCTTCAGATTGCCATTGCGGTTCAAAGCGGCGCCGAGCTGATCGATACCGCCTCGATCGTGGTCGATCAGAGTCTCCTTACGGAAATTCCGCTTCAGTTTGTCACCAAACACGGGCTTTTCCCGTTTGCAAAAGAGGGGGATATCATCAAGGCGGCAACGAGCAACCCCTTCGACGTCATTGCCCGGGATGAGCTGGCCCGGCTGACCGGCCATCGCGTCATTACCTATATTGCGCCCAGTGAGTGGATTTCAAACAGCATCGAACTGTATTACAAAACGGCCCAAAACATCGATGTCGACATCGAGAACATCACCCGGGTGGGCCGTTCTCAAAAAGAGTTCGAGGATAACAAGATCATCACCCTCGCGGATCGGCTGATTGAAAAAGGACACGTTCTGGGGGCGAGTGATATTCATGTGGCGCCGGATGTGACCCTCGTGAGAATCTACTACCGGATCGACGGGGTCCTTCACCAGAATTATCTATTTCCCATCGCCTTCCATAAGAGCCTCGTGACCCGGTTTAAAATCATGGGAGATATCGACATCTCCAATCCCAACATTCCTCATGACGGCCGAATCAAATACCGGGGGCCGGTGGGTGAGATCGATATCCGCGTCTCCATTTTTCCCACCCATCTCGGAGAAACGGTGGTCATGCGTCTTCTTTCCAATAGCAGCGTGGTGACGAATCTTTCCGTGCTGGGGCTTGAACCCGAGGATCTGGAGCGATTTTTGAAAAATATCCGGCGTCCTTACGGCCTTATCATCTCCACCGGGCCGACCGGCTCCGGGAAGACCACGACGCTCTATTCCGCGCTGATGGCGATCAACAGCCCCGATGTCAACGTGATGACCGTGGAAGATCCCATCGAATATATCATTCCAACGATTCGGCAGACCGCTATCAACGCCAAGGCCGGGTTGACGTTCAGTAATGCGCTTCGCGCGGCTATGCGCCAGGATCCGGACATCATGCTGGTGGGGGAGATGCGGGACCAGGAGACGGCGGATCTGGCATTGCGGGCCTCCATGACGGGTCATTTGGTGCTGTCGACTCTGCACACCAATGACGCCGCTTCTGCCATCAATCGGCTCCTTGATTTCGGTATCAGCCCCGGTATTCTGGCTTCCTCTCTTACGATGGTGATTGCGCAGCGGTTGCTCAGAAAGATTTGTCCCCACTGCGCCGCCACCGTCGCCCTGGCTCCGGAGAAAAAGGAGATTTTTCTTAAAAACGGCCTGGAGGCGCCTGACGAAGTGGTGACGGCAACCGGCTGTGACAGCTGCCATCGATCCGGATACAGCGGCCGATCCGGGATTTATGAGGTTATCAAGATCGACCGTGTCATCTCGGAGCTGATCTTTACCGGCGCACTCTCCAGAACGATTGAAGATGCCGCCGTTGAGGCCGGCACCACCCTGATGTTCAAACAGGCGCTGAAAAAGGTTGCCAGAAAAGTCACCTCCCTGGAAGAAGTTTACCGGGTGGTGGCGGATGCCTAAGTACCGGTATCAGGCCGTTGATGCGGCCGGCAAACTCTCCCGAGGGGTTATTGCCGCAATGGATGACAGTGATGTCGAAGAGCGGCTTCACCTGAACCAGCTGACCCTTATCAGCGCCTCCGTAATGAAGGATCGCCGTATTGCCGGCCTGGTTTCCGGTGCTAAAATAAAACCCAGAATTCTCATCGAGCTCTACCACCGCCTTTCTCAAACCCTGGCGCTGGGCCTGCCGATGCTGAGCGCTTTGGAGGAAAATCAGAAGATTCTTCCTTCCAGATCGTTTCAAAACATCATCGAAGAAATATGCCTCGCCATAGAGGGCGGCAACACACTGTACGAGGCCATGAGCCGGTTTCCCAGCGCGTTTGAGAAGCTGGATCTGGCCATCATTCACCTCGGTGAGATCTCAGGGACGTTGCCAGAAAGGATGAAGGAGCTCGCAAACTTTATTGAATGGAAGGAGGATATCCGCTCGACGGTTAAGCGGGCCGCCATATACCCCTCCTTTATTATCGTCGTGATCATTGCTGTCGTGGGCGTCTGGACCGGTTATGTTTTGCCGCAGATGGCAGGACTTTTGCACGATATGGGGGTTGCGTTACCGGGTGTGACGCAGATGGTGCTGGACACCAGCGATTTTCTCAGACAATACTGGGGTGCGATGGGGGGCGCCATGGCACTCGGTTTTGCTTTGGTGTATTTGTTTTATAAAACCGGCCGGGGGGGAATTCTCATTCATCGATATATTCTGAAAATGCCGCTTGTCGGAAAGGTTTTTTATCAGATTCCGCTGGCCCGTTTGAGCCACAACTTTGCCACCATGTATGGGGCCGGCATGAACGTGAATCAGATTTTCGGGATTTTAAAGGATAATATTCTGGGGAACCGGTATCTGGAGGCGCGGCTGGGGGTCGCTTTTGAAGAGATTCAGCGGGGCGCCCTTATCGCCGAGGGGTTTGCAAACGCGGGCGGGTTTCCGCCGCTTCTGCTGGGCGCCATTCGAAGCGGGGAGGCCACCGGAACCATCGATGCCTCCTTTAAGCGCCTGGGGGATTATTATGACGGGGAGATAAAGCGTAGTGTCCAGGCCATGATCAGCGCCATCGAGCCCCTTTCGATCGTTCTTCTGGGCGGGGTTTTCGGCCTGATCGCCCTTTCCATCATGCTGCCGCTCTATGATGTGGTGGCCAAATTCTGACACGTCAATGCCTTAATTACCGCACTTGAAAAGGGGATCGATGGAGATTTTATCCGATGATGAGAATGGATTTAAAAAATAGCCGGGGATTTTCCCTCATTGAAATTGCCATTGTCATGGTAGTGATCGGGCTTTTGACCGGCGGGGGCATTTCCATCCTGCGGGTGATGACCGAAAGAAAAGCCAGAAATGAGAATTTGGAGTATTTGCAGCAGGCCAAAGAGGCGATTCTCAGTTTTGCCGACATCAATGGCCGGCTTCCCCGGCCGGATACAAACAACGATGGGCGGGAAGATGCCTGCGCCAATCCGGATTGTGTCGGTTTTTTGCCCTTCATCAACCTCAATATTGCGCCGAATGATGCCTACCAGCGCCGGGTAAAATATGAAATCAGCAATAATCCCGAAAATCTCAGGACGGATCGCGCAAATACATGCAGCACGCTGAAAGCCTGGAATCCGGCTTCAGCGAGCAGACCTTTGCTGGTCGATATCGGTTCCGCTACCTCTTTTGCGGTCGCGGCTGTTTTGATCAGCGGGGGTCCCATGGACGCCGATGGCGCCGGCGGAGTGTTTGATGTCATTGCGGGCGCGGCCGGCGGGAACAATATAACAGGTGTTCCCCGATACATAAGGAGCACGCCCACAAATACGTTTGATGATGGGGTCGTTTTTATCGGCGGCTATGAATTGAATTCGAAAATGGCGTGCACGGCCGCGGATGTATGTTCCGTAGGCATTACGGTCCAAAATACGGGTGTCGCTCTATCTTTCACGCAAAATGCCGGCGCCTGTACCAACTGGAATCCGAATACGCCAATCACCGTATTACCCATTGATTTATATGATGTTTTTACCGGTGGCGGATGTGTGCCGGCCAATGCCTGTGCTCCCGCCAACGCTATAACCTATTCTCAACAGGTGGGAATTGATATCGACAGAGATTGTTTAACGGGGTTTAATGACGGCAATATGACGGATAGATAGCTGTCTGCAGTTGCCGCCCCTCTTCTTCTTGACCTGAAACACTTAACGGCCTTGATCATCGATTCGGCCAACCCGAGTGCCGAGAAGGTCACGCCAGGGTGTTTTTGGAAGCCCGGCAAGCTGTTTGAGCGATAGCGAGTTCTTGCCGGACTGGAAAAAATACCCTGGCGTGACCGAAACCATGACCAAGGCCCACTTAACACTTCTGTCGAAGCCGGTTATGATGACTTTCAGAAGTCGGCGTAGAAGGTGGCGATAGTGGTTCCCGCGGTATAAGCGGCGCTGCTCACGATCGATCCCGTATTCCAGACGCCGTTATCATACTTGACGTCAATTTCCAGGGCGGCGTTGGCCGGCATATTGGTGAACATGATACAGTGCCGTGCAACTCCGGGGCCCGGGTCTATCCACTCGACATGAATGGTGCCTCCGAAAGGATGCGCGGGATATGGCGCTGCGGCAGTGTAGGTGCCGGTAAAAAGGTTTGCAAGCACCAGGTCGGTGAACACGGCGGGCGCCTCCGCGGCCGATATCTGGCCGTTATTGTTGCCGGCGGTTGTATCCCCGGGAGGAAACACAGCGCTGTTTTCATCTCCGGGATACTGGCTGTATTTGTCGTAGAAAGAGGTGATGGCGGCTCTGAGTTCATCGGCATTCTTCATTACGCGTTTGACTTTGGCGTTATTGATCATTTCCTGACCCTTTAAAACGCCGCCGATCAACAACCCGATAATGACCATTACAATCGCAATTTCAATCAACGTAAAGCCTGCCTCATTGCCAAATCTTCTTCCGTTCGGTTTCATTTTGTCTCCTTTTCTTAATTATTTTGAATTTGTGGGGTGTTATCGACGTAATATTTTGGGAACTTTAAGAAAAAGCGAATGGTCTCCCCTGACTATTCCTTTTTCCCGGTCCGGCCTCATATCGTTTTGCGTATATGAGGCGTGATAAAAATCACCAGTTCCCGGTTTTCTTTCTTCTCGTCCATATGTTGAAACAGAAACTTGAAAAAGGGGAACTTGCTGATCCATGGCAGGCCTTGATGATTCGCTTCCCGCATCTGGCTGATCAGTCCCCCCAGCACGATGGCGTTTCCTTCCCGGACGCGCACGGTGGTGGAAAGTTCCTGAAGATTGATGATGGGGTTTGCTATGCTCTGGGTCGTGGTGGCCGTGGTGGGAAGCTCGACCTGTGCTTCGCCCTGGAGTCTGGTAATCGTCGGAACGATGTTCAGTGTTACAATGCCGTCGCCGGAAATGTGGGGGGTGATGCCCAGCTGTAAGCCTAAAATGGCCCGCTTAATGGAGGTGCCGAAGGTAATGAGCCCCGTTTCCGTATCCCGGTCGACGCCCGTAATATCACCGAAAGGCAGCTGATATCCCACCGTCAGAAGGGCGGACTTTCCGTTCATTACCGAGAGATGGGGATTTGATACCACCGAAACGTCTCCTTGGGTTTCCAGATAGTCCAGTATTCCGCTGAAACGGTTGATATTATCGAGGACAAGCGTGCCACCGCTGTTGATGTTCAGGTTGAACTCTTCCGGCAGAAAACCAAGATCTTTTTTAAAGTGGATATCAAACTTCGTCCAGTCGATGCCGTATTGAGCGTCGTTGTTCAGAACCACTTCAAATATCTTCGCTTCGATAAACACCTGACGGTTCAGGGAATCGGCCAGCGAATCCAGGAACCGGACGATCGAGGCCACCCGTTTGGGGGTGTCCCGCATGAAAATAACCCCGGTATTCCGGTTAATTCGAAGCATGCCCTTTTCTGATTTCATGCTCTCGATCGTTTCGGCAAGCCCGGTCCAGAAATCGGTCTGTGTTTTGTCCAGCTTCGATTTGATCTGATATTTGCCGCTGATCCCCGCGGCGTCCACGCTGGTGGCCAGCATATCCCCTCCCACTTCGATTTCGGTTTCTCCCGGCATATCCAGATAGTCGAGGTGGTATATTCTCTCTTCAAACTGCTGAATATGGAGCGTATCCCCTGTTATGGTCCAGGCATAGCCCGCCCCGAGGCCGATCACCATATTCAGCGCCTCTTCAAATAGAATGTTTTTCGTCTGAACCGTAACCGGACGAGTCAGATCCACCTCGGACTCAACGGACAGGTTCAGCTTGGAATCAAGCGTAATGGCCCGAAGGACATCCCCCAGAGGCGCATTTTGAAACGCCATGGAAATGATGCGGGCTTCCGGTTTTATTCCCGTCATCACCGGCGCCACCTGCTCGGGAAGGGTGGGCGGCCCGGGAAGCAGGACCCGTTTTTCAGTGTCGATAATGGATTTGGGGGAGACCTTATCCACTTCGTCAAGGACGGGCGGCCGGGTCATATACGTCGAACAGCCGGCGCAGAAGAAAAGCAGATGGGCTGTAATCAGCAATTTGATAGCGCAGTGTCTGAGCATGGATAGCTATTCCTCTCGAGCAAAGGAAAAGGGGACATTGGGGGATTCTAAAAACCAACTTCTCTCATCTTTCGTCAGTAAAACGCCCTTGTCGGAGATTTGTTTCACCGTAAAGTCTCCGATCCGGTCTTTTTCTCGCATTATCTTTCCCGCCAACAAGGCGCGGAGTTTCACGTTTCCATGGATGTCCGAGACCCGAAAGATTCCCTGAAGTTTGGGTGGCGGCGATTCCGTTTCGGCGCCCCCGGCAGCCGCCCCCGATGTGGTTTCGGATGCAATGGATGGGGGAGGCGCGGAAATCGGCTCTTCTTTCTTTTCCGGCGACCGGTCCACGCCCGCGGTGATTCCGGCCGGGTCGAATTGTCTTGCCGATTGTCGGGCGGATAGAACCTGGGTTTCAAACGAATGTCGTTTACCGATGACGGATTTTACCGCATCGGAATAGCCGACAATCGGAGGGGAGAACAGGGGCGCCAATTGGAAACCGTTATAAGCAACGATGAAAAGCGTCGCCAGTATCCACCCTCCCATAACCATTTTTTTGGTGTTGCCGGTTGGAATCATTCGGTTCTCTCGCTCATACGAAACGTTTCAACGCCCTATCCGGTTGTTAACGAACCGGTGAGCTCAAATTGGTACTGAATCCGGACTTGGAACTGGGGCATCTGAAGCTCCTGCGCCCGTTGAATCTTCAATTGCAAGGCCGGTGCGTATGGATGATCGTGTTCAAGCGCGATCAACCATCCCAAGGCATCCGCATAGGAGCCCACAAACGTCAGGTTGATGGGGACCGTGTCCGAGACCGGTTGATCGGTGTCGCTATTGAGTTCCAGAACCATCAGGTTATGGGTGGAAGCCAGGGTTCGAAGCTTGTTTTTCAAGGACAGGCATCCGATCTGGATCGATTCCACCGGCTGGCGGTAAGCGGCCCTTTGGGACAGTATCCTGTCGATGTCATGACGGTTTTTTTGAACGAAGTTTGCGTCCATGTTTCTGACGTCCAGCAGCGCCCGCTGCTTGCTTATCTCCCCGATCATCCACTGGTTACAATAGGTCAGGAGCAGCACCATCCCCCAAATGAGCCACACGATGATCCATCTTTGCCGCAAAGGGTCTTTCATGGAATATTTACCTTAAATTCGATAAGATATCCTTGATCCGCTTGTTTTTCATTCACCGCGGAGATCTTGATATCTGGTTTGCTCACCAATCCTTTTCCCGAAAAAGCGGTGTCCACTTTTTCGATAAAAACATCCAGCGTTTCCCGAAGCGTTGTAATGTCACCGGTCCTGACTTCGCATTTAAATATAACATGAGGTTCCGGTTCCAGTTCTATCGTCATACTGACGATGGAAACCGTTTCGGGAGTCGCTTCGATGGCACTGGCAAAAGCCTCTTTCAAGGAACGGCGACTCGTTGCCGCAATGGCAAGATCCAGGGCATCCGCGTACTGGGAAAGAATCGTCCGGGGGTCGGCGGGTGACGTGCCTTCAGCGGCAACCGGCGGATTTTGACCGCCCGGCGGCCATCTCCATAAAAAAAAGGATTCCACGCATAACAGCAGTACCAGAATCAGCCCGAGGGTGATACCGGCGAGCTGTAACGGTTTCCATTCAAGCGCCTTTTTCTTTAGCTTGTGGGAAACATGCACAAACCGGTTGGACGCCCCTATCTCTTTTGCCCCAAACGGTAGCACCGCCCCCATGTCACTTTGAAACTGGCGCTTTTCTTCCTCGGTTTCATGATCGACATCGAAAGCCGATATTTCCCGGTCCAAATGGCTGGATAACGCAACAATATCGTCCGGATCGGGTGCGACCATCCGGATATGACTCAATTCGCTTTTCGCCTTTTGCGAAAAAAGAAAAGTGGACTGATTGATTTCATAAGCCAGAGCGTTGAGTTTGTCGGAGGAATCTTCCAATGATTTGGGAAACGCAATGCTTCGTGAAAACAAAAACCGGCCTTGGGAAAAAAAATATAAAAAAGCTTCCACGGCGGTCAGATGAACGAGGCAGCAGCCGGATTTCTTGAAATCGGGAAGACCGGCTTCCAATCTTCTCGCCCATAAAAATGCGGGTGTTGAAATATTCTCGGGGCTGACGCCCATCGCTTCAAGCCGGTGGTAGAGCTTAAAACATTCTGGATCTTGCAGAAAATTGACAAAAAGCTTTCCTTCACCGGGCGAGGTGTAATCATAGAAAAGGCTTGCTTCGGGAAGATCCGGGTGATCCGTCTGCAATTTTCTTTCGATAAAGGATTGGATGACGGCGCGTTGTTTTGAGTGGAGCAGATAAACCGAACTGCCGAACCAGTAGTCGGGAACAATCAGTAGGCTGTTTTTGGTGAAGCCGCTTTCGGGTGGCAGCGGGCTTGGTTCCCCATCCAGGCTGAGAAGCGTCTTGAGCTGAAGATGATGGACGATTTCGGCCGCTCCGGATGCGTCATGCGCGATAAAAAAGAGGGAGTCATTATGGACGACGGTAATTCCATGGGGTTTCTTTTTTAGCATCACAAATAGCGGCGTGTTGTCCGGGTGTTGATGTCGTTAAAAAAGGCCACGTCCAACGGAAGCGGCATTCCCTTAAACCGGCTTCATGCCATCACTCGGAAATGATGGCAATTTATTATAAAATCTGGAGGCTTGTACATTAGTATTTTGACAAAAGCAACTCTTTTCCCGTTGCATTTCCTTCAGATAAGCGGCATTTCAGCATTTACGACTTTCCGGCCTTGATCATCGTACCGGCCACGCCAGGATATTTTTTCCAGACCGGCAGGAACTCGCTATCGCTCAAACAGCCTGCCGCTCTTCCAAAAATACCCTGGCGCGGCTTGCCTGCCGTGGGAAATTGGCCGAAACGATGATCAAGGCCGACTTTCCTTATCCCCGGTGAATGTCTTGCCAGAGCCCGCATTCCTATGGTTACTGAACTTATGGCACGGATTTCAGATCCCACGGGACTGCGTAATCGTTCTCCGATAGTTGAATCGGCCTTTCCGTTGGCGAGAGAATCAACCCGGCTGCAATCGGGAGTTCCGGATGCCGCTTTCGAAAAGCCGATATTCCCGAAGTGTCGCGACGACTCGGGTTGCTTTTTGCTTTTACTTCCATCGGATAGTAAATGCCATCATACTCCAGTACGATATCGATCTCGACACCGCCATGAGTCCGCCAATGATACATTTTGGGTTTTGGGGATAAAAAAGAACACTGCTTTCGAATTTCGGCGACGACCGCCGTTTCGAAAAGGGCGCCCCACAGGGGATGACTTCCAATGGCGTTTGAAGTCGATATCGCCTGAGCGGCACAAGCCAAACCGGTATCCTCGATATATCCCTTCTCAAGTTACCGGTACGAAAAATATACTGAATTTTAGTGATGCCATCATCAATTTTCAATGTTTTTTGAGGCGCTGGTTAAATATTGGTACCAGCCGCTATGGCGCCAGGAAAGCAAATTTTCAATGAATATAGATTCCGATTTGCGCAACCAGAGAATAGGCAGCCGCAGACTGTTCCCGGCAAAGGACGCACCGGATTCCGTTTGAATATGCCCGCAATCGACATTATGCCAGCACAGCGGATCCGAGGCGAGGTAATCGCTGGTCAGTTGATAGGCGGCCCCCCTGCAACCGTAGCAATGATCGGCCTTGTCACAGGTGCGACAGGTGACCTTGATGGTGCTTCGGTAATTTTTCAGATCCTTCAGCAGCCGGCTTTCCGAAAGGATTTCTTCTGACATCTTGACAAGTCACCTTCGATAGGGTTAAAAAAAGTGTGAATGGAGGTGTGCTATGAAATCACAATCAACATCCGATACGATACGTCGGAGTATTGCGCTTCCTCGTAACTTGATAGAAAACGTTCAGGCCGCTGCTCCGCCGGAATTACGACAGAACTTTAACCGTCTGGTCACGGTTGCCCTCAGGGAATTTGTTACCCGTCAGAGACAGCGTTCCTTTCAGGAAGCGATGGCGCTCATGGCGGCAGATCCGCAGATCACCGCCGAATGTGCTGCCATTGAAAGCGATTTTACAGGCGCCGAACAGGATGGACTGCCCGATGATTAAAAAGGGAGAAATCTACTTCGTAGATCTGAACCCAGTAAAAGGACGTGAGCAATCAGGGCGTCGTCCCGTGCTGGTGGTTTCCGCCGATGCCATTAATTCCCAGCCGCTGGTTATTACGGTTGTTGTGGGGACAAATGCATCCCGCATCACCCGGGATTATCCCATTAATGTGCGCGTAAGCGCCTCGGAATCAGGATTGCCTCTGGATACGGTGTTTCTCTGTTTTCAGATTCGATCTTTGGATCCTGCCAGATTCATTGATTCAAAAACCGGCCGGCCGGTACCCGCTGGCGTTATGCCCCTGAATCGAATGGCGGAGGTCAATAGCGCCCTCATGCAGGTCTTTGATCTGTCCGCTCGGAATGAGTGACCGGGTTCTTCGGTACGTAATCAAGCGGCGGAGGGCGTACCGATAACGATCGTGCAAAACAGAGCGGGCCATGGCTGATGACAAACGGCGTGCAAAAGCAACTTTGTCACACGGGAGAGGGGGAGAAAGCCGGTCGATCGTCGAGCAGACTCTTTCCCAGATTGATGAATTTGCTCTGATTAAACCCGATCGTCTTAAAAAAGGACAACAAATCGGTTTTAAAGGCCCCTTTTCTGAGCCGATAGGAGCGTTTATTTCTATCTGTCGTGTGGCCCACGTCAAAAACGGAAGCATTATGAGTTACCGGTGCGGCTCCGTACCTCGATTCAGGATGTTTACATACCCGGTGTAGCTGAAGAGACGGTTTCGTTTTCGTGCGGTGAGTTCTCTCACGATACCGAGTTGTTCTAAATGCCCCAGGGACTTATTGACGGTTGCCGGTGTGATGCCGGTTTTTTTCACAAGCCAGCCCGAGGTGGCGATAGGATGCTCCATCAGCGCTCGGTAGACTTTCATGGTGGATGTCGCTGCCCGGCGAAGTCCGCTGATCCGGTCGCGATCCTGGTTGGCCAGGTCGAGAAGCTGCCGTGCCGTTTCCACTGCCTGGGAAGCGGTGACGATGACCGCTTCGGCGAAGAAATCAAGCCAAGCCTCCCAGTCACCGGTCGTGCGAACAGTGTTGAGCAGCTCGTAGTAATATGGACGATGCATTTTAAAGTAGACACTCAGGTACAGCATCGGCGTGCGCAATATCTTCTGCTCGCAGAGCAGCAGCATGATCAGTAAACGGCCGAGACGGCCGTTGCCGTCCAGAAATGGATGGATCGTTTCGAATTGTGCGTGTGCAAGCGCTGCTTTGAGCAATACCGGCGTCGGTTCGGGCTGGTCATGCAGAAACAATTCAAGCTGGCCCATGCATGCCGGCACCTCTTGGGCCGGGGGCGGAACGTAGGCCGCATTGCCGGGCCGGGTGCCGCCGATCCAATTCTGGCTGCGCCGGAACTCGCCGGGGGTTTGATGGCTGCCGCGCCCCTTGTGCAGCAGCACACCGTGGATTTCCTTGAGCAGCCGCAGCGATAGCGGGAACCCTTCAGCCAACCGCCGCAGACCATGGTCGAGGGCGGCAACGTAGTTGCTGACCTCCCGGACATCGTCCAGCGGAACGCCCGGCTCCTGGTCCAGTTCGTACAGCAGCAGGTCCGAGAGCGAGGACTGGGTGCCCTCGATCATGGAGGAGAGCACCGCTTCCTTGCGGACATACATGTAGAGAAATAAGGCCGTATCGGGCAAAAGCATTGACACGCTGTCCAGCCTTCCCAACGCCAGCAGTGCCTGATCGAACTTGCCGCACAGTTGCGGGGTCCAGTCGATGGGCGGCCGGGGCGGCAGTGGCGCGGGTACAAAGGCCCGCACCTTTTCGCTCACAGTTGAAACCGTAATGTAATGCCCTTGGATCTCTCGTCTCATGCTGGTTGCCTCGAACTTAAAATAAGGGTCACCTTTGTTTTAGATTAGCTCTATATCCTAAATTAGAGGACCGGGAAATAAAAAAACAGGTGGGTTTCCCGTTCGACCGGAGGATTCGGCGATTTTTTTCCAATTTGGTGACTTAGAAAAGAAACCCCGCGTTTTTTTGCAGAAAATTTTTCGTGACGGCACAGATAAAAAAGGACATAGATAAGTATATCTTGCTAGAATTAATATCAAATTCTGCTATTTTTATAACTTTAGCTTGCGTAATCTCCAGAGTTTGATAACTTACAACAATACCATCCGGAACGCATTGAGTCTTACGCATCTCGAAATACAATAAAAACAGGGACGATGTGAAAGAAAAATGTAAATTGTATTTTCGAACTTTCATCCCATTTGTGATTCTGATGGTGCTCTTGTTGTCGGTTCTGGGAGCATCGGCAAAGCAGGGGGCGGAGGGGAGCGAGGGATTGCTCCGGGCGCCGCAAAGGCCCCAGAAACGCGTATTGCTGCTTTACGGCATGGACCAGAGAAATCCGGCCCACGAACTGACGGACAAGGGGATTCGCTCCGTCATTTCCTCCGATCAGACCTTTGATATCGAACTATACGCCGAATATATGGACAGCAACCATTTCCAAACGTCCGGATACGCGGAAACCCTCGCCCGGTTCCTGGGCGAAAAGTATTCGGATGTAAAACCGGATCTCATTATAACAACGTATCCCAATGCCCTGTTTTTTGTCCTGAACGAGTGCGGCCAGGTCTTCCCCCGTGTACCCGTTGTCGCCTGCACCATATACGAGAGATCTGTAAAGGATGTGGAGCGGGCGGATCAAAGGTCCAGAACCACGGGTGTCCTTTTAAAATGGGACATGAGCGGCATCCTTCAAACGATTCACCTCTTAAAGCCGGAAATGCACCGGTTGGCGCTTGTGGGCGGTATTTCCGATATAGATAAATTTAGTTTGAAGGAAATTCGTGAGTCACTGAAACAGTGCGAACCCGAGACCTGCGTGATGGATCTTTCGGGACTTGCCATGCCGGAGATTACCGAACGGGTCGGCCACCTTCCCCCCGATTGCGTCATTTTGTATTCCTCGCTTTTTTTGGATGGGCAGCAACAGCGTTTTGTACCCCGGGAGGCGCTTTCGATGATTTCGGCAGCGGCAAATGTACCAGTATTCAGTCCATTTGAGCTCGTTCTGGGGTACGGAAGCGTTGGGGGCCGGCTGATCAGTATGGAGGCCCAGGGCCGGAAGGCGGCGGAACTGGCAATTCGAATACTGGCCGGGGAATCGCCGGGTGACATCCCTTTTTCTGAAAATGATACCACGGTTACCCTGTTCGACTGGCGGGAACTCAAGCGTTGGGGGATCAGCGAAGCGAGGCTTCCGGCCGGCAGTATTGTTCGATATCGGGAAAATTCCGTATGGGTAGAATACCGGGAACGGATTATCGGCACGGGGGTGCTGATTCTCCTGGAAACGGTCCTCATCATTGCCCTGGTGGGAAGCCTGCTGAAATCCCGGCAGATGCAACAAGAGTTGGTTAAAACGGAGCTGCGGTATCGCACCGTTGCCGATTATACGTATAACTGGGAGTACTGGTCCGGACCGGATGGGGCGCTGAAGTATGTATCGCCGGCCTGCGAATGGATCACCGGGCGTCCCCCCGCCGACTTTGTCGGGAACCCGTCACTTTTTCGCGACATCATCGTACCGGAAGATCTTGACGTGTGGGACGAACATCACCACGATGCACTTGCGGCATCAACCACGAAGGAGATCCGGTTTCGGATCCGCAAAACCGATGGCCAGATTCGCTGGATCGAGCATTCCTGCCGGCCCGTCACCGGCCTTGAGGGTGAGTTCTTTGGAATACGGGCCTGCAACAGTGACATCACGGAACGAAAAAAGGCGGAGGAGAGGGTTAAAGAACGGGAGAACGATTTGCGAAAGCTTACCCACCGGCTCATCTGGAGACAGGAGGAGGAGAACCGGCGGCTGTCTCGCGAGTTGCACGATGATCTCACGCAGCGCCTGGCCGTTTTGGCGATCCATGCGGGAAGAATGGAACAGGACGCACGCAACGGTTGCCAGCCCGGGTTGCTTGAGTTTGACGAGCTGAAAAACCTGGCGATCCGGATTTCATCCGATGTCCACAGCCTCTCCCGGCAGATTCACCCATCCATTCTAGACGTTTTGGGCCTGGAGAAAGCGATCAAATCGGAATGCGCCCGATTCTCGCAACGGGAGGGGATTCAGGTCGATTTTACGGCGCAGCGCATTCCCGCCGCTCTTCCCAAGGATGCGGCCCTTTCCCTCTACCGGATCATTCAGGAGGGGCTTACCAATATCGCCAAACATGCCTGCGCCGGCCATACCTCGGTGTCCCTTGAAGGAAACGGTGAGGGCCTCTTTCTTTCCATCCGGGACGACGGCATCGGGTTCGATGAGGCGGAAGTGAGACGGAAACCGGGTCTGGGGCTTTCCAGTATGCATGAGCGGGTAAGCATCATTCACGGTGAGCTTCACCTCCATTCGGAACCCGGAATGGGGACGACCATTGAGGTGACGGTGCCATTGAACGAATTGGTGATGCAACGGGATTAAAGAGGGAATGAAAGGCAGCCATGAAAAAAGACCGTGTTCTGTTGGCCGATGATCACAAGATTGTCCTTGAGGGGCTACGCAGCTTTCTGTCTCCCGAGTTTGAAATCGTCGGGGCGGTTGAAGATGGCCGATCCTTGATCGATGCGGCCAAACGCCTGCGCCCCGATCTGGTGGTGATGGATATCTCGATGCCGGGGCTCAACGGCATTGATGCCACGCGGCAGATCAAAAAGCTGGATGAGCGCATCAAGGTGGTGTTTCTGACCATGCATGCCGATGTCGACTACGCGGCCACTGCTTTTGAAGTGGGTGCTTCAGGTTTCGTATTAAAGCACTCGGCACCGGAAGAGCTGATTACGGCGCTAAAGGATGCCATGCGGGGGCGCACCTATGTGACGCCCATCATCGCCGGAGAGCTTCTGGCTTCCTATCGGCAGGGGGGAGCCAATCCGGCGGAATTGAAGGTCACGTTAAGTTCCCGCCAACGAGAGGTGCTGCAGCTCCTGGCCGAAGGAAAGTCCGCCAAGGAAATCGCATCGATATTGACTATTTCGGCAAAAACCGTTGAATTCCACAAGTACCGGATGATGGAACAGCTCAACATCAAGACCAGCGCCGAATTGATCCAGCACGCCGTCAAGTGCGGTCTGACGTCCAGATAAACCGCTACTGGCAATTTTTTTTTCAAATTCTGGTAATTTTCCTAGTTACCGGTCTGCCATCCGCCACTCTATATTACCAGAATAATTCTGCCGCTGTTTTACACGATTATAAACTATTTTCACTTTCGGCTCAGCCGTTGGCCCTTTCACTGACGACCGGATAGATCCGGGGTTCCATGTCGGGGCCTTGATCATTGTACCGGCCACGCCAGGATATTTTTTCCAGACCGGCAGGAACTCGCTATCGCTCAAACAGACTGCCGCTCTTCCAAAAACACCCTGGGCCGGCCTCCCTGCCGTGGGGAATTGGCCGAAACGATGATCAAGGCAGAGGGAAGGCGGGTTGTTCGCGGCTCGGCAGAAATAAATCTTAAAGGGACTCAAAGGGGGTTTCATGCGATGCGGCCTTGTGATCCTGGCTGACCAGCATCCGAACTTGCTGGAAGGCGTTCGCCGGATGCTGGAAATAGAGGCCGAATCGGTCCTGATGGTGGCGGATGAGGGCTCGCTGGTGCAGGCAGTGAAACGGGCAAGCCCGGACCTCGTGATTGCGGATCTCTCTTTTCCTACATCGGGGGCGGAAAACATCGTCCGGCTGTTAAAGCGGGACTACCCGGATATCAAGCTCATCATCCTGAGCGTGCACGATGAGCGGGAGGTGGTGGACGAGGTGACGGCGGCGGGTGCGGAAGGGTTTGTTCTGAAACGGCGGATCGCTATCGATTTGGTTCCGGCGATAGCGGAAGTCTGTCAGGGGAAGCGATATGTATCGCCGGATGTGGAAGCGTCGTTTTGATCATTGACCGGCTGGCTTAAACGGGTCGCCGGTTGCCGGAAACAATAACGTATCAATGTGTTCAACAAACATGAAAGGGGAAAAGGATGAAAGCTTATCTGAGACTGGCCATAATGACGGTATGGATGGTGATCATAACGCTGGTTTACGTTCCGGCTCGCGCGGAAGAGACGGCGGCCGGCCAAAAGAATTCCGATTTAACCAACATGGAAATTCTGCGGGAAAAAATTCAGGCGGACAAAAAGCTCGTTGTGGCCGCAAATATGGATCTGACGGATAACGAAGCCAAAGCGTTTTGGCCGATTTATCGAGAATATCAGTCCGATCTGGCAAAAGCGAATGAAAAGACCGGAAAACTCATTGGAGAATATGCCGAAAATTATCAAAGCATGACCGGTAAAGCCGCCAAAAAGCTTCTCGACAAGTCCATTACGCTGGAAAAAGAGCGCCTTGCATTGCGGACTTTTTATCTTCCGAGATTCCAAAAGGCATTACCCGCAATCAAAGTAGCCCGGTACTATCAGATTGAAAACAAGATTCAGGCGATTTTGCAGTATGGACTGGCGGCCAATATTCCGCTGGTGAAGTAAACGTGAAAGAATCCAACAACAACTAAAAGGAGATTAGAGATGAAAAAAGCAAGTAAAGCAGTGGGGGCGGTTGTTTTCGGGTTGGCACTGGTGGTGTTTGTCGCTTTCAGCGCTTCATCGGTACTCGCGGCGGATGCGCCGACGGATGGATTCCTCGGCGAATACGCCAAAAATCTGGGGCCCGGACCCAAGGACGGGGTAAAGATGCGGTGGGTGAAGCCGGGGGTCGATTTCGGCAAATACAACAAGGTGATGCTTGAAAGCGTTATTTTCTTCTTCGCCAAGGATTCGGACTTTAAAGGAATGGATCCCCAGGAATTGAAGGAGCTGGCGGACACGTTCAATCTGCAGATCATCAACGCCATCAAGGATAAATACCCGGTTGTGTCGGAACCCGGCCCCGATGTTTTGCGGCTTCGCATCGCCGTCACGGACATGAAGGCAAGTAAACCGGGTGTGAGTGCCATCTCCTCGGTCGTACCGGTCGGACTGGGGATAAGTCTCCTCAAGAAAGGGGCTGCGGGGTCGTGGACCGGATCCGGTGCCACCAGCGCGGAAGCCATGGTGCTTGATTCCTTGACAAACGATGTCATTGCTGTCGCTCAAGACGATAGAAGCGCCGCTTTCACGGAAAGGTTCAGCAAGTGGGGATCGGCCGAGGAAGCTTTCAAATTCTGGGGGGAGCGAATAAAATTGTTCATGGACGGAACCCGGAGTGCAAAATAGCTGCCGGGTTTGATCACTATCCGGCCGTGGGGGCACGGCGCGCCATGCCCCTACAGGGTCCGTGCATGGCGATCATGGGACGAGAACTTCCACCCGGGTGCCGACAAACGGAACGACGCCTTGCAACGGGGCGCATCTTTGCAGGGTTAAAAAGGAGACAAGATGAAAACCTATAAGAAACTCATTTTTCTGGTGCTGATGCTGATCGCGTCGGCACCGGGTTTTGCCGCATCGAACGCCGCACCCGCCGCGGATCCGGGCTGGCCGCGCGTATTTCAGAAGAATAATAAGCAGCTGACGGTTTATCAGCCTCAGGTGGACTACTGGAAAGACTACAAGGATCTTCACTTTCGTTCCGCCATCGCTGTTAAAACCGGCGCCTCCAAAAAAGAGAAGCTTGGGGTCATGGAAATAGACGCCGACACCGTGACGGACCATTCAAGCCGCGTCGTTGCGGTGATGCCGACGAAGCGCGAGTTGCGGTTTCCGAACACCTCGGAAGCGGAAGCCGCTTCTCTTCGAAGCGCTGTGGATGAGTTGCGTCCGCTCGGCCAGGCCGTGACGGTTTCGCTCGATCGGGTGCTCGCCTATCTCGATCCCGCTCAGCAGCCCCAGCAGCCGGCGGTTGAATTGAATCTGGATCCCCCGAAAATTTTCTACAGTGGCAAGCCCGCCATCCTCGTAATGTTTCTGGGGGAACCCGAGCTGAAACCCGTCGAAAAAGACAAGACGGATCTGATGTTTGCCGCCAACACGAACTGGGATGTTTTCTACGATGCGACGGGGCAGCGGTATTATCTTCTGAACGCGGATAACTGGCTTTCCACCCCGGATGCGATCAAAGGCTCATGGGCTCCCGCCGGGGTTCTGCCGGCCGGGTTATCTTCTCTTCCGCCGGATGAGAACTGGGCCGATGTGCGCCGGCAGGTGCCCGGAAAGCGGGACCAGAAGCCACCCCTGGTATTTGTGAGCACCGAACCCGCCGAACTGGTGCTCACCAAAGGCGATCCGAGCTTCAGCCCCATTGCCGGCACGAAACTGATGCGGGTCGCGAACACGGAAACGCCCGTATTCCTCTTCTCCGGAGATAAACACTATTACATCCTCGTTGCGGGCCGATGGTTCCGATCTCCCGGCCTCAATGGCCCCTGGACGGTTGCCAGCAAGGATTTGCCGCCGGATTTTGCCCGTATTCCGGACAGTGATCCGGCTGCCTTCGTCAAGGCCTCCGTTCCGGGGACGACCGCGGCGATGGATGCGGTGCTGCTCGCTTCCGTTCCCGTCAACACGGCCGTGGATGTGTCAAAGCCCGCGGTAGTCGAGGTGAGCTACAGCGGGGAGCCCAAATTTCAGACCATATCGTCCACCACGGTTCAATATGCCACGAACTCGCCCAAGCCGGTTTTCTTCGTCGACGGCGGTTATTATTGCTGCGACCAGGGCGTCTGGTTCTGCGGCGCCGCCGCCACGGGCCCGTGGACCTATTGCCAGAGCGTTCCCCAGGCAATTTACACCATTCCCGCTTCCCATCCGACCCACAACGTGACGTATGTGACCGTTCAGAGCACCAGCCCGACGACGGTTGTCTACTCCCAGACGGCCGGTTACAGCGGCGAATACGTGGCGGCAACCGGGGTGCTCATGTTCGGCGCCGGAATGATCATGGGCGCCATGATCGCGGACCACCACGACCACTACTACGGCTATTATCCGCCATATCCGGTGCCATACTCCTACGGGTGCGGGGCCCGGTACAGCTATGCCTACGGCGGGTATTACAGAGGCGCCGCGGTGTATGGTCCCTACGGTGGCGCGGGCGCCGCGGCGAGATACAATCCCGCCACGGGTATTTACTCACGCGGCGCTTATGCTTACGGGCCCGCCGGCAGTGCATCGGTGCGTCAGGCCTACAATCCTTACACGGGAGCCAGAGCGGGGGCAGTCAATGTCAATACCCGCTACGGGTCGGCTGGAAGGGCCGCGGCTTACAATCCGTCTACCGGAACCGCCGTACGGGGTGGCTACCGGAGCAACGATTACGGCACCGTCGCAGGCGTTCAGACCAACAAGGGAACGGGAGCCGTTGGCTGGAACACTCAAAACAGCCAGGGCGCGGTCGTCAAAGGGAAAGAAAACGTGTATGCCGGCAAAGACGGCACCGTATATAAGAAGGACAGCTCCGGCAATTGGAGCAGCAATAGCGGAAGCGGCTGGGAGCAGGTGAATAAACCTCAGCCCGCGGGCGCTTCCGCGACATCGACGTCCGCTGCCAGCCGGACCAAGCCTTCGACATCTCCTGGGCAGACCGCCACTACCGCCCAGACGCGCCAGCCATCCGCAGCCACACCTGCGCAGACCCGTCAGCCATCCGCTGCCACAAGTGCGCAGACGCTCCAGCCTTCAGCCGCGACAACCGCGCAGACCCGGCAAGCCTCAGCCGCTTCCGCGAGTTCGGTATCGCGGGAATCGACCCAGAGTCTGGAATCTCAGGCGCAGGCCCGGCAGCGTGGCAACGAGTTGAGCCGGAGCGCCAGTATGGAGCGATCATCAGGCGCCTCCTCCGGTAGCGGCGGGAGAGGGGGCGCATCCTCCGGTAGCAGAGGGTCAGGCGGAGGCGGACGGAGAGGTCGTTAAAGCGGCCCTGCGCCGGTCATCGGTCGGGGATATTCGATTGAACGGGAGTCCCCCATCGAATCGCTTTTGGGCGCTCATCTGAACCCCAAAATGTCTGAACCATGATTGGAAGAATTCTGCATATAGCGGTTTTTGGGGAGGCTGATATCCCAGTCTCGGTAGGGACGACAGAGAATAGCCCGGCAATTCATTGCCGGGAGAGGGGTAATCCGATTTCATACAGTCCCGTAGGGACGACAGAAACCGACGGAATAAAGGCTGCATATGATGAGCAATATATTTGGGGATGATGGCCACAAGGAGGAACGGTATTCCGCCGTCCCTACGGGACTTTGTTTTTATGTTCGGGACTTATCCCCGACAATGAATTGCCGGGCTATTCTCTGTCGCCCCTGTCGGGACTAGGGCATTGATCTCCCCAAAATCCGTTATAGTCAGTCTTCTTTTTCGACAGAAATGAATCTTTAAGGCACTGGAATCAAAATAAAGAAAGGATGGATGGATAAATGACAGCGCATATCTGGATCAAATTAAGATGGGCGGTGTTGCTGCTGGCCCTCTTTGTGCCCTCTCTTTCATGGGCGGGGGGGCTGTACCTTTACGAGGTGGGGACCCCGGAGGTGGGGTTGGCCGGCGCGGGCTGGGCGGCCCGGGCGCAGGATGCGGCGACCGTTTTCACAAACCCGGCCGGTATGACCCGGCTCGAACGCTCGGAGCTGATGCTCGGTATTCAGCCCCTGTATATGAACACGGCTTTTAATCCGAACGCCAACACCACGGCGAGCGGAATCGATGGAAACGCCAGCGGCCTGGTTCCGGCCGGCGGAACCTACTATGTTCACAGCCTGAATCCCGATTTGAAGCTGGGGGTGTCCGTGAACGGTTATTTCGGGGCGGCGCTGGAATACGGGAATCAGTGGGTGGGGAGATATTATGTCGAGGAAGTTACCCTGCAGGCCATGTCCCTCCAACCGGCGATAGCTTACCGGGTAAGGGATTGGGTCTCGGTGGGCCTCGGCGTCTCGGCGCTTTACGGCATATTTAAGGAAGAAATCGCCGTCAACAACAACGTTCCGGGAATGCCGGACGGAAAACTGGAATTGGACACCGATGATTGGACCTGTCAGCTGAACCTCGGAATCCTGCTGGAACCATGGAACGGCACCCGGTTTGGCCTCACGTATCTGTCGGAAGCGGATCTGGCGTTTAGCGATCAGCCGGAATTTTCAGGGCTTGGTCCTGGAATGCGGTCCATTCTCGGCAACAGGGGGCTTCTGAATGCCGAACTGGGTCTGGACATGAAGATGCCCCAGGCCGTCATGTTCAGCGCCTATCATGAGATCTCCGGCTATTTTGCCGTCATGGGAAATGTGGGATGGCAGGAGTGGTCCAAGTTCGGAATGGTGGGCGTCAGCGTGGCTTCGGATAACCCCACCAGCCTGACGGTGGACCGGAAGTACAAAGACACCTGGCACGGAGCGCTCGGCTGCCAGCTCCGCATCACCAAACCATGGCTAATGTCCACTGGGGTGGCTTTTGACAGCACCATGGTGGAAGAGGAAGATATGACGCCCGACCTGCCTGCGGGCGACACATGGCGGTTTGGGGTGGGGACTCAATATCGGGTATCCCCGAAGCTCTCCCTCGGTTGCGCCTATGAGCTGTTATGGGTGGGGGATCTGGATATGGATGTTTTCAGGGGACCCCTGGCAGGCCGGGTATCGGGGACTTACGAGAATACCGCCATACACGCCATGAATGTCAATCTGATCTGGAAATTCTAATTGAAACAGCGGGGGAAATGAAGGAAGGGGGACTATGACCGTGCGAAATAAAGAGAAAGGACTCCTCACGTGGCGGTAAGAAAACTGTTCATCGTGACTGCGGTTATTGAGCTCGGCGCGGGTTTTGCACTAATGTTCCTCCCTTCCCAGGTGCTGCGTTTAGCGTTAGGTGTGGTCGCGCCCGCGCTGGAGGCGCTCATCATGGGGCGTCTCGGAGGCGTTGGTCTGTTTGCCCTCGGAATTGCCTTCTGGCTGGCGCGTGACGACAACGGCAGCCGTGCACAAAAGGCGCTGCTCTGGGGAATAACCTTTTATAACGCAGGCGCATGCATCGTACTTGCCTTAGCCGAATTCATGTTGCTGCACTTGGCCGGAATTGCTCTCTGGCTGGCAATGCTTCTTCATGTGGTCCTTTTGGTCTGGTGCGCGGTTAATCTTCGCGTGACAGCTGTCAAATCGTGATGGAACAAAAGTAAAATAAAAGTAAAAAGGAGGAAAATGATGGAAGCAAAAAAACCGAATATCCTCATTATCATAACCGATCAACAGCGTCACCCGCCGGTGTACGAGTCCGAAGAGGTACGTCAGTTTCGTCGCGAGAAGCTAATTGCTGAAGAGTGTCTCCGGGAATCGGGCATCTCGTTCGAACGGCACTACACGATGTCAACAGCCTGTACGCCCAGCCGTGCTTCGTTCCTGACGGGACAATACCCGTCGCTGCACGGGGTCACGCAGACCGACGGCCTGGCAAAGAGTGCCGATGGCGACGAGATGACCTGGCTCGCGCACGATACGGTCCCGACTATCGGCGACTGGTTCAGGGCCGGCGGCTACCGGACATTCTACAAGGGCAAATGGCACGTTTCGCACGCACACCTTGAGGGCCCCGATGGCGAGGGCTATCTCCAGACGTTGGACAAGGATGGCAACGTGAACGCGGATAATGTCGCCGCGTACCTCGATGCGGACCTGCTCGACGACTACGGCTTTTCGGAGTGGGTCGGGCCGGAGGCGCATGGGATGGGTGCGCAGAATACGGGGACGGCAAGAGATCCCTTCACGGCGGACGAGACAATCGCTTTGCTGAAGCGGCTCGACAAGGACGAAAACAAGCAGCCGTGGCTCACGGTGTGCTCGTTCCTCAACCCGCACGACATTTGCGCGTTCGGCGTTGCCGCGTGGACACAGGGCCTAAGCTACGACTTCGATTCGGTTCCGCGTATTCCCGAACCGCCAACGCAAGACGAGGACCTTTCCACGAAGCCCGCATGCCAGAAAAGCTTCGTAGACGCGTGGGGGAAGATGCTCGCGCCGCAGCCGTGGATCGAGGCGGCGCGGCGCTTCTACTACCAGCTGCAACGCACGGTCGACGAGCAGATCGGACGCGTGCTCGATACCCTAAAGGCAAGCGGCGCCCATGAAAACACCATCGTGATCTTCACGACCGATCACGGGGACATGGGAGGGGCGCACGGCGGGATGCACCAGAAGTGGCACAACGCCTACGAGGAGACCGTCCACATCCCGTTTGTCGTCTCCAGCCCTCTGATTCAAGGTGGGCGCTTCGAAAGGGGCATTCCCACGAGCCATGCAGATCTTCTGCCGACGTTGCTTGGACTCGCCGGCATCGATCACGACGAGGCCCTCAAGCGAGTGGCCGCCGGCCACAGCGAAGCACGTCCCCTGGTGGGACGTGATCTCTCGGGCCTCATCCGCGGTACCGGGGAGCGCCCATCGTCGGACCCGGTACTCTTCATCACCGATGACGAGATCAGCCAGGGGAGCGCGGAACCGGGGAGTCCGATTCAGCGTTGGGCTCGCAAGTTGGGGGTGTACGCGGATGTCGTCCAGCCCAACCACATTGAATGTGTCGTTGCGAAAATAGACATCGACGGCGAGCAGCATCTCGTCAAACTCTCACGCAATTACGACAACCAGCAGTTCTGGGCGGTGCCCGACCAACGCGACGAACAGCTCCACCGCGGGAAAAAAATAGTCTCGGTGACTGAACCGGCCCAGGATGAATACGAGTTATACGACCTCACCCTAGACCCCCTCGAACAAATCAATCTCGCGCATCCACGCAACGCCGACAATCGTTCGCGCAAGCTGCATGAGCAGATGCTTCGGATCCTGATCGAGCAGCTTGCAGCGAAGCGCCTCGTGCCCGCTTCAGGAGGGCTTCCCGGATACCGGCCTCCGGTGATGGTGTAAGGAGAAAGTTGGGCCACTTTCGAGGAGGAGAAATTATTTCGACAGATGAGCGTACCGCTGCGGTTCGGGTAATCAGGGTGAAGTGATGAGATAATGGAAAAAAACCTAAAAAAGAGGATGATTCGATGCGAAGAAACGGGATAGCTGCATTCCTGATGGTGCTGACGCTGGTGACGGCAAGTCCAGTCTTCGCGGCGGATAGCGATGCGGAGCTGGCAAAGAAACTGGCCAATCCCGTCGCTAACCTGATCAGTATTCCCTTGCAGTACAACTACGATCAGGATTTCGGTCCGGATGAGGACGGTACGAAATCCGTCCTGAACATTCAACCGGTCTGGCCGTTTTCTCTCGGCAATGACTGGAACCTGATCACGCGAACGATCATCCCGCTGGTGGACCAGAATGATATTCCGGTAAAGGGGGAAGATGAGTCCGGACTGGGCGATATCCTCCAGAGCTTTTTTTTCTCCCCCAAGGCACCGGTGAAGGGCTGGATTCTGGGCTTCGGCCCGGTTTTTCTCTACCCCACGGCTTCCGATCAAATGCTTGGCGGAGAGAAATGGGGCGTGGGGCCGACCGTGGTGGCATTGACACAAGCCAAGGGATGGACCTATGGCCTCCTGGCCAATCACATCGAGTCCTTTGCGGGCGATGACGACCGGGCCACCCTCAGCGCGACGTTTTTGCAACCCTTTGTCTCCTATATCACAAAGACGAAAACGACCTTCGGAGTGAATACCGAGTCCACTTATGACTGGCGGGGGGAGCAGTGGACGGTGCCTGTCAATTTCAGTATCAGTCAGCTGCTGAAGATCGGCAAATTGCCGATCCAGATCAGCGCCGGTGTCCGCTACTGGGCCGAATCACCTGCAAATGGGCCGGAGGGCTTCGGCGCACGAGGGACGCTGACATTCTTGTTCCCGAAATGACCGGGATTGCAGGCGGAGGCTCAAACAAATGAGGAGGAAAGAGGCGGCGGAGAGTTTAAAAGTAGACCAGCTGGCTGCGAGGAACAATATGATGATGGGGAAAACCGCAACATCCGGAAGGGAGGACCGACGACCGGCAAAAACCCTTTTTCGGTTGCTCGGATGGAGCTTGACGGTGCCGGTTCTCCTGGCCATCACCGGTTGGGAGATCCTGTTCGTACACTGCTCCAACCTGCCGGAGGGATTCCGGTTGCCGGGGGCCATGGGCATCGGGCTCGTTTCCATCGGGATATGGGTGACGGGGCGTTCGAAAACCCGATCTGTCCTGATTCATCTCCTCCTTTTTACCGCGATGCTTTTCTGGTTTTTCTCCATCCCGGCTTCCAATGACCGGAGCTGGCTGCCGGATCTGGCGAGGCTCTCCTGGGCGGAGATGGACGGCGATTTCATCACGGTGCACAATATCCGCAATTGCGACTATCGCAGCGAAACCGATTTTACGACGGCCTATTACGATAAACGCTTTGATCTTCGCCAGTTGAACGCGGTCGATGTGGTGGCCGTTTACTGGACGGGGCCTGCCATAGCGCACATCTTTCTGAGCTTCGGTTTTACCGATGGCGAGCAACTGGCCGTTTCCATCGAGGCACGGAAAGAAAAGGGCGAAGGCTACTCGACCGTCAAGGGGTTTTTCCGTCAATATGAGCTTTACTACGTAGTGGCCGATGAGCGGGACGTCATTCGGCTTCGCACCAACTATCGCCGGGATCCGCCGGAGGATGTGTATGTCTATCGGACGCAGGGTTCAATCGAAAACGGCCGCCGGCTTTTCCGCGCGTATATGGAAAAAATCAATGCGCTAAAGGCCCGGCCCGAGTTTTACAATAGTCTGACCACCAACTGTACCACCAATATCTGGATGAACACTCACGTCAATCCGGATCATATTCCCTTCAGCTGGAAGATTCTGCTGAGCGGCTATGTTCCGCAATATCTCTATGAAAGGGGCCTGCTGGACAACAGCGTCCCCTTTGCCGAACTTCAAAGGCGCAGTCATGTCAATGCCCGGGCACAGGCGGCCGATGCCGCGGCCGATTTCTCGCGGCGCATTCGGGAATGAACGCGGGCGTTATCGGATCAACAGCCCGTAACGGAAAAAGGAAGCAAAATGGAAGAAAACCGGTTGGACCCGAATGATAAACAGGAAGATATCTTTCCCGGTGATAACGCGCGGCAGACCTCGATGGTGTCGCCAAGAATTCCTCCCCGGGCGTTTCACATCATGGCAAAGCCGACCGGTGCGCGCTGTAATCTTCATTGCGATTACTGCTTCTTCCAGAAGAAGGAGAGTCTCTATCCGGATAGCAATTTCCATATGTCGGACGAGGTGCACGAGGCCTATATCCGCCAGCTTTTTGAAGCGCATACGGTTCCCGAGGTCACCGTCGCGTGGCAGGGCGGGGAGCCGACCCTCATGGGTCTCGATTTTTTCAAACACTCCGTGGAATTACAAAAGCGCTATGCAAAACCCGGCACCCGGGTCGAGAACACCTTCCAGACCAATGGTGTTCTGCTGAACGACGAGTGGTGCCGGTTCTTTCATGAGAACCATTTTCTCATCGGGCTCAGCCTCGATGGACCCAAGGCGCTCCACGATATTTACCGGAAGGATAAGAGCGGCAAAGGCACCTTCGACCGGGTCGTCCGGGCTGCCCGGCTGCTTCAGAAACACCGGGTGGAGTTCAATATTCTCTGCACGGTCAACCGGGAAAATGCCACCCAGCCGCTATCGGTGTACCGGTTCTTCCGGGATGAGCTCGGGGCGAACTACATCCAGTTCATTCCCATCGTGGAGCGGGATAACGAGAGCGGTTTTCAGGAAGGAACCCGGGTGACGGATCGCTCGGTCGAGCCGGGTCAGTGGGGGCGCTTTTTGATCGCGATTTTTGATGAGTGGGTCAAAAAAGATGTGGGCCGCAGTTTTGTCCTCAATTTTGATGGCGCGCTTGCCGGCTGGCTGGGAATGGCGGGAACCGTCTGCATCTTCGGCCCGACCTGCGGCGAGGGCATGGCGCTGGAACATAACGGCGATTTGTATTCCTGCGATCACTACGTCGAGCCGAACCACTTTCTGGGAAACATTCTGTCAACGCCGATGATCGATCTTGCGGTCTCGGAAAAACAGCGAAAATTCGGCGGAGATAAGCGGGACACGCTCCCTGGATACTGTCGCCGTTGCGAGGTTGTTCATATCTGTAACGGAGAGTGTCCCAAGAACCGTCTGCTGCTAACGCCCGACAGGGAGCCGGGGCTGAATTATCTCTGCGAAGGCTACAAGGCGTTCTTCAAACATGCCGACAACCCCATGCGGATCATGGCGGAACTGCTGCGAAGGGGCCGGCCGGCCGACGAAGTCATGAAGGCGATGGAAATAGAAGAGAAGAGAAATCGAAGTGAACTCATGAAACCGGGCCGAAACGATCCCTGTTTCTGTGGAAGCGGATTGAAGTTTAAAAAGTGCCACGGAAAATAACCGTTGGAAATGACAAGGGGCAGAACGCAATTTAGCGAAGGAATTGTCGGATGATGGAAATAAAGACCCGCAAAGGCCTGAATTCTCACTGCTCGGCGGGCCTTGGCATCAGATGGGATGCATGCTGGGGATCGTCCGGGATACAACCGATACCTTTCGATTATGACCGGCACTCGGTATTAGCGAACAGATTTGCATTGGAGGAGAAAAGACGCAAATGAAATCCCAACCATCCATATCCAGTAACGCTTTGCTTCAGGACCCGCCGGACTTCTCCCTTGTCCTGGGTGGTCCGCTCTTCCAGTTACTGTATCGGGCGCGTCTTTCCGGAAATGCACTGGAGATGGCCGGAAAACGCATTATCGTCATCTCGCTGTTTTCCTGGCTGCCGCTCCTGGTGCTTTCGGCTTTGCAAGGGCGGGTGCTGGGTGGAGGCGTTGCGGTCCCCTTCCTGTTGGATGTGGAAATTCACGCCAAATTCCTCTTATCCATGCCCTTGTTGATCGGCGCCGAGCTGGTGGTGCATCGGCGCATGCGTTTCATCGTGAAGCAATTCCTGGACCGTGGGCTGATTCCCGAAAAAGCCATGACGCGGTTCAATACCGCCGTTGCGGCGGCATACCGGTTGCGCAACTCCGTTGTTGCCGAGGTGTTGTTGATCATCTTTGTGTATGCCGTTGGTGTTTTTGTCGTCTGGCGTCAGTATTTGGCTCTCGACACGGCCACATGGTATGCGGCGCCTTCCGCCGGGGGGGCCAAACTCACGCTGGCCGGGTTGTGGTATGGTTACGTGAGCCTGCCACTCTTCCAGTTCCTGCTGATCCGCTGGTATTTTCGCTTGTTTGTCTGGGCACGTTTTCTATGGCAGGTGTCACGTATCGAGTTGAGCCTGATTCCCACGCATCCGGATCGAGCCGGCGGATTAGGGTTTCTTGCCAGAACGGTCGACGCATTCTCCATGCTTGCGGTTGCGCACGGGGCGCTGTTCGCGGGACAGATTGCCAACCGCATTTTCCATCTCGGGGCCACATTGCCTGAATTCAAGTTGGAGGCCGCTCTCCTTGTTGCACTTCTGCTGTGCGGATTGGTGGGCCCACTCCTGGTATTTGCGACTCAACTTGCTCAGGCCTGGCGGACGGGTCTTCGAGAATATGACACGCTTGCCCAGCGGTATGTGCGTGAGTTCGATGCGAAATGGTTGCGAGGTGGTGCGCCTGCCGATGAGCCGTTTGTCGGCAGCGGGGACATCCAGTCTCTCGCCGATCTGGGAAATAGTCTCGAGGTGGTACGTTCCATGCGGTTTGTGCCGGTGACGAAGGAGGCCGTATTTCAGCTCGCGGCCATGACGCTCGCACCAACAGCGCCGTTGGCATTGACCATGATGCCCCTGGAAGAACTGCTGAAAAAGCTGTTCGGCATATTGTTTTAAGGACGGAACCATGAAACCCATCGGCAAAAAGAAGTTATTTGCGCAAGCGGTTTCACCTCAGAAACTCCATAGCCGGATACCGGAATGTCGGAGCATTGAGGCCGGAGGTAAGTTGGTTGCTTTTTACACCCACATTAAACTTTAACTTAACTTTTTAAGGAGGACTTACCATGGAACAAGACAAGAAGCATCGTTCTCATTTGCCGATGCCGAACACGACGCGGCCCGGCCTCATCACCTATGACGCGAAGGACCCGGACACGAAGTTGGTGCCCATTGAGCAGCTCCGCCCCCCCAAGGGGGCGCCCAATGTGCTGATCGTCCTGCTCGACGACGCAGGCTTCGGCGCTTCCAGCGCCTTCGGCGGTCCCTGCCGGACGCCCGCGGCGGAGAAGCTGGCCGCCGGCGGCCTGAAGTACAACCGTTTCCACACCACAGCGATTTGCTCCGCGACGCGTCAGGCGCTTCTGACCGGCCGCAATCACCACTCCGCGGGCATGGCCGGTATCACCGAGATCGCCACCGGCGCGCCGGGTTACTCCTCCGTGCTGCCCAATTCCATGTCGCCGCTGGCCAAGACCCTCAAGCTCAACGGCTATAACACGGCCCAGTTCGGCAAGTGCCACGAAGTGCCGGTCTGGGAGACAAGCCCCGCCGGTCCGTTCAACCAATGGCCCACGGGCGGCGGTGGTTTCGAGTATTTTTACGGTTTCATCGGCGGCGAGGCGAACCAGTGGTACCCGACGCTGTACGAGGGAACGACTCCCACCGAAGTCGACAAGACGCCCGAAGAGGGCTACCACCTCATGGAGGACATGACCGACAAGGCCCGAAATTGGATTGCCCAGCAAAAGGCGCTCGCCCCCGACAAACCCTTCTTCGTTTACTTCGCGCCCGGCGCCACCCACGCACCGCACCACGTGCCGAAGGAATGGGCCGATAAGTACAAGGGCCAGTTCGATGCCGGCTGGGACGCGCTGCGCGAGCAAACTTTCGCCCGGCAAAAGAAGCTGGGCGTCATTCCGGCGGATTGTGAGCTTACCGCGCGTCCCAAGGAGGTCCCCGGCTGGGATGAAATGCCGGAGGCGTTCAAGCCCGTGCTGCGCCGGGAGATGGAGGTGTATGCGGGTTTCATGGAGCACACCGATTATCATGTGGGGCGCCTAATCGAAGGCCTGGAGAAGCTCGGCATCCTCGACGACACCCTCATTTATTACATCATCGGCGATAACGGCGCCTCCGCCGAGGGCTCGATCAACGGCTGCTTCAACGAGATGGCCTACTTCAACAGTTTACAGCACCTGGAGACGCCCGAATACCTCAACTCAAAGATAGACAAGCTGGGCGGACCGGAATCCTACAATCACTATGCCGTGGGCTGGGCCCACGCCATGAACACCCCCTTCCAGTGGACCAAGCAGGTCGCTTCCCACTGGGGCGGAACCCGTAACGGCACCATCGTCCACTGGCCCAAGGGGATCAAGGCCAAGGGCGAGGTTCGTTCGCAGTTCCACCACGTCATTGATGTAGCGCCGAGTATCCTCGAGGCGGCGGGGTTGCCCGAGCCGGTCTCGGTCGACGGCATCGCACAGGACCCGATCGAGGGCGTCAGCATGATTTACTCGTTCAACGACGCCGGCGCGTCCGAGCGGCATGAAACCCAGTATTTCGAGGTCATGGGCAACCGCGGTATCTACCACAAGGGGTGGAGTGCCGTGACGAAGCACTACACCCCGTGGATCATGGCCCCGAGGCCCGCGCTCGACGACGACATCTGGGAGCTTTATGACACGACCAAAGACTGGAGCCAGTCGAAGGATCTGTCCAAGGAGATGCCGCAGAAACTTTTCGAGTTGCAGCGGCTCTGGCTTATCGAGGCGGTGCGCTACAAGGTGCTCCCCCTCGACGACCGGATGATGGAGAAGCTAAATCCGGACACCGCCGGCCGTCCGGTCCTGATCAAGGGCAAAACACAGTTGCTGTTCGGCGGCATGGGGCGCTTGTCGGAGAACTGCGTACTCAATATCAAGAACAAGTCCCACTCCATTACCGCCGAGATCGTGGTACCCGAGAAGGGGGCAGAGGGCGTCATCATATCGCAGGGAGCTAACATCGGCGGCTGGAGCCTTTACGCCAAGGACGGAAAGCTCAAGTACTGCTACAACTGGGGCGGCTATAAGCACTTCTTCGCGGAGTCCGCGGAGCGAATCCCCGCGGGTGATCGCCAGGTTCGCATGGAGTTCGCCTACGCCGGCGGCGGTCTCGGCAAGGGCGGCAAGGCGACGCTCTTCGTAGATGGCAAGAAGGTGGGAGATGGAGACATCGGCGCGACCCTGCCGATCATCTTTTCCGCGGACGACGGGTGTGACGTGGGCGAGGACAGCGGTGCCGCCATCTCTCCGGACTACCCGCCGGGGAAAAACCACTTCAACGGCAGGGTCAAGGGCGTGCAACTCGCCATTGCCGAAGCTGCAGAGAGCGAGGATCACCTCATCGACCCGGCGCACGCCGTCAGCGTCGCGATGGCGCGGCAGTAAATAGAATCCGTTACCGGCAGCCCGCTCCGATCGGGCTGCCGGTAATGGGGAACGTCGATAAGAAGGAGAGGACCGGGTTCAGGCTTAACGCCGTGGGGTCCCTGTGGGACGGGATTCCCTCGATCCCGGAGGCAATGTTACAAAGGTGATTTCCCGGATGACGGAAAAAGTAGACCCAAAAATGCCCGAATTCACTTTGCTGGGCGGACCCTTGTACCGGATGGGGTGCCGGTTGGGTCTCGTCCGCAAAGAAACGAATACCCTTTGGATAGGGCTGGCGCTCGGTTTGTTGTCCTGGGGGGCGCTGGTAGCGCTGGGGCTGGTACAGGGGTACGGGCTCAGGGTGTTTGCACTCCCCCTGATCGGCGTCCATGTCCGCCTGCTTTTGGCAATCCCGCTGCTTTTCGCGTGCGAAACGGCGGTGTTTCCCCGGATGGCGGAATTCGTTCGCAACAGCGTACGATCCGGGCTCGTGCCGGAAACCGGGTGGCCTGTCCTGGAATCGGTCATCCGCCGGGTCGGCCGGATGAAAGACTCCTGGCTGCCGGAGCTCCTTTTTTTTGTGGTCACCTATCTCTTACCCATGATCGAGAAGCACATCGGGTTTCCGGGGCGGACGGGTAATTGGGAGTCCCTGGTGGCGCAGACAGGGGGAACGCTTACCTGGACCCATGTCTGGTACCTGGGGTTTTGTCTTCCGCTCTTTCGCTTTCTTCTCCTTCGCTGGCTCTGGCATTTGGGTCTCTGGTGGTATTTTCTGTGGCGACTGGAAAAAATGAATCTCCATCTGATTCCGACTCACCCCGATGGTGCTGCGGGTATAGGGTATCTGGAAGAGATTCAGGAGTGTTTCACCCCGCTGGTGGTGGGGGTGTCAGCGATTTTTTCGGCCTCTTTTGCGGAAGATATTTTCCTCGGAAAGATGGCGTTTAGCACCCTGTATCTCTTCCTTCCGGTGATTTTGATAGTGACGGCGGCGCTGTTTATCGGTCCCCTTTTCCTGTTTTCTCGCAAGCTCTGGCTCTGCCGGAAAACCGGGTTGAGGAACTATATGGGCATGGCATACCGGTATGTGGATGCCTTTGACCGCAAGTGGATTCGGGGAGAAAATCCGTCCGGTGACCCCCTTTTGGGGACACCCGACATGCAATCGCTTGCCGATTTGAACAACAGTGTCAACGTCGTGCGGGAAATGCGATGGGTCCCCGCGAGCCAAAGGCTCATCATGGCGTTTGTCATGGCCGTGATGATCCCGATGCTGCCGTTGGTATTGCTGGAACATTCGGTGGATTATCTGGCGGTTCAACTGTTTAAAATGCTGACGGGGTTGTAGATTTCGGGGCATTGGATCACCGGCCGGCTATTCTTGAAAGTCGAAACGTCACCATAACTTATAGCCAAAAAGGGCAAAGTGTATGGCAGTAAAGAGACCGAACATTTCTTGCAGGCCCCGGTTATCGCGGTTTTCCGCGCTTTGGCTTACCGTGCTTTCCCTGCTGGTCACTGGTTGCGCCGGCATGGGCTCCGGCACCATCGGCCGAGACCGGATGGATTACGATCACGCCGTGACCGAATCGTGGCAGCGCCAGCTATTGATGAACCTTGTCAAGCTCCGATATGGGGATACCCCCTTCTTTCTCGATGTGTCATCCATCACCAATTCCTATGGTCTTGAAACGCAAGTCAACCTGACGGCGAACTGGTGGGGGAACATCGTCGGCATGGGCGCCGAGAATTCGCAGTCTCTGGGGGCTTACGGTCGCTACAGCGACAAGCCGACCATCACTTACAACCCGCTGCTCGGACAACGGTTCACCCGGAGCCTGATGACCCCCGTTCCACCCGGCGTCGTGTTGTCCCTTATGCAGGCAGGGTGGACGGCGGACGTGATTCTGCGGGCAATGGTGACTTCCGTAAACGGGGTGCAAAACCGCTTCGGATCGGGGGGGCGGGCCCGCGGCGCCGATCCGGATTTCTATCGATTCGCTTCAGCCTTGCGCCGCATCCAGGCTTCGGGAGCGGTCGGCATGCGGATCGAGCGCGTGAAGGATCAGGAGTGGGCGGTGATGACCCTTGCCGGCGAAAAGATGACGGAGAGTTTGCGACAGGATCAGCACACCGTGCGCGAGATCCTGGGGCTTAAACCGGACACCGGGGAGTTTCGGGTCGTTTTCGGGTCGGCCCCGACCCGTGACGGGGAAGTGGCGATGGTTACCCGCTCGATGCTGGAGATGCTGATCGATACCGCCGCCTCTATCGATGTCCCGGCGGCACACGTAGCGGAAGGGCGCGTTCCCGCGACACGGGTTTTCGAATCGGATGCCGCGGTTGACTTTCGCCCCTTGCTTCGGATTTCGAGCGGGCCGAAACGCCCCGATAATACATTCGTCGCCATTCCTTACCGGGGGCACTGGTTTTGGGTGGATGACCTGGACTATCCGTCCAAGATAGGGTTTTCGTTTCTGTTGATTCTCTCGTCGCTTAACGACGTCGATTCGGGAAAGGGAGCGCCCATCATCACGATTCCGGCAAACTGACCGGGATACAAGGGGCTCTTGCGAAAAATACGCATAAACGGGGAATAACCATGGCGAAGCAGGAAATCAGCGATCATCAACTTGCACAGCCGGCAGGCCGACTGGACAGGGTGCGAGCATTCATGGAGGGGAAATGACCCAAAGGAGAGTTCCATGCCCGTAAATTTCTTCTATCGATTGGACCCGCGCCTGATCTGCCTGGTCTTGGCGGGCGTGCTGGTTATCGTGTCGGAAATTGGTTTCAGGTTAAAAAATAGAAGGATTACAGGACCGTCAGACAGTATTGAAAAGGCGGATATTGCGCTGATCATCGGGGCGGTACTGACATTGCTGGCGCTATTGCTCGGGTTCACCTATGCGATGTCAGAGAGCCGTTTTGAAGCTCGAAGACAACTGGCGATCGATGAGGCCAACGCGATCGGGACGACCTATCTGCGGGCGAAAACATTACCTGAACCCCGGAGTTCAGAGATTCAGGAATTGTTACGTCGGTACACGGCACTGCAGATCGAAAAAATAGACAATAAGGCAGACGAGCTGGCGCAAGTCCGTGACAGGGACAACCGGGCAAAAAAGCTACATGGGTTGATCTGGGCGCATGCGATCGTCCTGGCGAGGGAAAATGCCAGTCCCATCACCGCGCTTTTTCTTCAAACATTGAATGAGATGATCGACCTTCACACAAAAAGACTGGCCGCATACCAGAATCGCGTTCCTGTTCCCATATATACGGTGCTTTTTATCGTATCCGCCATTACCCTGTGGCTGGTCGGTTTTTATTTCGGGTCACACAGACAAAGGGCGCTGGTTTTAACGACCTTGCTTGCCATTCTGGTGGCTTCGGTTATGTGGTTGATTATGGATCTGGATCAGCCGGTGCGCGGATCGATCCAGACAAGCAAGCAGAGCCTTTTCGATCTTCATCAGGACCTGAACGCGGAATCCGGGAAACCGATCCAGGAATTTAAGCCGGCAAAGCCGGAATGACCCGAGAGGGGATCAGGAGGCAAAAATATGGAGCATCTACGAGAATGGATGGAGATTGCGGCCATGGGCGTCGAGATCCTGGCGGTGACGATCATGATATCCCTCATTATCTTTGGGACCGCCCGCTGGGTTATGCACACCCGGCTTCAAATGAAAGAGGGATACGAGCGGTACCGTGTCGTGTTGGGGAAAACCCTGCTGGTTGGTCTTGAGCTCCTGGTGGCTGCCGATATTATCCGTACCGTGGCTATTGAGGTGACGCCGATGAACCTCTTGTTGCTGGGGGGCCTTGTGGTGGTCCGGACGTTTCTGGGATGGACCCTGACCGTCGAGGTCGAGGGGCGTTGGCCATGGCAAAAAGAGAATAATCAAGAGCGAGAGTAGGAGCAAGAACGAGAGAAGGGTAAACCAGAAAACGGGATGTCCTCCCATACGGTGGAGATAATTCCCCGAGGGGCGTAAATCGAAAGCTGAAAAAAGGAGAGAGAAAATGGAGGAGTTGTTTACGAGAGTCTTTGAGAACCTGGTGGGCCGGATTCACGGGCCTATGAATTTTCGATTTCTGCTCCAGCCGCTCATGGCGATCATTTTTGCGGTGCGCGACGGTCGAAAAGACGCCCGGGAGGGGCGGGTGCCCTATTTCTGGGCCATGTTCACCAATCCGGAGCATAGGCGGGATCTGATGCGAAACGGATGGAAGTCGGTGGGCAAGGTGTTCATCATCGCCATCGTCCTTGATGCCATCTACCAGTATATTGCCCTGAAATGGTTCTACCCGGGTGAGGCGCTGGTGGTGGCATTTGTTCTGGCCATCGTCCCCTACGTCCTGCTTCGGGGGCCCGCGAATCGTCTTACTCCCCGCAAAGGTAAGCATGAATAAAGATATCCATTGTCAAATCCCTTCGCTAACGATGAACCGGAAGTCGAGCCTTTGTGGCAAGTAAATTCGGATGCCGGATTTTTGTATTTTGGTTCCGGGCTGTCCGGGATAGGGGTCTATCAATGAAAACGAGATCACAGTGTTACGCCATAAAAGTCGTGTCCGGGTGGCTGCTGGCCGGTTTTTTTCTTGCCGCATCACTGCTTGCCTGGGCCGTCGAACCGTCCAAGGCGGCGGTCATCGCCAATCGGCCGAAAATCGGTCTCGTGCTTTCCGGCGGGGGCGCGCGGGGAGCGGCGCATGTCGGTGTGATCAAAGTTCTCGAAGAGTACCGCGTGCCGGTTGACTTTATTGTCGGCACCAGCATGGGAGCCCTGGTCGGCGCTTCCTATGCAACGGGAACGAGTGTCGTGGAAATGGAGCAAATCATCGGGGAGATTTCGACTGAGCTCCTGTTTAAGGATAAACCGCCGCGCCAGGAGCTGTCCATGCGGCGGAAAAAGGATGACTATAACATCTTTTTCGGTCCCGAATTCGGGATTCGGGATGGCAAATTAGGCCTTCCCAAAGGGGCAGTGTCTGGTGTGCAGTTGGAAACCGTTCTGCGGCGTCTCTCCAAGGCAAAGGGGTTTCACCGCTTCGATGAGCTGCCCATTCCGTACCGTGCGGTGGCGACCGATCTCGTGACCGGAAAAGCGGTTATTTTCAGCGAAGGCGAGCTTGCCAACGTGATGCGCGCCAGCATGTCGGTTCCCGGCGCGATTGCACCGATGGAGATGGGAGAGACGTTGCTTGTGGACGGCATGCTGACCAGCAATTTACCCGTTGAAACGGGGCGCGCGATGGGCGCCGATATCGTCATCGCGGTCAATGTCGGCACGCCGCTGTTGAAACGCGAGGAGTTGAATTCGATTCTCGGCGTGACCGGGCAGATGCTGAGCATCCTGACCGAGCAGAATGTCCAGGCCTCGCTGGCGTCGTTGAAACCCACCGACATCCTGATTTCCCCGGAGCTGGGAGATTATTCGACCGGCGACTTTGACAGCCTGACAAAGATCAGTCCTCTGGGGGAGGCGGCGGCGCGCAAGGTAGCCGACCGGTTAGCGGCGCTCTCAATCTCGGTTGAAGAATACGCCGCACTGCGACAGCATCAGCTGGTCACTTCATCAGCGCCGGATTTGCGGCCGGTTGACGAGATCCGGTTCGAGAATCTGAAGCGCGTCAACCCCAAAACCGCCCAGGTCGTGATGGAGACCGAAGCCGGTCAGCCGATCGATCAGCAGGTTCTCGACCGTGATATGCGCCGACTTTACGGCACCGGAAATTTTGAACACGTGAACTACCGCTTTCTGGAAGAACCCAATAAGCGCGTGCTGGCGGTCGATGCCGTCGAGAAATCCTGGGGGCCGAATTTCCTGCGGCTGGGGCTGGGATTGAGCAGTGACATGCAGGGGGATGCGTATTTCAATATCCTTGCCAGCTACCGCCAGACCTGGCTAAATTCTCTTGGCGCGGAGTGGCGAAACGACTTGCAGATCGGTCGCACCAATAGCTTTATGAGCGAGTTCTATCAGCCGCTCAACGAAAAGGGCTTCTATTTCATTGCTCCCCATGTGGCCTACGAGCGTCGCACGACGGACCTTTATCAGAGCAGTCATCGCATCGCGACCTATGATGTCAGCTCCTACCTTGCCGGAATTGACCTTGGCGGTCAGTTTACCCGGTATGGCGAGCTGCGGGCCGGTGTGATCGGCGGTGTGAAAAGCCCGGAACTGGACACGGGGCCGCAAAGCCTCTCGCCCGGGGAGGATAAAATCACCGAAAGGGCGTTCAGGGCGCGGCTGTTTCTTGATCAGCTCGACAGCCGGCAATTTCCGCGCTCGGGCTGGCGCGCGGGAATGAATGTATTCAACTCGAACGATCTTCTTGGCTCCGAACAGGAATATACCAAATGGGACGGTGACGGTAATTTCGTTTATTCATTTGGCAATAACACGTTCAATCTCAGCGTCAAGGCCGGCGGCCCAATCGGTTCCGAGCCGTTACCGCGATATGATCTTTTTCAGTGGGGGGGATTTTTACAGCAGTCCGGTTATGCCACCGGCCAGTTGGCGGGAGAAGAACTGATGTTCGGCCGCTTCATGTATTACCATCGGCTGTTGAAGGGAAGTTTGCTGGAGGGGGCCTACGGGGGGCTTTCATTCGAGGTCGGCGAAATGAATAAACCGCTCGTGCCGGGAAGTCCGGAGGGGGTACTTGAATCCGTATGCGTGTTTGTGGGCGCCGACAGCCCCATCGGGCCCGTGTATCTGGGCTACGGCCGGGCGCTGGAAGATAGCAACAGCAGTTTTTATTTTTATCTCGGAAACCCGTTTTAAGGCGGTTTTCCTGTTAACCCATAAAAAATATCTGTGAAAGAAGGAGGAAGTGATGAGAACAATGGCAAAAGTGATTGGCGTGGTTGTGATCGGTGTTATGTTTTCGATATCGACGGCGGTTGCGGGAGATCCCCCCTTTTCGGGGTTTCTCGGCGGGCCGGAGGTTTACAAACAATTGACGCCCGGACCGGAGGGCGGGGCCAAGTTACGGTGGTTGAAACCGGGGATGGATTTTTCGAAGTACAACAAGTTCATTGTGGAAAGCGTTATTTTCTACCTGGCGGACGATTCGGAATACAAGGGCATCGATCCCGCGACGATGAAAGAGCTGGCCGATGATTTTAACTATCAACTCGTGGAAGCCTTCAAGGATAAATACCCGATCGTGAGCGAACCCGGCCCCGATGTGGCGCGAATTCGATTTGCCATTACCAATATCCATGCGAGCAAACCCGTCGTCAGCGCCATCACCACGGTCGTACCCGTCGGGTTGGGCGTCAGTCTTCTAAAGAAAGGAGTGACCGGCGGCTGGACCGGTAGTGGTGAAACGGGTGGCGAATTGATCGTCTACGATTCCATGTCCAATGAGCCGATCATCATGGCGGTGGACGAGCAGTCGGCCCCCTTTCAAAAAAGATTCACCAAGCTTGGATCGACCGGCAACGCCTTCTTTTTATGGGCGGAGCGAACCGTGGCGTTTATTGATACGTCCAAGGGCATCACCCGGTAATTTCAGAAAAGGCGGACTGGAGCCGGTTTCGAAATAAACCGTTTTGAAATCGGCTCACCATTGTAGCCGAATGATGGAGTCCTGCGTGGTAGGGGCGAAAAATTTTTCGCCCTTACGGGGTTGCGGGCATGGCTCCGGTTGGACAATTACATTGTATCCCTTCTATTCGGATCGACTCGCTATTGAATGGAGATCCGGGCAGTTTAAGGTTTTTTCCCATCCGGTGTGCCTTCAACGTTTTTTATGTTGGTTTACCCAAAGCTTATTAAAGGTGGTCCCTTGAAAATAGTATCATGCTTTCTTCTGATCCTCCTGGCCATTCCCGATGTTTCAATCGTCGCGGATACCAAAGGCAACGCTCTGAAATCGGGCTCCGGGATGGGTTCAAACCTTGTTGCAACAAAAGGCAACGATAAGGAAATGGCCCCGGCAGTCCAAACCGTGACGTTCCCGGGGCTGGCCGAAGTCGGTTCCAAAGCAGCCGAACTGACAAAAAAAGCGGATGATACCCGACGGATCATCTCCACCGCCACCAACACATCCTCCCGGAACCAGGAAATTGATGAGGCCGAAGCACGGCTGCAAAAACTCCAAGTGTTGATCTCAAAGTTTTCGGATTCCGACAACTGGGATACCACGAATCTTTCCCATGCAAATTTGCTGATCCTGAAGGAGAAGAGAGAAGCGGACGCCCGGGTGGCCGGCATCTCTTCCACACTTGCTGAACTCGAATCCACCCGTCGTGAGTGGCAAACGCAGCTGACATTCTGGCATGAATGGAGGGTGTCCCTGAGTGCGACCAACAGCGAAATCCCGATGGAGACCTTTGACGCCGTACAGGAGAACCTCAAGAGAGTTCTGGAGGAGCTGGCGGGCGCCATCACGGTCGTATTTACCATCCAGGAGAGAGCTTCCCAGCTTCTTCATGAAACGGTCAAACTGGCCCAAATTGTTGAAACCGCCTTTTCCGAGCAACGGAGCAATACATTTAAAAAAAATGAAAGTTCTCTTTTCAGCGCGGATTTTTATGCCCAATTCGATTTGTCTTTCTGGCGCTCCATCCGGGAGAATTTCGGTAACTTCGAAGACCCTTTCAATGCCCGGTCCGTATGGCCCATTGCCGCCAGAATCTTTGTTTTCTTCATCTGCGTTTTTCGGATCTTATCCCTGAAGGGAACCGCACGGATAGGGGAAGACCGGCTATTCTTGCTGGATCATCCCTGGTCCTTCGGCGTATTCATGTCGGAAGCGCTGGCGTTGCTCTTTTTCCATCAACCGACTGGCATTATGCAGGATTTGTCTCAGACGGCGATCACTTTTTCATCCCTCATCCTCATATCAGCCTCTCTGAAGATTCGCCTTGAGCGGACCGTCATCTGCTTTTTGGCCGCGCTCGTGGCGGTTCCCGGGGTATTGAAACTGATTCCGCTGCCGGCTTCTCTTTTCCGCCTCTACTGGACGGGTACCGCCCTTATCGGCGTATTTCTCCTTTCGCGATGGGCGAGACGGATGCGCCAAAAAGTGCCGCAGGGAAGGGCGGCATTCTTATCGGGATGTCTATGGTGGGGCGCTTTTGTTATGGCCCTGGTAGCGGCGGCTCAGGTGGCCGGGTTTGTGAATCTTTCCGAAAAACTGTTATTTTCGACGCTGAACATCACTTTTTTATTTATCGTCACAAAGCTTCTTCTGGAAGTCAACGGCGGAATGATAGGGCTGCTGCTGGAACACCCCCTGATAGCAGATATCGCCTTTATCAGACGTTTCGGCAAAGAGCTGAGCGTCAGGCTTAAAACCGTTGTGAATGTTGCCATCTGCGGCGTGGCGGTTCTCTTCCTTTTTCCGTTTCTGGGAATTTTCAGTTCAGCGGGCCAGACATTTGAAAAGCTCTTTCTCTCTCAGGTGACCATCGGCGGCCTGTCGTTATCGCTGGCACTGGTGTTATCCGCCTTATTTGTGCTCTATCTGTCTCATTTTATTTCCTGGGTCGCCTGCGGGCTCCTGGAATCAGAGATATTTCCCCGTATAGAGGTGGATCGCGGCGCGGGTAAATCCGTTACGAAACTGCTCAATTATTTTCTTGTTTTTATCGGTTTATTAATCGGCATGGGCATGCTCGGCATCAATTTGAAGAGCTTTGCCGTCCTGGGGGGGGCGCTGGGTATCGGTGTCGGTTTCGGGTTGCAGACGATCGTCAATAACTTCATCAGCGGGTTGATTCTCCTCTTTGAAAGACCGGTCAAGGTGGGGGACAGAATTGAGGTGAGCACCCAGACGGGAATCGTTAAAGAGATCGGGCTGCGCTCGACGCTCATCGAGACCATGGACCGGTCCGAACTGATCGTGCCCAATTCGAAGCTCGTTTCCGAAACCGTCACCAACTGGACCCATACTGGAACGGTTGCGCGGCTGAAGATTCCCGTTAGAGTCGCCTACGGCAGCGATATGGACGCTGTCACCGATGCGCTGATCGCTGCCGCCATGGCGAACCCCCGCGTGATGGCAAAGCCCGAGCCTGTGGCCCTGATTCAGGGTTTTGGCGAGTATAATCTGATCCTTGAACTCCGCGTTTGGGTTTCCGATGTAAACAAGCGCCGCGTTGTGCAGAGTGAGATTTCGCGGGAAATCATCCGGCGGTTTGCCGAATCCGGGATTGATATTCCATTTCCCCGGCAGGAGATCCGGGTGCGATACGACGGGAATACTCACCCCCTTTAAAATCTAAATGTTAATCCAACGGTAACCATGCTTGCCTCATAATCAAGGCTATAATCCTCATGGTAATAGTCATAGTCATAATCGGATTCAGATTCGGATTCCGTGGCAAAATAACGATAGCCGATATCCATGGATAAGTTATTTGTTAATTCCAGGTCAATTCCAACCAATATTTGCCAGGCAAAGACAGTATCGTCATTACTGGCGGAATGCGCGGTTGATGTTGTCGAAACCGAAGCATCCATATACGAAAATCCAAGACCTGTTCCAATGTAAGGGTGAATTTTTCCTCCTGGAAATTTCGCAATTGCATTAAACATAAAATTATGAATGGACGTATCCCCTTCAATCTTCGCATAACCCGCATCGGCATAGGTCCATATGGTCCTATCCACATCGGGATTTAAATAGCTGTATTCAAATTCAAAAGAGAAAATATTGAATCGGGGTAGCGTGTAACCTAATTTAAACCCAAGAACCCAAGTCTCCTCGGCGTCAAAATCATAAACGTCGCCGTAACGGTAATCGTAATCGTAATAAGACATGGATGCATCCTGACTCAATGTGTAACCTCCGAATACACCCATATACCCTCCCATCTGGGCCAAAACCGTGTTAAACGGAAATACGGAGGCCACAATTACGAATACAAAAACAGCAAATGCATGATTTGATTTTTTCATGAGTAATCCCCCTTTGCGTCTATACCATTCGTAAAGTAAAACGTTATACCGTTCGTGAAGTAAAATTAAAGATAAAAAAAATTGAATTTAAACAAGCTGTATTCGTTTTTGTCCGTTCTTTCCGTGTTTATCCACTGGCAGGTTATTTGCTTCTTGCATCCTGATTGATAATCTGTAGCCGTTCAGGCTGCGCGTGTCAAGAGTTGTCATCCAAAGCAGGGGTGCGGTTGAATTTATGCTGAACTTTGCGGTGAAGAATGAATATCGCAACTGGATTTCGATTAGCTTCGACAACGATTTTTAGTTGGTTTTCAAGGATTCATGCCAGGGCGGCATGGCTTTCGAGTGAAAACAAGGCAGCCAATAAGTCTGATGTAAAAAGTGAGTTCACAGCTGCAATATATTTGAATTGTTGCGTTTTATTCCATACTGTTGCATTACTGGAACAGCTTTAACTTGCCTAATTCCCGGAGTTTGATAAGCTGTTGAGGTATCATGTTGGACAGACTTGATTTCACAATTACTGCGAAATAGGGAAGTGGTGCCGGAGCCGGGTGTTCATTATGGTTGTATCCCGCTTTCGGCAATGGGGTGTGGGAAATAAAAACCGCTTTTTAAATTCAAAGGAGGTCCATGATGCGAAAGAAATTTATTTGGGTTATTTTGGGGTTGCTTTTTGTGATGGCGGGGTGTGCGAAAACGCATTTCGGTGTTCGCGACAAGGCGCTTATCGTTCCGCCCGATGTCGCACAGACCGAGCAGGCCATTGCTGAAGCGGAGAAAGCGCCGGGGGCTAAGTACTGCCCTGAAAAAATTACCAAGGCGATGGAATTAGGCAAGCAGGCCATGGACACCTACTGGTCTTGCCAGGACACGAAGGCGAAAGAGATGCTTGCCCAGGCCCGCAACTTGGCCAACGAGGCGAAAAGCTGTAAACCGCCGGTTGCAGCCGCGGCGGCAGCCGCCCCCCGCCACCGGTGAGGCAACCTCTCAGTTTCCACACGGTGTATTTTGACTTTGATAAATCAGTGTTGACCGCTTCGGCCAAGACGGAACTGGACAAGGCGGCAAAGATCATGATGGACAACCCGGATGTGGTGCTGGAGCTTCAGGGGAACACCTGCAATATGGGGCCGGAAGCTTACAACCTGAAGCTGGGTGAGCGAAGGGCCAAATCCGTGTTCAGTTATTTGACGAGCAAGGGGATCAACGCCAACCGTCTCAAAACGGTGAGCTTTGGAGAATCAAAACCCGCGGTCCCCAATACCACCAAGGACGGCCGAATCAAGAACCGTCGCGTGGATATGGTTACGATCAATATAGTGGTTCCCAAGTAGAAGTGTTGATCATGTTCCGAAATGCGGCCCTTGATCATGGTTTCGGCCACGCCAGGGCATTTTGTGTAAGCCCGGCAAGAACTCGCTTACTCTCAAACAGCTTGCCGGGCTTCCCAAAACACTCTGGCATGACCGGATCGCCACTCGGGTTTGGCCGAATCGATGATCAAGGCCGATCTGCTTTCGAGGAGTGGGTGCCGGTATTCGAAGGGTGCTTTTCAAATTTCATTGGTTACCAACATGGCTTTGATAGTTTTAAGAACATAATCAATATCTTCAAAAGCTGATCCTTTGAGAGGAGATGATTCAACCGCTTCTTTTGAATTGTGATAATGATGAGGAAAAGTTGATATGTTAGGAAAATGCGGAGCGTTATCCCACCTTACGATTGGATGATCCGTATAAAGTTGATAGGAATAAATTGTCTCATCTTCCGTTTGAATGAGCCGAATATCCAAATGATAAAAAGATGGCAGGAGGTTACATCGAATCCGCAAAACGCTACGCGTTAAAACTTCGTCAATAGTCAAGATTTTTAACGAAGATATGAAAGAAATGGATTTTAGATATAATATGATGTCCGACGATTCGATCCGTTTATTCATTGCTGATTATCATTCTGTTTGCATTTTCCCAAGATCGCCTCATCTCGATAGCGCCTTTCCATTCCATCCAATCATCCTCTGCTGTGAGTGATGCATTGTTTTTTATTGCTTCAGTAAATTGGTCAAAATCTACACCGTATTTCCTTTTAAGCGAGACAATAACGCTGTCATATTGTTCAATTTTTCGGCGAACATAATCTAAGGCGATATCGGTCAAGGCCGACTTTTCGTCCTTATAGATGCCCGCTATAATAAAAGGTTTTGTCAAGCTGTGCAAAATTTCCTCTGAATGCATATTCTTCACCCATCTTTGCATATTTCGATTTTAAAATGGCTTTACTTGGGTTGATTCATCCCCTTCACGTTACTTCCCTGATATTTGGGTGTCAAGAAAAGATCAATAATACAGGAACCGGAATGGTCCGAGTCGCCTAACGTTTTGAGGTTCGCTCCAAGGGATCTTACCGGGAACACACCCTGTTTTTCGTATCTGTTTCCATTACCGGGTCCAAATGGCTTCTCGGGTAGGTCAGATACGGGATGATGATTTCATTTTTATTTCCGCCGGTGCCGTCATAGGTGATCGTGGCGACGGGAACGCCGGTTGTCTTTTCGATCTCTCTTGACATGGCTTCGGTCACCATGCCCGGGCAGCAAAAGGAGGGGCTGGTCTGAACGAAGAGGGAAACGTCCGGATACAATTTTTTAATATAGTATATTTTTAGAATATTATCCATCGATTCGCCGGTGTTTTCGATGCGGATGTTGAATTTGGAAAGGATCTTTTCCGGCGACTCATCGTAGGCGGGAATCGGTTCTTTTAGAACGCGTTCAAACATCCGGTAATAGGCTTTTTCCATCATTATGACCGAGGCCATGAAGACCGAGGAGTAAAATACATCCAGATAATGCCCTTCCATAAACCATTTCCGGTGGTAGGTGCCGGCAATCAGTTTGAGATATTCGCTATAGGGGACGGTGATGACCTCCGCGCCGTGTGACTCGATGAAGTGAATCAGATCCTGGTTGATGACGTGGTTGTCCCGGGCGTAAAGATCTCCGAAGATGGCGACCTTCGGTTTGCGCATCGATTGTTCGTCCGGATACGTCTCGATCTGTTCGAAACGCGATACGACCTCTTCAACGGCCTTTTCCTTGGAGCGGTTCTGCTCAAATGTGATTTCGAGGAGGTTCACGGCATCCATGATCGCGCGATCGGTTTCGCCCGGATGCATTTCGTACGGCCTTTTGATGCACCCCATTTTGCGGATGAATCCGCCGAACATATACGCGAAATAATTGTTTGCCGGCAGCGACAGGGAAATATCCACCATGGAAAGCTTTCCAACATACACCCCGGCTTTTTCCATGCCGTTTGCATGGGCGTTGAGAAGTTGTTTGATATGATGGGGGTAGAGCTTTAAGTTGCAGGCGATTTCTCCCATGGGCAACCACAGCGCCGTCCGGGCGGGGGGAAGTCCACGGGTTTCGATATAATCGATGAACTCATGGGCGATGAGCGTGAGGGGGAGGCACTGGCCGGAATTGCACCGAAGGCTTTGGCCGATATGAGACGGGCGTTCTTCCAGGACCCGGGCGTCCAGGCCGAGGCCTCTTAGATTGGCGGCGATGAGTTTGCAGGAGATCGGGTCCCAGTTCGGCAGGAGCAAGGTTTTCCCCTCAAGGTTTTCCACCCAGTCGGGGTGAAGCGCGCGCAGCAGGCCCACCGGTTTCGGCCGCTTTTCATTTCGGGCATGGTGATTTTGAAACGACCGGATCGCCGCTTCGATACGGGTCTCATACCCGACATTGGAATCGTGCTCATCGAGCTGAAGGATCAGATAGGGCTTTTGATGCGACTCCATGATTCGCTTGAAATACTCGATAACAAAGGAATCCGGAGAGCAACCGAATGCGGTGATCAGGACCGGATAGGCGCCCTTCCGGCCGGCAACCACCGCCGCGGATTCCAGAATTTCCGTGGCGTAGTGCCAGTGAATTTCCCGGAGCAGCGGGGCGATCGGTTGGATGTCGGAATCGGCATAGGTGAGCATATCCTGATAAAATGCCTTAACGCCATGTGCGCCGAAAAGGCTGGGAATGGATTTATTCATCTCCTCGGAGAGGACCGTATAGGGCCGGCCCAACAGGACGACATGGAAGTCATCCGCGTTCCCGGAAGATATAGCGTAGGCCTCTTTTAATGCGGCGAGGCGTGATTCCATGAAGGACTGGGCCTGGTCAAAGGCGGCGGACACCTCGAAAAAGCCGATGGGGCGGGCGGAAATGCTTTTAAGCATGTGATAGAGCTCGGCCTTTGTAAAAAAACTGTTATAGAGGTAATGCACCATGGGCCGGAGAAACCGCTTTCGGTCCTCCATTGAGCCCAGTGAGGAGATGAGCGCGGTTGAAAATTGGGTGTAATAGCAGTACTGCCGCCGTTTCCCTTTCTGTTTGGCCTTTTTCTCTAAATAGATGGGCAAAAAGATATAATCCGATTTTTCCATCAATGAATGCACATGACCGTGCAATGCTGTCATGGGGGAGCAAAATCCCGCGCCGGTGAAGTGCTTTCCGTCCGCCACCCCGCTTTTCAATTTTTCGCTGGTCACCGTTCGAATACCGAGGCGGTTAAAAAAATACTTCCAGAACGGTATATCCGGGAGCATGTGGAGGGCTGCCGGCATTCCGATGAATGGCCCTTCATCCTTAACCAGGTGCGCTTCAAAAGCGAACGCCTTCTTTCGATTCTTCAATAAATCGAATCCGGACCGGTTGTTGCTGACAAACCGGTTGGTATCATAATCCCGGCCGCATAAAAATCCATAGGCGATCGCCTCCCCATCGATCTCGGCAACGGTGATTTTGCAATGATTGGTGCAAAAATCACACACCTCCGAGCGCAGCGGAATTTCTTTGTTGCGAAGATCGAGACCCTTGAACCGGGTGGCGGCGATCCCCTCGTCCCGCAGCATCAGGGCGACGCCCATGCCGCCGGTGAGATGGGAGTACCGGGAGACCTGAATCGGTTTTGCAAGGCGCTGCTCGAACGCGGCCACTAGCGCCCTGTTTTTGGCGGTGGCGCCCAGAAAGAGAATATTTTCACCGATACTCGCCTCGATGGCCACCTTGGTGAGGTAGTTGTCCCGAACGGAGTGAAGCGTTGCGGCCAGCAGGGCATTCACCTCGTAGCCTTCGCTCAGATAGTGATTGAGGTCTCTTTCCATGAAAACCGTGCACCGGTCGCTCGTCAGTGGCGCCCGGGAGAGCTCTGCCCGTGCGGCGAATTCGGAGAGCGGGCATCCCAGTTTCCGGGCCTGCTCCGCGATGAAACTTCCTGTGCCGGCGGCGCAGACATTGTTCATGAGGGAAAAGGTGACCTGACCGTTTCTCAGGGTGGTAAATTTTGAATCCTGTCCCCCGATTTCAATGATGGTGTCCACGGCCGGATCGATTTCAACGGCCGCTCTCGCGTGGGCGGAAATCTCGTCCACAACCCGGTCGGCGCCAAAGAGTTTTCCGATGAATTTCCGGCCCGCACCGGTCGTTCCGGCACTGATGATCCCTAATGAAAGTTCATTTTTTCCCGCCATGTCATGGATGGCGGCGAAGAGCCCCTGCACGGCCGGAATTGGTTTCCCCGCGGTCAGGGTGTAAAATCCGGCCAGTACGGTTTTATCGGTGTTCAGGAGCACCGCCTTGGTGCTGGTGGAGCCGATATCGATGCCGAGATGAACCCTCGCTGCAGCGGTTGCGGGCCGATGATAGACATCCACTTCCACGGGGAAAGCCGATTCCGCCTCATAAACATAGGCATCGGGAGACGCGAAATCCGGGTAGTCCGACAGTCGCAATTCCAGTTTTTCATGCGCATGGGGACGTTGCGTCTTTTCGGGAAGAAAGATATCGTTTAGCGAGCGAACCGGAATCCCTTCTATTTTGGGGGTCTCGTCCAGCAGGAGAGAGGCCGCGCCGAAAGCGCCAAAAAAGAGCGTATGGTCCGTGAGAATCGTTTTCCCGGTAAGCGCCCTCAGGTGTTTTACAACCGCCCGGTTGAGAGATACGCCGCCGGTAAAGAGAATAGGCGCCCGGGTGGTTTCGTCGATTCCCAGGGTGTCGATAATGTTTTTGGCCAGCCCGAGGCAGAGCCCGTCACAGATTTCGGGAAGGGTATAGCCCATTTGCTGGGCATGGGCGAGATCGGTTTTGGCAAAGACGGCGCATCGCGTCGCTATTTTGGGAATGTTTCCCACGTTGGTCAGCGCGATACGGCTGAGCTCATCGCTGCTTTTTAACTGAAGCCTCTCGGCCTGCTGATCCAGAAAACCGCCGGTTCCGGCCGCGCAGGAAGTGTTGGCGTTGAAATTGCGATAGTTGCCTTCCGAATCAAAATGGAGGATGCCGAATTTTTCTCCGCCGACGAATAAAATCGATCCGAAATCATCGTGGAAATGACGGCCGGCGGTGATCATGGACACCCGGTTGTCGTAAGTCCGGGCGGCGGTTAAAAGCGAAGGGGTGGAGGCCGTGCAGGCGATCGCCATTTCGCCGGCCGGATGAAACCGGGATAGCATTTCCCTGAGCGTGCCGTTGATATTGCCGTGATGGAATCGATAATCGCTTTGGATCATTTTTTTCTTCGCATCGATTTCCACAAGGGTAATGGAGACCGACCCCGTATCGATTCCCAGTAGTCTGGGGATGGATGGCATGGTTACCTCCCGAAACGGCGATGGTTATATCCCTGGCTGATGGGATGACGGCGAAAATTCTTAACTTGTAATTATTATCCTATGCGTCCGGAGAACCAGACACAACTAAATAATGAGAGATCACGCCGGATTTCTTGACAGCAAGGGGGGGCGAGTGGCTTGCGGTTCTATCCGCTTGATGGCACTCTGGGGAACTGTGCATTCCCTGATGAAGGCATCCGGATCGATATCCCCGAACTCAGGCCGGGCGGGAAGGGCACACCGGGCACCGTTTGCAGCAGGCCGGGCAGAGAAGATGAAACCGGCCGCAAAACGAGCAAACGAAGGTGGTGCGCCCGCACCCCTCACAGACCATCGGGTCCAAGGCCTTCGTTATCGGATTGTACATCAGGGATATCGTCTTTCCTGCTTTTCCGACCGATATGGCATGGCGGACCTTCACGGCCTGAACCTTGATGCGTATCATCGCACAGGGATGAACCTTTATTTTAACACTGTATTTTTTATAGAGATCGTCTCGCTTTTGCAAAAGTTCGTCCGGAATCAGACGAATTTTCTCCTCTCTTTCCGCAATCAGCTGTGAGGACAGGCCGGGTCTTCGCAGGCTGTTTTCCATTTCCTGTCTGAGACTGCCATAATAAGCGTTCAGGCTTTCCACATCCCGCCGGAATCGCCGATTCATGCTTTCCTGAAAGGCGGCCGTGTCGTTATGGATGATGCGGGTGAACGCGGGCGCCATGCGCGGCAAAACCGTTTTGATCCGCTCATCCTTATTCGCTGCCGCAATGGCGTCATGATCCACCTCGCGGTTCATTAGCGGCAGCAGCGCCTCCACGCCCGGAACACCGGCCCCGGTTTCAAGATTAAAGGCCAGTGTGACAAGGCCCTCCTTTTGTTCGTCGCTCCTGGCCGAATACCAGCAGGTGACCATCAGGTACTCCGTTTGAACAACGGCGTGGCTTTCCACTTTCCCAACCGCGTTCGGGAAACGGAACTGCTCCTCGATCAGCCTGTCAAACCCCTGGCGTTTCAGGTAATCGATATGCAACCGGTAGGTCAGAAGCGGCGCCTTGCCGCACGCCATGGCGATTGCCTGATCGAGCAGGGGGGCGCCGTAATGAACCGCATACTCCCTGGCGTCGTCCGCACGCGATTCAATCCGATCCTGACCGGAAGCCGCCTGAACATGAATATATTCCGATACATTCAGGGCCGATGAAAGCGCTTCCGGCAACATGGCGTGATAGCCCGTGTCCGTTTTTTCAATGGCCGCGCCCTGCGATTCAAGGAAACGATACATGAATTGCGCGGGCAATGGATCGACGGCCTTCTGGTCGAAATCATCAGAGCTCATAGGTTTCACCGAATAGTTTTTCATCGAGCACCTTACTCTTTTCATAGCTCGATTTGGACCGTTTCAACTGGGAGGCCAGCTGTGAAAATGAGGCCTCTTTTTCGGTTTCGGAGGCGGCGCCGACCCAGATATCGTAAATCATGTCAGAAAATTCCCGCTCCCCCTGAACCCGGCCTAAAATCATGTCGATCTCACCGATCACCATTTCAAACATGTTGATCTTCTTGTCCAGAATCTCAAGGATATACTCCTCCACACTGCCGGCATTGCAGAAATTGAAGATCGTCACCTCCTTTTCCTGACCGATCCGGTGAATCCGCCCGATCCGTTGTTCGATTTTCATGGGATTCCAGGGCAAGTCATAGTTGACCATCTGATGGCAGAATTGAAGGTTCCTGCCTTCGCCACCGATTTCCGTGGTCAGCAAAATCTGCTTTTCCTGTTTGAACGAGACGATCTGTTCCTCCTTTTCCCGATGGTCCATGCCCCCCTGAAAAACGGCGTGGGGAATTTTTTCCCATGCGAGAAACTCCGAGAGATGTTCCAGCGTTCCGATGTATTTTACGAAAACGATGATCTTTCCGGGGTTGGCTTTCACCAGGTTTAACAGCACACGGTTTTTTTGCGTTCTGTCCATCGTCCGGCACAGATTCTGAATGGCTTCAATTTCCTTTTCCTCACGGAGCGGCAAATCCCGATGTGCCAGCATTCGCGTCAGGGTGATACCCAGCGCCCGTGGCGAAGAGCCTGCCTCCGCGAGGAGATTTTTAAGAAGCATTTTGCGGTGGTTGCTCCCGTCCTCGTTCATTTGCCGCACCAGCGCGCTGACACGCTCGTAAACCTCCTTTTCCTTTCCGGTCGTCTCCACGCGAATGGTCCGGGCGAAACGGGGAGGGATGTTGATATTGGCCAAGGCGCGGGTGTTTCGGATCATGACCTCGGAGAGAAGGCTTTTTAATTTTTCACGGTTCTGGGGATCGGTCGGATCCCCCCGGGTCATGAATTCTTCGCGAAAACGGGAAGCGGTGCCGAGTTGCCCCGGCTTGAGAAGGGTAATCAGGTTGTAGAGTTCCAGCAGATTGTTTTCAACCGGAGTGGCGGTCAGCATCAGAAGATACTTTTTTCTCAATGCATTGACCAGTTTCCAGTTCAGCGTGCTGCGGTTTTTGAGATGATGCGCCTCATCGACGATAACGATATCGTATTCCCGCTGTGTCACCAGATCGAAATTTTTTTGGGATTTGGCCTGGTTGATCGAGGCGAGAACAAAAGGCCTGGCCCAGAACTCGCCGTCTCCGCTGCGGTAATCGGCATCATCGGTGGAGGGAATATCCAGACCGAATTTGGATTTCAATTCCTCCTTCCACTGGCTGACGAGAGGCGCCGGTGTCAGGATGAGGCCGCCTTTCACCATGCCGCGGAGGTAATATTCCGAGAAAACCATCAGGGCTTCAATGGTTTTGCCGAGCCCCACTTCATCGGCCAAAAGCGCCCGGCCCCGAAACCGCTTTAAAACCTTTTTGGCGGTTTCCTCCTGGTACCATAACGACCGGACCTCATTCAGCCGGCTGATACAGACCAGGTGGTCAAAGGTTTCGTTCAATCGGATACGGTACCCGTCCATGGCCAGCGCATAATGATCCGGCGTGGTGCCCCCGCCGCCGGCCCACGCCTGCTCAAGGGGTGATAAGTCAAACTCAATCGCCACGGGGATTTGCGGGAACTCTTGCGCCGGATCGGGATTCACTGCGGCTGCAATTGCCGGAGCGGGTGTCACCGCCACCGGTTTTTCGCGCGTTTTGGATTTTCGCGGCGGGGGGCTTTCAAGGGCAATCTGTTTTTTCAGCGCGTCTATCATCGCGATATTTTCCCGATATCGAATATGATCGGCGGCTTCAGAGAGGATGTCTTGAAAGTAACCTTTCATGCTCCGTTTTTCCGGTATTTTCACCGTGGCCCAACGGGATAGAATCTTCTTCGCGACGGCGGCGGCTTCTTCAAACTGCTTGTCTCCCATCAGCGACTGGCAATACCGGGCCCAATGCTTTTCTTCCAGCGCCCCTAAGCCGTAAAGTCTTTGAAGCGCCTGGAGCAAGAGGTCGGATCGCGTCAACTTTTCCCCGCAATGCCCCAGCAACAGCAGCAGGTCGATATGATTCGGAGCGATTTGCAATGCCTTTTTGATGCTCTCCGCGGCAGCATCGTATCGACGTTCCATCAAATGGAACCTGGCCTCGGAGAAAAAGAAATCCAGCTTGTCGCCTCGCACCGCATGGGTTTGCTGAATTCGGTGTTGCTTGGCTTTCTCTTTGCGTTTCAGCCGTTTTTTATCTGCTTTATTCCGGGTCATGTCGAGGTTAGACTCTCGCTTTACTGAAAACTAAAGGGTGCAGGGGCGCGGGCGCGGGCCAAGGTTTTTCGGGCTGGAGTTTATACAGCGATCAATAATGTGTCAAGCGCCTTGTAGACACGGTCCTAATTGAGCAGGCTGACGATCAACATCCATGAGGCAAAAACCAATCTTTCGTGCCTGATTGCGAAGGCCGTCAAATTCGGGTTCGAGGATGCCATGAAAGCCGCATACGAGGACATGTATCAGGACACCCGAAGGATTCGGGAAAAACGCAAGATGATGCATATGCACAAAGAGAAGGCCAAAAACTGATCGCGGCATCGGGGAATTTATCCATGCGATACGGATTTTCCTTTACGGTTGCGAATCATTTTAAGAAATTCAAACCAGATGAGGCTTGTTGTGCCCGCGAGGAGGCAGATACCGATGTCTGTGGGATGCAACACGGCAAACTGAAAGAGGTTGCGAAGAGCCGGGATGTAGAGGACCATGCCCAAAAAAAGAATCGCTCCGCCCATTACCCATCGGATGGCGGCATTAGGTCTGCGGAGAATTCCGATAAAGCCCATCGCCCAGGAGCGATTGGTCGATATGAGGGCAAGGTTTGCGAGGACCAGGGACGCGAATGTGAGTGTTCTTGCCTCATCTTCAGGCAATCCACGATGCAGGGCGATGGAAAAGACCGCTATAACGATGGCCAATACGCCAAACCCCTGAAGCAGGCTCAGCCCCACGATTTGCCGGCCAAAGAGCGGTTTTTGGGGATCACGTGGCGGGCGTTTCATTACATCTTGCTCCTCGGCTTCCGCCTCGAACACAAACGAGCAGGCCGGATCGATAATGAGCTCCAGAAAGGCGATGTGGACCGGAAAGAGCACGATCGGCCACTTTAAAAGGACGGGAAGAAGCGATAAGCCGGCAATGGGAACGTGGATGGCAAAGATATACGCGATGGCCTTACAGAGATTGTCAAAGATTTTTCGTCCCTGTCTGACCGCCTGAACGATGGAAGAAAAATCGTCATCCAAAATGACCAGAGCGGAGGCCTCACGGGCGACATCCGTTCCCCGTCCGCCCATCGCGATGCCGATGTGGGCCGATTTCAGCGCCGGGGCGTCGTTGACGCCGTCACCGGTCATGGCAACGATCTCGCCGTTGGCTTTTAGCGCGTTGACGATCCGCAGTTTCTGTTCGGGGACGACACGGGCAAAGAGGTTGACCGATTGAATCCGTTGCCGCAGCAGGGGTTCATCCATCCCCACCAGCTCCGGGCCTGTAATGACCGCATCTGCCGGTTTGAGGCCGATTTCTCCGGCAATGGTTTGTGCCGTCACCGGGTAATCACCCGTAATCATCACGACCCGGACACCGGCATTCCGGCACTCTTCGACGGCAGCCGGAACGCCGGGACGAACCGGATCGGAAAAAGCGATCAGTCCCAGAAATTTGAACTGAAAGTCATGCTGGGCCTCCGGCAGGGTGGATTGATTGAAGGTTGCTTTCGCCACGCCGAGAACCCGGTAGCCCTCGCCGGCAAGGGTGCGGATATGCCCGGCGAGTGTCGTCACCTCGATTTGCGGCATATGGCAAAGATCCGTGATGGCCTCGGGGGCGCCTTTGGCGGCAATGACGTGCGCGTCGCTGTCCGGGGAGCGCCAGACGATGGAGAGACTGAGCAGCGCCTGAGATAAGGGATATTCCCGCTCGAGAATCCAGTTGTCGTGGAGATGCTCGGTATTGCTCAGACACTCTTCCCCCAGTTTCCGCAATGCTTTTTCCATCGGGTCAAACGGATCCATCTGACCGGAAAGGATGCCGAATTCCACGAGTTCATGAAAATGCTCCGGCAGGTTTTCCTTGCCCTCGCAGGCGATCGTATAAAACCGGCCGCCGGCAAAAAGCCGGCTCACCGACATCTGGTTCAGGGTCAGGGTGCCGGTTTTATCGACACATAACACAGTGGTGGCGCCCAGCGTCTCGACGGCCGAAACGCGGCGGGCCAGCACCCGCCGCTGTGATATCCGCCAGGCTCCCATGGCGAGAAAAATCGTCAGCACCACCGGGAACTCTTCCGGCAGCAGCGCCATGGCAAGCGTAATGCCGGATAAAATGCCGTTTATCCAGTTTCCTCTGGTAAGTCCGTAAACGATGACCACCACGGTGCACAGCATCAGCCCCAGCAAGGATAGTTTTTGAACTATCAGCGCGGTTTCCTTTTGCAGGGGCGTTTTTTCGGTTTCGATGGATTGCAGGGCTTTCCCGATCTTTCCGAGTTCCGTGTGAATTCCCGTCGCTTTCACACAGGCGATGCCCTGGCCCTGAACGACCAATGAACCGGAATATACGAATGGGAGATCATCTCCCCCCGGGCATGTCATTTCGGCGCTGCCGTCGCAATTCGTTTTCCGGACCGGCAGGGATTCTCCCGTCAACAGCGATTCATCGGTGGAAAGGTGGGTGCAGGAGATAAGCGCGGCATCGGCCGGAACCCGGTCCCCTTCGGCGAGTACCAGCATATCGCCGCAAACGACCTCACGGCCGGCAATCCGCACGGGATGGCCCTCCCGGATCACCAGCGCCCGGGGACTGGAAAGGTCCCGCAGGGCCTCGAGCGCCCGCTCGGTTTTTCGCTCCTGGTAAAGGGTGATGCCCATGACCACGAAGACGAAGGCCAGCAGCATCACCGCCTCCTGAAGATCTCCCAGCGCGAAGTAAATCGTTCCGCAGGCCACGAGCAGCAAAAACATCGGTTCCCGCATTACGCCGAAGGCAATGGCCCAAATTCCGCGCTTTTTAGTGGACGGCAGTTCATTATAGCCATCGCTTTTGAGCTTTTCGGCAGCCTCCCGCTGAGAAAGCCCGACGATTTTGTGGCCCTCGAAATCCGGGATCATTTGCCTGCACGCATAAAGAAGGGTAACCTCGTTGCCGGTTTTTTGCTTAAGAATTCAATTTTCCCGCCCTCACTTCAAATTTTGACTATACCGTTTTCCCTCCCGGCGATCAACGGCAAATAGAATTTCCGGTTCGAACAAGGGTTAAAACCGGCATGGTTTTGAAAAAGATGATTTGGTTTTTTTCAGATTCTTAGGTAATAGGATAGCCTCGTGTGTGCCTTGATCACCATTTCGGCCAAACCCGTATGATGGGCCGAAAGGCCTTGATCATCGTTTCGGCCAATTTCCCACGGCAGGGAGGCCGCGCCAGGGTGTTTTTGGAAGAGCGGCAGGCTGTTTGAGCGATAGCGAGTTCCTGCCGCTCTGGAAAAAATATCCTGGCGTGGCCGGTACGATGA
>JAZDPP010000146.1:0-101021 GCA_043797445.1 Pseudomonadota bacterium
CAGTCTCTGGCCGTTATCCGGTTTTTGGACCCCTCAAAATTCCGTCATATGGAGGCCATATCCTGGTTCAAGAGGCTATTTGACCGGGTCCAAAAACCGGGGAAAAATTTGAGCCGATTTTGGTCCCTTTTGGACGCCCTAGGCTTACCCCGATATTGGCGCCGAGCTGCGATGCATTGAATATCTGAGCGCTGCCATGGGCGCAGATCTGCCATACGCGCCGCAATGTTGCCGCCGGAATTGAAAAACCAAGCTGAGGGATGTCTCTTTCAAGAAAAGTGCGGATGAAGTTTTCCCGCCAACGCCAGCTGGTTTCATCGGTTGGGGAAAGAAAACTGTCCGGAAAACCGCCGCGGAGCCAGTAAGAGGGCAGCGAATCTTCGTGCCCCGGCGACGTTATTTCGCTGAAAAGCAGCGGGGTAAGTTCCAGATACGCGATACGACCGGCCAGCGTCTCCGAGCTTTGTTTGATCAACTCCGGCGATGCGGAGCCCAGAATGAGAAAATGGCCGTTGATGCGGTCGGTATCGATCACGCTTCGCAACACGGGAAAGATTTCAGGCATCCGCTGTATTTCATCCAGACAGATGAGCTTTCCCCCGTGCTGACGTAAAAAAAGTTCCGGCTCGGATAATTTCCGGATATCCGAAGGCAGTTCCAAGTCCAGATAAACGGTTTCTCCCGCATTCCGTATAATTTCCCGGGCAAGTGTGGATTTGCCGCATTGTCTGGGGCCAAGAATTGCAACGGCGGGGAAATCCTTCAAACAGGAGATGACATCACTTTTAAGTCCGCGGTCCATGTATTTACCTTGCATATTGCGATACTAAGTTTCATTTTACGTGGTTGTCAAACGGTTTTTCGATCAGTCCGTAATTCTTGACCGTATTTTTTTTCAGAGTTCATTTTCTGATAACCCATAAATAGGGTTGGGATGCGTTTATACTGATCACCGGGTTTGATGTCCATTGAGGGCAACCTTTTTTAACCTTGAAAATTCGGTTGATAAAACAGATTTTTCAAGGTAAAAGCTATTCTATGATCAAACGGGAAAAGGAAATCGCCGCGTTTGAGGGCTTGCTGGGTCGCCATCCGGTTGTAGGAATTATCGGACTTGAAGGACACCCTAAAGTCGGGGCATCCTGGGAAGGGTTTGTGATCCGGCAGATTGTCGCCAGGCTCGATGCTTTTCCTGAAGAATGTTTCTTCTGGTCCACGCACGCCGGTGCTGAGCTGGATCTTCTGGTTGTCCGGGGCAAACGACGCCTCGGTTTTGAGATCAAGCGCACCAGTAGTCCCAAAGTCACTCGGTCCATGCACAGCGCGTTGAAGGATCTCAAACTCGGTCAGCTTTTCGTCATTCATGCCGACACGCATTCCTTTTTTCTCACTGAAACCATCCGTGCTATCTCCTTTGCCCGCCTTCTGGAGGATCTTGAGCCATTGTAATTGAAGGGATTTACGTCGCATATTGAGGCCGCACCGCCGACCCCGAGGGATCAAATTATTGGGGGAGGGTCTCTATAATGCCGGCACGTTGAATTATGCCGGTATTGCGGAGAGCTTCGCCTCTTCCGCCGAAGGCACGACCGCATACGCCTACTTCGACACCGTTTTCAACCCCGGCAGGTAACCATTACAGACGAAATGCGTCAGAGTTTTATCGAGGCGATTTACCAAAACCTTTTTGACCGGGCTCGTGAAATTGCTTAAATAGAGGAGATGCCAATTTTATTATTTTTTGCCCGATTTCTTTACCGATGATTTCCATATCTTTTTCCGGCACATCATTGCCTGCAAAAATCGATGGCCATTGCAAAACTGCCGTACACACTTGCTGTAACATATCTACCGCTGACTGCCGGCGCTTTATTCCAAAGTGTTTTGCTTCTTCCAGGAGAGTTGCATGGTCCGGCGTTAGGGTATTCAGCCCGATGCGCAGCACGTGCTCCCGGTTGAAGCCGATGTTTGGCACCAAATCGAAGGCCGGGCTCAGCCGCCAGCCATGGTCATCGTGCAGCATGCAAAAATTTTTCAGGTGGTCATCGGTGTTACCGATCATCGCATTGAACACCATCTGCCTGTACAGCATGTGCAAATCTCTTTGCGGAAACGTGGATACATGCTTTATCACCATGGCCAGATCCCTGTACCCGGCATTATAATATCCGTCGGCTTTCAACAAGGACTGCATGCTGATGAGATGGTTACGCCCACCGGCTACATTGACATCAAACCGCTTAACCAAAAGGCATTTACGGATGCCAAATGTAAAAAGTATAGTTTCTGCCGTTTCTATACCCGAAAGACGGGCTAATTCCATTGCGGCGGCTTCCAAACCTACCGCATCCAACTGATCCTTGGTACTCGCAAATTTTGCCAAATAGGCCCCGCTATTGTCAAAAACGAGCGCTTTCGGTCGCGCCCCCCCAGGAGAACTGCCCGCCCGAAACAAAAGAGTGAGTTCATCATCATCTACGCTGGTGGGATCTTTTTCAAATTTTTCCGCCTGAAAAGCGAGTTCATCCAAGTAACGGGACAAAACCCCGATCGCCGATAAAGGCGGATCTGGTTCATCGGAGTAACTCAACGCCCCAAGTCCATGCCTCCCCAGTAATCGCAGAAGGTGTGGAATGCGTTGTTCGGCCCGCCCAAGTTTGTAACGGCGTGCCATGAGTTTTCGTCCCCAGTCGTCCGGGAGGCTGTCTTCAAAGACGCTATGGACCCCTTCATGAGGCCGATTCGCATTAAACAATTCGGTTCCCAACGGTAGATTCAACGGATCAAGGGGGAATGCTTTTGAGTTATCAATGTATTCGGGAGCGTAACGAAATTGACCCTGCAAGGCGCCCCGGAAATCCGGATCTTTTACCGCCAGCTCTCCAGCCTTCAGAATTTCTCCAGCTGGCAGGGTTATCCATACGATGAGCTTGGTTATCATCGCTTACCTTTGCGCTTTCCGCCGGCGCGTTGCTTTTTGTCGAGTTTTTTCTCGAATTGCGTAAATAAGTCTTCCTGTTCGGCAAGCAAATCTTGCCAGCCTCCCAGCCTGCCAAGAATGCTACTTGCCATGAGCCAGTTGCCGATCGCCGTTTGGGGAGACCCTTTTTCCATCTTGCTATAGGATTGTCTGGTAATGCCGAGCCGTTGTGCAAAGCGCTCCTGGCTTTCATTACGCGACAGGCGCGCCGCTTTCAACCGCGTGCCGAGCTGTTTCAATAAAAATTCAGAATCTATTTCTTTGTTAATCATATTTAACTTTATACCTAAATTATAGATACAATGTAAATAAATTTTTACGCGGTAACTTACCCCGTATCTTTTCCGTTACCAATGAAACGACATTCGGCTACGGTTGGGACGGCAATGATAATGCGTGATAAAGCCGGCAAAGTGGGGGGTGTATATCGGTGGCGGTCGTAGAACTTAAAAACCAGGCGACGAAAACGCCTCTTTATCCTGAACCCGGGCATCGTCGTTCTCGCCTTTTTTTTCTCAGGCGCGGTCGGCGTCATCTTCGGCTTTTCTTCTTTTGCATTTTTTAAAGCACCAAAAATTTAAATATCGAGGGATTCATCATCTGATATCTTTTCAAGAGCAAGGGTGTCGATTTTATCTCTTTCACGATAGGAAGCGCTTTTTATCTCAATCAGGGCTCTTGGACCGACAATTTTTCTGTATTGTGTGCTGGCGCTCTCAGGCTCGGGTTGACATCCCAGTTTTTTTAACGCGGCATTCAGCTCTTTGAGCTTTTCAAGAGGATTTCGTTTCTTGAGATGGCCTACTGTTTTTTTGATATGTTCATCAGGTGAATACATTTCGCCCCCTTCACGCAGATTCTGTAAGATATAAAATACCATAGGGAAAACAGGGCGTTTGGTCAAGTCGAAAGATCTCAGGCGGTGTGAGTGATTTTGCTCTGAGCCCGCAAAGCCGCCCGCCTCGATTCCATCGAAGCACTGGCAGCATGAGTGAAAGCCGATTACGTCTTATCCCGCGTGATCAGGCGAACGCCCCTTTCATTGAAAAGATAATCCCACACCCGGTTGATCAACACCACCAACCGGTTGCGAAAACCGATCAACTGCCATATATGGACCAGCTGCCAGACCACCCAGGCAAAGAAACCCTTGAATTGAAACGGGCCGAGGTGCACCTCCGCGACGGCCGATGGTCGCCATCGCACCTCGATTTTTATAGTGGATACCCTCTTCTCAAAAATAAATTTGACTATAGTCATTGACCATGGTAATTTTTCATAAAAAAACCATCAAGGAAACAGGTAATAAACATGGGCCAATTAGAGGTTATTACCATCTCAAAATTCAAGGCGACCTGTCTGGCCGTTCTCGATAATGTAAAACGGACCGGTCGCCCTGTTTTGGTAACGCGGCACGGTAAACCAGTTGCTGTTATTGATCCTCCCCCCCCACCGAAAGCGATGAATTCCTGGCTGGGCTCATTTAAAACCAGAGGGAAAATAACAGGTGACATCATTGCTCCAGCACTTCCTGAAGAGGCTTGGCATGTAATCAATGAATAAGTACTTGCTGGATACGCATATCCTGTTATGGAGCCTATTAGACCCCTCATGCCTGAACAAGAAGGTGGCGAACGAATTGGACAACCCCGCAAACGAGTTGTGGCTGTCTCCCATCACCACGTGGGAAATCATCATTTTGTCCGAGAAAGGCCGCATCCAATTGGATGCGCCTCCCACCTCATGGATGAAGAATGTACTTAGCACGCTGCCATTCCGAGAGGCGACGCTGAACCATGAAGTTGCCATGCAAAGCCGGGGGATTCGACTCCCCTATCAGGACCCGGCGGATAGATTCATCGCTGCCTCTGCTATCGTGTACGGGTTGACGCTGGTAACCGCGGATCGTAATTTGATCGAAGAAGCGAAATTATATTCTGTTTTTCCGAATGAATAGTTCTTTATAAGGAGCCCGCCGTGGAAAAAGAAGCCGCGTCCCCCGAAGGAACACGCTCATATGCCGAATCCCATCCGGCCATCGCCTACGGGGAACTCGGAAACTCGGGACTTTTAGCCAGTCAGGCCGGGTTCGGCTGCTACCGGGTGAGTAGCGGCATTGCCACCCACCGCAACGCCTTAAAAAAAGCCCTGATGGAGGGAATCAACCTCATCGATACCAGCGCCAATTACGGGGACGGGGATTCGGAGAAGCTCATCGGTCAGGTTGTCGGGGAGCTCGTCACCACCGGCGCGCTGTCTCGCCGTCAGGTAATCGTTGTTTCCAAGGCCGGCTATCTTCAGGGTCTGAACTATGAATTCAGTGAACAACGAAAAGCCCAAGGGAAACCCTTCAAGGAGCTGGTGGATTTTGGGGAAGGGCTTTCGCATTGCATTCATCCCGAATTTTTGGAAGACCAGATAGAACGAAGCCTGGAACGACTGGCCCTTGACACCCTCGATTTTTACCTGCTCCACAACCCGGAGTACTACCTCGAATGGGCGAAAGAAAGCGGCATCGGACTCGATGAGGCGCGAACCGAATATTATCGGCGGATCCGCACCGCCTTTGAATATCTGGAAGAAATGGTTAAAAAAGGACGCATCCGCTGCTACGGGGTCAGTTCCAACACCTTCCCGGTTCCGGCGGATCATTTCGAATTTACCAGTCTCGATGCCCTGTGGCAAATTGCTGAATCCCTTTCTCCCGGCCACCATTTCCGCCTCATCCAACTCCCCTTGAATTTGCTGGAAACAGGCGCTGTCCTTGAAAAGAATCAACCCGGTGGAAAAAGCGTTCTGGAGCTGGCGTTCGAACGGGAAATTGCCGTCCTGACCAATCGCCCCCTGAACGCTCTTGCCGGTCAACAGCTTTTTCGTCTGGCGGAGGTAGAAACGGAGAAACCGGTTTCCACCGAAGATATTATCAGCGCCATGCGGGCCTTAAGCGATTCCGAAAAAAGTTTTCTCCAGCGGCTGCTGCCGAAACTCGATCTGAAAATTTCCCTGCGGAATCGGGTGACGGAGCAACTCGCCATCGGGGATGTTCTCAAACACCACTGGCGCCATTTTGGTTCATTTGAGCGTTGGCGGGATATGAAAAATGGACACCTGCTGTCCCGGGTTCGTGGGGTTATGGAATTTTTAGAGCCCCACCGGGCAACCATCGACGGCCTAAACGACTGGATGGACGCGCACGGGGAGAGCCTCCATATCGCTCTGGCCGCTGTTGAATCGATATATGCGGAGCCCGCCGCCATTGAAACCAGACGATTGAACCGCCTGGTATCGGCTGCCGACCCCCACTGGGCGGAGGCTCCCACGCTGAGCCAGAGAGCCATTCGGGCACCCCGCGCCACAACCGGCGTCAGCACCGTTCTGGTGGGGATGCGCCGGGCGGAATATGTGACAGACGTGATCTCCGAATTATCACGACCGGTTACCCGGAAACCAGGCGTCAGTTCATGGGAAAATATTAATGACACGCGAAAACCGCTCTAACTCGGATTCCAATTCCAAACCGGCCAAACGTCCAGCGTGCCGGATGAACGACTTATCTAAAAAACGGGCTAAACCGACAAAAAAAACCAAGGCGACCAAACCATCCCCCGGGAAAAAAGAGAAGACATTTCTTCGCCACCTCCTCGGTCTGCTGGTACAGCTGGGCCTTCTCTTCTCGGTTATTGCCACGGCTGCAACCGCCCTCTATCTGGCCAACCTGACGGAAGGGATCGACAAGCGGTTTGCCGGTCGCCTCTGGGACATCCCCTCAAGGATCTATTCCGATATCACCTTGTTATACCCCGGTCAGACCATCAATCGCTCTCTTTTTCTGTCAAAACTAAGTCGCCTTGGCTATCGAGAGGTTCCCGGACCTCCCGCCATGCCCGGAGAAATACGGGTTTCAAAGACCTCCCTGGAAATCTATCTCCATGCATTTAATGCTCCCTTCTTTACGCAGAAAAGTCTTCCCGTATGGATCGGGCTCAATGAAACCCGGGTGACCGCCATCACCCGAAAGGGCCGGGATACAAAGGGCGCCCTGCTGGAACTGGAACCGGAAGTCCTGATGCTCTATTTCGGACCGGATCGCGAGCGCCGGCAACTGATATCCATCGGGCAATTACCGAAACACGTTCTCCATGCAATCCTGGCGGCTGAAGACCATGGGTTTTACCACCATTCCGGTGTCGAGATTCGGGCTATTTTGCGGGCACTTCTCAACAATTTAATAAAATGGGAATTCAATCAGGGCGGCTCCACCATCACCCAGCAACTGGCCAAAAACTATTTCCTGACACCGGAGCGGACCCTAAGCCGGAAATTTAAAGAACTCCTCATCACCTGCATCCTCGAATACAAGTTCGATAAAGACACGATTCTGGAAATGTATCTGAATGAAATCTATTTCGGCCGGGAGGGGTCCGTCTCCATTAACGGCATCGGGGAAGCGGCCCGATTCTTTTTTGACAAACCGGCCGCGGATCTGACCGTGACCGAAGCCGCCGTCCTTGCCGGACTCATTAAGGCCCCCAACCCGTTTTCACCCCACCGGAATTTGGAACGCTGCACGAGCCGGCGAAATGAGGTGCTCGATGCCATGCATAAAAACGGGTGGCTCACCGCGGAATCGCTTCAACGTGAAAAGGCCCGGCCCGTAAAGCCGGCGGCATATCGGGGCTATCGACAGCAGGCGCCCTATTTCATGGACTACCTCACACAGCAGTTGACCACGCTCTACAGCCGTGAAACGCTGTCCGGCGAGGGGCTCTCCATCTTCACCACCATCGACACCCAGGTACAAATCGCGGCGGAAACGGCGCTGCAACGGGGCCTTGAACGCCTGGAATCCGCCAACCCGGCCCTGAAACGAAAGGACCCGGAAGAAAGCCTTCAGGGAGCCGTTATTGTCATGCAACCGAAAACCGGATACATCCTTGCCATGGTGGGCGGAAGGGATTACGGCATCAGCCAGTTCAACCGGGCCACTCAGGCCAGGCGACAGCCCGGTAGCGCCTTCAAGCCGTTTGTATATCTGGCGGCATTGGACAAGCATACCCCCTTATCGACGCTTTCCAATTCTCCCCGGACCTTCATGGTGAACGGAAAGCCCTGGTCACCGAAAAACTTTTCCGCGCAGGCGGACCCGGTGGTCACTTTTCGAAAAGCGCTGGCTCAGTCTCAAAATCTGGCGACCGTGAATCTATCCTACGATATCGGCCTGGATCGGGTGACAAAAATCGCCCGGGCCTTTCATTTTGCCGTGCCGGATCCCCCCTATCCGTCCATGGCCCTGGGAACCCTCGAAGTCGATCCCTTGTCTCTGGCGCGGGCCTATTGCGCCTTTGCATCGGACGGCCTCCTTCCTTATCCGCTTTCCATCAAGGAAGTGGTCGACACGACGGGCAAAACGATTGAAAGTCATCATGCCGAAATAGAACGGCTGACAACACCGGCAAAAGCCTATATGATGAGCGAACTCTTGCGCGATGTGGTTCGTGATGGCACGGCGCGGTCATTAAAACAATTGGGCGTTAACTGGCCGGTGGCGGGAAAAACCGGAACGACCAACGATTCACGGGATGCCTGGTTCGTGGGCTATACGCCGAATCTGCTGGCGCTTGTCTGGGTGGGATTTGATAATGGGGATGCCCTCAACGCGACCGGGGCCCAGGCGGCCCTTCCCATATGGGCGGATCTGATGGCATCTTTACCCCAGTATGTATCCGGCGAATGGCTGCCCGCGCCTCCGGGTATTGAGAGGCTAGAAATCTGTGTGGAAAGCGGAGAGATGGCGAATGCGGACTGCTGCCCCCGGGTAGTGGAAGAAATTTTCCTCTCGGAGAATCGGCCGACGGCAACCTGCAGGCAACACGAATGCGCATCCCAACTGGAAAAGATCTGGAATGGAATTAAAAAAATTGTGCCCGAATTTTAAATGGCTAGCCATCGGGATTAGTCTGCTGATCCTGACCGGGTGCGCCACGCGAACGCCGAGGCCACTTCCATCGCCGGAAAAGCCGGTGGTAAGCCAGCCGTTTCCCCCAAAGGGAAGCGGCGGCAAGGAGGCGTCAAAACAAACCGTGGAGAAACCGCCGCTCAGGAAGTCCTCTCCGCCCCAAACCGAAAATCAGCCGGACCCATCCCTGAACCATCAAAGCCCCATGGCGTTGGCCGCTCTGGCGCTTTCCGACCAGGGGCAAGCACACTTAAAAAACGGCAAACCCGATGAGGCCATTCGGGTTCTGGAGCGCGCCGTTAACCTTCATCCCCGAAACGGAGAAACGTATTACTACCTTGCCGAAGCATGGTTCATGAAAGGCAATGCCGCTCAGGCGAAAGAATTTAATCACCTGGCGGCAATCCATATCAAGGCCGATCCCGAATGGGGCAGCCGGATTCAATCTCAGCGGGTCCGGATCAACAAATTAAAATAACGATTCATTTATAAAATATCCCGGTAAACGGGAAATTTAATTTTACCGTATGAGCACCCGGCTCAAGATGTAACCCGATCAAGGCTTCCGTTCGATTATAGCCCCCCGTTGGATACAGCGTGGAAGGGGCGCCATCGACTTCCACTTTCCATCCCGGGTGGTATAGCAACGCGAAAATTACATTCCCGGCTTTATCGAGATCGATTCTGTAAAGACGATCATTCTGCTCGGATTTTACTATCCGATACCCGACCCCGGCATCCGGAGAATATACTTCCGGCAAAGCGTTGGGCCGCTTATGAAGAAAAATATTTTTCGATAAATCACAAAAAACAAGCGGCAATCCGCTGATGGGGGTGGCACTGATAAAATACTGAACGGCCAAACGGTCGTACGACAGACCTTCGGGCCGCCAATCCTCGGCTAAAAAATGGTACAGGCCGGCGGGCATCGTTGCACCATACGTTGTCAGGATATTGAGCTTCCCTGACAGAGATATATTCGCCGGCAGATTCTCATATGAAACGTCATGGCCGATGGCAATTCTGGAATCGTTAACGATCCGATGGAGTTCTTCCGCTATCGGCCAGTCGAAATCAATCGTATTGGACCGGACGTAAAAATCTCCATAAGCGAAAATATTTATTACGACCATCGCTATCAAGGCAATTTTCGATACCGTCTGGTTTTTAACAAAACAATACAGGAAACCGCAAACCAGAAAGACCATAACCATTTCGATACATTTAAAAAAATTCGTTTCAACTGTATAGGGGGTAAATCGCGCCCATACCAGCAGGACAAACAAAAACACAAAACTGAAAATCAGTTTTTTTGAATTGGTAATGTATTGATGAATAGCGGCGCGATGCCCGGCAAAAAAATCCACGGCTGCGCCAAAGAGAAGAAGCGCACCGATTTGTGACAAAAAAAGATATCTGGAGGATGCTCTCACCGTATCAAAAAACGGCAGTCTGGTTAAAACATAATGAACCGGTGTCAATCGACCCAAAGATAACAGAAGCCCCGCAAGGAAAATAAGGACGGCAAAGGTCGAAACGGTGGAGGATTCGGCCATCTTTCCGATACCGATATGCTTCTTGAAATAAAAATAAAAACAGATCAGTAGCAGCGGAACCAATCCGAAATACAGAAGATTGCCATCAGCCTCCGGGGCAAGCCGCGGGTCAAGGAATTGAAACAGATGATAGAGGTGAATCCGATATTTTTCCCCTATCAAATCATATGGAAGTTTTTGCCCAAATGATACGGGTTCAGGCAGTCCAACCCATCTAAGGCTGTCCTTCTGATATAGGAACGACGGCACCAGCTGAACAAAGGATGTGAAAAAACTGGTGACCCCGAAAATTGCTACTCCAAACAGGACGGGTGGAATTACTTTTTTCCGGAATATTTCTCCAATACGCATCCCTGTAAACAGGAAGCACCCTAAAAAGGCAAATACGACCCCCACAAAATGCCCCGCCAGCAAGCTCAACCCCAATCCGATGCCCCCAGCCCAGCACCAGTGATAGCGTTTTGTCTTCAGGAATTGAATCCAACACCCCATGACAAAAGGAACATAGGCCAGACAGAATAAAATATTGGCCTGATCGTCGGCCCGGCCAAGGAAATTACCTGAAAATGCGAAAAAAAGCCCGGATAGAAAACTTCCCAAAAAACTGACGGACAGAGAACGCGATAGGAACATCATCGCCATTCCCCCTAAAATGGAATGAAAAATGACTATCAAATCCAAGTGGAATTGGCTTATACCCCGGATGCTTCCAAAAATAAGATTCCATGCCAGCGTAACAGGATAAAAAGGAGCATGCTGAAGTTCTCCGGGAAAAAACATCCCCGCGCCGGCATTCGAGGCAATGAGGGGGAACCGGCCCTGATGAAGCTCCCGCGCCGAAAATTGCGACCAAAAATAGTATTGCTGCACGTTATCCACCCAGCCGATAAACGTGCTTTTGCCCATGATGACATTAAGAAAAAAAAAATAGGCGAAAAGGGTAAAGATCAACAGCACAACGGCAAAAGAGGTAAACGGCTTCAGCGCATTATTTTGGTTCATGATGATTTTCAATTTAATAGCGGTGGGCCAGAGCCGCTTCATATAACGGCAGAAGACAATCAAACAGCTTTCCCATATCCGTGACAATGGCGCTTCCTCTGGCGATGGCATCCTCTTTCGAAATCCGCTTGGCAATCATCAGATCCAGCCAGGAAGTAGCCGGCCAGGACTCGATGTAGGCGCCCAGCGCGCTGACTTTGTTACGAATGCTGCTGCCTTCCACCGCCCAATCGGTCGCTCTGGGTTTTATCACGCCGCCAAAACAGGATTGATGGGCGTCATAGATCACCAGCCCGTCTTCAATCGCAACGCTTCTGAGCCATTGTTCATTTTTCTTCTCACGCAGCCACTTGATGAAGGATTCCCAGTCGGCCGATATGGCGCCGGTCTGGTCCGGCCGCTCAATGTAAAACCCCCAGGCAAGCGAGGTTTCGTCCGCCCGCGCAAAAAACTTTGCGGGATAGGCGCTCTGCTTAGACTGCCAATGAGTGGTATCCGCCCAATGGAGTTCATTCTGGCGTTTGGCTGACCACGAATTAAAATCGTAACGGATGGACGGCAAATGCGGCAGCACACTTCCGCCGAGCTGAACGCGGGTTCGCCACTTGGTACTGCTGATTTTATTATTGAAATCGTCAGGCTGAAACCCCTGAAACATTTTTTTGGAGCCCCCGGAAGACGCGGCCCTGACTTTTGCGGGAGTTGAAAGCGCCGCTTTCTCCCCCTCCTTTTTTTCAAATAATCGCCGTTCCTGAATCCGGCGCTGAAATTCCACAGTGCTTTTAGCCGTTTCCCCGGTGCTCCACTGAATGATCATCTGCTCACCCTTGATGGAAACGACCTCAAAAAGGCCCTTTTCGTTTTCGTATTTCTCACCGACCTTAAAATCGATACCTGATAACTCTTCCATTCTCTTTCTCCTGTTTAAACCTTCCCCACGGTCAACGCCCCTCGGCTCAAATCCCTTCTGTTCCGCCGAAACCCACGGAGCATGGAGACGGTTCCCCCGAAATCAAATCAAAAGCGGCAGCCATCATAAAAACGCCATTCGGAAAAACTGGCACTGGCAAACGCCCATCCGGATATCGCACATGGAGGTCAATACAAGAGAAGACCGCATGGAGGGGATCATTCACACGCTTTTACAACGACAAAACATCATTGGTGGCCCCGGGAATCTGAGAATAACCCGAAATAACAATTCCCGGATGAACACCTGCTAATATCCAAAGTGATGATGAGCATAGGGCGAAAAAAGATATTAATCAATAAGCACCCTTCAATTATTTTTTTGAGGGCCGGGGAACGGGGACCATTACCGGCAGGTAATATAATAACAATAAAGAGCCCGACTCCACCCCGAGGCGCCAAACGTGCCGTCGCCGTTGGCGGTCACTCCTTGATTATCATATCCGTCAACTCGTTGATATCATCATTTTTTTTTGGGAAATGCGCCATGAGAATGTTGCCGATTTCCATAACGGCATCACAAATGGCATCGCCTTGTTTTTTCCCCTTGATTCCGGAAACAACGCGGGCCACGATATCATCCCACCCGGATTGCGCTACCCTGGCATTGATGCCGCGATCCGCCAGCACCCACACCTTTTGCTCCAACACCGAAATATAGAGCAACACCCCTGTCTCATCCCGGGTACGATACAGGCCTTCCCCGAAAAAACGGATCACAGCCGCTTCCCTGACCTCCTCTTCGAGCTCTCTTCCGGAGATGAACACCCTTTTAAGCCAGGGAACTCGCTTCACGATCCCATGAAACAGCCAGAAGAACCCCGCAAAAAGCCCCATGAACACCCACATATTCTGCGCCCCGACCCAAAAAAAGCCGCCCACCGGCGGCGTTATCAAAATGGAGGGGAGAATCGCCAGAGCAGCCGCGCCGGTCACGTCGGCCATGGGGTAGGAGTAACTGGCCGACACCACCAGGGGCACGATTTCACCCGCGCTCTTTCCCTCGGCTGTTATAACAGCCGACCGTATCTTTTCCCGATCCGTTTCAGATAAAAATCTCTTTGCAAGATCCCTCATGGTAACATTTACCTCTAAACCCCATGAACCCAATGAACCCAATGAACCCAATAAAACCCGCCTCACCACCCCCCGGAAGAACCGCCTCCACCAAAACCACCGCCGCCGCCGGAAAAACCGCCGGAGCTCCCGGAGGAAAATCCACTGCCACCCCCCCAGTATCCGCCAGGGAAATGCCGACTCCCGGAAAAACCGCCGGAACCAATGGCAATAAGAAATCCGACCAATAATCCAATGGGTATCAAAGCGAGCGCCGGAAAAAAGCCGACGTTAAAAAAGTATACCATGAAAACCGGCAGCAGAATCCCGCCGGCAATTGCCCCCAGCATGCGACGCAGCCTACCGAGTTTGCTGACGATAAAGAGAAACGCAATTAAAGGGATCGCAAGGAAACCGCCGAAACGTTTCCCGCTCGGTACGCCATGGCCACTGGGGGGCGGCGCCGCATACTCCCCCTTGACGGTCGCCATCATGGCCTCAACACCGGCCACCACGCCCTGGTCAAAATTGCCGGTTTTGAAGGCCGGTGCAATGATGTCCCGGATAATGCGTCCGGCCACGAGATCCGTCAGTTTTCCTTCGAGACCGTAGCCAACTTCAATTCTGAGCTTTCGGTCCTTACGGGAAATCACCAGGATGGCGCCGTTGTCGAGACCTTTCCGACCAATCTTCCATTGCTCCGCCACATGGATGGCAAACTCCTCGATCGCCATTCCACCGAGGGACTCGATGGTCAAAACCACTAGCTGCGTGGAATCCGTCTCCTCAAAAGACCGAAGCGCCTCCTCCAGCTGTCTTTCCGTTGCGGCAGTGAGAATTCCGGCGTAATCGTTCACCCGCCCTTTCAGTTGCGGCACTTCAAGCGCCAATGCCGAGGCGGCTGCCAAGAGGAAAACCACCGCCGCGACAGGCAAAAAGCGCCGGGTCAGCCGGCATTTCCCGTTATTTCGAATCATTTTCGCCTCGTTTGAGATATCCGGATTCCTGTTTTAATTAAATTTAACCTTGGGCGCCGCTTTTGCCCCCTCCTCCGCCTTGAAATATTCTTTTCGCTCCAGGTGCAGGAGCATGCTGTTTGTCAAACTGTTGGGAAATTTTCGAATCATGCCGTTAAACGCCTCAACCACCTGGTTGTAGCGCTGGCGGGCCACATTGATCCGGTTTTCAGTTCCTTCGAGCTGATTTTGAAGATCTAAAAAATTCTGGTTCGCCTTTAACTCCGGATACCGCTCGACCACCACCATGAGCCTTGAAAGGGCGGAGCTAAGCCCCCCCTGAGCGCCGGTGAGACGCTTCATGGCTTCGGGATCACCGAGGTCTTTCGTTGTCAAATTCACGGCGGTCGCCTTGGACCGCGCCTCAATCACGCCCTGGAGCGTCTCCTTCTCGTGAGACGCAAACCCCTTGACCGTTTCAACGAGGTTTGGGATCAAATCCGATCGGCGCTGAAGGTTGGATTCGATATCCGCCCATGCCTTGAAAACCGCCTCTTCAGCCTGCTGCATGCTGTTGTAGCCGCAACCGGAAACAAAGAGGAGACAACCGATTATGAGAACCGGGACAACGAATTTTTTCATGTAATCCTCCGGATTTGCTCAACCTGCACGGTTGGCCGTCAGTGCTTTGATTTTTTCCCGCCGAAAAAAACAAGAAAATTTATGAATTCATAGATAATCTATGCCACACGTCATGGGAAAGCAAGCGGGTTCAACCGGAGGTTATGCCCTTTTTATCGAGGCCTCTTTACTTGACTCAATTCAAGCTTATTCTTGCTCACCATGAGGTGGTGCCGCACCACTCACGGTTAATTATAAGAAAATTGGAGAAACGTTTCATGATGATCGTCTCACAGGTAATGATGCTCTATGCCGAACTGGACCGGCAGGTCGCCGGCTTCCAGTTGAAAACCGGGCTCCAGTGCCCCTTTGGATGCGGACTGTGTTGCCCCACCGCGGGCGTGTATGCAACCGTTCCGGAAATGTTACCGGCGGCGGAAGAAATTCTCCGCCGGGGAACGGAACAGAAATGGCTGGAGCGCATTGCCCAGACCCCTTCGACACCGGGATGTGTCCTTTACCTGACGGATCGCCCGGAAGATTCCCCGGGCAATTGCGGCTTTTATACCTGGCGCCCGGCCGTCTGCCGCCTCTTCGGTTTTGCCGCCGTCCACACCCGTGAGAGCCATCAGGTCCTTGCTGCCTGCAAGCACTTGAAAATACTTGACCCCACCACAGTGGCCTGCGCAATGGCTCACGCTGCCGAAGCCCCCTGCTTTTCCAATGTCAGTTCCATGTTGTACGCGATAGATCCGACTTTGGGCAACCGCCTCATGCCCATTAATGAGGCATTGAAAGAGGCGATCCATCGCATGGGGCTTTATCTGCAAATGTCCGGTGAGATAACATAGGGCTTTTTTGAAATGGGGGGTAATCTTTACCCCAAGGCAGCCATGAGGTTTTCAAAAAATTTGTCAAGGCGCATTTCGGCATGGCGCATATCTTCGAGCGAATCAAATTTCGAATCAAGCTCCCGGAAAATCGTTTCGTAGTGTGACAATGGGATTTCAGGGTTCTCCCGTTGAATCTCCGGTCTATCATATTCACCGTTCTCAAACATATAATGGCAAGGTCCGGGCGCGCCATTGCGCCGATGCGGCCAGACGATTTTAAGGCTCGCCAATTCACGAAAAAGCGTCGCTGCCTCTGAGTCCGGCATAAAATCAGCGGAGGAAATACAACGGGAGAGGCGCTTTTCCAGCTCCGCAAAAAAAGCAGTCAGCAGCCGGTGCTCCGTGACAATGAGGCCATAAAAATACCAGTGATCAAAGGCCTCCCGAACAATCATCTGGTATGCAGGAGGGAGTATCCGATGGGTGGGGCAAAAATAGATCCGGCAGGCCATTGCACCATACCAGCTGAGCCACCGGAAATCCTTGCCGTCGTTTCCGGACGCGGCGGGATGAAGCATACAACCGACCCGGCTTTTATCGGGCCCGATGAGCCCCAGAAAGGGGCAGTGATGAAACTCCGGAAAGGGTCTTTCGGCGGGCGTAACGCCTTCGACCCTGATCCGAAAACCATCAATCCCCTCCTCGGTGCGGGAAACCGACGCAAAGGCCTCCGTGCGCTCCGCCAGCATGGCTTCGAGCTTCGTTTTTGAAAGATTTTTTATATTGTAGAGCCCGCAGCAGGCGCCGCAGGATACACCGTCGCTCACCTGACACAGATATACAGTTTCGGCCCGCCCGGTATCGGCCCCCCTGATCTCTTCCCCGTTTCCCACCGATTCCCTATCCTCTCATGCACCGGAGTTTGGCCAGATCTTCTGCATACCCATACAGATGCAGGCCCTTGCTCTCGACGATCATCTCTCCATCCTTCACTCCGATTTCGGTGGCCATGTATTCCTTCAGGTTCTGAATGCCGGCCAGATTCGCCGGCAACCCGCCCCACAGATCCCAGGATCGAAAATAGATGATGAAGTGAAGCGTGTCATCCTGAATGCGCGTGTCGATCGAGCGCAAGCAGGGCGGATCGAGCAATGTCATGTCCGTCGGATGCGCCACCTGAAGCACCATCTGGTTATTCCGGTAGCCGAAATGCCTGTAGGTGTGAATGGCCCACTCGATCTGGTTCAGGTAAAGCTGTCCATTTTCCTCGAACAGCATCTTTCCGTCCACCGCCCGTTTATCGATTATTTCTTCTTTCCCGTTAATCCACCAGGCCAGCTTGTCGCCGGTGATGGGCGCGCGGGTCAAACGCTCGCCGTAGGTGTAGGACTCCCCCTCGGCTTTCTGCCCGGTCATGAGATATTCCACGTAGGATCGCGCATATCCCTTTCCACCATATATATAGGCCTCTTCCACCGGGTTCGGGATTCCGCAGGCCGGTGGAATATCCGGCAGCATCGGCTGAGTTCCGGGATAGCGTACAACTCCGGTAAAATAATCATATTCCAATCGCGTTTGCCCGGCATAGGACCCACGGTCGATGGTAAACCGGCGTCCCGTATCCAGGATGTCATGAACCGCCTGGAACCACAAATCCGGTAAATCTCTGGCTTCAATGAAATGAATCTTCATCTCGACTCCATGGGTCGGATATCGTTTGATGCCGGACGCAACTTCAATCCACAAGAGAAATGGACAGCGGGATGACATGAAGCTCCCGGGATAGTTCCCGGGTCGCCCCCAGCCGCCACTCCCCTACCCGGCCGTGGCCGTCCAGGCGTTTACCGATTTCACCCACAAGGCCTTTAATATCGATGACCGGGTGACGCGAAAACACCTCGGGCAATCCATAGGTCAAATGGCACCCCAGGCATTTTCCGGGGCGCTGAATCATCCGCAGCTCAAACTGAAGGTTGCCGCGATCATACGCATTGTAGGCAAGTTCAATATCATAGGCGCCATCGCCGGCATCCCCAAAAAGCGCTTCAAAAAAATCATCGGCTTTTTCCACAGGGAAAAGCGATGCCAGCACCTCGGGAGTGAAAACGGCGTTGAATCTATCTTTACTCATTATGAGGTTTCCCTTCCTTCTCTTTTTTACTATCCGCCGCCCCTGTCCCTCCGATCAAAAAGGGAAAGGACCGGCAACCGGCTCAAACGGCCCTGAAATTAGAATTTGTTTTTTTAAATTGCAATACCAATTGTCAACCCATTCGAATTATTTTAGTCTGTATCGAAATTTAGTCCTTGATCATCGTTTCGGCCGATTTCCCACGGCAGTGAGACCGCGCCAGGGTGTTTTTGGAAGAGCGGCAGGCTGTTTGAGCGATAGCGAGTTCCTGCCGGTCTGGGAAAAATATCCTGGCGTGGCCGGTACGATGATCAAGGCCGAAATTTATTGCTATTATGTTTCGACTCACCCTCGGCTGAGGGGAGCGCTGCTTACAGGACGATTCCAAAGATGCAAATTCTTCTCAGAACCCTTTTCTGGGCCGTTACCCTTTATTGTCTATATTGCGCGTTGCTTTTTGTGCTCCAGCGCCGCCTCATGTATCCGGCAAATTTGGTTGAACCCCTTGAGATTCCATCGGGAATTGCCGGAAAAATCGAAAAAAGCTGGCTCACCACGGATCAGGGCAAAACGGAAACATGGTTTCTTCCTCCGGCGGCTGGGGCCGGAAACGGGCGGGCGCCGGCCATCCTTTTTGCTCACGGCAACGCGGAATTGATTGACGGTTTACCCGATGAGTTTGATTGGCTCACAGAGGACGGGTTTGCGCTGTTATTTGTGGAATACCCCGGATACGGTCGGTCCCAGGGCCACCCCACCCAGCAAAACATTATGGAAACCCTCCTTGCAGCTTACGACATGCTCGTTCAACGACCGGATGTCAATCCCGATAAAATCATCTTATGCGGCAGAAGTCTCGGGGGCGGAACCATCAGCACGATTGCGGACAAACGGCCGAGTGCCGGGATGATTCTGATTTCGACATTCACGGATACCAGAAGTTTTGCCGTCAATTATCTCGCACCCGGCTTTTTGGTTCGAGACAGCTACGATACGATATCCATACTGAAAGCGTACCCGAACCCGGTCCTCATCGTTCATGGCAGGTACGACGACGTGGTGCCCTATTCTCATGCCGTGAAACTGGCCGCCGCGACCAAGCGGGCAACCCTTATCACCTATGCGAGCGGACACATCGACTGCCCGCCGGATGATTTGCAGTTTCGCCAGGATCTGCTCCCCTTTTTCCACACCCTCGGCATTATCCTCCATAACCCCACCCCCCGGGTACGAAAAACGATGTGAGTTCGTTTTGGGTTAGGTGAAAAAACGGCATGAAATCATATTGACAGACAGAGGCTTCAAAAATATAAAAGAAAAAGACGAATCAAGGATATTTGGAATTTACGGAAGGAACTCATAATGACCCAACTTATGTCAACCCGGGAAGTGGCGCAATTTCTGGATGTAAATGAAAAAATGATTTACGCCCTGATCTCGGAAAAAGAGCTCCCCGCCACCAAAATAACCGGAAAATGGCTCTTTCCCAAACACCTGGTTGAGCAGTGGATTGAGGCCAACACCCTCAACTATCCGAAACCGGCGCCACAACTGCCTCCCTACCACGGGCTGTTGATCGTGGCCGGCAGCAATGATCCGCTTCTGGATTCCACCATCTCCCTTTTTAACGCCCGACATCCCGATCAACTGGCGGTATTTGGAAATCTGGGGAGCATGGGCGGCTTGGTGGCGCTTCAGCAGAACCGGTGCCATATCGCTTCCAGCCATTTAATGCAGGACAATGAAAAAGAGTATAATTTCGACTTTGCCAGCACCACCATGGACCAGATGCCGGCAGTCATCAATTTTTGCCTTAGAGAACAAGGGCTTCTCGTTCAGAAAGGAAACCCGAAAAATATAACCGGTCCCGCCGACCTTGCGAACCCGGGCATCACCATCATCAACCGGCCATTGGGCACCGGAACCCGGTTGCTTCTGGACAATGAGCTTAAAAAGCACGGTATAACGGGCGATAAAATCAAAGGCTACGATCAGCTGTGTGATCGTCACATGGATGTGGGAATCGAAATCATAGCCGGCCATGTGGATGTGGGGCCCGGTATCCGGCCTGTCGCCTCCATTCTGAATCTCGATTTTATCCCGCTGAGATGGGAACGCTATGATTTACTCATCGCCAAGGATCGCTTTTTCGATCAGGGCGTCCAGCTCTTCATCGGGCTGCTGCACGAAAAGGAATTTACGGATCTCACGCAGAAATACGAGGGTTATGATGTTAAATTAAGTGGTAAAATGGTATATCCTCAAGGATAAAGCGTTCCCGTCCCCCCCTACATTTCTCTGCCGAGCGCCTTGTTGACAACTTCAAACAGCCTCTCAGTTCCAATTGGCTTGGAAAGAAAAGAAATTCCCGCATTTTCAAACAGCTTCGATTGCGGCGCATCGCCACCCGATATCAGTCTGATTTTCGGTATGTTTTTAAGCACCTTATTCAGATTCATCAATCGGCAAAGGGTCCCCGGGTCCATACCGCCCGTTTCGCTGTCGAGCAACAGCACATCGGGCCGGGCCGCCTCGATTCGCCCGATTATCCCCTCTTCCGCCCTTACCCAATGCAATTTGAACTCTATTTTTTCGAGCCCCTGGAAGGTAAATGGGCTCAGGTTTCCCTGGGGATCAACAATCACGATTCTCTTTCCATCGCCTGTAAAATACGGCCAGCATGACTGCCCTATTTCTTTCGAAAGTCTTATCTTTTCAACAAACTCTTTCATCGACTTCAACAAGTACTTCTTCTTATACGGCGACGTTATGACAATCCCGGCGCCGGAGCGGGAATTCGTCCGGGTGCTTTTTTTGCAGATCAAAATAAGCGGTAATTCCTTCAGAAGGGGATCCCTGGAAATGGCTTGAAGAATGAGGCGGGCGCCGGCATTCTCCGCATTTATCACCATCAGATCAGGGGGCTTTTGTTTTAGATAGTGGATGGCGTTCAGCGGCTCCACCATCGTTATGGAAAAAAAAACTTCCAGAAATGAATACGGTTTCTTGCCGGAGGCTTCGTCTACAATGCACACGTTCAGGTTCTTTGAATCGTTTTCCCGGATATCCGGAGCATTTCGCATCTCCAACTCACGTCGGACACAGTAGGACATAACCGTACTTCTCACCTTTTCACTGATATCGCCGAACTCACAACCGATCCTCGTTATATTAAGAAAGGAGAATATGCTCTTTACCGTAACCCGGCATTCAATTGTTTCCTCACCCGGAAGCTCAACGCGGAGCAAAAGAGTCATGCCAATGCTGAAAAAATCCATTCGCGAGGGCATCAAAACCGAAAAACCACCACCACTGATATCTCGGGCGGGTAGCCGCATTCCGGCCTTTCCCGGAACAGCGAACCTTATAAGAACAGGTTGCGCTTTCGACGGTTTGATACGGAAATATTTCCGACGGTCAAAGAAGAGAATCGCCGGCGGACGATCCAGATAGAGCTTACTATTTTCAACTCGGAGGAGGCGCGTTTGAAAGGTGCAAGCACTGATCTGATGACTGTAATGGCAGGCCACGGTGGTGCATTGGGACCAATTGGGGGGAATCGGGGTAAAAGAAAGGCTGCCGCCGTTTTCAACCTCAAATGAGAAACTTCCTTTTGAAAGAAAAACACCTTCCTTTGAAAACAGCCGGACGGGAACCTGAAAATCAGATAACTCCTGAAGATGGGCTTTTACATCGTTCTGTGAATCTACCTTCCCCGCTAATTTCATATCTTCTCTTCTGAAACATCAAACAAGGAAACCGGCAATCCGATGGTTAATCCGATTGCCCCCCAAAAGCCGATCAGGCAGCCCCCCGATCAATTGCTTTTAAAACTTACCTGCATGGCAAACTCCCCCACTTCCGTGTGGAAAAAAATATTGATGCAGGGGATATTCGCAGGATGATGGATACGGTGTCCGCGCCCCAGAACAACACTGGGAATGGAGCGCTCAATGATCGTATTGGTTCCCCGTGATAATTCCGCGCTGGCGCTGCCCACAATAATATTGACCATTTCGCCCACCGCATCGCAGACACTTCGATCAAAAACCGTCACCGGTTCCCCCACCAGCCGGGCCATAATTTCAGAGGCGATGGTCTCTGTGAAACTCAGCACAATGGTTCCATTGGCGGCGCCTGTCAATCCAATAACGGCCGAAACATCGAACGCCGCTTTCAGTTCATGCTCGGCAAGAAGCTCCGCCTTCCGGAACTCCTTGATACCCGCCATCATCAGCATCATTTGCCGCGTTGCATTGATAAATGGATTAATAAAATCGACTCTCATGATAAGGGTGTTATATACCTCCCATATGGACTGGCCGAAACCGGAAGACACGGGCAATCCTCATGAAGCGAGCAAAGCCGGCGCATCGTTTCCATCGCCGCGAGAACATCCTGTTGGTGTCAGGGCGTAAAAAAGACCAGACTTAATGAGCAAAAACACAGCGTCCGTAAAAACTATGAGAAAATCATGGGTCGCTTTCCCGCATATTGCCATTTAACACCAAATGCCGGCAGCGTCTTTCTTTATATATTAGGCTAATGGATGTTATCGTATGGCGATAGAGAAAAGGTTAGCGCTCTTCCACGCCATTATCAAAGTGGAAAGGAGGCTATCATAAATAGAACGGTCATGTCAACCAATTGAATGCAAAAGCGGTAGGCGAAGCCATTAAAAAAAGACCCGCGGTCGGCCGCGGAAAGTGAAATCAACCGCCTATCATATCTTTACAAGCTCGATTTTCTTTGGTATATTTTCGCTATTGTCTATTTGCCCGAGCGCCTTCGGGTGCATTTTGTCCGGGCGGAAAACGCTGGTTCAATATTCGGCACAGCTGCACTGCAAAGATAATGCCCCCATATATAGCACACGCGGTGGTGATAAATGATCAAAAAAGAAAAAACGACTTCCAGGAAAAGGATTGTACGGTCTCCGAAACAGCGCATCCCCTCTTCGAGCGCCGGAAGGGGCGATCCGTTGAGTAAAAAGAATCCGGATTTATATCACACACTGATTGAAACGGTTCCCATCCCCCTTTTCTTCAAGGATGCTTATGGCGACTACATCGCCTGTAACCCCGCTTTTGAGAGAATGGTTGGTCTATTACGATCTGAAATAATAGGTAAAACAGACCATGAGCTGTTTCCTGAAAAATGGGCGGACAAGGAACTTGTTGGAGACCAGGCGCTCATTATCACTCTCGGCAGGCAACGGTATGAATGTCATTTCGATGAACCCTTTGGCGGGATGCAAGATATCTATGTCGACAAGGCGCCCGTTATGGATGCGTTCGGCAACATCATTGGAATTGCCGGCGCCATCTCGGATATATCAGAGATGCGGGCACTGAAAAAAAATTTTGAAGACAGCACGAACCGTCTTGAATCCTTATTGAACGCGTTGCCGGTTGCCATCGTGGTGATCGATCATGACACAAAAAAAATAATGGACCTGAATCCTCAAGCCATGCTCATGCTGGGGTACACGAGAGAGCAACTTGCGGGTCGGAAATGCAAGCGCCTTATTTGCGGAGACAACAACAAGCGCTGCCCCCTATACGACGCAAAAGCAACGATGGAAAGATCGGAAGGCCTGGTGATAGATGCGGCCGGCGCCCCTATCCCTGTCCTGAAATCCATCATATTAACGGAAATTGATGGTAAGAAAGTGATTTTGGAGTGCTTTTCCGATATCAGCGCGCAAAAAGCCCTGGAAAATCAGCTAAGAGAAATGGCCGAAACGGATTTTCTAACGGGGTTATTCAACCGGAGACATTTCATTGAACGCGCTGAAAAAGAAGTGTCCCGATCCAAACGGTATACCCATCCGCTCTCCATGATTATATTGGATATAGACTATTTCAAAAGCGTCAATGATCGATTCGGTCATGCCGCCGGAGATACGGTTTTAAAAAACATCGCTCAGATTTGCCGAGAGGCGATTCGTGACACTGATTTTGTGGGACGTATCGGCGGGGAGGAATTCGCGGTGGCTCTAATTGAAAGCGACCTGGAAGGCGCCTATATGGTAGCTGAACGAATTAGATGTCGAGTGGCGTCGCATACGTTTCAACTCGAAGGGAAAACGATTCAATGCACCTTAAGCACCGGCACATCGGAACTTGTCCCTCAAGAAGATGATCTCGAAAGATTAATGAAAAAGGCCGACGACGCTTTATATCGAGCAAAGCAAGCCGGAAGGGACCAGACCTGCAGGGGCTGATCCTGCACGGCGTCCGTCATCTCTCCAGGAGGAACGATGAAAAAACCAATGATCAAGACCCGCTTACCAGGCCCGAACGCAAAAAAATTAATTCGCCTTGACCAGGAATTTGTCTCACCTTCCTACACCCGTATGTACCCGCTGGTGGCGGATAAGGGCAGCGGCCTGTGGATAACGGACGTTGACGGAAATGAATTCCTCGATTTTACTTCCGGTATCGCCGTATGCGCGACCGGGCATTGCCACCCTGCGATAGTAAATGCCATTAAGACCCAGGCGGATAATTTGCTGCATATGTCCGGAACGGATTTCTATTACACCGCTCAGATACGGCTGGCCGAACGTCTGTCAAAACTTGCCCCGGGGCCCGGGAGAAAAAAGGTGTATTTCGGGAATTCCGGCGCGGAGGCGGTCGAAGCCGCCTTCAAACTGGCCCGATGGCACACCCGACGAAATCTCAATATCGCTTTCTTTGGAGCGTTTCATGGCCGCACCATGGGGGCGCTTTCCCTCACGGCCAGCAAAACCATTCAAAAAAAGAACTACAATCCGCTGGTGCCCGGCATCACCCATATCCCGTACGCCTACTGCTACCGGTGCCCCTACCGGCTGACATATCCGGCATGCGAAATTTACTGTGTACAATGGATCGAGGAGACCTTGTTTCGGACGACGCTCCCGGCGGAAGAGGTTGCCGCGATCTTTCTGGAGCCCATTCAGGGAGAAGGCGGTTACATCGTTCCACCGCCCGAATTTCATCAGGAGCTAAAAAAAATAGCGGATAAATACGGAATTCTCTATGTCGCCGATGAAGTCCAATCCGGCATGGGGAGAACCGGAAAAATGTTTGCCATGGAGCACTTCGGCGTCGTGCCCGATATCATGGCGCTTGCCAAGGGAATCGCCTCGGGCATGCCTCTCGGGGCAATGGTGGCTCGCGCGGACATCATGGACTGGGAAGCCGGCTCCCATGCCTCCACCTTTGGCGGCAACCCCGTCTCCTGCGCCGCCTCGCTGGCAACAATCGATCAGCTTAAAAAGGGACTTACAAAAAACGCGGCCGCTCAGGGGAAACGTCTGATCACCGGCCTAAAGACCTTGCAGCAGCAATACGAGTGCATCGGCGATGTCCGGGGAAAAGGTCTCATGGTAGCCATCGAACTGGTGAAGAACCGGGAAGCCAAAACCCCTGCTCATCAACGACGAAACGATGTCATTCAGATCGCTTTTCAGAAAGGATTGCTGTTACTCGGGTGCGGCCCCAACAGTATTCGTTTCAGCCCCGCACTCACCGCCTCCGATGAAGAAATCGATACCTGTCTGTCAATCGTTGAAGAGGTGATTCGGGAGACGGAGGGATGAATGATAAAGGAACCTTATGGACCCCATAATGAGTAAATTGGGTTTATCCGGCAAACACTCCGGCGCCGGGAACGGCTCCTGGCTTACCTGCCACGGCGCCGAACAGAAAGTCTTCTCTCCCATCAACGGAAAAGAGATCGGTGCCATTCAGGGGGCAAGCGAGGCGGAGTATGAAACGATCGTTTCCGCCGCGGAAGAGGCGTTCCTGCAGTGGCGGCGAGTGCCGGCGCCGGTCCGGGGAGACGTGGTACGTCAAATCGGGGATGCGCTTCGCCGGGCTAAAAAGGATCTCGGCGCTCTTGTGAGTCTTGAAGTCGGGAAAATCCGTACCGAAGGCGAAGGCGAGGTTCAGGAAATGATCGATATCGCCGATTTTGCCGTGGGCCAATCCCGCATGCTCTACGGACTCACCCTTCACAGCGAAAGGCCCGGACATCGCATGTATGAGCAGTGGCACCCTCTCGGTCCCATCGGGGTCATCACCGCTTTTAATTTTCCGGTGGCGGTCTTTGCCTGGAATGCCATGCTCGCCCTGATCGCAGGCGACACCATAATCTGGAAACCGTCGCGCAAAGCCCCCCTTTGCGCCATTGCAACCGCCGATATCATCTGGAAAGTGCTTCGAGAGAACCATCTTCCCGACGGCATCGTCAACGTCATCATCGGTAATCGCCAAACAGTGGGAGATCGCCTTCTCAATGACCGGCGAATTCCGCTCATCTCCGCCACCGGCAGCGTCGCCATGGGTCGCCATGTGGCCAAAACGGTTGGAAGCCGGCTCGGGAAAACGCTTCTCGAGCTGGGCGGCAACAATGCGGTGATCGTCACTCCGGGCGCAAATCTCGACCTGGCCGTCCGGGCCATCGTCTTTGGCGCGGTGGGGACAGCCGGTCAGCGCTGCACCACCACCCGCCGGGTGATAGCCCACAAAGATATCCTCACTCCCCTGAAGGAGGCGCTGATCCGCGCCTACCGGCAGGTTTCCGTGGGAGACCCCCTCGTCGAAGGAACGCTCATGGGGCCGCTCATCGATCCCGCGGCAGTGGCAACCATGCAGTCGGCGCTGAAGAAAATCGAGGCCCAAGGCGGCCACGTCCTCCATGGGGGAGAAATTCTCACCGGTGGACTTTTCGACACGGGAACCTATGTAAGGCCTTGCATCTGCGAGGTTTCGCGGGAGTGCGCCGTGGTTCGGGAAGAAACCTTTGCGCCGATTCTCTACCTCATCCCGTTTGAACATCTCGAAGAGGCTATCGCCATTCAAAACGAGGTGCCCCAGGGACTCTCCTCCGCCATTTTTACGCAGGACTTAAGCGAATCGGAAACTTTTTTAAGCCACCGGGGCAGTGACTGCGGCATCGCCAATGTCAACGTCGGAACTTCCGGCGCCGAAATCGGCGGCGCATTCGGCGGAGAAAAGGATACCGGCGGGGGCCGGGAGGCGGGATCGGATGCCTGGAAAGCTTATATGCGGCGCCAGACCAACACCATCAACTGGTCAGGGCAGCTTCCCCTGGCGCAGGGAATTCGATTTGATATCGGGTAGGGAGATCCGGAGATGTTAACCTGTTGGTATCAATTAAAAACCGCGATCCCATTCTTCCCTCATTTTTTTACAGACAGGGTCCATATCAATATTTTTTGTCTTCCAGGCGCCGAAATAATCGGATGGATTAAATTCTTTTGCAGCAACCTGGTATTCTTGATCAACTGGGAAGATAATGACCTCAAGTTCTTTGCATCTGGCTAGACTTTCAGGCAGTTTAATGGTCAGAATCCCTTTTTCCGGTTTTAGCCAAACCCGCAACGCTTCCATTTTAAACCTCCGTATTGGCTATATGATCCAGCATCTTATCTTCTTCCGGGAAGGCCGCGACGGTCATCTGCGACAGAGGCGGTGTATTTTATTTTCCCGCTCATAGATCTTCTTTCCTTTACGTCAATATCCGGCCCCCCATAATTTTATATAGTCAGGGCATGTCTGGGTCACCCGTTCGCTCAGCCAGCCACAGTGGAAAAGCTTGCCACGGCAGTGCGGTGATGCCGTAAGGCAGCGGCTGTTGCTCCGGCACGCGGCAAACCAGAATGCCGGGCTCGCAGCTTTCTTCACCCGCCAGGGCTCGGAACCGCTTGAGACTGTTAAGATGAGCGACAGCCGGCGTGGTCGTCAGCTTGATCTCGATGGGAATGAGCTTCCCACCCGCCTGAAGGATCAGATCCACCTCAAGCCCATCGTGAGACCGCCAATACCAGAGGGCCGGTTTCAACCCGGCATTGGTGAAGCACTTTACAGCCTCCACAACCATCAACCCCTCGAAAAGGGCGCCTCCCATGGCCCCGGCCAGCGCCGCCTCTCCGCTGGGGTGACGGGTGAGGTAGCAAACGATGGCCGGATCGAGCAGATAGAGCTTGGGGGATTTGGTCACGCGCTTGCCCAGATTGTTGTAAAACGGGGGGAGCAGGTAGAGCAGATAGGATGCTTCCAGTACACCGGCCCAGGACTTGGCGGTCGGCAGGGTAACGCCTGTTTCCCGCGAGAAAACCGAGCTGTTGAATTCCTGGCCATGGCGAGCGCAGGCAAGGGCGACAAACTGCTCAAAGGCCCGCAAATCCCGGATGTTTTGAAGTTGCCGGACGTCCCGTTCCAGATAGGTTTGAATGTAGGAACGGAGCCACAGGTCACGCTTTTCGGGGTTCAGTGACGGCTCCGGATAGCACCCGTTCCAAAAAAGTTCCGCAAGGGTTGGAAGCCCCGGCCCCTGCTGTTCCCGGATACTGAAAGGAAGTTGATCCAGGATTGCAATTCGCCCGGCCAGTGATTCGCCGACGTTTCGCATGAGATGAAACTGCTGGGACCCGGTCAGTATCCAGCGTCCGTTGCGCTGTCGCTGGCGATCGATGCGAAGCTTCAGTGAAGGAAGAAGATCCGGTACGTATTGAATTTCATCGAGAATGACGGGGCGGTCGCCGAAACGGTCGAGAAATCCGATCGGATCGGCCACTGCGAAGGAGCGCTCCACCGGATCATCAAAGCTGGCATAAGCAAACCCTTCACCGGCCTGGTTCTGAAGAAAAGTGGTTTTTCCGGCCTGGCGCGGACCGGTGACCAGAACAGCCGGAAACTGCCGGATGGCTTTCTGTAGTGTGGGGGCGAGTTGGCGTTTGATATACATTTAGCCATATCTAAAATTATATTTTATATTTGTCAACCACCTAAAATAAAAACCTTAACCGGTCGTAAACTGAGCTTTTTCTCACCACAAAGGCACGAAGACACAAATCACCACTACCTGTTTTTCTTTGTGTCTTGGTGCCTTTGTGGTGAAACACAGGGTCCGCTGATCATGACCGACCCGCCACCATCACATCCGGTAAAAAAGAGAGGGTCGCAAAATGATCTTCCACCGTCTCCGCCCGCCGGACAAGCGCCACGGACCCGTCCGTTTTTAGAAGCAGCTCCTTCGGCCGAAGCCGGCCATTGTAATTAAACCCCATGGCGTGACCATGCGCGCCGGAATCGTGCATCACGAGCAGATCCCCGTCCGCTATTTCCGGCAGCTCCCGCTGAACGGCAAACTTGTCGTTGTTTTCACATAAGGAGCCCACCACATCGGCGGTCAGCACCTTCGGCAGATTCTCTTTCCCCGGGACGCTGATATGATGGTAGGCGCCGTAGAGCGCCGGGCGCATGAGAGAAGACATGCAGGCATCCACGCCGATATAGGTACGGTAAATGTCTTTCCGGTTGATGGCCGTCACCACGAGGCCGCCGTGGGGCCCGGTCATGAACCGGCCGCTCTCCATGAAAAGCTTCGGCGCATATCCGTTTCGGGCTTCAAATTCCTTAAAGCAGGCGGTGATGCCCTCGGCCATGGCGGAAAGATTCAGAGCGCTCTGCTCGGGCCGGTAAGGAATCCCCAGCCCGCCGCCGATGTTGATGAACTCGAATTTTATATCGAGCGCGGCCGACACCCGTTCCACCTCCCCCAGCAGCATGTGGGCTGTCTGGACCATATAGCTGTGATTCAACTCGTTTGAGGCCAGCATGGTGTGAAGACCAAAGCGGCCGGCCCCCCGCTCCTTTGCAGCGCGATAGGCATCAATGAGCTGATCATGACTGACGCCGTATTTGGCCTCGCTCGGTGTTCCGATAATATCGTTTCCGGTCCGCCGGGCGCCCGGGTTATAGCGAAAGCAGATGAGCGGCGGCATTTCGGGGACCTTGGCGACAAGCGTGATATCGTCGAGGTTTAAAATACTGCCCCCCTCGACCGCCGCCGTTATAAACTCGTCCGGCGCCGTGTTGTTGGACGTAAACATGATATCTTCGCCGGTGGCGCCCGTTTGACGGCTGAGAATGAGCTCGGCGATCGAACTGCAGTCAAATCCGAATCCCATCTCTCTCATGATCTTTAAAATTGCGGGATTCGGCAGGGCCTTGACCGCATAGTACTCCCGGAAGCCGGGAAAACCGGAAAAGGCTTTTTTCAGCATTTCGCCGGTCTCCCGAATACCGGCCTCATCGTAAATGTGAAAAGGCGTTTTAAAATATTCCACAATTCCCTTTAGAGCGGGAAACAGGCGATTCTGAAAAGAGGCTGACATCGGCATGGGCTCATTCTCCTTTCAGCGCATCTTTGATGCGGATCATGGCTTTTTGAACATTTTCGAAACTGTTAAAGGCGCTGATGCGAATATAGCCCTGGCCGCATTTCCCGAACCCGACCCCCGGCGTACACACGACACCCGCCGTGTTTAACAGCAGATCGAAAAATTCCCAGGAATCCCGTTTGCCGTCAATCCAGATATAGGGGCCGTTTTCTCCTCCCGCGCAGTCATAGCCAAGCCCCGTCATCTCCCGCCGGATGAGGGCCGCATTTCTCATATAATAAGCGATGAGTTCCCGAACCTCGATCCTGCCCTCCGGGCTGTACACGGCTTCGGCGGCCCGCTGCACCGGATAGGAAACGCTGTTGAACTTGGTGGTCTGCCGGCGATTCCACAGAGCATGAAGGGAGTGACGCTTTCCCTCGCCATCAAAGATGTTACAATCCTTCGGCACGACGGTGTAGGCACAGCGGGTACCGGTAAATCCGGCGGTTTTGGAAAAGCTTCGAAACTCCACCGCCACTTCTTTCGCGCCTTTAATCTCATAGATGGACCGGGGCAGGCCGGGATCCTGAATAAAAGCCTCGTAAGCGGCATCAAAGAGAATGAGGGCCTTGTTTTCCCGGGCATAATCGACCCAGCCGGATAGAAGGTCCCGGCTGATGGTGGCGCCGGTGGGGTTATTGGGAAAGCAAAGATAAATGAGATCCACCGGAGATTCCGGAAGGCTCGGGACAAATCCGTTTTCCCGGGTACTCTCCAGATAGATCAGCTTTTCAAAGCGGCCGTCCTTAAAGTGACCGGTCCGGCCGGCCATGACATTGGTGTCGAGATAAACCGGGTAAACCGGGTCGGGTAAGGCTATTTTGATATCCGTTGAAAAAAGTTCCTGAAAATTGCCCGTGTCGCATTTGGCGCCGTCGCTCACAAAAATCTCATCGGCTTGAATGTCCGCGCCCAGCGCCTGAAAATCGTTCACGGCAATCTTTTCCCGTAAAAAATCATATCCCTGCTCTGGTCCGTAGCCCCGGAAACTCTGGTCAAGGGCCATTTCATCCACCGCCTTGTGAAACGCCGCAATACAGGCCGGCGGGAGCGCCCGGGTAACATCCCCGATACCAAGCTTGATGATCGATTTATCCGGGTGAGCCGCCTGAAAAGCCGAGACCCGTTGCGCAATCTGTGAAAACAGATACGATGCCTGCAATTTCAAGTAGTTTTCATTGAGTCTGATCATGTTCCGAACCCTTCTTCATTTGAAAGTTAATGCGTTGATATACGTTGCACGGCCATAGGCTGCGTTTTCCATGAATCCCGTGTTTCACCACAAGGGCACCCAGGCACCAAGAAAAACAGGCGGTTTTTGCTTTGTGTCTTCGTGCCTTGGTGGTTAGAAAAAGCTCAGTTCGCGACCGTTCGAGGTAAATACTATGGATGACAGCATCCGCCCCCCCCCATGACCGGGAAAAAACCCTTCAGGCGGCGGGATCGGTCGGCTGAATCGCATCCAGTGGTATACGACTCGTTTCTTTTAGGGTAGCCATGACGATACGGGTGCGGGTACCCGTCACCCCGGCCATGCCGCCGATGACATCCCGAACCAGGCGCCCCAAATCCTGCGTTCCGGCCACCCGGACCTTTAACATATAACCATCCTCGCCGGCAATATAGTGAACCTCCTGAACTTCCGATAGTTGGGCAACGCTGTCACCAAACGATTCATCGGCCGAATGCGCGCTGACCGTGACGAAAACAAAGGCCACCAGGCTCCTTCCAAACCGGTCGGGGTTCAGCCGGACCTCGTAACCATCGATAACCTCCTGATTTTCCAGCTTTCGAATCCGCTCTAGCACGGCGGATGGCGCCATACCGATCTGCCGCGCCACTTCCACATTGGGAATGCGCGCCTTGTCCTGAAGGATCTTTAAAATTTTATAATCAATTTCGTCAATCATTCTCCGATATCCCCATTATTACGTCTATAAATACACTTACCATGGTAATGTCAAGAATTTTGTTCGCCATCACCCGTATAATAAAGACAATAAGATCATTCGATCCCGCAGGGATTCATCCCGATCGACTGAGTAAATTTTATCCATCTCTGGTAAAAAGGCACTTACAACTGTATACATTCTCCACAGCATTTGGCCGGGTCAAGTTTATCCGATTACCGCGCTTGACCTTCCCGGCCACAATGGTTATTCTGTTTGCAATTTAATTTCAGTCAGTTGTTTAATTTTTGCGCATGGTGAATGCAAACATGGCACGTCAATTGCTGAGCTAATAAGGAAAAACGGATCAACATAAAATCTCATAACCCAAAAATCAAGCATCGTTCAGGAGGAAAAATGAAGCAACCGGCTGTAACATCCCTCATCATCACCGCTACCCTGGTATTGACCTTATTGTTGGGAGCCAACGCCTTTGCATTGAATTTTGAAGTCAATGAAGACCAGTACCCGAAAGACAAAAACAAATGGGAGGAAAAGAAAAAGGCAACCGACCAGAAAAAAATAGACGAGCAAAAAGCGGCGCTCGGCATATCCCAGAGTCCCGCTCCCGGAATGAAATGCCTGGACAATCTGAGCAAGGAAGACGCGGAGAAGGTCAAAGCCGAGCGGGACCGGTTCTTAAAGGCCACCCAGGATTTACGTCAGGAGATTATGTCCAAGCAGCTTCTCATTCAAAGCGAACTCGTAAAACCCGTAACGGATGTTCAAAAGGCGATTGCCCTGCAAAAGGACTTATCCGCCCTTGAGGCTGACATGGACCAGAAACACCTCCTGCACCTGCTGGATGTAAAGAAAATCTCTCCGGATGCGGTTTCCTGCATGGGGATGACCAGAGGGGATCAGGGAAAAGGCTGCCCCATGAAGGGGAAATAACGGTTAATTGGTTAAAAACATCTTTGGTTGAGGTGACTTATGACAACAACAATGGCAACTACCAGGAAGATAACGGCACGGTCCGCGCAAGCAATGCTGATCATAACGTTCCTGCTGACGGCCTTTATCTTTTCCTTCTATCCATCGGCAAAGGCTGCGGTGTGGGGGAGCGGATCGGGTACCCCCCAGAGTTTCAGTGAGTTGGCCCAAAAGGCTTCTCCCGCCGTCGTAAACATTCGAACGGTTAAAATCATGAAAGGGGGCGGGCGGGTGTTTCGGCACTTCTCTCCCGGCCCGTGGGGCGAAGATGATCCCCGCAAGGACTTTTTTGATCGATTCTTCGGTCCTGAACAGCAGCGGGAATTTAAGCAGCGAAGTCTCGGCTCCGGCTTTATCATGAGCACCGATGGCTATATCGTCACCAACAACCATGTGGTGGAAGATGCCGATGAAATCCGGGTCATCCTGAAAGATGGAAAGGAATTCGACGCCACCATCGAGGGACGTGATCCCAATACGGATCTGGCGCTGATCAGAGTAAAAGCGGACAATCCGCTTCCAAGTCTCGCTCTCGGCAACTCGGAAACCCTCAATGTGGGGGAATGGGTCGTAGCCATCGGCAGTCCTTTCGGCCTCGAGCAAACCGTCACGGCCGGCATCATCAGCGCCAAGGGCCGCGTGATCGGCTCCGGTCCCTATGACGATTTCCTCCAGACGGATGCTTCCATCAACCCCGGCAACAGCGGGGGGCCCCTGCTGAACATGGCGGGTGAAGTCGTCGGCATCAACACCGCCATTATCGCCGGCGGATCGGGGATTGGATTTGCCATTCCCATCAACCTGGCCAAGGGCGTTATCGATCAGTTGAAACAGCACGGCGAGGTGGTCCGGGGCTGGCTCGGTGTTCAGATTCAGGATCTTACCAAGGAGATGAGCGAATACCATGGCACCAAGGACAAAAAAGGAGCGCTGGTACTGGAGGTCATTGAGGGAAATCCCGCCGCAAAAGCCGGTATCAAAGCCAAGGATATCATTACAGCGGTCAACGGCAAACCGATTGAATCGGTCAGGGATCTGACCCGCATCATCGCGGACATCCCGGTGGGGGACACTGCCGTCGTCACGGTCCTCCGGAACGGCAAGGAGGAAAAAATTAAAGTCAACGTCGCCAAAAGAGAGGCAAAAGAAACCGCCTCAAAAACAAACAAGGGAAAACCCGACGAAGATCTGGGAATTCAGGTGACGGAGATCACGTCGGAAATGGCGCAGCGATATCAATTGCCCGAAAAATCGGGGGTAATCGTAACGAATCTGGCGCCGGACGGCAAAGCAGCCGAAGCTGGACTCATGGCGGGAGATGTCATCAAGGAAATCAACCACCAGGAGATCAACTCCCTCGGTGATTTCCGAAAAGCGCTGGCCGCGGCCGATTCAGGCAAGGAACTCAGCATCTTTATCCGCCGCCCGCAGGTTGGCTTTCTTGTAGTTAAAATTACCCGGTAGATGACGATCGCCCGGTTCAGCCGGTTCAGCCGCCTTTTTTCGGCTGAACCGGCTTGGCGTTTAGTGCTGCGGTTCCGGCTCGATCCGTCCTATGCCTCCACGACGCACCGGATGGATTCTACGGCATCGGATATGCTCAGATACTCCGTGTTGACGATCATGTCATAATTCAGCGGATCCGAAACATCGGCATAGAAATACTTGCGAACAAAGGCCCGCCGGTCCGATTCGGTCCGTATTACGCGACGTTTGGCGTCTTCAGGCGATAACCCGAATTCCGTACAGACTCTCTTCACCCGCACCGCCAGGGGAGCAACCACCCGAACCCGGAGGCAACGCTCTCTTGGCAGGATAAAATTCGCCCCCCTCCCGACAAGCACGCAACGCCCGTGCTCTCCGATGACACCGACAACCTTCATGAGATGCTTCAGATACTCATCCGGCCATAAATGGTGCTCGTTCACCACCGATGAAATAGTCTCCTCCAGCAGATTCAGCCCTTTTTCATCCAGAGTCTCCACAAGCCGGGTATCCACGTGGGCGCTTTGCGCCATCTGATGAAGGACTTCCTGGTGAAAAAGGTCAAACCCGAGTTTATTCGCCAGTTCGGTCGCGATAATGCGTCCGCCGCTGCCGGGCTCTCTGGAGATGCTGATAACGGAACGTTTGGCCGGCAAAACCTTCTTCTCCCGGGTCAACACCTGCCAGCGCTGAACCTGTTCCTCTATAATTTGCTGAATTGATTTCATAACGCCTCCTTTCACCCGCCCCTTGCCGGCAAACCGTCACCGGTTGGAGCCGTCATTTAAGATTGAAACGGGATATGGTGACAATTGATCGCTGTTTTCAGATTATAGGAGGGGCATCTTTAAAGTCAACCAGGCATTTGCCCAAGCCTGGAGAAACGGCTGTTTTTCTCCGTTCATCTTTAAATTCTGGCGTTATGGGGTTTTATTTGATAAAAAAACGAACTTACTGCGGCCGCCGTGGGAAATAAAACCCGGCGGTTCTGATAAAATTATAATATTTGCGGATAATTATTAAACAACTGCTGCTAACATGAATACCTCATTTTCCGGAGATAACCAAATGACCACCGCCATGAAAACAGGGGCCGAAATACTGATCCAGGGGCTTCTCGACGAGGGCACCGAACATATTTTTGGATATCCGGGCGGCGCCGTCATTCCCACATACGATGTTCTCTACGATGCCCCGCTGAAACATATTCTTGCCCGCCACGAACAGGGCGCCGCCCATGCGGCGGATGGCTATGCCAGGGCCACCGGCCGGGTCGGCGTTTGCATCGCCACCTCCGGCCCCGGCGCGACCAACCTGGTCACGGGACTTTCCACGGCCTATATGGATTCGACTCCCATGGTGGCAATTACCGGGCAGGTCCCGGTGCCCATGCTCGGCAGTGACAGCTTTCAGGAAGCCGATATTTATGGCATCTCCATCCCCATTACCAAGTACAATTATCTGGTGAGGGACGTCGGAAAACTTCAGGAGACGATAAAAGAGGCATTTCATATCGCCCGTACCGGCCGGCCCGGCCCCGTGTTGATCGATTTTCCAAAAGATATCCAGCTGGCCAGAACAAGGCTCAAAACTCTCGGCCCGGTTCAGTTGCCCGGTAACCGCACCGTGGCAGCAGCCGGTCACCCGAAGCAGATAGACGCCATTGTTTCCGCCCTTAAAAAAGCCAGGCGGCCGGTTATTTATGCCGGCGGCGGCGTTGTCTCCTCCGGCGCCGGCGAAGCACTGACCCGATTTGTTCACGCCACCCGAATTCCCGTCACCACCACCCTGATGGGCAAAGGCGCTTTTTCGGAAAAAGAGCCCCTGTCACTCGGCATGCTCGGAATGCACGGCACCAAATACGCAAATCACGCCATTTACGAATCAGACCTCATCTTCGCTATAGGCGTCCGGTTCGACGATCGGGTGGCGGGAAATATAAAGGAATTTGCACCTCTTGCCAAAATCATTCATGTGGATATCGATGCCGCCGAGATCGGCAAGCGAGTGGCCGTGGACATCCCCGTCGTGGGGGATGTCAATGCCATCCTCACGGCGCTGAATGAACTGGTGGAAATACCGGCAAGAGCCCGATGGCTGGCGCATCTGGCGCAGCTAAAAAAAGACCATCCCCTCTCCTATGGGGATGACGGCACCTTAATCCCTCAGCATATTATTCGCACCCTGAGCGAAATGACAAAAGGCGAGCTGATCGTCACCACCGACGTCGGGCAACATCAGATGTGGGCCGCTCTTTTCTACGAGGCCACCGCCCCCCGCCGCTTCATCACCTCCGGCGGCGCCGGCACCATGGGGTTTGGCTTCCCGGCAGCCATCGGCGCCAGTGTCGGCCGATCCGACCTGCCGGTCGTTGCCTTAACCGGTGACGGCAGTTTTCAGATGTGCATCCAGGAACTGGCCACGGCCCGCATGTACAATCTGCCCGTTAAAATCTTTATTTTCAACAACGGTTGCCTGGGAATGGTCAGGCAATGGCAGCAGATTTTTCATAACTCCCGTTACTCACACACCTGTTTTGACTTTAACCCCGATTTTTGCAAGGTGGGCGAAGGGTATGACATCCCGTCCATGAGAGTGGTCGATCCGGGGAAAGTCAAGGGTGCCATCGACAAGGCACTCAACAGCGATGGCCCTATGCTGATCGATTTCCGGGTGAAGCGGGAAGAAAACGTTATTCCCATGATACCGCCGGGTGGCGGCCAAACCGAGTTCATCGGAGAAGAAGAGAACAATGCATAAAATTCTTTCCCTGTTGGTAAGAAATCACCCCGGTGTCCTGTCCCATGTGGCCGGGCTGTTTACACGACGCGGCTACAATATCGAAAGCATTTCGGCGGGTGAAACAGCCAACCCGGCCATCACCCGCATAACGCTCGTGGTGGGAGAGGACGAGGCGGTAATCGAGCAGGTTTCCAAACAAATCCGCAAACTCATCGACGTCGTCAAGGTCCAGGAGCTCACCTACGAAGGATCTATCACGCGCGAACTGTTATTGCTGGCCATCTATGTATCGGCAAGTAAGCGAGAGGACGTGATTTCCATCGCCAACACGTTCGGCGCCACGGTTGTCGATATTTCCGAAAAGATCATGACGCTGGAAATATCCGGGAACAGTTTGAAAATTAATACCATCATACGAGCGCTGGGGAACTATAAGATAAAGGAGCTTGCGCGCACCGGCCTCGTCGCTCTCCCTCTGGAAAGCATGCTTGAGCAGCAGAAAAAATCTCCTTGAGCTCAACCGATCGAAATTAAAGAAACTATTCCCGGATGACCCATGGCCGGGGTCATGAAAGCGGAACGGTCAGAACCGGACACACCGATCCCAATATTAAATGCTGCGCGACGCTGCCGATTAAGAATTTTCCGAGTTTCGACCTTTTTCTGGCGCCTAGAATGATCTGATCTATTCCATTTTTCTTCGCGAAATCCAGTAATTCATCCTCCTCGGATACACCGTGATGCAGGATAATCGTTTCACATTTAATATTGGCGCGCTCGAAATTTGCTTTTTCGACGTCAAATACCTCTTTTGCCTTCCTTTCCATCTCCGTTGACTCGCGGGAACCCGCGGCTATGGTTGTCACTATAATAACGCTGGCACCGAATGCCTTCGCATGTTTTTGAGCGACTTGGAAAATCTTCCCCGTTTCTTCTCTTCTATCGTAACACACCAGGATTTTCATTTTTTTCCCCTTTCGGAACATCGCTATGCGTGAATGAACAAAAATGGCACCCATCTATCATATGTATGATTAATTAAGTGAAAAAAGCTATATAGAAGTTTGTTTTTTGTCAAGCGTTTTTCAGCAATCAACAGGGTAACCGCACTTGGCTTTTGCGGGCTGCGCGCCATTCATTGCTGTAACCTCGCGCACCCCACCAAAATCTTAACCGGATATTTGGAATCCCGAATTCATGCTTAAAAAAAAATGTAATTGGTTGTAATATGAAATTTGTTAATGGTAGAAATTAAAAGATACGGCATCAGGTTACCTTTCAATCTTTATTCACTTCAGAAGGAGGATCGATATGTCTAAAAAGTCAAACGGTTGGATTGTATTGGCGATAGGGATTACCTTCGTGCTGATGATGGGAACCCCGGTAATGGCGGCGGATGATACCATCAAGGTGGGCATCGTGCTTCCACTGACGGGGGATCAGGCAAAATTCGGGGAAATCGAGAAAATGTCTTTTGATCTGGCCATTGAAGAAATCAATTCGACCGGTGGCGTGAATGGGAAAAAACTGGCGCTCATCATGGAAGATGATACCGGCCGGCCCGAGGTCGGGCGATCGGTTGTGGAAAAACTCATCACCCAGGACAAGGTGGCCATGATCGGCGGGGGATACAGCAGCTCCGTAACGTATGCGGTCGCCGGCGTCTGCCAGCAGAATGAGGTTCCGTTTCTGGTGTGTACCGGTTCCGCCGACAATATCACCGAATCCGGCTGGGATTATGTATTCAGGATCAGCCCGCCGGTCAGCGAATACGCCGGCGCCATTGAGAGCTTACTGTCCGAAGTCGTGAAACCCAAAACCGTTGTCATTCTGTATGAAAATTCAAAGTTTGGAACGGACGGTGCAAAATCCTTTGAAGAAACCTGCAAAAAAAACAACTATCAGGTCCTCATGAAAGAGGGATATGAGCACGGCGGAATCGACTTCAAACCGGTTCTGGTACAGGTCAAGGAAAAAAATCCGGATATCGTCTATATGATTTCCTATGTCATGGATGCGGCGTTGTTGATGAAACAGTCCAAAGAGCTGAAACTCACACCCAAGCTTTTTATCGGCGCCGGTGCAGGCTTTACCCTACCGGAATTTCAGCAAAATGCGGGCACCGCCTCTGAAAAACTCATTTCCGCAACGCTCTGGCATGAGGTTCTGCCTTATCCCGGCGCGATGGATTATTTTAAGAAATTCGTTGAAAAGTTCAAAAAACCGACCGAGTACCACGGCGCCGAAGCCTATGCGTCCGCCTATGTCATCGCGGATGCGCTGAAAAGGTCAAAATCGTTAAAAAACACCGACCTCAAGGAAGCCCTTTCAAAGACCGATTTAATGACGGTCTTCGGCCCCGTGAAGTTTGTCTCCTATGACAAAAAGAAAAACCAGAACAAACTTCCCACCTATGTGGTTCAGTGGATCGATGGGAAACTGGAACTCGTATGGCCGGCCGATGTCGGCACCAAGAAGTTTATATATCCGGTCGATTGGCTCAAAACCTGGGGGTATTGATCCGTCCTGCCTATTTTCCCGGGTCATTGACATTCTCCGGAAATGACCAATGCCCCGGGTTCAGCCAAAGGCGCAGCTCAAAAAGAGGAGCCTCCAATGAATGTATTCTTTCAAACCCTGGTGGCCGGAATCCTTATCGGCGGTATCTACAGCCTGATCGGGATCGGGATGACGCTGATCATGGGGGTCATGGGGATCATCAATCTTGCGCACGGGCAATTGATGATGGTCGCCATGTACATCACATTCGTGCTATCTCACTATCTGAACCTGGACCCCTATTTGTCCCTGCTGGTCGCCATGCCGGCTCTGTTTGTACTGGGATCGCTGATACAAAAATTCCTCCTGAGTCCCCTGATGAAAGTCGATTCCATTCTTCCGGAAAACCAGGTACTGATGACGGTCGGAATCGGCATGGTCATGACCGAAATTGCGCGGTTTATTTTTTCATCGGACTACAAAACCGTTCAAACCGCTTATAGCGGCAAGGTTTTTTTTATCGGCGGCATCTCGTTTAACTCAGCCATGTGTATCGCATTCCTTTTTGCGCTGGCATTCACCGGGGCGCTATTCTGGTTTCTGTTAAAAACGGATCTCGGGCGATCCATCCGCGCAACCGCCCAGGACAAGGAAGCGGCCACACTGATGGGCATTAACAGCACCCGAATTACCATCATCACTTTCGGAATCGGATCATCCCTGGTGGCAGCCGCTGGAAGTCTTTTAATTCCCATATTTTACCTGTATCCGGACATCGGCGGACAGTTTACGCTCAAAGCGTTTGTCATCACCATTCTCGGAGGGCTCGGAAGTACGGTCGGCGCCATTGTGGGGGGCCTGGTGCTGGGAATCGCCGAATCGCTCGGCGCCACGTATTTCGGCATGGGGTATAAGGAGATGGTGGGATTTGTGATCTTTGTTCTGGTACTCATCTTTCTGCCGGGCGGACTTAAACGCCTTACCAAAATATAGCGAGGAGCCCATGAAAAAACACCTTCCGCTGATCGTTATCGGACTTCTGTTTTTGCTGTTTCCCTCAATCGTTCAGTCCAGCTATTACCTGCATCTGATCATCATCGCGCTGATGTGGGTGATTATCGGATCCTCCTGGAATCTTCTGGCCGGATATACCGGCCAGGTATCTTTCGGACATGCCATTTTTTTCGGCGTGGGCGCTTATACCGCCGGGATTCTGGCGACACAGTTCAAAATATCGGCATGGTGGGGGTTGCTGTTCGCCGGGCCCGCGGCCGTGATCGTGGCCGTATTTGTCGGATGGGTATGCTTCAGGCTGCGGGGACCCTACTTTGCCTTGGCGACACTGGCCGGCGGAGAAATCATCCGCCTGATCGCCACCAACTGGGAAAGTCTTACCGGCGGCATGGTGGGAATTCTCATTTTTCAGACGTATAAAAGCAAATTGCCCTACTATTATATCGTGCTGGCATTAACGGGCCTGTGTATTTATCTTACCCAGGTCATCATGAAATCCAAATGGGGATATTATTTCGTTTCCATTCGGGAAGACCAGGATGCGGCGGAAACCCTGGGCATCAATACGCTGCTTTATAAAAATCTATCCTTGATGGTCAGCGCCTTTTTTACGGGAACCGCCGGTGCATTTTATATGAACTACATGGCATTTATCGACCCGCAGGTGGTTTTCTCGCTGCATTATATTTCCATTATGGCGATTCTGGTATCGATTGTCGGCGGCGTGGCCACGATTTGGGGCTCGGCCGTCGGTGCGTTTGTCATGGTGGGAATTCAGGAGATGTTTCGAAGCGCCTTTTTCGGATTGGCGCCGAAGTGGATCAGCCAGGCGCATGCGCTCGTGTTCGGGCTTCTGGTCATCTTTGTCATCATGTTTCTTGCAAACGGAATCGTCGGCGACTGGGCAAAGATCAAACGGCATGTTTTCAGAATTCAGAATTGAGTGAACTGAGAGTCGTGAACCGTTCACCAATCACAGTTCACCGTTCACTGTTCACCATTCACCGTTCACGGTTCACGGTTTTTAAAAGAGGATTAGCCGATGCCCCTACTTGAAATAAAGAACCTGACAAAAGCTTTCGGTGGACTGATTGCCGTGAATAATATTTCCCTGACGGTTGAAAAGGGGGAAATACTGGGGCTGATCGGCCCCAACGGCTCGGGGAAAACCACCACCTTCAATTGCATTATGAATGTTTTCCCCATTACCTCCGGCGATATCATCTTTAATGGTCAGACTATAACGAGGTTAAAAACATACAATATCTGCCGTCAGGGAATCGGGAGAACCTTTCAAATCGTAAAACCCCTGGCACGACTTTCAGTACTCGATAATGTCACGGCGGCGGCCTTCTGCCGAGTGAACACCATCAAGGAAGCCCGGCATGAAGCAGAACGTGTTCTGGAATTTTGTGACCTTGGCGGAGAAAAGGAAAAACTGGCGAAGAGTCTTCCGATCGGCGGCAGAAAACGGCTTGAAATCGCCAGAGCACTGGCCACCAAACCCGAACTGCTGCTGCTGGACGAAACGGCCGCGGGCCTTAATCCTTCGGAAGCGGATGCGGCCATCGACCTGATAAAAAATATCAGAAACAGCGGCGTGAGCATTCTCATCATCGAGCATATCATGAAGGTGATCATGACCATATCGGATCGAATTCATGTCATCAATTTCGGCCAGACCATTGCACAGGGAACGCCTCGGGAAGTTGCCGATAACCGGGCGGTCATTGAAGCGTATCTGGGAGAACAACATCATGCTTAGGGTCAAAGACATCGACATTTTTTACGGCGACCTTCAGGTTCTATGGGGGGTTTCCCTTGAAGTCAGGGAAAAAGAAATCGTGGTATTGATCGGCGCCAACGGCGCCGGAAAGTCAACCACGATCAAAACCATCTCCTCTTTATTGAAACCGAAATGTGGTTCCATTGAATTTAACGGCGAGCGAATCGACCAGGTTGCGCCGCATAAAATCATCGAGCGAGGGATTGTCCATGTTCCGGAAGGAAGACGGCTTTTCCCCTCCATGACGGTGGAAGAAAACCTCGTTATGGGAGCGCTTTATGGAGAGGCAAAAGCCAAACGCCTCCAGACTATGGCGTATGTGTATTCTCTTTTTCCCCGGCTGGAGGAAAGAAAAAAGCAGATGGCCGGAACCCTATCAGGCGGGGAGCAACAGATGGTCGCCGTCGGCCGGGGCCTGATGTCATTACCGAAACTGATGATGTTTGACGAACCCTCTCTCGGATTATCGCCTCTGCTATGCCAGGAGGTCTTTGCCATCATCCGCAAGGTTCATGAGGAGGGCGTTACGATCTTGCTGGTGGAACAGAATGTGACCCAGACCCTCGCCATGTGCGACCGTGCCTATGTTCTGGAAAATGGCAGAAAAGTATTGGAGGGAACGGGCCGGGAACTCATGGCGAACGAACATGTGAAAGCGGCCTATCTCGGTATTTAATACCTTACAAAACAAAGAGGCACGCATGATTGAAAAAATAGTATCCGGGGGCCAGACCGGCGTTGACAGGGCCGCCCTTGATGCCGCCATTGCCCTGGGAATTCCCCATGGCGGTTGGCTTCCAAGAGGCAGAAGAGCGGAAGATGGCCCTTTGCCGGATACCTATCAGCTTAAGGAAATGGATAGCGCCCTGTATAAAGATCGAACCCTTCGGAACGTTATCGATTCCGACGGCACCTTGATTATCGCACGGGGGCCGCTTACCGGCGGCTCCATTATCACGCTGAAAGCGGCGAAGGCCAATGATAAACCCTGCCTGCACATTAATCTAAGAAACATACCTGCCTTTTTAGCCACCTCAAAAATTGTCGAATGGCTTATGGAGCTGAATATCAAGATATTAAATGTGGCCGGTCCGAGAGCGAGCAAAGACCCCACTATTTATGACGAAGCAAAAAAAATTATAGAGGGCGTGTATTATCTTGGCATGGTGAAAACAAATATGATGAATTCCGGGTCGCATCGATCTTTTCAACCAGAAACGCTCCCGAGGAATCTGCCCGGGACTGTAACGGCGGCCGTTAGTCACCTTATTTCCAATATGTCGCTTAAAGATAAGGCAACCGTGGCCAATATGACCGAGCGGGAGGTTCTGGGCCTTGACTCGACTCTGGGCCGCTACATTTCCGAAAAGCTGGACAGGTGGGTTACCAGCAGTTCTTTTATGGCTTCTTACATCGATCTAACGGGCAAGGCGTTTGTCAGAACTGAAGCGCCGGCCGTTATCTTGCGGGAGTTGTGGCAAACGCTTAAAGTGACCCACAGATTGCGAGTAGTGAAATAATGCCCTTTTTAGGGGCTGGATGCCTTTTCAATATCAATAATGCGCACGCCGTTCAGATAATCGCGGCTTTCATATTTAGTGATATGCATGATCTTTTTCGTTATCTGTCCCATCCGGACGGTTTGTTTCCGTATCTGTTCGAGACTTTCGCGCGTTGCATTATCCGCTAATAAACCGGGAGTGATTGCCTCTGTGTACAGCTGAATAACCTGCAACGGCTGATTCAGCTCATGACAGACAGCCCCTGCCATTTCAAGAACGCCGATCAGCCTCTCTTTTTCCAACAGGCTGTTTTTATACTTTTGCCGGGATAAAACCGATTTAATGCGGGCCAGAAATTCGGCCCTGTTTATCGGCTTTTTGACATAATCCGTTCCCCCGGATTCAAACGCGTCCGTGATCGTTTTATTGTCCGTTAATCCGGTTACAAAAATAACCGGTATGTGGGTTGTACGAGGATCCATCTGGAGCGCTTTACACACATCAAGTCCGCTCATTCCCGGCATGCTGATATCCAAAAGAATCAAATCGGGCATTAATGTCTTTAAAATTTCAAGGCATTCGCCGCTGTCGTCCGTGGTGGTGGTTTGATATCCTTCTTTTTCCAGAATCGCCTGCATGACATCAAGGTTCGTGGTGTTATCATCCACAATTAATATACTGTCTTTTTCTGTTTCCATTTAACCAATCTATCATCTATCCCAGCCTATGCGCCCGGGGCTTGTTATTATAAAGGATTTCCAAGTCATTCCGATCAATTGAGAAATTCAGCAGGGTTTCCGCGGCATCCGTTAACCCTACTGTTTTTGGGGCGCAAACGACCATATTCCATCTCCTGTGCTCACAATCCGCCCGCTACCCCATGAACACCGAAATAACATCATTTCCGGGATTTATGTTTTGAATCGTTACGCGGATAACATCTTCGGGTTTCAAGTTGATACCGCCGGCAAGAGGCATGAAACATTCGAGCATGTATTCCGTTAAAAGAATCTGGTAACCGTTATTGCGCTTGCTCAAAACGATAGCCTCTTCTTTTTGTCCGGTCCTGTGTTCGAGATATTTCAGCAGCCAGTACCGGTTGCGACGGAACTGAAGTTTACCGACGTAACCCATGGGACGCTCCAGCTTTTGAAGGAGTTCCTTGATATCCCCTGACGAATACGGCTCTTCGAGCCCGAGGGTCGCCCGAATCTGACGTTGCGTAATCAAATCAAAATACTTTCGAATCGGACTGGTGGCGGTCACATAGGCGTCCAGTCCCAACCCGGAGTGATGTTCAGGGCCGCAGCCCAGCATGAAACGGCTTAAATATTTCCGTTGCATCCAATTCTGAAACAACGTGCCTTCCGACTGCCGCAACAGGCGTTCGCGGGGTTCCGGCTGGGATCTGAACACCGCCGGCAGAGAGTGGGATGCCAGATGCTTCGCCATCAGCCAGTTGGCCAGGATCATGAGCTCGGCGACCAGCATCCGGCCGGGGCTTTCGCGATTCACTCTGCTGACATTGGGAGAACCGGTGTCATCGAGCCAGATATTGACTTCAGGCAGGGATATCTGTACCGCTCCGTGGGAAAGCCTATACTGGCGCATCGTTTCAGCAAGACTTCGCAGCCGCTTTATGTCCCTGTCGTCATCCGCCATGTTGTTCACATCAAAATAGGTCAGTTTCTTTTTTACGCAGATAACACTGGGAACGATTTTATAGTCGATCACCTCGCCGGTGAAATTCATTCGCGCCAGAAGACTGATAGCCGGCCGGAGTTTGCCGGCGATCAAACTGCATAAATCTTCCGCCAGTCCGGGGGGAATCATCGATATTTTTTTATCCGGCAAATAGATGGAGCTGCCGCGAAGAAGGGCCTCCCGGTCGATGAGATCATCCTTTTTTACAAAACAGGCGACATCCGCGATATGAACGCCCAGGAGACAGTGATCTCCCATGTCTTGAATACTCAGCGCGTCATCAAAATCGAGGGTCGACTGGCCATCGATCGTGATCAACGGCAACTCCGTCAAATCCGTTCTTTTTCCGTCCAGAAAGGAGTCGAGCGCCTGGTTCCCAAACTCCCGGGAAAGATGCGATGCCCGTTGCGCCACCGCCTCCGGAAAACCGTCCGGAACTTCATTTCTCAAAAGATCAAGGTTTTCGTTTTTATCCCAGACGCCGAGTTTCACCAATGCGGAGAAAATAATTTCCAAAGATCCCATGCCGGCACGGACCAGCATGGCCTTTGCCGTGTTGGAATGGGGGCTGTCCTTTTCGAACAGGAAATAGGATTTCAGGATATCGATAATATCGTATTTATCTTCGAATTCCGTTTCCGGAATTTTCGACCGTTTATCCTCAAGAACGCCCTTCAGCCAGTCCCCACCGATCTGGATAATATTGTTTTTTCGCTCTTCTTCCGCGGCCTTTGCCCTAATCTGCTGAACCTGTTCCTCGGAGTAAGGAAAAAAACTGTCCTGGTTGAACTTGAAATAGATGCGATTTCGAAAAAAGGCCCTCACTACCGCCGATTCATGATCCTGCGAGGGGACATTGGGGAAACATAACGCCGTCATGGTGGGCAAATCTATCCACTCCTGCTCGTTATTCAACACTTCCCAGACTTCCGAAACGTTCACCCCATCAATGAGCGCATTGCGTCGATTGGCCAGCTCTTTAAGCGACTGGACCATTCTTATCCGTCCCATGGATAGTTCCAGGCGGTCGTTGCAGGTATGGGTCAGCCGACTCGCCGAGAGGCTGACCTCCTTATCACCCTCGGTGAGCAACCGGAGACGCTGGTTTTTCACCTCCAGAACGACGGCGCATAAAATCTTTTGACGATCGATAAATTCGACTATATTTCCTGATTCCATAGCTGTTGATCATAGCAACCGGATCATTGAAAGTCAACGAAGTGCTGCAAGCAGGCCAGGGCAATCGCATGTGGCAAGCAACTGGCGGCAGCGTAAGCCTTGAGGGGGATTAGATGGAAGCTGCGGCACTGTTTGAACGCGCTTGCGCGTGAGTTTGCCGCAGCTGGAATCTGATCTTCCTCAAGGCTGAAGCGGGTTGCAGCACTACATGCGATTGCCCTGGCAAGCACGACAGCGCTTTCATCTCCCCTGTTACGCTCAGGCCGCCTCCCTACGTTCCAGGTTGACCGACACGATTTTTGAAATTCCTTTCTTTTCCATGGTAACGCCGAAAAGCGTGTCGGCAAACTCCATGCTTCGCTTGTTATGGGTAATCATGACGATCTGGGACTGCTCGCCGATAATCCGCAAGAGCTCATTGAACCGGAACACATTCGATTCATCAAGGGGCGCATCGATCTCATCCATGAGACAGAAAGAGGCCGGCTTGATGAGGAAAATGGAGAAAATAAAGGCGATGGCCGACAAGGCCTTTTCCCCGCCGGAGAGAAGCGTCAGACGGGTCACTTTTTTTCCGGGCGGATGGACCATGAATTCGAGGCCCGAATCAAGGGGATTCCCCGGGTCGGTCAGCACCAGCTCGGCCGTACCGCCTTCAAAGAGACGGGGGAACACCTCCTTCAGCTTTTCGTTGACGAGCGTGAGTGTCGCCAGAAAACGCTCCTGAGTCACCTTGTTGATCTTGCGGATGACCTTCTGAAGGTCCTCCAGCGCCTGGTTCAAGTCATCGCGCTGCGTCACTAAAAAATCGAAGCGCTCTTTCTGAGTTTCATACTCCCGGATAGCGCTGGGGTTGACCTCCCCGATATCTTTGACCTGCTGGCGCACGGCGCCAAGGGCTGCTTCAATCTGCTCGGGCGTACGGGTATCGGCGATATCGGAAAATTGGCTTTTTAGATCCTCGAAACTGCGTTGATAGCGCTCTTCGAGACGAACGGTGATGGTTTCAAGACGCATCCGGCGTTGGGTTTGTTCCCCCTCCAGGAGAGTGATTTTCTGGAGTGTCTTTTGCCGCTTCCCCTGAATATCGGAGACGACCCGATCTTTGTCCTGAATTTCAGCGGAAATGGATTGATACTCGTTTTCCGAATTATCAAGAACACGGGTCAACCGGTCCTTCTCTTCATAGAGGGCGGCCAGTTCGGTTTCGTGCTCTGAAAGCTTCTCTTTTGCCGCAGTCTTCCGGCCCGATTTCACATCGATATCCTGGGCCAGTTGCGCCAGGCGTTCCCTTCCGTCCCGCTGATAATCCGCGAGGCGCCTCAGCGTGCTCTCCCCGTTTTCGAGGCGGGCGCCAAGGGTGGTCTGTTGCAGCTTACAATCAAGAATACGCTGATCAAAAGCCGTCATCTGTGATGAAACAGCGCTGATGTCGACGGTCAGCCCCTCTATTTCATTCTCAACCGCCTTTTTCTTCTCCTGAATTTCCGCAAGCTCCCCCTTGAAGCGGGAAAGCTCCGCCTCCATATCACTCTCCTCCCCCGACAGCTGCTCCTGCTCCAGACGGACAATATCCAGATGGCGCTGAACGTTCTTAAGATCCTCGGTGGCTTTGTAGAGCGCCTTTTCCGACTCCAGCTCGTCCCGGACCGCCCCATTCTTTTTTTCGATCAGCTGCTGAAGCTCTGTTTCCGCTGCGCGCACCCGTATTTCCAGTTCGGACTGGAGCTGACGCGCCGCATCGAGCGCCTGATCCATGGTGGTTATTTGCTGCTGAAGCTCCCTTAATTCCTTTTTCTTCAGGAGTATCCCGGCCAGATTCTCGCTGCTGCCACCGATCATGATTCCCTGGTGGGACACCATATCCCCGCCCCGGGTCACCACGGTCTGAACCGCACCGTTCCGGTGATAAAGCGCCATGGCATCGGAAAGATCCTCAACCACCGCGACATGACCGAGCATCGCCTCGGCCACCGTTTCAAATCCAGGTGTGACGGAGACGTGGTTCAGCAATCTTCTTTGCGCGTCAGGTCCCTTTGTGCCCCCATCGACAACGGCCTTGACCGCCGTCACCGGTACAAACCCGCCCCGCCCCGCTCCGGATTGCTGAAGATAATCGATGGCGCCTCTTCCGGCCGCATGATCGGCCACGAGGATATACTGCAAGGCTTCACCGAAAACCGCCTCCACCGCCATTTCATAACCCGGTGCCGGCTCCACCACATCGGCCACGATCCCCAGGACACCCCCCAACGCGGCGGTGGGCGCCGTTTGCCCCTCATCCTTCCGGGTCGCACTGTGCTTCAAAATGGCCCTGACGCCGTCCTTATACCATTCCAGCCCCTCTTCCATTTTTTTCAGCGCGGCATACCTGGAGACGAGGGATTTTCGCTCAAACTGGAGCGTCTGACATTCCTTCACCCGCGCGGCCAGCGCCCCACCGGAAGCATGAAGTTCCTTTTCCGCTGTGGATATACCGCCTTCTATCGCCTCCATGGCGTTTCGACAGGCGTCAAAATCCGCCCGGGCGCCCCGAACACGCACCTCGGTTTCACTCACCGTCCGCCGGGCCGTCACCTCCTGCTCATCCGCCCGGCGAAGCCGCCGTTTCAGCGTTTCCTTCGTATTGACCGTATGCTGAAAGATATTCTGATACTGGGCTTCCCGTGCGCTGAAATCAAAAAGCCCGCGTTTCGCCTCTTCGAGAGTCCGATTCAGCAGCGTGAGCCGTTCCCGGATGGTCCGGGAGGCCTCGTGCTCCCGATTCAGCGTCACTTTCACGGCTTCAAAAGCGGCCCGGGTATCCGTATTCTCCGCGCCGATCTGTTGAATCTCCCGGTCAACCGCCTCATTTTTTTCCATCAATCCGCGGTGAGCGACCCCCAGCTCCATCACTTCCCGGGTGAGTCTTTCAATGTCTTCCCGCAAATGCGCCATCTCATTTTCGCTTTTGTCGATTCGGCGCTGCGTTTCAAATTTTTGGGCTCTTTGCTCGGAAATAAGCTGATTTTTCCGGAAGTGGGCCAGCCTGATCTTTTCCATGGCAGCGTCCAGCTTTTTGAGCTCCGAACTCTGGGCCATATCGATGTCCTTGAGGCCGGTCAGCAGGGTATCGGCTTCGGCAATGGCGCCTGAAAGCGCTTCGCACTGGTGAAGGGTCAGCTGCACATCCAGCCGGGTGATTTGTTCCTGGCAGCGATTGAATTGTTCCGCTTTGGCGGCCTGGCGCTTCAACCCGCTCATCTGCCGTTCCACTTCAGAAATAATATCATTCAATCTCAGCAGATTTTGCTGTGTCGCGTCGAGTTTTCGAAGCGCTTCCTCCTTTCGCTGCTTGTACCGCGTAACACCGGCGGCCTCTTCAATAAAAAACCGTCTTTCATCGGGACCGGCGTCGGTAATGGCGCCGATTCTGCCCTGCTGAATAATGGCATAGGACTTGGCGCCCAGACCGCTTCCCAGGAAAACATTATGGATATCCTTTAAGCGGCAAGGGCGTTTATTAATCATATAAGCGCTTTCGCCGGACCGGTATAAGCGCCGGGTAATCATGATTTCGGAAAAATCCCGTAGCGCTTCCGGCATGGCGCTTCCGTCATTGGACAGGGTCAGGGATACCTCCGCCATATTGAGAGGCGCATTGCCGCTGGCGCCGGAGAAAATAACATCCTCCATGGCTTTTCCGCGCAACTGCTTGACACTCTGCTCCCCCATGACCCAGCGAAGCGCATCGAACACATTGCTTTTGCCGCACCCGTTGGGACCGACAACGGCGCAGACGCCCGCGGGAAATTCGATACCGGCTTTATCAAGAAACGATTTAAACCCGAAAATTTCCAACTTTTTCAGTTTCATTGATCGCGTTCTCCTGCTTGAAACCCGCGCAAACGGTTTGATGGGGAAAGTGGAACGGCCCTGTAAATGATCGCGCCCTGCATAACAGAAACCGCTCCCCGTGTAAAGGATAAAAACACAACTTAAGGGGTAATCAGACCCAAACCGATACAATATATAGAGATCAATTCCCCTTTTTCCGAATTAATCCTTCGAATTGATCTTGACACATTGCCAATTCGACAGGTATGCAATTGATTTAAGAAAAAGAACACACGGTTTCAGCCATTATCCTCTCCGTTGGGTAAACCTGAGAACAGGTTGTGCCCCACGCTGTTGCCGATGAGATAAATAAACGAAAAACCGGATAGTTATTGTACTTTTAACGGCGGGCCAGGGGGAAAAGCGAACACATGCCATCCGACACGCAACAGAAAGCGCCTAAAAAAGGCCCGGAGATGGACTCTCTGAAATTAGCGAAGCTCAAGCAGCAGCAACGGGAACTGCTCGATAAGCTTGAAAAAATGGAGACCCAAACCAGGGAAGCGGATACGAACTACCGATGGAGTCTCCTGACGCTGACCCAATTGCTCCAGGCGGATGAGGAGAAGGCACCCGACCCCAATTTAGCGACGCTTCAACAACTGATCCATGCCGGGGCCTCCCCTGAGGCGCTTAAGACGATGCTGATTCGTCTGAAAGATTTAGTAAGTTTAAAAGAGACAAAGGTCACAAAAAACACCGGCCCAAAAGCGGAAACAAAACCGGCGGAGCCCCAAAAAAAACGCTCCCCCGCTCCATCCATCCTCAACTGGCTGAAAAAAAACGGACAACCGGAACCCGCTCAATCGGTTGAGGTGGCGGATGACACCATCCGCTTAAAAGCAACCTACCAGGAAATTATCAATGAATTGCGTTTGAATCTGGATCCAAGCACACTGGAAAAACTCCGGGCAATCGAAAATAGCCTGAAGGAAGCGGCAAGCAGTGATGATTTCCTTGCAATCCGAAAATCCATACTGAACCTGATTAAAGAATATATCTCCCGCATCAGTAAGGAGCGTGAAGAGGCGGCATTGTTTATAAGGGAAATCGGGGAGCGGCTCATCGAGGTGGAGGGGCATATGATCAACTCCCTCTCTTTTGCCAAGGATGCCCACCAGGTCAGCTCCTCCTTCACGGACACCCTGGAAGGCCAGCTGGTCGAATTCAAGCAGACGATCGATATCTCCCGCGATTTATCCGAATTGAAAACAGCCGTGGCCTCCCGGCTTTCCTCCATCAAAACGGTGCTTGAAAACAAGCGCCAGGACGATTCGGTCCGCCTCAGGCAGGCGGACCGTCAAATGCAGCAGCTTCAACAAAACCTGACCGAAATGAAAGGCGAGATCCAGACCGCCTGGCAACGCGCCAAATCCCTGGAGCGGGAACTGCTGATAGACCCGCTCACCGGAATTTATAACCGTCGGGCCTACGACCGCCGGATTGTGGAAGAAACGGAACGATATCAGCGATACCAGCGGACTTTTTCACTGTTGATATTTGATGTCGATTATTTCAAGCGCGTCAACGACCTCTACGGTCATAGTGTGGGGGACATGTGCCTGAAGGAAATTGTCCACCGTATCAAACCGGTTTTACGCAAGAGCGATTTTATGGCGCGTTTTGGTGGCGAGGAATTCGCTGTTATCGTGCCGGAGACAGGGTCGGCAGGGGCGGCGGATGTGGCTGAAAAGCTACGGCAAACAGTTGAAGCCACCAAATTTATTTATAAAACGGATTCGGTTGCCATCACCGTCAGTGTGGGGGTAACCGAAATCGTTCCCGCCGATAAGACCCATGAAGATATTTTTACCCGGGCGGACCGCGCGCTTTATAATGCCAAACAAAGCGGGCGAAACCGTGTAAACGTCCTATAAACGTTTCTCGTTTTCCGAGGACTCAAATTACTGGAGCGGATATGATGAATATTGAGGCATTTCTAAAACGACCTGAGGTTGAAAGAGTTACCGCCAATGAAAATCCGGAGCTGGTGGAAAGAAGACATTATCATCCGGCCACATGCAGCGCCTTTTTGAAGCCCTGCACCACACTGAAAGATAGTGATACGTACAAATTCGAGGTGGATGGAGAAGCCAAGAAACGGTTGCCCAAAATTATCGGGAACAAGCTTCAGACCGTTCACGGCATCGATTCCCCCACCGAGGCCGAAAAAGCCGTCTTTCATAAAAAACGCAATATCGGCATCGTTTTTTCGGGCGGACCCGCCCCCGGCGGGCACAATGTGATCGCCGGCATTTTCGATGCCGCCAAAAAGGCGAATCCGGAAACCCGGCTGTTCGGATTTCTCATGGGCCCCGAGGGAATTATCGAGAACCAGTACGTCGAGCTGACCGCGGAGCGGGTGGACAGGTTCCGGAATCTGGGTGGGTTTACCATGATCAAAACCGGCCGGACCAAAATCGACAGCCCCTCAAAGATGGCCCTTTCCAAGGAGACCTGCAAGAGGCTCGGGTTAAACGCCCTGGTGGTGGTCGGAGGGGATGACTCCAATACAAACGCCGCGTTTCTGGCCGAGGAGATGTTCGATGACGGCGTGCAGGTCATCGGCGTTCCCAAAACCATTGACGGGGATATTCAGGTGCGGGACAGCAAGGGTAAAATTCTGTGTGCCATGTCCTTCGGGTTTCATACCGCCGCCCGCGGGTTTGCCCAGGAAATCAGCAATCTGTGTACCGACAGCAGTTCCGATGTCAAATACTGGCATATCTGCAAGGTCATGGGACGAGTCGCGAGCCATCTGGCATTGGAGGTGGCCCTTCAAACCCACGCCAATCTGACACTTATCGGCGAGGATCTGGCCAACTACATCGATCGCCAGCGGCTGGAGAAAGCAACGAAAGCCGATGTCATCGATTACAGCGCCTTCGGCATGACCCTTCGTCATCTCTCCCGCCTCGTCTGTGACGGGATCATGCGAAGAGCCGCCGCCGGAAAAAATTACGGCGTCATCGTCATTCCCGAAGGGGTTCTGGAGTTTATTAACGAAATTCAGGTGTTTATCATCAAACTGAACACCATTATCGCGGAATACAACAAGACTCATGATCGGGATTTCCATGCGACCTTCCCCAAGCTGGAAAGCAAACTCGATTACCTGCGTCGGCTGGCCCGTGAAATACGCGAAGAGGGCTCCTATGGCATCTGGAACGACCGGGATGATGAGCTCTTCAATGATCTGCCCGAATTTTTCCAGGAAGGGCTTTTGACCGAGCGGGACAGCCATGGCAATTTCCAATTCTCCCTGGTGGAAACGGACAAGGTGCTCATGGGGCTCGTAACGGATTATCTGGCCATCCTCAGGGAAAGAGGAGATTACAAGATCGGCATCGACAAGGCATATTATCGGGAAACCCTGAAAAAAGGCGGGCTGGATCCGGAGTTTTACGGACCCATTCTATTTAAAAATTACACCGATTCGGAGATTTGCCTCGCCAAACAGGAGATTATCTCCGTAAAAACCCTGAAGCAGGCCTTAGTCAAGGGAAATGCCCTGACGGACAAAGAGGATATCCCCGCACCGGTGAACAAAATCTTCAAATTATCCGTCCCCAAATTCAAAACCCAGTCTCATTTTTACGGCTATGACGGCCGTGGAAGTGACCCGACCCGCTTCGACTGCATTTACACCTACAATCTTGGCCTGACGGTATTCAGTTTGATCGCCAACGGCGCCACCGGACAGATGGCCGCCATCAAAAACCTCGAAAAAGACTTTGCCGAGTGGGAGCCCATCGGTATCCCCATCGCGCCGCTGATGCATCTGGAAGAACGTAACGGCAAATTGTCGCTCGTCATCGAAAAAAGCGTCGTGGATGTTCGCTCGCCGGCCTTTCAGGTCGTCGAGGCTTTCCGGGAGAAATGGCTCGCGGCCACTCCGGGAGAAGACAATTACCGCCGCCCCGGCCCCATTCGTTTCACCGGCACCAGCGAGGAAGACCGCCCCATTACCCTGATGTTGAACGATCTGTGGAATGGTGGGAATGGATCGTGAGGGGTAAGTCAATTATCGGCTGACAGCGTTTGAAAATCTCTTATCCTCAGCCGTTCGAGAGGCATGTTCACAGGGGCGTCATCAACCGTGCAGCACGGCTTTTTGCCGCCCCCGACCACCATTTTATAGCCGAGTTTGCGTTTTGGCTCCAGGATTGCAAACACTGCCTGCTTGAGGGCCTCCGAAATATTTTTACTTTTCCAGAAGCTGTGTTTATGAAAAAAGCGGCCCGGGAGATATCTCGGTTTTCATTTCGGCGCATCAAATCGGCCAGGGCCTCGTGCATTTTCAGTCCTTGGACGAAGGGGCATCATCGCCCTGCATCACCGGCTTTTTCCCGTCCCAGATCACGAAATAGTGGCCGAGTCTGCGTTTTCTCTCCAGGGTTTTTGTCACGGTCTTTTTAAGAGATTCCAATATCTTAATACTATGTTCCGAGGGTGTTTTTTTATAAGTGGTCGTCATAATCCGGCCTCCTTGGATAACAGTTGAAAATAAGCCTCTTGATGAATATCGCGGTGTTCTCCCTGTTGCTCGAAAATCAAAACAGGCTCTTTCGTGTCATTCATCAAGCATACGCAACGGTTCACCGCAGGGCTGAATAAGATGAACAGGTTGATAAGACTGCGCGGAAACCGTCGTTCCATGTCCCGCTCCGGAATGCTGTGGCCACCGTGCGAAACGCGCTCGGCCACCCTGAATTTGGACGTTTCGACATTGGGCAGCGCCAGGTAAATCAACTCAACCTGCCAGCCGTCCTTTCTCAAGCGGTCAATCAGTTTTAAGTGACCACGTCCCGAAAGCGTGGTTTCAAAAGCAAAATCCTCTCCCCGGCCGATACGCGCTTCTATTTCTTGCAGAAAAAGCCGGCTTGCCGCAACGAGTTCCCGCTCCGGCGCCAGCGGGGATAAACCGGCCGCTATCAGATCCGCGTTAATAAAGTTCGAGCAGCCCGTCACCTCGGGGAGATAATCCAGCGCAAAAGTGGTTTTCCCCGCACCGTTGGGACCGGCGATAATCCAGCAGGTGGGCATCAGGCCACCTCCGCGCTATCCGGCGAAGAAGCCATCTGACTGAGTTGTTTTTTTTCCATGTCCGCCACGCTTTGTTTTTATTTGGTACTGCCACCCGCATGTTCGCGGCGAAACGCGTCCAATTGGCGGCGTGCCAGCTTGGAGGGCGCCGTCTTCGCGTTCTCCCATTTGTCGATGGTGGCAAAGCTCACGCCCACCAAAGCCTGAACCAGCTCCTCCTTGGAAAACCCCAGATGCTTTCGGGGCTCCTTGACCATTTCGGAATAGATCTCGGGTTGCCTGTTCATTGTTTTCCACCTGGGTCTCTTGTATGCAAGCGTGGCGTTGCCCGGCCCAATGCTGCAACATCAATTTAAACGGCAGACTATAGCATCTGCTAAGCGCTCCGCAAGGAAAAATACCTAGCGCAATCCCTGTTGCACAGCGGCAACAGGGATTTTGTCATTTTTTCGTTTAATTTGTCATTCTGTAAAGGAATCCGACACCGGCGCCGGTTACCGATGCGCGATCTTCCCACCGCATATCCGATATAATCAAATAATTACAGTTTATTATTATGACTGCCCCCGGCTTTCGTTTCTGGCACATTCCTTGCCATTTGTTTTGTCAACACAAGAAAAACAAAGGATAAGGCCATGAGCATAGAAAACCTGGACCGAATGTTTCATCCTCGCTCCGTTGCCATTGTCGGCGCCAGTGAAAAAAATGGAGGTATCGGTAACGCTGTCTTTCGGAATCTTTTGAGCGCCGGATTCAAGGGGACCCTGTTTCCCGTGAACCCGAACCATGACCGGATCATGGGAATTCCGTCCTATCCGCGCCTGGAAGCGATCGGCCAAAAAGTCGATCTCGTGGTTGCCGCCACGCCGATCGACCTGGCGCCGGAGATTGTCAGGGATTCCGGAAAAGTGGAAGCCGGCGGCGTTGTCATCATCGCCGGAGGCGGTAAGGAACGGGGAGACAGGGGGCTCGAGATTGAAGCCGCGATCCGGCAGGCCGCAACCGATTCCGGCGTGCGGGTGATCGGTCCCAACTGCCTCGGCATTGTCAGTACACCCGATAACCTGGACGCCAGTTTTGCCAGCCAGATACCCCTGCCCGGCGGCATGGCCTTTATCTCCCAGAGCGGTGGCATCAACGCAGCCATTTTGGATCTTTCCATCAAGGAGCACATCGGCTTCCGGTATGTGGTCAGTCTGGGATCGATGCTGGATGTCAATTTCGGCGATATGATCGATTATTTGGGAGGTGATCCGCAGGTCAGCAGTATCGTCATGTATATGGAAAACCTGACCCGGTTCCGGGGCTTCATGAGTGCCGCCCGGGCCGTGTCACGGGTGAAACCCATTATTGCGTTAAAAGCCGGCCGGACCCGGGCCGGTGCCGCGGCCGCCATGTCCCACACCGGTGCTCTCGCGGGAGAGGATGCCGTTTATGATGCCGCGTTTAAACGCGCCGGCATCATCCGGGTGAAAACCTTTGAAGAGCTTTTTGATTGCGCGGCCCTGGCGTCAAAACAACCGCGTATCAAAGGTCCCGGGCTTGCCATCCTCACCAATTCCGGAGGACCGGGGGTGATGGCCACGGATGCCCTGTCCGATTTCGGCGCCGAGCCGGTCATCTTTTCGGCTGAAACCCTGGAAAAATTGAATTCCATTTTGCCGCCTCACTGGAGCCACGGCAACCCGGTCGATATTTTGGGGGACGCGTCATCGGCGCTTTTCGAAAAAACGGTTCGGATCTGCTGGGAGGCAAGAGAGGTCAACGGGCTTCTCATCATGCTCGCTCCGGATGCCGTGAATGACCCCACCGCCATCGCCGAATCCCTGGTTACGATCCTTAAGGAACGACCCTTTCCCATTTTCACGGTATGGTTGGGCGGGCCTTCCGTTGAAAGGGGACGGGATTTATTCAACCGGGCGGGGATCCCCACCTTTGACACGCCGGAACGTGCCGTGCGCGCCTATATGGATTTCTACCGGTACTTCCGGAATATCGAGACACTTCAGGAAATACCTCCGAAACTACCGACAAAACCCCGGTTTGAACGCAATGAGGCGGATGAGCTTATCCGCCGGAACCTGTCCCGGAAGCGCTTTCTTTTAACGGAACTTGAAGCCAAATCCCTGCTTAAAACCTATGGCATTCCCGTCAACGAGACGGTAACCGTCACCTCCAAAATGCAAGCCGTGCTGGCCGCAGAGAGAATCGGTTTCCCCGTTGCCATGAAAATAAATTCCCGGGATATTCTTCACAAATCCGATGCCGGTGGTGTCCGGCTCAATATTGCAGATGCCAATCAGGCCTCCACTGCATTCGACCAGATTACCACAGGCGTTAGAGCTCATTTCCCCAATGCCGAAATTGAAGGGGTGAGCATTCAGCAAATGATTCCTCGATCCGAGGTCGAACTGATTGTCGGATCCAAAAAAGATAAGGACTTCGGGCCGGTCATTCTCTTTGGACTGGGGGGCACCTTTACCGAAGCGATTCAGGATCGCGCCATCGGACTGCCGCCCCTCAATCGCCTGCTTGCCGGCCGCATCATGGAGGAAACCAAAGCTTTCCGGCTGCTTCAGGGCTTCAGGAACTATCCGGCGGCGGATCTGGTCCGGCTGGAGGAAATCCTGATACGGGTATCCCAACTGGTAACCGATTTCCCTGAAATTCAAGAACTCGACATCAATCCGATTTTCGTGAACGGAAAAAACATTGTAGCGGTGGACGCGCGAATAATATTGGCACCCTCCGAACGACCCTCGCCGCTTCATCTGGTCATCAGTTCGTATCCGGTTGAGCAGGAATTTCGAACCACAGTCCAGGAAGTCGGGGAAATCCTGGTGCGGCCGGTAAAACCCGAAGACGCCCCCCTGTTTGTCTCTTTATTTGACATGCTGTCCCGTCAGAGTATCTACAACCGGTTTTTCGGCCACTTAAAAAGACTTCCCTCTTCCATGCTCGCCCGATTTACTCAGATTGACTATGATCGGGAAATCGCACTGGTGGCCATTCTGGAAAAGGGCGCGGAAGAGAAACTCATGGGAGTTTCCAGGATCATATCGGAGTATGGCGGAGCGTCCGCTGAATTTGCCGTCATGGTAGCCGATGAGTGGCATGGAAAAGGGATCGGCGCCACCTTGCTGAAACAGTGCCTTCTCATCGCAAAAAAACGCAACCTGCCGAAAGTCTGGGGAGTTGTGCTGGCTGAAAACCGTCAGATGCTGGCGTTGGGCCGCAAGCTGGGGTTCAAGATAGAAAGAAAAGACAGTGGTGGTGAATTCCTTTTAAGTATTGACCTTCAAACCCTTGAGACAGGAGACCTCTGCCAAAAGTGAAAACAGATTTCACAGTGCTGATAGCGGATCGAAACCCGCACGTGCGTTGCTTTTTAAAGCGAGAGCTGGCCGCCGAAGGCTTCCAGGTCATTGTCGCGGAAAGCGGGCAGGAAATTCTCAAATGGTCATTCGGCCCGCTGCCGCTCGACCTGGTCGTGATCGATCCGGACCTCCCGGATATGGATTCAGCCGCCCTGCTGAAAAAATTGAGTGGCCGTATTCCGCCTCTTCCCGTCGTGCTTCATACGCTTCCGGGAGAAGAAAAGATCGATGACATGAGAGGGATGATCGTCTTTGTTGAAAAAGGAAGTCAGAGTGTCGACCGGTTGAAAGCGGTTATTGCCGATATCCTGTCGCGAAAAAAAGCAGCCCCGATACCGGATAGATGAAAAAGGAGATAACACAAAACGAGGAAAAGGTTTTATCTGGTTTATTTCACATCTTAACAGGAGGAAATTTATGAAGAAAACGTTGACGTTGTTTATTGTAACCCTGGCAGTGATTTTATGGATTGCGCCGTTAGCCGGCGCGGCGGAATTCAATCAGGAGCAGATTCTTAAAGAGCTTGAAGAGCTGAAGCAAACAGTGAAAGCTCAGGATCTAAAAATTCAACAACTTAAAGCCGCAATCGGAGAAAAGCAGGGACAGAAGGCGGAACAAAAAGTCGAGACCAAGGCGGCAAGCGGTGAAGGTGGAAAGGTCACCGTTGGAAATGCCCTGATTGATCAGCTTGAAATAAAGAGTGATATTAGAGTTCGTTACGAAATGCGGGATCGGAACAATCCTGACGACGGCTATGACAACCTGAATCGTTGGCGAGCCCGTTTCCGCGCCGGCGGTATCTGGAAAAACAAAACCGAGAACTGGGAAGCCGGCGCGGGTCTGGCCACCGGTACCATTACCGGAACAGGCACCAATGATACCTGGGGGGAGGAATCCGTGTTTGAGAAAGGCGATATTCGCCTGGATTATGCCTATGCAAAACATAAAATACAGGATTTCTCATTTATAATCGGTCAACAAATTAACCCGTTCGAGATGTCCTGGCTATACTGGGATACCGATTTAAGGCCAACCGGTTTAACCGGGCAGTATTCTCATCCGATCGGTGTATTCGCCACATTAGGCACTTATAGCCTGAAGTTTTATGCCCCACCCAAGGGCAGCAATGATACCGCCATGCTTGCCGCGGGCCAGGTCGGCTACAAAAACAAAATCGGGGATGTAAAAGTTTTAGCAGCTGCCGCCTACCAGCATTTCGACGGCCTATTCAGCAATGTCGAAGGACCCAACCCGGATTATGATTTTCGTCTCGGCGATTTTTACGCCAAGGCAACGATTCCACTTGGCATAACCGAATTATCGCCTTACGGGCAAATCTGGTGCAATTTTGGGGCGGACGGTCCTGCCGGCCGTGGCCAAGCAGGTCAAGCGGGTGGCAAGCTGAAACCCGAAGATGAAAACCTTGGCTGGATATTAGGGCTGGATGCAAAAATTCAACAGTTTAAACTGGGATATGCATACGCTGTTGTAGGCGCCGATTCCGTCTTCGACGGTCTAAAGGATGCGGATTTTGGTAGCAGTTTTGGTGTAACGACGGATTCAAAAGGCCATAGAATCAGCGCCTTTTACGACGTTACGAAGAACGTCTCCACCGGCGCTACCGCCTTTTTTTATGAGGCCGCGGAACGTAGTAATCAGCCGGATGTCAGTCTCTACCAGTTCGACGTAAACTATAAATTTTAATTAAATTTCAACAAAATAATAAGACCCCGTAAAGCAAACGCAGGGATCGGTGTACTGAATTGCGCCGGCCCTGCGTTTTTGTTTCTGCGCGTTTTTCCCCCTCAAGGGGGGACTAAAAGAGTACCCCTCAAGGGGGTACTGAAAAGAGTACCCTCAAAGAGGTACTGAAAAGAGTGGCAGAAAATTCTTTCGTAAAGATGCTGATCCCGTTTATCGGGGTTAGGGAAGGGGTCGGAGTTTGGATTTGGGACTTGATATCTTCAATATTCTTTACAACCTGAAAAAAAATTTTACACCTCTCCTTCTTTTCTTAATTTCTTGCAATTTGCTTTTGGCCTGGTTGTATCCTTACTGTCAATGTGGATATTATGCGGTTTTGTTAATTCGGGGGATCGGTCGGATAGGACGTATAAGACGTATAGGACGCATAGGACTTATAGGACTTATAGGACTTATAGGGCTCGGAGGACTAAAAAGAGTACCCATCAAGGGGGGACTGGAAAGAGTGGCGGAAAGTTATTTTGTAAAGGTACTTATACCCCTCAAGGGGGCTCTGAAAAAAGAGTCCCGTTTATTGGGGTTGGAATTTGGACAAATCGTATCTTCTTTGAAACTGGCATTGTAATTGCTTAACAATTTACCAAAGGCGTTGAAAAATTTCATCCGCGTTATCTTCAACTCATAAGGTCGGCAATGGAACCAAAAGAGAAAGTGGTGGAGCCCCTGACGCAATCCCCTTCGGAGAAAAAAGGTAAGGGACGATATTCCAGACTCTACTGGAAGTTTATCGTTCTGACCCTGATATGCTCCATGGTTCCGCTTTTCCTTGTCGGTTGGGGAATCTATATTTATTACTCGGAGTTTTCAACCATCCGGATAGAGGATCATTTCAAGAATCAGGTCGAACATCACCGGGAAATTATAGAACTCTTTTTAAGGGAAAGATCTTCAGACCTTCAATTGGTCCTTTTTACCCACTCTCCCGAAAACCTGCAACATTCCGAATATCTCAGACGCATCTTCAGTGTCATGAACCAGCGGGATTCGTTTTTTACGGACCTGGGCTTTATCAGCGATGAGGGAAAACATCTGGCATATATCGGCCCCTATGACCTGATGGAAAAGGACTATTCCCGAGCTTTCTGGTTTACGGAGGTCATGAATAAGGGAATCTATATCAGCGATATGTTCACCGGATTTCGCAATGCCCCCCACTTCATCATCGCCGTCACCCGAACCGAAGGGAACCGGAAATGGGTCCTGCGGGCAAGCATCGATACGGAATATTTCCGGTCTTTGGTGGAAAACGTCAGGATGGGGGCAACGGGTGAAGTCTATCTTTCAAATCAGGAGGGAATCCTTCAGACCACTCCCCGTTTCGGCGGCAAAATTATGGAAAAGGCCTCATTACCGGTGGAGATGTTTAGCGATAAGGGAAAAATCGGGATATTTGAGGCCTATAAAAACGAAACGAATCCGGGCCTTGCGCATCAGCTGGTCGCCTACACGTGGCTTGAAAATCCGCGATGGAAGCTCGTTGTCAGACAGGATTATTCGGAAGCATTCAGGGATGCCAACCATGCAAACCGGGCTGCTTTGATTTCCCTGCATTTCAGTCTTCTGATTATTTTTATCATCTCTTTGATCAGCACCCGTCACATGATCAATATCATCAAAAAGCGGGACGTAGAGGCGGATTCGCTGAACAGACAGCTCGTTCAGGCCGGGAAACTGGCGTCGCTGGGCGAGCTTTCGGCCGGGGTGGCCCACGAAATCAATAATCCCCTGGCCATCATTCTGACGGAAAGCCAGGTCATGCGAGACACGCTCGATGAAGCTTCCGGTCTGAACGATGACATCAAAACCGAATTGATCACCTCCCTGTCCCAGACGGAATCCCAAGTCCAGCGTTGCAGTCTCATCACCCAGAACCTTCTGAAATTTTCACGCCGGAACAAGTCCCAAAGAGAGACGGTCAATCTGAATGCCTTCCTTGAGGAAGTAATCCGGTTGATGGAGGGAAAAGCGAAGGGGGTGGGGGTTCAGTTTTCCATCGACCTGGAAAAAGAAATTCCCTCCTTCCGATCGGATACTTCGCTTTTGCAACAGGTCTTTATCAATTTGATCAACAACGCCGTCGATGCGCATGAGGGCAAACCTTATGGGACGATCAGTATTCGAACCCGAACCGACAACCGCCGCCACGGAGTGGAGATCGTCCTCGGCGATACGGGTTCGGGCATTTCTCCCGAGAATCTGGAAAAAATATTCGATCCTTTTTTCACCACGAAAGCGGTGGGAAAGGGAACCGGTTTGGGACTTTCCATAACCTACAGCACAATCAAGGGGTTGGGCGGGGATATTTCAGTTCAGAGTACCGTGGGCAAGGGAACGCAATTCACTATTTTTCTTCCGCTCACTCCGCCGGACATCGCTCAGGAAACCCGGGAAGAGGTAATTACCCAATCCCGCTCTTGCATATAACCATGTGGAGCCAAACATGAAAAGACCTAGCGTTCTTCTCGTTGATGATGAGGTGGCGTTTGCCAACAACCTTTTGAAGCTTCTGTCCAAAAGAGGATACGATGTCGTTGTCGTATATGACGGCGCGCATGCTGTCGACAGAGTTGGAGAAAAGGACTTCGATGTCATCATCCTGGATATGAAGATGCCGGGAATGGACGGCATTGCCACATTGAAAGAGATCAAGAAAAAAGTGCCCGCCGTGGAAGTCGTCATACTGACGGGTCATGGCTCCATTGAATCGGGAATCGAGGGCATGCAGCTGGGAGCTTTTGACTTCCTGATGAAACCGGTCAGTATCGATGATCTTCAGGAAAAGGTGAGCGAAGCCTACCGGAGAAAACTGGTGCAGGGGGAAAGGGTGTAGGGATACGATATGTCGAATTTAAAACGTGTTTTTCTGATAGATGACGAAAAGCTTTTCGTGGAGTCCTTGACCAAGGTCTTACGAAAAAGAGAGATGGCAGTCCGATCGACTCACAGCGGAGCCGATGCCATCGACATTCTTTCCACCGAAACCTTTGACGTTATTGTGCTCGACATCAAGATGCCGGGGATGGACGGCGTTGCGACCCTGAAAGCAATCCGGGATAAGGGCATTACGACCCCGGTGATCATTTTGACCGGCCACATGGATATCGAACGGGTCACTGAAGTACTTAAAACCGGCGCCGCCGAGCTTCTTCTCAAACCGTGTCCTGTCGAAACATTGGTATGCGCTATCGAGAACGCCCACGAGCGGATGACGACAGCGGAATGCAGATAGGCAAATAGAGAGACGGTCAATGGCCACAATCCTTATTGTCGACGATGATCAGCAGTTGCGCCGAAGTTTTGAAAAGCTTTTGTCCGATGAGCGCTATACCATATTAACCGCTTCCAGCGGTGAAGAGGGGCTTGCGATCATCGGATCGGCCAGAGTCGATCTGGCCATCATCGATGTGTGTCTTCCGGAGATGAATGGGCTAAAAACCTTCAAGGACATGCGCGAAATCGATCCCAAGCTCACGGGGATCATCATGACCGCTTTCAGCACCACAGAGAGGGCGATCGAGGCGATGAAACTGGGCGCCTTCGACTACATCACAAAACCATTTGATATCCCGGATATTCTCACCCTTATCGAACAGGCGGTGGAGGCCGGTCGCCTGGCCCGCTCCCGCGTGGAGATGGATGTCGTGCCCAAAGCAACCGCTTCCGAGATTATCGTCGGGCAGTGCAAGGTCATGCAGGAGCTTTACAAAACCATTGGCCGGGTTGCGCCCACCGACGCGACGGTCCTTATCCGGGGCGAATCCGGAACGGGAAAGGAACTCGTGGCCCGCGCCCTTTATCAGCACAGTCTAAGGGCCGGCGAACCCTTTCTCGTGATCAACTGCGTCACCATCCCCGAAAACCTGCTGGAAAGCGAGCTATTCGGATATGAAAAAGGAACCTTCACCGGTGCGTTGAACCGGCGCATCGGGAGAATCGAACAGGCCAACGGGGGGACGATCTTTCTGGATGAAATAGGCGATATGCCCTTAAGCCTGCAACCTAAAATTCTTCGCCTGCTCGAGGAGAGAAGTATCGAGCGTCTCGGCGGACATGAGACCATTGCCGTCAATGTGAGAATTATTGCGGCAACCAATCGGGATCTGGAGTCCGCCATTGCGGACGGGTCTTTTCGGGAAGACCTGTATTATCGACTGCGGGTGGTAACCATCCGTATCCCGCCCCTGCGGGAACGCATGCAGGATGTTCCGCGTCTCATCGACCATTTTCTTGCCCGGTTTTCAAGAGATATGAATGTGGATAATCCGGGGATGACCCTGGAGGCAAAGGAAATCGTGAGCCGGTACCACTGGTCCGGTAACGTCCGGGAACTCTCCAATGCCATTCAAAAAGCCCTCATCTTCAGCCGCGGGTGTCCCATTCGCCCCGAAGACATCACCCATGCAATAGAAAAAAAAGGCGCCGTATATGAAAACGCCGGCGAAGGATATCCCGAAGAGCCAACGGCCCAGTGGATACGAAAGGTTCTCCTGTCGAAGAAACACGAAAATGTTTTCGATTATTTAAATGACCGTTTCTCCGGCACCATTATTGGGGCGGCACTCGAAATCACGGGCGGCAATAAAAGCATCGCCGCCAAACTTCTGGGGCTTTCCAGACCGACCATTCAGGCCAAAATCGAAAAATACCATCTCAAGGTTGAAACTTATGTGAAAGCGCAGAACCCGTCATGTCTCGCGCTCCCTTCATCCGTCGAAAACTCTTCTTTACATGTTGTAAATAATTCCGGCATCGGCCGAATGGAAGAGAATTCCACCACCCGGTAACCGGGCAGATTCCGCGAGTTTTAACCCGAAAAATCCATCCGGAAAATTATTGCTTAACATATTGATATCGATCAACTATAACTCTTAGCGCAAAGGTCATAATCACTGCCGGTGACAAATAAAATACGAGAGAGGCGGCCGTGGCATATGTTTTGCTACTTCCATGGTAACAACCGGGGAGCTGGGAGAAGAAAGATTACCCGTATAACTTCCGAATAAGCGTGCCGCGCGTCATTTTTTTGGAGGCGTTTTATCTTCAGCGCGGTTAGCGGCAGCTTCAGTATTGAATCATCTCCTTTCCGGTCGAATCAAATCCCTTCGGGGTTGCAATATAAAGGTAACGAACCGGCCTTTTATCACAAGAGGTCAAGATGAAAAACCAATTAGAAAAGGAGGTCTTGTCAATGACAAAAACATCGGGGTCGATAAAGTTTATGTTCTGGCTGGCGGTGACCGTGGGATTGTTTTATTACGCATTCCACTCCTACTACTCCGGACAGATGATTTCGTGGTATTACTACAAGGCCAAGTCGGATGGGTATGCCGTCCATTCAGGGGCGTTCAAAAATGCGACCAAGGAAAACCCGGCGATGCTGCAGATCGGCAAATTCGATAAAATTGAAGGTCTTCAGGCCGTTGAAGTCAAGAAAGGCGAGCGCCTGCCGGTGAATACCGATGGCATCATCGATAAAAAGGTGATCAAGGAGGAGAAACGCGCCAAGCTGGAAGGGGGCATGATCAAGGTCATGGTGGCCTCCGAGGTAAAAGAGGCCAAGGGATTTAAATACAGGGACACCTTCAAGCACAAGGGGATCATGACGAACCCCTGGGCAGGGGCCTGGAATGTCGGGATGGTCCTCATTATCGGCCTTGCGCTTGGGTTGATGGCCGAAGGGATGACCGATGTCTTTGGTTTGAAGCTGGACAAAATCTCACATCACTAAAGGAGGCATGACATATGTTTGAATTTATTATTGCAGGCGTGGAGTCACCTTGGCTGCTCCTGGTCTTGACAGGCATGACGGTGGGAATGGTTGGTGGGTTTATCGGCGTGGGTGGCGGCTATATGGTCACGCCGGCCCTGATCGTATTCGGTTTTCCGGGCTATATGGCATCGGGAATCGACATGTGCCATATTGCGGGGAAATCTGTTGTGGCAACGGTACGTCACCGGCAGCTCGGTAATATCGACTGGGTTCTGGGTCTCGCGATGGTGGGAGGGACCATGCTGGGCGTGGAACAGGGGGTAAGACTTCTGACCTGGACTAAAACACTCGGGCTCTCGGGTGTTGTTCTTCTCTCCACTTCGGTTATCGTCATGGTCTTTTTATTTATCTATACACAGATAGAAACCCAGGCGGCAACCAAGAAAACGATAAAAATGGAGAAGGCGGGGATCAAGGTCGGCCGTGAGATCAACACCAGTTCATTGCCCGCCAAGTTTCAACGGATTTCCCTTTATCCCATCGTTCGCTGCCGGACGGCCCGAATCGTCATCTCCATGTGGGTCATCGTGATTGTAGGCGCGATAACGGGCGTACTCGCCGGATTCCTCGGCGTGGGCGGAGGGTTCGTCCGCGTGCCCGCGCTGATCTACATCGTCGGCGCCTCAACACACATCGCCGTGGGAACAGACCTTCTGGAGATCATCGTCTCCGGCGGTTACGGCGCCTTACGCCATTCGATGATGGGGAATGTGGATTTTATCGCCGTTCTCTTCATGATCGTGGGAGCCATGTTCGGTGCCCAATTCGGCAGTATTGCAACCTCCTTTGTCCGCGGACCCGCCATCCGCTATATTCTCAGTTACTCGCTCATTCTGGCAACGGTCGGCGCCTTTTTGCGGCTTGGCTATATGCTGACCGGATCGAAGTATGTCGTTCTCTCCTTCCTGGCCGTCGTCTTTACGCTGGGGGAGATGTTTTTCCTTTGCTTCTTTATCATGTCACTGGTTATATTCGCGGTCCGCTACCAGAAAGGCAAATCGGTCCCGGACTGGATTCCGTCGCTGGTCGTACAAAAATAGATCGAACTGAAATAATTGATCGTATAAAGACTTAACATCTTCCAACTTAGATAAGGAGAACGACATATGAGATGGTTTTATCACAGCATGATAGGGTATTGGATCACACTGCTGACAATCAGCCTGGGCATTTCCGCCCTGATCTATATCAATTGGCTTCACGATAAAGTTCTCGGGTAGAAGGGAGGGGATCTAATGAGTATAATTGCAAATATTGTTCTATACGGGATTTTCGGATATTTTCTCTACGAATCCACCATCAAGGAATGGGATCCCTGGAATGCGTTCACCGTGGTTTTTGTGATCTGCGTGGCGGTTATGACCACACTGATGCCGGGTCTTCATGCCGCCAAAACATCTCCTGGAGAATATCCTTACGATGACGAATGATGAGATAGAGGCCCTCAGGGCCACAATCAGGGGTCTCTATCCCAAACGCGCGATAGGGGATCTAACCGAGAAGAAGTTTCAGCACGAGCTGACCGACCGGACGCTGGACCTCTATCGCGCGCTCATCCGGATGAAGACAAAAACGGATGAACCCATTGTCTGTGAGCACCATGCGGTGAGATCTCATTTAAAGCTGACCCAATCGGTGCTCAAGGAACCGGAACAGGAAAATGTCAGTTTGTTTGCAACGGACCGCCGTCTTTTCCATCTGAAATCCGTTGTGATACCCGGCCGCCCCCCCAGCGCCGACAAGGAAGACAAGTTTGCCATGGAAGAGATTCCTTTAAAGCGAATCGGGGCGGTCCGGGTCAAACGGCAGATACGGATAGAGGAGATGGGCATGGGAGCCGCGATTGCAGGCATTGCCGTTCTTTTTTATGCGCATCTTTCCATCACCGGTCCTTTCATGGTAGGGTTGGGAATACTGGGAATATTGCATGGTCTCCTGCTTCCCACCCGATGGGCCGAGGTGGAAGCCCTTACTACGGCATCGGAACCGGTTCAGATCCTGGCGCTGCGAAAGAAAAGCGCGCGCCGGATGGTGAAGTTCCTCCGGGAGAAAACGAGGCGCCCATGAAAAACATTAAGGTATTGCTTGTCGATGATGAGGCCGGTTTCACGGCCAGCCTGAGCCGAGTGCTCACCCGCCGGGGCTTTGATGTCGAGGTCTCATCGGACGGGCTTTCCGGACTCGCGCGAATCGTTCAGGGAGATTTTGATGTGGTGGTTCTTGATGTTAAGATGCCGGGAATGAACGGAATCCAGGTGCTATCGGAAATCGGGCGCCTCTCGCTGCCGACCCGGGTGATTCTGCTGACCGGTCATTTCTCTTTGCCCGATGAAGAAAAGACCTTAAAGAGCGGCGCCTTTGCCTATCTGTTAAAACCATACCCGATTCTGAAGCTGGTCGACCTCATAGAAAACGCGGCAACGCGGCAATTGAGCGCATGATGAAGGAAAGTTGGGGAGGCCAATGGAAGATATCGAACCACCCGACATGTCAGACCCCCCGGGTCAAAAACCGAATCGAACCGGTGCCCGCATCCGGGACGGCCTCCTCTTTTTCCTCGAAGCCATCGGTCTTCGCCGGAGCGTAACGATCGACTCGGCCGAACAGGTGGCCAAGCTCAAAATATACCACACCGAATTTCGAAAACTGATCTCCGCAAACAACAGTTTTTTGGAGACAACGTCCGAGCTGGAGCATAAAATTCTCAGCAGGGGCTATATCGACCCCTCCTTCACCCTGCGAAAAGTCATGCGCGCCATTGCCGATGTTTATGCCATGGTGGAAAGTCTGAATGTAATTTCCGGAAACCGCTACCCGGATTTAAAAAAACCCCTTGAGAAAACCGCAACCGCGCTGAAACGATTGCTCGAAGAACCCGACCCGCAAATCCCCGCCGCCATCGTTCTGGAAATGGCCGCCATCCATAGAGATCACGCCGATTGGGCCGGCGGAAAGATGGCAAACCTGGGGGAAATAAAAAATACGCTTCGGTTACCGTCACCGGACGGCTTTGTGGTCACCACGGAAGGCTTCCGGATGCTCATGGAAGAAAGCGGGATACGCTCCTGGGTTCAGGATAAACACCTGGAGCTTCTTTCCGAATCCGGGAATGTCTCAAGGATCAGCACCGAACTGGGTGAAAAAATCCAAAAAGCGGAGATTCCCCTCGCCTTGAGAGAAGCCATCCTATCGCATTACGACCGTCTTTGCGGCAAAATGGGATCGAGCCCCCTCATGGCCGTTCGCTCCAGTGCGCTCGGTGAAGACAGCGAATTTTCATATGCCGGCCAGTTTTTGTCCGACCTCAATGTCACGAGGGAAGAACTACCCGGGGCCTATCTGCGCGTGATTGCAAGTCTGTACTCCCCTGAAGCGATTCATTACCAGCTGCTTCATGGCATTTTGAGTGAATCGGTTGAAATGGCGGTCGGCTTTATCGCCATGGTGGATACCGTCGCCAGCGGGGTTGCCTTCTCCAAGGATCCCAACCAGTCGGACTCCGGTCAGGTCTTGATACAGGCCGTCCTGGGGCTGGGCGTTGCCCTGGTGGATGGAAAAACCTCTCCGGAAAGCATTTTTGTCGCCAGAGACGAGGTTGCCGGGGGAAACAACACGACACAACCGGTTGCCCGGATTCGGTCACGCCAAAAGAGCCGTTTTATACCTTCAGCGGATTCCGGCCTGAAGGAAGTCCCGCTGTCACCGGAAGAAATCGGGCAGGGATGCCTCACCGATGATGAAGCCAGACAACTGGCTGGGTGGGCACTTCAACTGGAGGCCCATTTCGGCAGCGCTCAGGATATCGAATGGGCAGTAGATAAAAGCCGGCAACTGATCGTTCTTCAGTCAAGGCCGCTGCGTCTTATCAGCCGGGCCGCACACACCGACAAACCCGCCGTTGAAGGCTTTCCCTTGCTGGTAAAAGGCGGGGAGACCGCCTGCCCGGGCATGGGCTCGGGGACGGCCGTGCACCTGGATGAAAACGCGGATATGAATTCCTTTCCGGAGGGCGCCATTCTGGTTGCCAAACGCCCCTCCCCCAAGTTCATCCGTCTCATGTCAAAGACGAAAGCCATCATCACCGACTTCGGGAGCACCACCGGTCATATGGCGTCCCTGGCCCGGGAGTTTCGCGTGCCGACGCTACTCAATACCAAAACGGCAACGCGCGATATCCCGCCGGGGGCAATCATTACGGTTGATGCGGGCAGTGGGTTTGTGTATGCCGGCGCCATCCCCTTGGCGGAAGAGAGCGGAAGTGAGGAAAAACGATACGACGCATGGGGACCCAAACCCGCGTCCCCCCGGTTCAAGCTTCTCGAGAGAGCCGTGGAGATAGTGGCCCCTTTGAATCTGACCGATCCGGGCTCTCATGAATTTTCAGCGGCCGGATGCCGGACCCTGCACGATATCGCCCGATATGTCCACGAAAAGTCCTATGCGGAAATGTTCACGATGGGCAGCAATGTGGGGGATCTGAGTACCTCGGCCTACCACCTGGACGTTTTTCTTCCGATAGATCTGTATCTTATAGATCTCGGCGGAGGGCTTGCCGACACCCACGGGAATCGAAAGGTCAAGCGTTCCCAGGTGATCTCGGTGCCGCTTGCCGCGATGCTGAAGGGGATGCTGCACAAAAAAATCCCCCGCTTCGGCGCCAAACCGATCGACGTCAGCGGGTTTTTCTCCATTATGATGCGCCATGCCGTCAATAACCCGGAAGGAGAATCCACCTTTCGCGATCCCTGCTATGCCATCATCTCCGATAATTACCTCAACTACGCGGCGCGCGCCGGGTATCATTTCAATGTCGTGGATACCTATTGCGGGAAAACGCCCAATAAAAACTACATCAGCCTCACTTTCAGAGGCGGGGCCGCCGATTTTGTCCGCCGAAGCCGCAGAACCAGAGCGATTGCCGGGATTCTCAAGGAACATGGGTTCTCCGTTCAGCAAAATCACGACATGGTAAATGCCCGTCTGAGCAAGGCGACCCGGGAAGAAACCACCACTCAACTGGAAATGATCGGAAGTCTCTTCCAATTCTTCCGGCAGATGGACGGTGCGATGGTCAACGAAAATACCGTTGATCTGATCAAGGACGCGTTTCTCAGCGGAGATTACGATCTTAAAAATCTGATGACACCGGAACCACCCGGATAAGTGCCCCATCCCTTAAATAGCGGCATACAGCGACTCTCCGATTCTTGGATGGACTTTAAAGTGTGTCATATGCTATTTTTTACCGATAGGTGACAGGATAACGCTATGAAACAAACACGCTATACCAGCATACAACGCATTATTCTGGGATGTATGATCGTGGTCCCCGCCATCCCCTTCATGCTCACGCTCATCATCGCGCATTTTTACTTCAACTCCTCACTGGAGAGCACGACCACGGCAACCATCCGCCGAATCGTCGCCGACCATGGCCGGATGATCGATACCTTTCTCCGCGAACGTAAAAGCGATCTGAATATGATCCTTCAATCAAACAGCATTGAAGATCTTTCCCGTCCGATCGCGTTGAGCGGCATATTCCATCAGATGCAACAGGAATCGACGGCCTTTATCGATCTGGGAGTACTGAACCAATCCGGTGATCATGTCGCCTACCGCGGCCCCTTTGCCCTTGAGGGAAGAAATTACAAGCAATCCGACTGGTTTCAGCATGTCACGGAAAAAGGCGTCTATATCAGTGATGTATTTTTAGGCTACCGGCAGGTTCCGCATTTCGTCATGGCGCTTTTACGGGAAAATAACGGGAAAAAATGGATACTGCGCGCCACCATCGACACCCAAACATTCAACGATCTCGTGGCCGCGGTCAAAATCGGTAAAACCGGTGAGGCCTACCTCGTTAACACCGCCGGCCTTTTTCAAACCCAGCGACTCTCCAACAGCAACCTTATGGAAAAAGACCCCAATTTCACCCGTTATCCCGATCAATCGGAGAAAGTCCAGACGTTTATCGCTAAGGATCACACCCAAAAGAGCTATTTATATGCGACCACGAAGCTGGAAGAAAAAGACTGGTTGCTCGTCGTCCGGCAGGAAAAGGAGGATGCGTTTTCGGCGCTTCGATCCGCATCCTATCGAATTCTTATCATTGCCGTGATTGGAGGCGCCTTCATCGTTCTGATCGCCCTCTACCTCTCCAAAACCATCGTTCGAAAAATGGAAAAAATCGATCGTGAAAAAGGAGAGCTGGGACAGCAATTGGTCCGGGCCAGCAGACTGGCGGAGCTGGGCGAAATGTCGGCCGGGTTTGCTCACGAAATCAACAATCCGCTGCAAATCATGAAAAGCGAGCTCTCCCTCATTCAGATGGTCTGGCGGGATATCAAAAAAGAACGGCATCTTCCCGAAGATGAAAATGCGGCCCAGCTGGCCGATTGCCTGGATCAGATTCAGCTCCAGATCAACCGCTGCGGTCAAATCACGCAGGGGATTCTCAAATTCGGCCGCCAGTCCGAACCAAGCCCACAACCGATTGATTTGAAGGAATTTATTCCGGATATTCTCAAGATGATCAACAAACAGGCGGCTGTCAACAATATTGAGATTTCACATCGGACAGACACCGACACGCCAAAAATTCAGGGAGACCCCGGGCAATTGCAGCAAGTCCTTCTCAATTTACTGAACAATGCCATGGATGCGATTCACGCGGCTCACGATCACGCGGGCGGCGCTATCCGCATAGAAACGCATTCGGCGGCGAATGGACGGGTTCTTCTGTTGGTAAAAGACAATGGGTGCGGCGTTAAGGAGGAGGATCAAAAACGCGTCTTTTCTCCTTTTTTTACCACCAAGCCCGTGGGGAAAGGCACCGGGTTGGGGCTTTCGGTTTGCTACGGCATAGTTCAAGGCATGGGTGGCACGATGGACTTCTGGAGCCAGGCCGGTAAGGGCACCACCTTTTTCATAGAGCTTCCCGTGGCCCCTGACGATTCATCAACCCAAATAACCTCAACCCGCATTGCGGAAGGAATATAAAAATTATGATAGGCATGTCGATCCTGTTAGTCGATGATGAGGCGCGGTTTCTCCAAACGACCCAGAAACTATTAGCCAGAAGTGGTTACGCGGTTCAAACGGCGCCCGGCGGAACCGAAGCGCTTGAATTACTGAAACAAGGACCCGTCCATGTCGTTTTTCTGGATGTCAAAATGCCCGGCATGGACGGTCTGACGACACTTAAAGAAATCAAGCGACAATTTCCCCTGGTGGAAGTCATTATGCTGACCGGACATGCCACCGTGGAATACGCCGTGGAGGGGATGCGCTCGGGCGCTTCCGACTATCTCATGAAACCGGTGGATCCAGAAGTTATGATTGAAAAAGCCATGCTCGCCTTTGAAAAGAGACGGCACATTGAAGAAAAAATTCGAATGGCACAAGCTCGAAAACCTGTCAAATCGACGTAAAAGGGCATAAGCGCAAAGAGGAGATTAATGGACACTTCGATAAAAGTACTCATGGTGGATGACGAGGAGCGATTTCGGGAAACGACCAAAAAAATTCTTGAACATGAGGGGTTTCAGGTTTTTCTCGCCGGATCCGGCCCCGAAGCGCTTGCCAAACTATCGGAAAATCCGGATGTGGTCGTTCTCGACATTAAAATGCCCGGCATGGACGGACATGAAACCCTTGAAAAGATAAAAGCTCAGGCGCCGGATCTGCCGGTTATCATGCTCACCGGTCACGGCGCCCGCCCTTCGGCGCAAAAAGCCCTTACGAAGGGGGCGTTTGAATATCTGACGAAACCTTGCGACATAGCCCTTTTGACATCGAAAATTCGGGAGGCATATGCGCATGTCCGGGAAAGGGGAGCCGCTTCGTATATTCCTTCCCCCACTACCGGCTGAGCACGCCGTCATACTTTACATCATGTAAAAAAATCTGACGCTGAAGCGTTCCCCTCTATTGTAAAAAACCTCCCCGTGAATTGATATACCCTGATATTCAGGGATGTTAATCTCTATATTCCCTTACTGAACCATTGGTACAAGATTTGCGTTTCATGGAGGTAGTGATTTTTCCAGTGGGAAAGGAATGAGGTTTTAGGCTGTTTTAAACATGAGTGCCAGGCTATTTAAGTTGAGAAAGGCAAGATGACAATAATAAATGTAATGCTGGTGGATGATGAGGAACGATTTCTCGCCACCACCCGGAAGCTCCTGGAACGTAAGGGATACAACGTCGAAACTGCGACTAGCGGGATCGAAGCATTGACGAATATGAAAAAGCTCAATATCCACGTTGTCGTTCTGGATGTTAAAATGCCCGGCATGGGGGGAATCGCGACCCTGAAACAAATCAAGCACGATTTTCCGCTGACGGAAGTCATTATGCTGACGGGTCATGCCACCGTGGAAGCAGCCGTTGAAGGCGTCAAATTGGGTGCAGCCGATTACTTGATGAAGCCTGTCAATATTGAAGATATTTCAGAAAAAATTGAATCCGCCTATGAAAAGAGACAAAGCATCCGTGACTATAAAGAGAAAAGAGAGGAGTACTTTAAGCGATTAAAATTTAAACTGGCCGTGGGGCTTCTCGCGGCCTTCATGCTTCCCTATGCCGCTTTTTTCGCTTACTTCCAATTTCAGTTCAGCTCCACGCTTAAAAACACCGGAAAGCTCAATCTGGAAGCCCTTTCCAACAGCCAGAAAAATACGCTTGATCTATTTCTTCAGGAACGGGTCGTCTCTCTTTTCAGCCTGTTTCATGGTAGTGAATTTAGTCTCTCCCCTTCCAGCGATAAGATGGAAAATCTCCTCGATAGCCTGAAACAGGCCAGTGACACCTTCATTGACGTCGGGTTTATCAATGCCGGGGGCATTCAGATGGGGTATGCCGGCCCGTTTCCGGATTTGAAGGGCAAGGATTACAGCGATGAACCCTGGTTCCCCCTCCTTTTAAAGCAGGGGAAAATATACCATATCGGCGATGTTTACTTAGGGGTTCACAATAAGCCCTATTTTACGATCGCCGTTCGGCAGATGATCGAAGGAGCACCCTATGTCATGCGCTCCACGCTCGACCCCGACAAATTATTCGAGTTTTTGAAAAGCATCAGTCACGGGAAAGGCGTCGAATCGGCGCTCATCAACCGGGAGGGGCTCTATCAGATGGTCGATCCGGACAAGGGGGAATGGTTCGGATTGAGCGGATATGTACCGTCCCCGGAAGAGCCTTCGGGCGTTAAGGAAATCAGATCAAATGGGGATTCCATTCTCATCGGCCACGCCTGGCTGAAAGAGGCCCCCTGGGCGCTGCTGCTGCGCCAGCCGCTCAGCATCGCCCATGCCGCAATGTACCGGAGCAGATGGATTATGACGATCAGTCTGGCAATTATCTTTGTCTCCATTGCCGTCGGGATATGGTTCGCCAACAGCCGCCTGATAAACTGGTCCCAGGCCGCCGCCGAAAAAAGCGATGAATTGCGGCATCAGCTCTTTCACGCCACCAAATTGGCCGCCGTCGGAGAACTCGCTACCGGTGTGGCCCATGAAATTAATAACCCCCTGGCCGTCATCGTCGCCGCAAGCGGGGTGATCCGGGATCTTTTCGATCCGGAATTCGGACTGAATCCGAGCGCTGAAAACGTCATCAAAGAAGTTGAGATCATTGACGCCGCCGCTTTCAGAGCCCGGACGATTACCCGGCAATTGCTCGATTTCGGGAGAAAAAACGAGCCCAGATTCGCCCCATGTAATGTCAATAAAATTCTTGATGATGTCATGTCAGGTCTCAAGGAACGCGAGTTCAAGATTGCCGATATCGAGATTATTCGGGATTATGACGAGAGCATTCCGGAGATACTGCTGGATCCTGACAAGATCCGGCAGGTGTTTCTGAATCTCATCAACAACGCCGGAGATGCCATTTCCGGCGCCGGCACCATCACCATTACCACCCGCCGCTTTGACCAAAAAGTCCAGGTAATGGTTAAGGATACCGGCTCAGGTGTAACGCCCGAGCACTTGAGCCATATCTTCAATCCATTTTTTACCACAAAAGAGGTGGGGAAGGGAACCGGGCTGGGATTGAGTGTTTCTTTGAATATCATAAAATCGCTTGGGGGCGATATCGATGTTCAATCAACGGTGGGCATCGGAACTCAATTCACGGTCATTTTGCCGATTCGTAAAGCATGAAAAAAATAAGGCCAGAGTATTTCGGCAATAGCTCAATATCTTATCAACTTTTTAACGAAAAGGAAGGCTTATGGAGAGCAAGGAGAACGTCAACGGAAAAAATGAAAAACTCAAGGTGCTGATCATCGATGATGAAGACCGGTACCGGGAAAGCCTGGGAAAACAACTCACCCTGCGGGGATTTGAAGTGCTCGATGTCGGCAATGGCGAAGATGCGATCAAAATCGTCCGTCACGATAATCCCCAGGTCGTGATCCTGGATCAGAAAATGCCCGGCATGGACGGCATTCAGACCCTAAAAGAGTTGAAAAAAATTCGTCCCGAAGTTCAGATCATCATGCATACCGGACATGGCAGCATCGAATCGGCGCGCGTGACCGGAAAACACGACATCTTTTCCTATCTTGAAAAACCCTGCCCTCTGGATGAGTTGATCGCTAATATTCGCAAGGCGGCCGAGGAACGGGTCTATGCGCTTGCCAAACATGAAATTCCGGAACTTAAAAGAACGGGCGTCATGGACTGGCTCATCGGTGCATCGAATGCCCGACCCGGCATACTGATTCTCGGCGCCCTTATTTTTCTTTTCATCATTCTGAATCCGGCACCGAAACTGGTAACGCTTCTTTCTGAAAAGAAGGTCGGTAATGCCACAGAGAGCATCAATGGGTACTCCGACTATAAAAAACTGGCCAAGGATCAGACCATTACCGAGTACTATGGGGAAAAAGCCAAGTTATATTCGAAGACAACGACGGCCGACGGGAAGACCGTCAAAACGCCTCCCTCTGTGGAAAAAGTTGCCTTCAGGGCCAAGGTCATGATCGGCGTATTGGTGGTTTCCGCCCTTTTCTGGGCCACCGCTGCCGTACCCGTGGGGATTTCAGCGCTTCTGGTCGCCGTGCTCATGTATTTTTTCGGTGTGTATCCAGCGGATATGGTGGCCGCCTCCTTTGCAAAGGATTCGGTTCTCTTTATTTTCGGGGTTCTGGCATTGGCTGCCGCCATCAGTAAAACAGGACTGGATCGCCGGATCGGCATCCTGCTCCTGGGCACAAGCACCTCTCTGACGCGGTTTGCTTTTATCTTCGCCCCCCTCCTATCCGTCACCGCCGCCTTCCTGTCGGAGCACGCCCTTGTCGCATTTCTCGCACCGGTCTTACTGCTGGTCTATACGTCCGCCCTTAAGACCGCCGGGATAAAGCAGGACCGGGCCATGGTGGTATTTCTGCTCCTCATGCTGACCTTCTGCGGGAATATCGGCGGACCGGGGTCCCCGGCGGCCGGCGGGCGAAACGCCGTCATGTTAGGCATACTTTCGGATTACGGGATTCAGGTTTCATTCGGATCCTGGGTCAAGATGGGGCTTCCCTTTGTTCCGGTCTGCTCCATTCTCATCGCCACGTATTTCCTCTTCGCATTTCGAAACAAAATCAAAACCAAATCGGTCAACGTCGGCGCATCCGTGAGACGGGAAGCCGAGAAAATCGGCAAAATGACGCCCGATGAATACAAATCCGCAGGCGTTCTTCTTCTGGTTATCGTATTGTGGATCACCATGTCGGACAAGGTGGGGATGGGCGGTCCGGCAGTGCTATGCCTTTTCATATTGAATATCGTGGGCGTCCTTCGCTGGAAAGACATCAACGGGATTCACTGGGATGTGGTGGCGCTTTACGCTGCCGCCAGTGCCATGGGATCCGGACTCGCTTCCACGGGAGCGGCGCTCTGGATGGCCAGCAGCTTTGTGGAAATTCTTCCCGACTTTTTAAAAACCGGGGACGGGCTTGCCATGTCGGCCGGATTTATCACCGGCTTTCTCACCAATTTCATGAGCGATGGGGCAACGGTCGCGGCCGTTGGTCCCATCACCGTTCCGATGGCAACTCTTGCCGGAACCTCTCCCGTTGCGGTGGGACTCGCCACGGCCTTTTCCTCTTCCTTTGCTCATATGCTGATCATTGGCACGCCCAATAACGCGATCGTTTATGCGGTTGCCAAAGATCCTGAAACCGGAGAGCAACTCATCACCATGAAAGATTTTCTTATCCATGGTGGCGCCGTGTGGCTCATCAGCATGGCCGTGCTCTATCTGTGGACCATTTTAGGCTACTGGAAATGGTTCGGACTCAGCGCCATGTAAGCATTTTCCCGTAACGCGGCAACCGTTAAGGCACCGGCCGGGCCGGAAAATTGTCCGGCGTGCCTTAACGGCCCTATCCGCGGCACGGAAACAGAATGAAAAACCAGAGGTTCATCAGATGGCAAAAGAAAAAATAAATCTGTTGATCGTGGATGACGAAGATCAGTTTCTGGAATCGATCAGCAAAAGCCTTGAGCTGAGAGACTTTAAAGTGATCGCGGTCAACCGCGGGGATAAAGCCATTGCCGCCGCAAAGGAAAACCCCGTCGATATTGCGCTCGTCGATCTGAAAATGCCCGGCATATCGGGAGAAGAAACGCTCAAGCAGCTTAAAGCGGAAAATAAATGGATCGAGGTCGTCATACTGACCGGACACGGAGCGATTTATTCGGCGGTGGAGTGTGCCAAACTGGGCGCCTTTTCCTATCTCCAGAAACCCTGCGAGCTGAGCAGTCTTCTGGACGCCCTTCAGGGGGCCTACCGGAAAAAAGTGATGAGCCGGAAGAGAATTGAAGAAAAAAAAATGAATGAACTGCTCAATATCTCCTCCGCCAGCAGTCCGCGAGCAATTCTGCGTCGACTGCGTGAACTGGACCAGGATTCGGAATGAGAAAAAAACCATGCCGGGCCAATCTGAACGTCTTTCAGCTTCCGATCAACCTCTGCTTTTTCCATGCTGTAAAGCAGTTAGACACTTTTTCTTCAATCTCTTTCCCGTCTGTCAGGCTTTCAACTGGTTTTTTATTTTATATTCAATATGATACATCCAACAACCGGTTGTGATTCCCGTGGCATAACAATTGCTCAGACAATGGGTAAGGCCGAACGAATGGATACCGACCGCACCCGCTCCCTGATCACGCAGGGAACGGGAAACCAGGCGAAAAAGCGCGGCAGGGAAACAGGAAAAGCGGCCTTGATCATCGATTCGGCCAACCCAAGTGGCGGGCAGGTCACGCCAAGGTGTTTTTGGAAGCCCGGCAAGCTGTTTGAGCGATAGCGAGTTCTTGCCGGGCTGGAAAAAATGCCTTGACGTGGCCGAAACCATGATCAAGGCCGGAAAAACGGATGACAACGGGATAAACATGAAAAAAGACAATCAACATCATGGTTCGGCATTTTATCGCACGCTGACCCGAAAAATGATTTTTATCATGGTGATCGTCTCTTTTACACCGCTTTTTCTCGTCACCGGCCTGATCCTTGAAAAATACAACCGGTCTTACCGTGAAAAGGTGCATGCCCATCTGGGGGAACTCGTCGAAAAGCACAGCCAGAATATCGACGGATTTTTAACGGAACATCTCAATTTGTTGCGGTTTTTCGTTGATTCTCATCCTTTCGAGCAGTTCCGGGATGAATCCTTTCTGGAGTTAAAGCTCGCCCAGCTGCAGCTGCAATTCGGTGGCATATTTGAGGATCTCGGTGTTGTCGATGATCAGGGAATTCAGGTCGATTATGCCGGTCCTTATAAGCTGCTAAGGGCCCATTACACGGATGCCGAGTGGTTTAAAAAAGCCCTGGAGCACCCCTATTTCATCAGCGATGTCTTTCTGGGGCTTCGCGGCTTGCCCCATTTCATCATTGCCGTCCGGCAGGAGATAAACGGGCGATTCTGGATCATACGGGCAACCATTAATTTTACGGCATTCAACAATCTGGTCGAAAACCTTCGTATCGGGAAAACGGGTTTTGCGTTCATCCTCAACAAGGCGGAAGAATTTCAGACCAAGCCCCCGGTGGGCTACCGTCCGGGGAAAAATCATTATGCCACCTTCATGAATGACGGCGGCAGCGAGCTGAAAAACATTCGCATTATCGAAAAAACGGATGAAACCGGAAAGGAAATTATCTATGCCGGCGCATTTCTGAAAACCGGTGACTGGCTTCTGATCTATCAGCAGGATGCCGCCGATGCCTTCCGGGATCTCAATAATGCCCGAAATATGGCGCTTCTCATCATTCTCATGGGCGGTCTTGCGATCATCACCAAGGCGATTTTCATGTCCCGGCGAATGGTCGCCCGCATTGCACTGGCGGACCGTGAAAAGAACATGATGAATAAGCAGGTGATTGAGACCGGAAAACTGGCCGCCATTGGAGAACTGGCCGCCGGAATTGCCCATGAAATCAATAACCCCGTGGCGATTATGATGGAGAAGGCCGGCTGGATTCAGGATCTGCTGGAAGAGGCGGAGTTTCAGCAGGGAGAAAATTTAACCGAAGTTGAAAAATCGCTTGAAGAAATTAAAAATCAGGCCAGGCGCTGCAAGGTTATCACTCACAAATTACTGAGTTTTGCGAGAAAGACGGATTCCCGGCCGCAGGCCGTTCAGTTAAATGATCTCTTGGAGGATGTCATCGGGCTCTCCGAACAGCGGGCCAAATACGCGGGGGTTACGATTCAGAAAAACTTCTGTGAAAACCTGCCGCCGATCGAGGCTTCCCCGACGGAGATGCAACAGGTCTTTTTGAACCTCATCAACAATGCGCTGGATGCGATGGAGAAAAAGGGCGGTAGCATTGAAATCACGACCCGGCGTATTAAAAAACGGGTCACGGTTGAAGTGGCCGATACCGGCCCGGGTATGCCCGCCGCCAATATCGATAAAATTTTCGAACCTTTTTTCACAACAAAACCCGTTGGAAAGGGCACCGGCCTGGGACTGTCCATTTGCTATGGCATCATCAAAAAACTGGGCGGTGATATCGATGTGGAAAGTGAAATAGACAAGGGGACCACCTTTTTTATTCACATTCCCGTGGAAGAAACCACCCGATATGCACCGCCCGGTGTAACGGAAGGAATATAACAATGACAAAGGCAAAGGCAAAGACAAACGTGTTATTGGTGGATGATGAGGCCCTCTTTGTGGACGTCATCGAAAAGCGCCTTAAAAAACGCGATATCTCAATTGCAACCGCCGCCAGCGGTCAGGAAGCGTTGGAAAAGCTTTCCGAAACGGATCGGTTCGAGGTCGTAATTCTAGACGTAAAAATGCCGGTGATGGACGGAATTGAAACCCTGGCGAAAATAAAGAAAAGGCATCCGCTTGTGGAAGTCATCATGTTAACGGCACACGCCACCATTGAATCGGCCATTGACGGAATGAAACTGGGCGCCTTCGATTATCTGATGAAACCCTGCGAAATCGAAGAGCTCGTTGAGAAGGTCGAAAAGGCCGCCGGCAGAAAGCGAGGACAAGAGGAAAAAATCCTTGAGGCCCGCCTACAGGAAATATCCCTTCGCCATGGCTGATCCATGCGATTTCATAAACCGGGAGAATTAACGAATGGCTGGAATCAAACCGGTTTCGCCGGACACTGCGTCCGGCTCCGGCCCTGAAAAACCGGAAACGCCTATCCGTCTGCTGCTGGTGGATGACGAAAAAGTTTTTGTCGACACGCTGGCCAACCGGCTCAAGCGAAGAGGCTTCGTCGTTTCAAAAGCGTATAGTGGATCCGATGCCATTCAGCTTCTTCGAAAACACGAGTATGAGGTGGCCATTGTGGACCTGAAAATGGAAGATATGGATGGCCTTGAGGTGTTGAAGATATTCCGGAAAATGGACCCTCAGCTCAAGGTCATCATGCTGACCGGTCACGGGTCGGAGTCCGCCTCGCGACAGGGAATCGAATACGGCGCTTTCGATTACCTTTCAAAACCCTGTGAATTTGAAGAATTGCTGGAAAAAATCATGAATGCCGGACAGACGGGACAACCTGCCGCATGATAGCGCAAGGGGTAGACATGTTTTTAAAATCAAAAGGATTCCAGCTTTTTTTAGCGTTGCTGATCGGCGGCATCGTACTGATGCTGCCTCGCCCGGAGGGAATGAAGTTCAAGATTTCCGGTGATGCGTCGCGAATCCTTATAGCCGGCGTTCAACAGCAATTTGATCTGCTCGCAGATGCCCCCTCATCACCGGGAGCCTATACGGTGCAAATCAAACCGCATGGAAGCGCGCAAGGAGCCGCCGAATTTTTAAGGGAAAAAGCGAAAATTCTCCAACTTCCGGAAGCCCGAATCGATTATGTGGATGGTCTTTCTCCCAAGGCCCTCCGATTTTTGGCGGTACTGGCGGTCCTCATTTTTCTCTTTATTTTTGAACCGATTCCTCTTGAAATCACCGCCATCTGTATCGGTGTGTTTCTGGTCGCCATGGACATTACGGATGCCAAAGGCGCATGGGCCCCCTACATGCATCCGGTGGTGGTTTTCATCATGTGCTGTTTTATCTTTGCCATCTCCATGGATAAAGCAGGTCTTACGCGGCGGCTCGGTTTCTTTCTCATTCACCTGGCCGGCAACAGCCTCATTCGGTTCACCTTTATTCTCGCCATCGGCTTAGGCATTGCCTCCTCCTTCATCCATGATGCGGCCGCCTGCGCCATCGGCATCGTCACCATGCAACCGCTGATGCGGGCCGCCCGCATACAACCCGATTCCAATGCGGCCAAATTTATGATGATCTCCCTTCCCTTTGCCACCTCGTGCGGCGGGATGGGCTCCTTGATCGGCGGCGGCCGGTGCATGGTATCGGCTGCCTTCCTGAAAGAATTCACAGGGATTGAAATCACCTTTATCGAATGGATTCAGTTTGCGGGTCCCGCGGCTCTCATCACGGTTCCCCTTGCCGTTCTCATCGTTTATCTTTTTTTCAGGCCGGAGAAAGGGATTCAATTACCGGCATTTGATGAATCAGTCGGAGCCTGGTCTTCCGTTGAAATCAAAACCCTGCTGATTTCGCTGGGGACCCTTATCCTGTGGCTGACAAAAGGACTTCACGGCATCGATTACTCGGTAACCGGCATGCTTGGCGTTTCAACGCTGATTCTTTTCGATGTGCTCGCCTGGGAAGATATTCATTCCAATCTTGAATGGGGGACCACCCTCTTTATCTTCGGCGGGGGTATTTCCCTGGGCCTTGCCATGGCGTATTCCGGAGCGGCCGTTTATTTCGCGAATCTTCTTTTCCCGTTCATTAAAGACGGCGGCTGGCTGCTGCTGTTTATCGGGGTAGGAGTCCTGGGGGCGCTGGCGACCAACGCCATGGCCAACGTCGCGGCAGCGGCGCTGATTCTGCCGATCGCGATTCCACTTGCGCAGATGGAAGGCGTTGATCCGCGTATCGTCGCACTTTGCTTTGGCACGGCCACCTCCTTTGCCATGCTGATGGTCATCGGGTGTCCGCCGAATGCCATTGCATTCAGTTACCGGTATTTTAAGGCCTCCGATCTTACGAAGGTCGGACTGGTGGCAACGCCGGTTCTGGTGGGCGTTCTGGCGACAGTTGCCGCCATCTGGTGGAAATTTCTCGGAATGTTATAGTACCAAAGGGAATCGGGCATGAAATCGATACGTCTATTGATGGTGGATGATGAAGTTGTCTTTTTAAACACGCTGGTCGATCGGCTGAAACGGCGCGGCATCAATCCGCTGACCGCCCAAAGTGGGGAGGAAGCGTTGGCGCTGATGGCCCAACAACCCTTTGACGTGGTAATTCTGGATGTAAAAATGCCGGGCCTGAGTGGTCTCGACGTCCTTGAGCATATTAAGCGGGATTACCCTCATACGGAAGCGATTTTACTCACCGGTCATGGATCCACATCGGATGGGGTTTCGGGCATTAAAGCCGGGGCGTTTGACTACCTCACCAAACCCGTCGAATTTGAGCATTTGCTTGAAAAAATCAAACAGGCCTTCGACAAACGGAGAAGAACGGAAGAAAAGGCAAAAGAAGCCGAATTCCGAAAAAAAATGGACCGGCAGCTCGCCGCAACCGAACGGCTGGCGTCCCTGGGAACGCTTGCCACGGGCGTTGCCCATGAAATAAACAATCCGCTTGCAATTATTCAGGAGTGGTCCGGATGGTTGAAAAGTATTCTGGAAGATACCGGTCCCGATTTTCCCCGCCGGGAAGATTTCACGTTAGCCCTTACGAAAATTGAAACGGCCGTGGGCCGGGCAAAACGCATCACCCATCAGCTGCTCGGCATGGTTCAAAAAAAGTCGGACGCATCGGTTGAAATTTCGGCCGGCGATCTTTTTTGGGATGTGGTGCAGCTCGTGAATAGAGAAGCGCTCAATAACAATATCACTATCCTTTATTCTCCGGCGGACCCCCCGATTCTCTTCTGGTCCGATCCCCATCGTCTTCGCCAGGTGCTTCTCAACCTGCTGAACAACGCCATTCACGCCACACCGGCCGGCGGCGCCATCACCCTGAATACGGGGCTCGACGGAGATGAAATCCTGTTTGATGTCCGGGATACGGGATCCGGGATTTCTCAGGAAATTCTGGATAAAATTTTTGAGCCGTTTTTTACCACCAAGGAGACCGGAGAGGGCACGGGGCTGGGTCTTTTTGTCTCGCGAAGACTCGTTGAAAATCTGGGCGGAAAAATCGAGGTGGAAAGTAAACTGGGCCAGGGGGCCCGGTTCCGAGTCCGACTGCCGCTGCGCGCTGTCTTAAAAGATAATGTTTAATCTTCGCCATTCGTAAACGGGAGAGAATTGCCATGATAAAAATACCGATTCGGGTTTTGGTTGTAGACGATGAGGCGGATTTTACCGATATTCTGGCGCTTAGGCTGACGGATGCCGGTGAAACGGCCTGCAAGGCATATAGCGGTGGCGAATGCCTCAAAAAGCTGGAAACGGAAAGAATCGATGTCGTTGTCCTTGACCTCAAAATGCCGGGGATGGACGGACTCCAAACCTTGCGGGAAATAAAGAAGCGATTTCCCCTTGTGGAGGTCATTCTGCTTACCGGCCACGGCACGACGGAAACGGCGGTTGAAGGAATGCGGCTGGGAGCGTTTGATTATCTTCTCAAACCCGCCGATTTTAATGAGCTAAAGGGCAAGCTTTCCATTGCCCAGAAGCGAAAGGATGAGCAGGAAGAACGGATCCGAAAAGCGGAAACAAAACTGATATTGCGAAAAATAGGCAGCTATTAACTCGAACGGACCCAAGGGTTTTAGCAACTTAAAAACCATAACATCCATCATTGTTCGCCGCCATCGCGACGATACGATTACCAAAGGAGGTTCATTATGGCATCTCAGATTTCCGGTTTCAATTATCAGCCCGGCATGTACTCCCGGAAGAGACCGACCGGCTCCCAACTGGCGGAAAACTATTTCCGGGAAATGGACAAACATCTCATAAAAGAAAAAAAAGAAAAACTGGCGCCGACTGAAATTCCGCCCACGATCTGCTTCTCACGGAAAATAGGTGTCGGGGCGCTCAAAATCGCAGACATTCTGGCGCCCCGAATCGGTTATAATGTGGTGGATAGAGAGATATTGGAACATATCGCCAAAGAAGAAAAGCTAAATGAAAAAACGGTCGCTCTCTTCGATGAGCGGTACTCCGGCAAGCTGAAGGAATTTGTGAGTTTTCTGTTCGCGGAAAAATCCTTCATCAAAAGCGATTATGCCCGGTATCTTTTTAATTCCGTAGTGTCCATCGCGGGACTCTCTCCCACTATCATTGTGGGCAGGGGAGCCCATCTGATATTGCCGCGAGACCGGGTGCTGGCGGTTCGTTTTATCTGCTCCGAAACGTATCGCATCAATCGACTTGTCGAGATGCTCGAATGCAAGCCCGATGAAGCCCGGGCGAAACTGGAAGATTCCGATAAGGAGCAGCAAGCCTTCTTCAAAAAAGTGTTCGGGAAAAAGGACGCTCTCGCTTATGAGTTTGACATGGTCATCAACTGCGATTTCATCACCCGGCCCGAAGATGCCGCCGATATCGTCGAATGCGCCTTTAAACGTAAATTCGGGTTATAAGGGCGGCAATGCAGCGGCAAAAGCGTCGTTAAAAAGAATTGGGTGCTTCTTTAAACACAACTCCGGAATACAGGGCTAAAAAATAAGGAAGCGGCTGATTCGAAAATTCGAATCAGCCGCTAAGGAGGGGTCGATTCAGCCGTCTGCGCCCAAACATTCGGCTGAAAAGGAGGAGAACAGATGAAAAATCAATCTGGTTAACCTAAGATAAAGCAATTAGCCTGCCAACATTGTCAAAATCGGCCCTCTATTTTTTAACCGTTTTGAATTTATGATTATATTTTTTAAATGGCCTTTTGCGGCAAACCACAAATCCCGCGCAAGCACCCCTTCGGGCGCCTCTAAATTCATAATTTTGAACGAGCCTTCCCGCCGAATTTTTGTATTATCTCATATTTTCTGACAGTTAATTTTAAAAGCGGACGTTCAAAATTTTGAACCGCCCGACCCGTTCACGCTATTTATCAACGGATTCTATTTTTATTCAGTAAGTTAAGAAAATTATCGGCGTCATTGACCGATCGTTTCTCCTCGCTCCCCGCCGCTTTTGATGCTGACAATGATAAACGGCGCGCGCAACTTTGGGCCATGGGCAAATTATGCAGGTGCAATAATTCCACGAACATCCACAACCTTGAACCGGATGGCCGCCCGAATCCGCTGAGCCGCGGCCTCTCCGACGGTTTCCGCGATTTTCCCCTTCACATGGTCAAGGAAAGCTCCCTCTATTTCAATGGATTGGGCCTCAAGGTAGACCCGAAAGCCCTTCCAGTCAGCCGCCGTCTTACCGGGTTCCATGACCATGAATACCGCTTTGGGATTTTCTTTCAGATAGCCGAGGGTCCGGTTATTACCGATTCCCATCACCACCGTCTCCGCATCGACCATTTGCGGCGAGCCGAAAGCAGCCACATTGACATCTCCCTTGCTGTTGGATGTGCTGAGCGTGCCGATTCGGGGTCGCTTGTTGAAAAGTTCCATCACTTCCTTACGGTCCATTTGAGCCTCCTTTTTTTCAGTAAATGTAATGGCCGCCGAAAAAAGAATCCCTTTGATTGTCTTCCCCGGCGTTATTGAGTTGACACGGGAAACCCTTGCCCGGATACTGTGCCGATGTGTTTTTTTGGCCTTTATCATGGGTTACGGCCACGCCAGGGCATTTTTTCCAGCACGGCAAGAACTCGCTATCGCTCAAACAGCTTGCCGTGCTTCCAAAAACACCCTGGCGTGACCTGCTCATCACTCCGGTTCGCCCGAATTATGGGAAAATAGCCTATGGATATGATGACTGCAAGCGATTTGAACAAAACCTACCGATTGGGAAATGAAAATTTTCCGATTCTCAAAAACGTTTCCCTTTCCGTGACGCAAGGTGAATTTCTCGTTATTCAGGGAAACAGCGGCAGCGGCAAGACCACGCTGCTCAGCCTGCTCTCCGGCCTCGACCGGCCCACATCCGGACAGGTGTTAATTGATGGCAGGGACATTACCCGAATGACGGAAGACGAATTGGCCCCCCTTCGAAACATCACATTCGGATTTGTGTTTCAATCCTTTCACCTCGTACCGTCTCTCACGGCCATCGAGAACGTCATGTTCCCGGCAGAACTCAATGGGGATTCGAAAGCCAGGGAAAAAGCCGTGCGGCTTCTGGAACGGGTGGGACTTCAGAACCGATGGGCCAACTTTCCCCACCAGCTTTCAGGTGGGGAAAAGCAGCGGATCGCCATCTGCAGAGCCCTCATCAATGATCCGAAAATCCTTTTTGCCGATGAACCGACGGGCAACCTCGACTCCGAAAGCGGTCAGGCGGTATTAACCCTCCTCTCCGGGCTTCGCTCCGAAAAAGGCGCCGCCCTCATTCTGGTCACCCACAGCCCTGAGATTGCCCGCGCGGCGGATCGGGTCATTCGGCTTCGGGACGGCGCGATTTTAACCGAGGTCCGGCATGATTCATAAGCGCTTTCTCTATCGCCAGCTCACCCGCTCCGGCGGGCAGCCCCTTCTCTTTGTCGTCTGCGTCATGCTCTCCATTCAAAGCCTAGTCGCGCTGGAGGGATTCAGCAGCAGCGTTCGCCGTTCCCTGTTGCAGGATGCCAAAAGTCTCCATGCCGCAGATATCATCATTCAATCCAATGCAACGCTTAGCGGGGAAATCCTCTCGGCGGTCAAGATGCTGAAAGAGCGGGGGGAGATTCAAAGCACCCCCACCCAAGAATTTTATTCCATGGTACGCACCCCTTCGGGAACCGGCTCGCTGCTGGCGGATCTGAAGGTGGTCGGCCCGGAATACCCCTATTACGGCCAGGTATTGCTCGCTTCGGGAAAGGCGTTTCAGTCGGCTCTTAAACCCGGCGGCATCATAGTGGAGCAATCGCTACTTGATCGCCTGAACCTTTCCGTCGGCGACCCCCTCGGCGTGGGAGACAGGACCCTCACCGTGTTGGATGTGGTCCTGTCGGAACCCGACCGGCCCGTGAGCTTTCTGTCGTTCGGCCCCCGGGTTTTTGTCGCGCTCGAGGATGCCGAAAGCCTCCACCTGATGCAACCGGGAAGCCGGGTGTCCTACAAACTTCTCCTGAAAGTCAATACCGGTAAAGATCTGAACCGCCTGGCCGAAACACTGAATCAGTCGATCGGAAGCGGTCAGGAGAGCGTTGAGACCTTTCAGACGGCCCGGTCCCGAATCAAACGGTTCTTCGACAATCTCTTCTTCTTTCTCACCCTCATCTCCCTGTTTACGCTGCTTCTGGCCGGCTTCGGCATTCGAAGCACGCTGCTGGCCTTCATCGGCGACAAGACCCCCACCATTGCGATTCTAAAGGCCCTCGGCGGGACCAGCCGGTATATCAGCACCCATTTCATGATCCTTGCCGCTCTCATGGGGCTTTTCGGAACGCTTTTCGGCATTGCATCCGGCTTCGGCCTTCAGCGATTGATTCCCCTGCTCCTGGGGCCCCTGCTGCCCGCAACGACGCCCCTGCCCCTCGCCTCCTCCGGATTCGTCATCCTGAAAGGACTATTTCTGGGGATACTGGTGACCGTCCTTTTTACCATCACGCCGCTCAATCGCCTGAAGGAAATCCGCCCGAATGCCGTTTTTAGAAAGGAAGCGCCCTTGCCCGCGAAAGGTTTTCGGCGCACCTTTCCCGGTTTCGTGCTCTTTTTCTTCTTCTCCGGACTCATCCTCTGGGAGGTGAATGACGTGAGCACCGGACTCTGGTTTATCGCCTTTCTGACCGGTCTGATCCTCATCGCAGGTCTTGCCGCCCGCGTTTTTCTAGCAGCCCTCAAACGGCTTCATCCCCGTGACCTTGCGTTCCGGCAGGCGGTCAGGGGGCTTTTCAGGCCCGGAAACGCACCCATCTCCATTGTCGTTACGTTAAGTGTCTCTCTATCCATCATTTTTTCCCTGTACCTGGTCGAAAAAAACCTGGATACCGCCTTTATCGACGCCTATCCCGCCGATGCCCCGAACCTCTTTTTCATCGACATTCAGCCCGATCAGGCGGCCCCCTTTACAGCAGAACTGGGAAGCCCCGCGATACTTCATCCCATCATCCGGGCGCGACTCCTCTCCGTCAACGATGAAAAAATCACCGCGTCCAATGAAAAAAAGCGACAGGGAGATACGTTGACCCGTCCGTTTAACCTCACCTATCGGGATCATCTGCTGGAAGACGAGGCAATCGTGAACGGAAAAACGCTCTTTTCGGACGGCATCGAGGAACTCCAGGTATCGGTCCTCGACACGGTCCTCGAGATGAGACCCATGAACATCGGGGACCGGCTGGCCTTTAAAATTCAAGGCGTTCCCGTTGAGGCAACGATATCGAGCATTCGCACCCGAACCCGGGAGTCGATCAGTCCTTTCTTCTATTTCGTCTTTCCCAAAGACTCTCTCATCAAGGATGCGCCCCAGACTTTCTTTACGGCCGTTCGCCTCCCGACGGACCGGATTTCCGAACTTCAGCACCGGTTGATCTCCCGGTTTCCCAATATCAGCGCCATTGATGTCACCCAGACCCTTACCGCCTTCAGCAAAATCGCCAAACGCCTCGTGACGGTCATTCGGTTTTTTACGGCGTTCAGCATCGGCGCGGGCCTTCTCATCATCATCAGTTCCATTCTGGCCACCCGGTGGGATCGAATTCAGGAGGCCGCTTATGTCAAAATTCTGGGCGCCCGGAGCCGCTTCGTCCTTCGGGTCTGCGCCACGGAACACCTCCTCATCGGACTCGTAAGCGCTTTTCTGGCCTTGGGGATTTCACAAATCGCAAGCTTTCTCGTCTGCCGCTACCGGTTTGAGATCCCCTATCATTCCCATCCCGTTGAGAGCCTGTTTCTCATCTTCGCCACGCTCATCCTCGTGATTACCGTGGGACTTCTCGCCTCCATTCCGGTGATCACCCAAAAGCCCATTTCCTTTTTACGAAACGAAAACGGAGGATAATCGATGCGGTTCAGAAACGCTTTTTTTTGCCTTGTCGTTGTGGTAGGGTTTGGCCTTTTTTCCGGGTGTGACAGGGCCGATAAGCCCGCTCCGATGGAAAATAAGACAAAAGCCGATCCCGCTTTCCTTCGCGGAACCATCGTCTGTGTGGGAGATAGCCTGACGGAAGGCGCCGGCGTTGCCGAAGAGCAAGCCTATCCGGCCCTGCTGAAGCAAAAACTCGGGGCGGACGGCCATCTCTACGCCGTCATCAACGCCGGAATCAGCGGGGAAACCTCCAGCGGTACCCTCTCCCGCATCAACTGGATTCTGACGTTAAAGCCGGATATCGTCATTCTTGAAACCGGGGCCAACGACGGACTTCGGGGCACCGATCCGAAGCTGACGCAGAAAAACATCACCGAAATCGTGCGAATCCTGAAGGCCAAAGGCGTCATCGTCCTTCTGGCCGGCATGGAAATGCTGCGCAATATGGGAACCGACTACACCACCGCCTTTCGGGAAATCTATACGAACGTCGCAAAGGAAGAAACCGTCCGGCGCATTCCCTTTTTCCTCAATGGCGTTGCCGGAAATCCCCGCCTGAATCAGCCGGATGGGATTCATCCGACCGCAGAGGGGTATAAAGTCATTACCGAGAAGATTTATCCGTATGTGCTGGAGGCCATTGGGGATTTTGAAGGAGGTGGCCGGCAGTAACGTCCGTCACCATAGCGAAACAAGTTATCTCTCTTTATTACAGGGTATATGTTTTTTTCTACCAGCTTTCAGCTATAAATGAAAAACTTCCGTCCACGGCATTATCTCAATTTCATTGTTTTTTCCAATCGCCTGTACGCCGGCTCTTCCAGATAGGCGATTCGTTCCGTATCATCCGGCGGAGGATTTTTGTGACGCCACCGGACAATTTGTCCGTATTCGAGGATAACAATGTGTTTTATATTGCCTTTGCCGCCGCTGTGTTTTTTAAGGGGCTGTATACGGAAATTTCCGTCGGCATCCATTTATTGCCGCAAAATGGTCTATAGGATGTCTTTTGATAACAGGCTATTACACTATTGACACTTTCTTATGGACATATTCTATATACATAAATACCTTTTATTGACCATTATTTTGTGTATAGGTAGCGCGTGTGCTTCAGGCTGCCATTCTTCCCGATCTCACCCGCCTGTGCCAGATTTCTCAACATATTCTGCAACATTCTACGGGGAATTTCCTTGCCGATCCGTTCGTGAATCTCACTGATTCTCCCTTCCCGGTATATCTCCAAATCCCGGAGTACCAGCTCCCGCAAACGGTGCTTTTCAATCCCCCTCAAGGTTGTGCTTCCTCTGAATTCGAGTTTGCGAAGCAGATCAGGATTGACAAAATACAGCATTCCCTTGGCCTTGCCCTTCGATATGACCAAATTCCAGCCAGTCAGTCGGTCAAGCCAGGGATGCAGTACTACGGCATTCTTCAGCTCAAGCAATTGTGTCAATTGAATGGCCGTTAAGGCCTCATGTTGGGCCAGTAACCCCAGGCAGATCTTTTCCTTTTGAGACAGTTGAAAATACTCGTTCGCCTTGGTGATAAATTCGATAATCCGCGTATTGAGAATACGCTTGCGGACAGTCACCTCAACACGATCGGGGCCTTCCACAGGTTCAGGCGGCAGTTTTCCTTTGGAGAGTAATGCTTCGTAGAGCAGATCATAACCGCTTCCTTCTCGTTCCATTAGCTTCAGGTCATGGAAGAGACGGGCAAGGTGCTCATTTCGGCGCACGGTGACATGCAAGATGTTCCGTGGTGTAACCCCCAGAGGAAATAATCCGGGATTTACGATTTCCAACCGATCGGGATACAAATTGATAAAAATATCCCCCCGTTGGGTGTAGGGCCTGTGTACCAACGCATTGGTTAAAAGTTCTCTAATGACCACCTCATCATAGTGGGGGACATTCTGCGGATAGAGCCCATCCCGGATTTCGTACCCCTCTTTCCAGTCCGGAACTTCGTTCCAGACAGCTTCGATCATTTCCATCGGTGTCAGATTGTAGTCGTCCCAGGTTATTTTGCTGACCTTGGCGCCTGTCTCGTCGTACTTGATAAATTGAATAACGGGAGCGGTTCCCAATCGGGCGCGGTCTTCACGTCTGCCGACGCAAAGGATTCCCAGGTGGGTTAGATACGCGTCGCGGACAAGCAGGTAATGATCCAACAACTCCTCATCGGTTTTTGCTTTTACAGACGCCTTGACGCGATCCGATGCCCGAATACCCTTGGAGAATAAGCGAAGCTTTTTCGGATCAATTTGAGATCGTGAAATTTGCAGGGTTGTCATCGTTTCCCAGGGAAACGCGGCTCGCTCGTTGGCAAGCCGCATGACCTCATCTCCGACTACCGGTCTGCTGCTGTCGGCAACGCGGATAAAGTATCGGCCATCGGATGTGGATGCCACGCCGACACCCCGTCTCACACCCACTTCCAGATACTCGCCGCCGTTTTCTGCAGCAAGTATCTGTGGAACGACCACGACGCCTACCGTATTTTCATTAATGCGCTTTCGGATTACGTCCAACAGCGCCGGGTTGATGCGCTGGTTGGATGGCGGGAGAAGCTCACCATCCTCAATCCCGATCAGAAGCTTTCCGCCCTGTGCATTGGCGAATGCGACACAATCCTTTGCAATCTCGATATAATTTGCCTTTTTCCCGGTTACGGACCGTAATGATTTGCGATCGACAAGGTGGCCTTCCATGCTCATTCCTTCACCTCTAATCTCGCTTTTTTCTTTCCGCTAATGCGGATGGCCCCTTTTGTATTTTTTTTCCTGGACTGAAGCAGCCGCGTATTGATAAAATAACGGGCAAATACCTTGCTTTAATTTAGGTCCGTGCAATCAGAACATTGCCTTAACCGGAAAGGCAGTGTCAACGAGATTTTATGTCAGGGAAGATCGATGCGGGTCAGCACCTGTTCCGTCTGATCCTGAATCCGGATATGCCGGTAGGCATCCACCGGCAAGCGAATCAGGATGCAGGGGCTGGTCATCATTGTTGCCGCTATGGCGCCCGGCGCCGGCCGGTTCACCACCAGCTCGACAACCGCCGTTTTGTTTTCCACGAATGCCCTTATGGCGGTCCGGTCAAATCCGTATCCGGCAGTGCGTTGCTCCCCCATTTCGACGGCCAAAACTCCGAACCGTTTAAAATCAACCGATGGAGGCTCTCGATGTGTCTCGCCGATAAACGTGGCGCTGCATTTCGATAGCATTCGGCGGAACACATCCGGAGTGCGTATCCAGGTTGCCGTCCACGCTTTCGGCGCCGGAAAACAGTGCCGGCTGACGGTAATCACATCGGCGGAAAGATCGGTTTTTACCGATTGCCCTCCGGAAGCAGTGGCGCACCCCGTCAGGACCAGAATAATCCAGCCGATCCGGAGAAAATGAAACCCAACCGCAGATTTGATTTCGCGATGTCCCATCAGATCATCTATCATTTTGATTGAAACAACGGGCCAGTTCCGGACGAGCCGTCTTTTTAAATACCGCGCAAAAGGATTCATAGGGGATATCTCGCACCATTGGCTCGAGTTTTTCAAATAGATATCGACAATCTTTGACAATTCTGGGGTAGCGGAGAAATGTGACCGGTATCGTCGTATCCGATATGGCCAACATCAGTTTATAAATTTGGCCGAGGAGTATTTCCTCCTGTATGCCGGGTTTGCTTGAATTTGTATTCCACAACCCACCGCGGATTTTTCTGGGCCGAACCAAGTGCTTTAATCGTTTTAATAGCGGCAGCCCGGATACGGCGGTTTGGACGACATAGCGTCTGCTTTCCGCCGCGGCATTCAAGTCGCGGATAGGAATGAAAACATGCTCGATGGCAATATCGTCCCGGTGAACGATTTCTTTTGCGTAATCACAAAAGAAGGGGCTCTTTACAATAAACGGACAATTTTCCGATCTTATGTCAAATTCTAATCCGGCACGGGCCACCTTGTTCTTTTTGGACGAAAGCTCGTCCTTACTGAATCCGGTATCGAATCCCAGATTTGTAAAAAGCTCAACCAGGAACGTCGTTCCACATCTCCCCGTTCCTGTTGTCACCACATGTTTTCGTAACTGATTCATTTCTCAACCTTTTTAACTTCTTGTCGGCGTGGCAGGCCCGCCGCACCGAGCCGGGCGCTCGACGCCGGAAGGGTGGCGATAATATCCGTAAAAAAATCGAGTTCGTATAGGTTATCAACGATATCGAGGTTCACCGGTTGATCCAGGGAAAGGTAGGCGCCGCAAGCTTCACCGTCCCCGCAGATATAGCCGTCATTGTCGGGATCGGTGCCGGCGTAAACGATATAAGTTTTCCCATGGGACAGCCCTGTAAACTCAAACGCATAGCGTCCCTCTTCCCCAGTGGATTGCACCTGTCCGGCCGTCTCGAATGTCTCCGGATCGAGGAGCAGAATATAATGGTAGCCGCCATCCGCCGTCGCCGCGTTTGCGGAGGCCTTTTGGACGACCACCGAAACCTTTCCCTCGTTTGCACTGGAAACAAAGGTCACGGTGCCCGTATAGGTTCCCGAGGATGCGATCATCTCCCGGTTCACAGTGCCAAGCCCGGTTTCAGAATTGACCGACGAAGCCGTCACCGACAGCCAGGAAGCATCCGTATCGAACCGCGTCAGGGTGAGGGATGCGTCTCCACCGTTTTTCGCCAGAACGTCGATGTGCGATACCGTTGTCCCGAAATTCAACGACCCCGGACTTACCACCAGAATAGCCGGAAAGACGCCTGAAGATCCTCCCTCCCGGGCCATCACCACCGCCTTGTTTGCATCGATCAGCCCATAACCGTAGGCGTTATCCCGGCCTTCGGTGCCGATATCCTGGGTCAGGTACCCGGCAGTGAGCAACGAATCGAATAAATCGGGCGTCAGGCCGGGAAAAAGCGCCTTCATTAACGCGATGACGCCGGATACATGGGGAACCGCCATGCTGGTACCCATGGCAAAGGCATAGCCCATCTCGATGCTGCCGCTACTGTCATCTCCGATGGTGCTGAACACACCGTCCGCGTAACCGTCCCCGTTTTCATCCGTTGAGCCGCCACCGGGAGCCGCCACATCGATCGTAGTGCCGAAATTTGAATACGACGCCAGGGTCTCATTGATGGTAACCGCGCTTACCGACACCACCCCCTCGTAGGCCGCGGGATAGAACAGCTTGCTGGTGCCATCATTTCCCGCAGCGGCAACCACGATCACGCCCTGATCCCGGACTTGCGCGTACAGTGCTTCCTCAATCTGAGAACGGGTCTCGCCTCCCAGGCTTAAATTGATGACGTCCGCTTTCTTAGACGGCAGCATACCGGAGCTGTTATCGAGCCCGGCGGCATATTTCACGGCATTGAGGATATCACTCACGGTGCCGCCCCCCTTCCCAAGAGCTCGCAGGGGCATTATCCTGGTATTCCAGGCGATACCGGCCCCCCCGTTGTCGTTGTTCGACAGGGCCGCGATAGTTCCGGTCACATGCGTGCCATGAAAAGAACTTCCCCCCACATCCTGATCCCCGGGATCATCCGGATCATCGTCTATCCCGTCGCCGTCCAGGGAAATATCCGGGTCGGTGATAAAATCATAGCCGTCCACAAACTGGCCCTGCAGGTCCGGATGGTCGAGCAATACGCCGGTGTCAACCACGGCCACCACGACATCGCTTTTTCCGGTAGTGATATCCCAGGCATCGGGAAGATTGATGAGCGGATAATGCCATTGCCGAGAATAGTATGGATCATTTGGGACCGCAAGCGGCCGCCGGATATAATTCGGTTCGGCGAATTGGATTCCGGATTGTTGCCGCAGTGCCCTCACCATCCACAGGGTTTCCATCCTGGCCGTGATCTCCGTATCCACATAGCCCGCCTCAAGGCTGCGGGAGAGGGGCGCTTGGACCGCCAAATGAGTGAAGAACTCGGTTTTATCCGTCGTGCCGGAGCGGCTGAGGAGTCTGTCCCGGCCGCTGCCCCCCGCCTTGGTTTTGAGCCCCATGGCGGAAATCCCCGTGACATCATCACCCAAAACGGAAATCGTATCCGTCTTCTCATAACGCACCATCACCTCTCCCGGTACAAACGAATCGCTCAACCGGAGCGGGTATTTGGTGGTCAGGGGATTGGATTTCCCCATGGTCAGGGAATATCCGGAAGCCGTCGACATTCGATGGGTCTGGACCGCTTCCACTCGCACGTAATAGGTCCCGGCCCGGGGGGCGCTCAGGCTATCAACGGCATCTCCTGGGGTCAATGACGCATCCACCAGGTTCGTTTGCTGATCATACAGGTAAAGGCTCAAATCCGCCGTAGCGGAGTCTTCGGCCATGTACAGAACGATCGACATTCCTTCGGTCAGCGAAACTTGATAGATGTCATTTGCATCCCCCTGTTGCCAGGATCTTCCCTGCTGGCCTGCACGGGCGATGTTCACATACCCGCTCACCGTAACGGGTGTTGCGACCGGCTGGGCCAGCGCAAAGGAGTTATTTGAAACGGGAATGGAATTCGTATCGTTCACATCACTGTCCGAAACCACATGATCCGCGGCGCTCACCGTACCACTCAAGGTGTATTGTGGTTTGACTTCGATCACCCGGGAGTGGGTAGCGCTCAGATTGCTGTTGTCCGTTACGGAAAGTACTGCCGTGTAGGTGCCCGTCCCGGTATAGGTATGTTGAACACTGGATCCGTTTCCGGTAGTCCCATCCCCGAATTGCCACGCATATTGGGCGATGGTGCCGTTGGTGTCGGTGGATGCGGACGCATCAAACTGCACCGATAATGGGAAGGAACCGATGTCGGTGGAAACCGAAAACAGAGCCTGCGGAGCACCGTCAACCGGTGTACCGGCTTCGACGGAATCCGAACTGGAGCTATCACCGCCCCCTCCGCAACCGGTGAACGTCAAAAAGAGCACCAGTAAGACGAATGTTAGTATCCATCTCTTCCGAAAAGTGACGGTTTGCATGTAAGCCCCACCATTATGCTGTATTTTGAATTGAATTTCCTATTAAAATTTCATTGAAAAAATTATTCGCAACAATGCCCCATCAGCTACAAACGAAGGGATTACGTATGAGGAGGTTATCTTTATGGGCAGGAAAGAGGCAAGAAGAAAATTGAAAATTATTTGTAAAGAAACAGTAAAGAACGTGTTAAGGGGCAACCGCCGGAAAGAGAGAGAGGGGAGTTTACTTCTCCGGCCTCACCGCTCCCGACCGGATACGGAAAACCATGCCTGACAGTCAAAAGGCAGCCGGTCTTTAGCCGAAACCCCCTGCCGTTTGAGTTCATCGAAAAAGGGCAATTTTCCCGCTGCCCCCACCAGCACTTTTTCGGCACTCGAAAAGCGCAACGAGCGGCCCAATTTGGAAAAGATCGGCTTTAACTCCCGGTAGATATCCGCTTGATCGGCCAGCGCCACCACGCAGTTGTTCTCGTGCCCTGTCTTTGCCCGCCCCCGTTTTTTATCCCATAACGGGGACTTGAACGCCGCCAAAGCGAGCCGGTACGACATGTCATGGGGAACAGGCTCGTCGGGCGCGAGTCTTCCCCAGGAAAGCGCCCGAAACGCACGGGCCTGATTCTCGTCTTCCAGCACTTTGACCAACCCCTTTTCGAGGAGAGATAATTGCCGCTCCCAGGAAGAGAAGCATTTAGACCGGACGGTAACAACGCCGATATTTAACGCCGATTCGTAAACGGTCAGACTGAGCTCACAGGACGCATCTCCGAGAGAGTAAACGGTTTCCGAATACTCCGGTCGCCGCTGAATGTGAAGGGATATCCCGTCCGCCGCCTTTCCATCGAAATCCCCGGCGAAGCCTTTGGAAAAATCCAGCCGGTTCATCCATTTCAACTCTTCAAACAGCGCCGCATCATGCAGTTGAACATACGCCCGCAATTTCTCGGATGAATCGGTCAGCCGGACGGAAGAAGGCTTTTGCGTATCATCAATTCTTCCGCCAAGTCCCTCCTGGATGGCTTTTTCCACCCCATCGGATCGAATGAGGCCCAGACCGATTCGGTTTCCCGCAACCTGATATTTTATGAATAGATAACCAGTCTCCGGCTCGGCCGGGCGATCCCAGCGAAGATTCATATAGGTATTCTCTTTCAGCCGCGAAGTGTGCCCGGTCAGCTCCGAGGTCTTTACTTCCCCCTGCCTGCCGAATTCCACCATCACCACCCGAAGCCCTTTTGTCTTTTCATCGATCCCCAAATGAAGAAAAACGGTTTCGCCCCCATCGCGCACGATCCAGGATCCCAGAATCGCCGGGTCCGGACCTTCCGTATCCGGCGCCGTGAGCGGATGGTCCGAATAGGGGATGCACCCGCTCACCACCGCCGCCAAGCACAAGACCCAAAGTTTCCACATACCGCTAGCCCTCCCGCCATTTAGCCATCGGAATGCGTTTCCACTGGGGGATACAGCGGCCGCATATTTCTCCCGCCGGGTTACCGGACGGTTCAATCAGCGGCCCGGCTTTTTTGAAAGATCTCCTCCTCCATGACACTCCGTCTTATAGGGTGTTATCGTAACACGGACGAACGGAAGAGAGAACGGATTTCTTCGATCAGACCGGCCGGAAGATAACCGCGTTCGTTTTCCTCGTGGTATATGAGCCCCTGGCAGAGGCATCGGCGATAAAACGCATCCAAGCGCAGGCCTTCATGCTGATCCCCCCCTTCGGACCGCAGGGCAGATCCTGGGCGATTTCCACCATGAACCGTCGGGCAGGCCCTCTTCCCCCTCATCCTGGGTCACAACCAGCTGGGCGATCTCCAAGCTGATCTGGGCCAGGTGTTTGATCAGGGCCTTGGCCTGGTGGGAGAGCTTTTTCACATGGTCCGGGTGGTTTTCCTTTAGTCCGGGAAATTCCTTGATCAAATGCGCCCGAAAGAAAAGTTCGCTCTGTGCTTGTCTAATCGAGACGGGGAAAAACGGTGGCAGGTGGATTGTTTGGTTCTTGACACTCACGCACGAAACCCATAATTTGAGATGGGTTATGCGTAAATGCGTCAAGTCAGCCAGATGGGGCGACGGTTTTTGCAAAACGAAGGCTTTACTTGACATTATTGCACGTAACCCATAACATCGCTATGGGTAACATGAAAGAAAGTCAAGGATACCGACAATGAAACACGACGCGTTTTTCCGAAAGCACCCGGTTTTCACCGGAGAGGAGCTGGCCAAACATCTGTCGTCCCATGGTGAAGTCGGCGGACGGGCGCGAGAGGCCCTCTTGGCATACCACCAGAAGGCCGGACGGGTCGTTCGGATACGGCGCGGGTTGTACGCCGTCTTCCCGCCGGGAGCCGATACGGATTCGTATCCGGTAGATCCGTTCCTCGTCGCCGCTAAGCTGACACCGGATGCGGTGCTGTCGCACCACACCGCGCTTGAGTTCCACGGAAAGGCTTACTCGGTTTATACACACATCACATACTCGGCATCCCGGCCGCTTGGACCTCTAAATTTC
>JAZDPP010000147.1:0-2656 GCA_043797445.1 Pseudomonadota bacterium
CCGGCAGAATGCAATCGCATATAATGTTATCGACCGAAAAACTCCTCCCCGTGAAGGGCCGTGTCTTCTGCAAGGGTTGGCGGTTTGCGGCAAATGCGGTCAGCGGATGACCATACGATATAAGTATCGGCGAAAAAGCAGAATCGAACCGGCCTATTTATGTCAGCGTAATCGGGTGGAAAGATGGGAGAATAGTTGCCAATATATACCCGGTGCCGCGGTTGATGATGCCATTGGCAAACTACTTCTTGAGTCTGTAACACCATTGACATTGGAAGTGGCGTTGGAAGTACAGAAAGAGCTGGAAAACCGCTTTAACGAGGCGGACAAGCTGCGCAAACAAGAGGTGGAGCGGGCGGAATATGAAGCCAATCTCGCCAGGCGTCGTTTCATGCAGGTAGATCCGGATAATCGGCTGGTTGCGGATACGCTGGAGGCGGAATGGAATGAAAAGCTCGGACACTTGCAAGATGCCGCTGACTACTATGAAAAATATCGTCGATTGGAATCGGAAAAACTGAAAATGACCCAGCAAAAGGAGGTACTCAAACTAGCAAAGGATTTTCCGAACCTATGGAAAAACCCGAGAACACCCGCTCGGGAGAAAAAGCGAATGATCAGATTCTTGATTGAAGATGTTACGATGATGAGAGGGGAAGACATTACACTTCACGTTCGATTCAAAGGTGGAGCAGAAAAAACGTTGAAGCTCCCGCTGCCCCTCAAGGGTTGGCAATATAACGCGACGGATCCCAAAATCGTCGAGATTGTCGATGAGCTGTTGAATGACCATACCTACTCGGAAATAGCGACCATACTCGACAACCGTGGCTATCAATCCGGCCAAGGGCATCGGATTGATAGCAGAACCATTGTCGGTATCACTCACAACTACAAGCTCAAGACCCGCTATGCAAGATTACGGGTCGCCGGCAAGCTCAGGGTGAATGAAGTCGCAAGTCTTTTGGGCGTGACGGTCGCGACAGCGAGAAAATGGGGGAAAAGGGGTATTATCAAGACCCATCCCTATAACGATCGAAATGGATGCCTTTATGAACATCCCGGCGTCAATTCGCCACTCATGAAAAAAAGGTCGTAAACGCTGTATTTACGGTAAACTATATATTTGTTTATCACTCGGATAATCAAGAGGTGCAATATGAAAACTAGCTCACAACCCATATCTATCTCGAAATCGATATGGAAATGAAACGGAGGATGCTTGAAAAAACAGAGGCCCCGGCTATCGAGTCTAAAGCACAATGGCACGAACCGGAAATCCTGGGCTGGCTTAACAACCTTGCAAAAGACACCCAATTATGTAAAGTGAAATTATGAGCTGATATAAGAAAATGTGGGATTTGGGGACGAAAAGGGTGGGAGCTTCACATAATTCGGAAATTCACATAACACTTCTTATGTTGAGCTCAACATAAAAAATGGTTGCCCATGCAACAAAAACCAAGAATTTCGACAAAATACAGCATGCCGAGTTTTTTAACCAGCTCGACAAAGAAATCCTTTTCGGCATCCTCCAGCGGGTAGCCCGGGAGTGCTGTTCGGGACATCACATGATAGGCGGTTCTTTCGCCGGTTATCAAAATTCGGGGGATTCTGGCCATTGCTAATCTCCTTTTCATAGGGATTGATGGCTTTCTAACCCATTGGGTCAGAGATTACAAGCATTATTTACCTGTCCCCTGTTTTTCCTCTGTTTTTCCTTTTTGGTTTATTGCGCCCTTCAGGGGCGCTCGGTTCTCGGTTTTAATTCGGTTTTATTTTGATTTGCATAATAACTGAAAGTTAAGCGGCGCCTGTTGTTTGGCGTCCGCTTGAACGGCGTGTGGTATTTTCAATCACAGATTCTGAGCTTCGAGTGCTTGGCAATATGGTCGAAGTCGCGGTCATTGTGAAGAAGGTAGATATCGTACTCGATGGCAACGGAAGCAATCATGCAATCAACCGGTTTCCGAATTGTAATACCCTGTTTTCGTAGAGACCTGTATATCTCCGCAGATCGCAAAAATGTTGCCTGCCGCATGGGCAGGAAAATAAGATCGCAAAGATATTCCTTTGTTTTGATAAAGTCTGTGTCAGACCGGATTCCCTGAAGCACCTCCGCCAGGATGACGCCACAGAGAGATAAATCCTCTTCATTCTCGATCAACTCCTGGAGCGTCACCACGTGTGGCTCGTTACGGTCGGAAAGAAAGTCGATCCAGACGGTTGTATCGACAAGCACCATCAATCACGCGCCTCCCGCCATTCGGTAAGGTCTCCCTCCCATTTAATGGTGCCCTTCAGTTCAAGCAAGCGCTTCTGACGGCCACGGCGGCGCACCTCATGCAGCGCGTAGTCAATGAGAGCACGCCGTGTCCGGATTCCGGTCAGTTTTTGACATTCATTGACCAGATCATCGTTAAGCACCACATTTGTCCTTCCCATGTGATCACCTCCAATCATATATACACACAATAAATGATGTTTTTGTGTATTTCAAGGGAAAATATGCAGGATGCCAACTGAATTTTCACAGGCGCCGGCAGTTTGGTGTCCTGTGCAAAATATTGTTATACCAGAATTTCATCAATCGGTAGTATTTGCATACCGTGGCGAATCGTAAGGATTGATATTTGTTTCTTTTCGAGGCGGTAAA
>JAZDPP010000148.1:0-80136 GCA_043797445.1 Pseudomonadota bacterium
CCTCATCCAGCAGCTCCAGGTCTTCGTCCAAATCCGGGGACGCTTCTTCCACCGGTTCAACCGCCGCCTCCACTATCTCCTCTATCTCGTCCTCCGGCGCGAATTCAATTTCTTCCGTTTCTTCAACCTCTTCAACATCTTCTATTTCTTCGGTTTCTTCAATAGCTTCAGCGCCTTCAAGTTCGGACAACGCCCCGGATTCAGTGATAACCTCAATTTCATCAAGGAGATCATCCGGAATTTCCTCCAGCTCATCCGCTGGCACTGCTTCAGCGTCTTCAATATCTTTGATTTCTTCCAACTCGATGTCATCATCAGTGCTCTCCGAAAGCACCTCCGGTTCCATATATTCCGTGAGAACGGCCTCATCGTCAGCTGAACCCGAATCCGTCATCGGCGTTTCCATCGCCTGGTGGATTTCGCTGCCATCGGCTTCTGTGGTTGCATCCGGACCCGGCAAGGGTTTCTCTTCCTGTTCCGATGGCGCCTGATCATTATCCAGCTCAGGAACAGTGGAAACATCCTGCTCAGGAGCAACCGGCGCCTTCGCCTCCGAAACGAGAGATTCCGAATTCACCTTCGCCATCGGTTCGGTGCGCTCCCCGGTGGTCGAATCGTCCAGTATCTTCATTTCCGGACCAGCGCCGGATCCTCCCGTTTTCTCACCGCTTTCCACTCCGCCCAGCGCTTTGTTTTCCCCTTTTTTTATAGCGTCATCGCCGGAGACTGCGTCGTCCCCTGTTTCTTCAGAGGCCTTACTGACAAGCGCCTTCAACTTTGCCAACTCCCCGGCTATTTCCGAGCCCTTCCGGGAAGATAAAAACTCCGATATCAGATTAAGCGCGGCGTTAACATCATCCATTTTAAAAGCGCCGTCGCTGGAGACAGCGCCGGAAAAAGAGGCGAGCATTCTATCCTTTGCCTCGTTCGACATGGCAAACGTATTGTCGGGCCCGATCATGATTCCTTCAGGATTTCGCCCCTCACGCCAAGCTCTGTCCAGGTCGGCATTGATTGTCGATTTGATGCTGTTGAGGTTCTTTCTTTTAGATTGAATAGCCGCGGGGCTTGGTTCCACGTCCCACATCTTTTTCACCAGATCATCGGTGGCAATAACGCGCACCGCTTCAGGCGATTCCAAGTCCTGATAGTATTGCCGAATGACATTCAATAGCCGGCACTTTACGGCGGAGGGGTTCCGATAGTTTAAACCCGCTATTGCCTGTTCTATACCACTGGCCGAAATGGGCATCTGTGCCTCTCTTTTTGAGGATAACGGTTCGGCGGTTGCCATTAATATCGGATTGAGCAACAATATTATTTAATTACACCATATTTTCCCAATTCTCAACAGATGAGGTTTTATGCATAAAAATTCAGTCCCGCATCGGGTTATCCCGACCGGTTATCCGATTCGTTTTTTGTTGGCCGCCGGCTTTTAAGCTTCCAAAATTTATCGCTTTTCAAACACAAATTAATATGTTAGTGAAATGACCATGGGCCATGTCATCTGCATAGCGAGTCAGAAAGGGGGGACCGGCAAAACCACCACGGCTGTCAATATGGCTGCGTCCTTTGCTTTATTTGAAAAAAAAACGCTGGTTGTTGATTGTGATCCCCTGGGAAACGCCACTACCGCCTTTGGAGTTAATAAGGCCAGGATTTCACGAGGCCTTTTCCACGCACTGACGGGGAAAACGTCCTTTTTTGATGTAATGGTGGAAACCGGTCTTCCGTTTTTATCACTTATTCCCGCCAATTATGATCTTTTTTTTATTGAAAACAAAGAAACACCCGCCACTGATCATGCTTTGATTTTGCGAAATTTCATTATTACCGCAATAAAAAAATATGAATATATCATTATTGATTCACCCCCTTCCCTGGGATATCTGACGGCCTGCGCACTTTCAGTCTCGGACTTCTTAATCATCCCCACCCAGCGTCGCATTTTCTCTTTCGAAGGGTTGAACCAATTGCTGTCGTTAGTTAATAGAGTGCGCGCCGGCGCAAACCCCAATTTGAAAATTGCAGGCATCCTGTTCACCATGATAGAAGATGATTGGCGGGCATCATATGAAGCGGTGCCGGATTTTCTCGTCAGCTTAAAAGGCAGTCTGTTTAACACGGTGATTCCATGGGATACAACGGTTGCGGATGCTTCTGATTTTGGAAAACCAGGGGTACTCTATGATATCGGCGCGCCCGGGCCGAGCGCTTATCTCCAACTCGCAGAGGAGATGCACCTAAAATTATCTTCTATCACAGTGAAGTAATGTGGTCTCTATTCAGACCATGAAAGGGTCCCTAAACTCCCGGCCTGAACGGAAACAACCAACAAATTATCAGACTAATGGCTTAACGGTTCATTTTTTATCATGAGGTGACGCAAGTGAAAATCACGAATTCAGAGATCATAAAGAGCGGAGAACGTGAATTGATCGATACTATCACGGGAGATCTCGACTGGAACACCATCGAGCAAATCGTCAGGGAACGCCACAAGTTAAACATTCAGGATGATATCGAATATAAACAGGGGGATCTGATCGTCCACGACAACAAGGTCGCCTATCGACTCGACTTTGACATTAAAATGTCTCTTTCGGTTGTCTTTGATCGAGATGGAAATTGTCTCTCTGTAATGACCTCGGGAGACACCAGCCAAGCACCTGTAATGGACGCGAATGAGGGATCGGCATTTGAATCGGGCGCACGGATTCGTGAAGAGGGGTTCCGTGCGAAAATAAGCACGGATGAGATCACTGACGATATTATCAGCGGGGAAAGTATGAATTCGACCGAGACGAAGTCGCTATTGCCCGAAATGTATGACAGTCCACCGGATATCAAGCCCGAAAAAAACCCTCAGGAAAATATTTCCCAAATGGCCTCCCATATCGCGGAAATGATATCCCAGATAAATGCGGATTCATCTTTCGGGAAAACCGACTCATGAAATGGATTGACTCTGCCTCGTTTTTTGCTTAAGATTCATCCATATAAAGATTTTTTTCAGGCAAGCCGGTTGACATTCATTTCTAAGCTGGGCGTTATGTGACCGAACACAAAATTGTGGCCGACATCCAATGAAAGAAGACACAAAACAAGACCCATCCCGCGTAGCCAGGACAACGGATAAATTTGACCGTGTTCTGAGACGCCATGTGCGGCGGTTGTTGGAAGTTAGCGATTCGGACAATCTTCCCCCTTACAATCTGAACATGATTGCCTGTCTTTTGGTTCTGGCTGAAAGAGAAAAGGAGATGACCGATTTTCCCGACTCCCCCCTCAAACGGTATACCCGGGAGACCTTTTTGAAGGATCTCGATGAAATCGGAATCGATCCGAATGAAAGCGTCATGGTGGAAATCCAGAATCTGACGCAAACCGGCTATATAGCCGTTACCGGAAATGAAGAATATCAGATCCGCGAATCGGCAACGCGGTTACTCTCCATGTTGGATACTGTTTTCCCGACATTGCCGGGATTGAGTCTCGTCGCCTATATCCTGCAAGCAATCGAAGAGGTTTTGAGCGGTCGGAAAGAGATGATACTGGCGATTCGACAATTTGATGAAACCCTGCTGACCAGAGGCGAATCGGTATCAAAACAGAGAATTGATGCGCTGAGACGTCAGCGTGTTGTTGCCGCTGCCATTAAAAAATCGGACCCGGCCCTGCAAAAACAACGGGAAACTTACCTTGAAAAGCTAAAGGCGTTTAGATCCAGGCAAAGAAATCAATCCGCTGACGCGGCGGTTGTCCTCTCGTCAGGCAACGGCACCAAGTTTGAGATACGGGAAATTTTCCCGAAAGCACCGGAACCGGAACCACGTGAACCGGAACCACATGAACCGGAACCCGGAGATAGTACAGTGGATTGCGCGGCCACCGTGCAATCGATCCTTCCTCCCGCGCCTTCTGAAATTATCGAATCCGTCGCCGTCCCCGACACACCGGAGGAGACGATTGGAACCGGGCGGACCTCAACCGCCGATTCACCTGCGGTTGATCCGCCTGCCGATCCGCCGCGGGAGCCTGTTGCGCCACCCCTTACTTCCGTGAAAGAAGAACAAGAATGTAATGAGGTTGATGACTCACAGGAAGATGCGTCGATTGAGGACCTGATCGCAAAAAAAATTCAAGCCTTCGAAAAGCAACTTGCCATGACTTGTCCCGTCTGCAAGGAGGGCAAAATACTCACGGATATCACGGAAAAGGGGAAAACTTACTATTACTGCTCCAATAAAGCCTGTGGTCTCGTCTCCTGGGGAAAACCGCATCATATGGCCTGCCCGCTTTGTGAAAACCCTTTTCTCATTGAATTTCAGCAAAGAGATGCCGGTGTCGGCTTGAAATGCCCCAGAGCCACCTGTTCTTTCCAGCACCTGGACTTTGATGGGAAAACACTATCTTCCCTTACCAGGGCAACCGGAAGTGAAGGGGTTCGAAAAGTCGTTGTCCGGAAAAAAACAGGGGCGCCGGGCACTCAGCGTCGGCTGGTAAGACGTAAAAAATAGCGACCTGTGCAGATACCCCTTAGCCTCTTCCAGTACGTTTCGAACCATTCGAGCCATGTCTGATTTCACAACCGGCCCAAGTTCACCGGCCACATTGCTATGGAATTTTTTTCGGTGCTCTATCCTGCGTTTCTTTGACCTTTTGGTCATGTTTCTTCGTTGTCTGTTTCTTGCTCTTATCCTTATCTTTCTTGCCGCCCTTGTCTCCCATTGCTCGCTCCTTTAATATTGTCAGGTTTTCCCCGCCGGTTATGGCATCGTCGCGTTGTGAGTTTTCGTTTTGCTTATCTTCATCGCGGCTTAAACAAAAATTTTATCCATAATTCCCCAATGCTGATCCGTCATTTGTATTTTTTACAACCGTTTCTGATGGCTTGGGTCTTATTGCATTTTTTTTTGTCAGTTTCATAAATGCGGACTCGGTTCGATATGGTGTATCGTACCCGGGTTCGACCTTGCCTGTCAATTTTTCATTTGACGGGGGATTAATTCCAGGATGATTTCGCCAATGCTACGTTGAGGATTCGAAGGGTCCATCATTTAATGCTAAATCGCCTGGTCAATGAGTTCGATCACCTGCTTGATTTCTATTTGCCCCTCGCACCCCTGGGACTTAATCGCCTCTTCAAACATAAAAAGGCAGTGGGGGCAGGCGACGGCGATGATATCGGCCCCGGTTTCGAGGGCCTGCTTGAGTCTTCTTTCCGAAACCCGCTCCCCTGCGGAAAGCCTCATCCAGTTGCCGCCGCCCCCGCCACCACAGCACTCGGCCTGCTGCCGGTTGGGAGAGATTTCAACGAGCGTTAGTCCGGGAATAGCTTTCAAGACATTGCGGGGTGGTTCGTACAGATCGTGATATCGACCGAGAAAACAGGGATCATGAAACGCAACGGTTTTATGAATCCCGTTCTTAAATTTCAGTTTTCCCGAAAGGATCAGTTCCTCAAGGAGTTGCGTGTAATGCACCACCGGAAACACGCCCCCCCGTGCCGGATATTCGTTTTTAATCAGGTTGTAATCGTGGGGGGAGGTCGTGACAATCCGCGTCACGCCATGCCTCTTGAAATTTTCGATATTGATGGCGGTCAGAACTGAAAATAAGCTCCTGTTTCCGGATGCAAACGCCGGATCTCCGGCATTGACTTCATCCACACCCAATGTCGCGAAATCCACACCCGCTTTTTCGAACACATCGATCATCGCCCGTGCGACCACCATATCTCTTGGATTGAATGACTGATCGCACCCGACGAAGTACAGCAGCGCCCCCGCAGCATCCCGAATGTGGGGGATTTTCAGTCCTTCTCCCCAAGCGATTCGATCTCTTTGCTCTCTTCCAAACGGATTGTGGGTTTTTGAAAGGCGATCATTGACAGCTCGAATGGAAGAGGGCACCAGAGCGTCTTCATTCCCATTCGTTTTTTCCCGCAACTTTAAGATAAGCTCCGGGATCGGAATGGACTGGGGGCAGTTTTGCTCGCAGTGGCCGCAGAGGGTGCACTCCCAGATCCCCTTTTGGGTGGCGATTGCCCGGCTGTTTTTTTCAATTCGCGGGTCGAATTCGGAACGGAATAAAGACAACATGAATTCCGGTCCGATGTACGAATAGGCCTCCCCCCGGCAATGAAGGACGGGGCAGGAGGCAAGGCATATCCCGCATCGAATGCAGATAACCGATTTCCACAGCCGGGTGACGCTATCATAATCGAGTGCCGATCCGATCGGTTGCTCCGGCACGCTGTCCAGCGCCCGGTGCTGCGCCAAGTGTCCCGATCGATCCACCAGCAGGTCTTTGATGAGGGGGAAATCGGGAAGCGGTTCAATGATCATGCCGTCCATCACCTCGGTCTTGCAGGCCAGTTTGGGGACACCGTTGATCCGCACCGCGCACGAGCCGCAGTGAAATTCTTCACAGTAATACCGGATGGCAATATTGGCGCCGGTCGCATTTAAACTGCCGATGACACTCAGTACCCGCATAGAAGGCGATTTTTCGATGCGATAGGTCTCGAAGTGCCCCTCGGCATCCGTCTCCGGGTCAAATCGATGAATCTGGATGCGGATGGTTTCAGACATGGGCATCTCGCTTTTCCTTCGGTATCGGGAATTCAGGCAACCGGTGTTCCCCCGGATCCAGGAGTGTCACGGTCAGCGGCTGAACGGACAGGGTCATTTCTCCGTTTTTTTGCCGGATGAAGATATTTTTGTCCCAATGGTCCCGATCCGGTTCCGGAAACTCCTCTACATACAGGCTTGCCCGGCTTTCCTTACGGGTTAAGGACGCGAGCGCCATCATTTTCCCGACAGTGACCCGGGTGCGAAGCTCCATATACGTGAACCACGGATCATTATACCGCAAGGACTTCGGCACCGAAACCGCATCCAATTGAGTTTCAACGGATTCGAGCGTGGATAGGCAGCTGTTAAGCCCCTTTTCATTTCTGACGATTTGAAGATTTTCGCCGGTTGACCGGTGCAATTCCGCCAACAGCAGATACGGGTTGATGCCGTCCGTCCGTCCGAGGGGACGGCAAATGTGGTGAACCTCGGCGCCAATTTGCGCTTCGGGGATTTTTCGCTTTTTCCGGCCGGCGATGGATAATGCCGCCCTTTCTCCGGCTCTTTTTCCAAATACCAGAAGATCGGGCAGGGAATTACTTCCCAGCCGGTTACCGCCGTGAACGCCCCCGGATACTTCCCCGCACGCGTAAAGGCCGACGACACCGGTTTCTCCCCACTCGTTCATTTTTATGCCGCCATTCTGATAGTGGGGGAGCGGTCGAACTTCAACCGGTTCTTTTCGGACATCAATGTCAAAGAGCAGGCAGCGACGCAAAATGGAGCCGAAAACCGTTTCAATGCGTTTGGCGGGGATAAATCGCATGTCCAGGTAAACGCCGCCGTGTTCGGTTCCCCGTCCCTCTTTGATTTCCGTAAAAATACACCGGGAAACATAATCCCGTGTGGCCAATTCCAGATGAACCGGATCATATTTCTCCATGAACCGCTCCCCATTTCCGTTCAGCAACCGGGCCCCTTCGGATCTTGCCGATTCGGAAATGGCCGCATGAATCGTTTGCAAAGCGGGCGGCCAGCTGTTTCCGGTTGGAAAAATCTGAAAAAATTCCATATCCACCAGCGCTGCCCCAGCCTCATAGGCCAGCCGTAATCCATCGCCCGCATTTCCCCTGCCGGCAGAGGACGAGGGGAAGATTCGCCCGCTGCCGCCGGTGGCAAGGATCACGGCAGCGGCTTCAAACAGGGTGATCTTTCCGGTCAGAAGCTGAACGCCCATGGCACCGACAATGTGGCCCTCCTCGACAAAGAGCTTGGTGATGTGGACCTCATCGGCCACCCGGATCATGGGGCTCATATGGACCTTTTTCTGAACCGCCCACATCAGCTCTCTTCCCGTCCGATCCCCGCTGATCGCGCTTCGGGGAAAGGAATGGCCGCCGAACTTTCTTAAGTCAAAGCCGCCGTCTTCCGTCCGGTTGAATACCGCTGCCCATTTCTCCAGTTCGTGAAGCCTCGGCTTTGCTTCCTTGACCAAAATTTCCACGAGCCGCTGATTATTAATTAGTCCACCGCCCAAGACGGTGTCCTTGAAATAGCCGGTCCAGCTGTCCCCGGAATAGGTGAGGCAGCCCCCGTATCCCCCGGCGGCAATGCCGGTGCAGCCTCCCCGGCCGAACGGGGCCTTGCAGGCGATAACGGTCTGTGCCCCCCCTTTGGCGGCGGCTATGGCGGCGCGGCATCCGGCGCCACCGGCGCCGATAACGAGGATATCCGATTGAATAATCGCGTCCACACGGTCCATGTCGATTCCCTATCTACTGAAATCCCACATCATTTTATCGTATCAATATTGCGATGACAGGGATTGTGACTGCCGTCGGGTGATGATCTCCGTGCTTGCTCGAAAGCGTAACGAGATACTGGTCAGCATCAACATGGGATTCCACTTTTGCAAGCATTGATGGCCGGCTTGAAGATCCGGTCAAAGCTTCAGTTTTCCGGTTTCCAACGCCGCTTTAACTTCCCCGACCAGATACAGGGAACCGGTGATGCAAATAATGTCTTCAGCGGACGATGTGGTTACAGCGTGCGCAACGGCCGTTGGGACATCGGCAATCACCCGTGCATCTGCAAGATAGTCTGCCGCGACAGCCAGAAATTTTTCCGGTGGGAGCGCCCGGTCGATTTTCGGTCGTGTGAAAATCGCCCTGCCGCACAGGGGCAGGAGCAGTTGCAGCATCGCCGGATAGGCCTTGTCATCCAGAATCCCGGTTACCAGCGTGATATGACGGCCTTTATAGTGAGTGGCGAGATGTTGCGCCAGATATCGAACCGCGGACAGATTGTGGGCTCCGTCCAGCAGAACCGTAGGGACTTTGGATACGATCTCCAAGCGTCCCGGCCACTTATTCTCCAAAAGGCCTTTTTGGATATGCCCCGGAGTCAGCTCGATTTGTTCCCGAATTAAAAGTTCACAGGCGGCAAGGACAAGCGCCGCATTTTCGGTCTGATGGCGGCCGAGAAGGCCGGTGCGCAGATGTGGCCACCTATTGTCCAGGCCAACATACGAAAAGCGTTCATCGGGGTGCCGCCGAATTCGGAATCCCTCTCCCAACCGGTAAAACGGAGCGGATTTTTCATGGGCGATCATCTTTAACACATTAATCGCCCGCTCTTGTTTCGCCCCGGTAATCACGGGGACGCCGTCTTTAATGATCCCCCCCTTTTCCCCGGCTATCTTTGAAATTGTATTTCCCAAATAGGCTTGATGTTCAAGGGAGATGTTGGTGATGATCGAAAGTCGAGGGAGAAGCACGTTGGTGGCGTCAAGCCTTCCGCCCATTCCGGTTTCAATGACAGCCCAATCAACCTGCCGCCGTCCGAATTCAAAAAGCGCCATGGCGGTCGAAAACTCAAAAAACGTGGGTTCCCGGTTCCCCCTGTGTGCTTTTTCCACCACGGTGTAAGAGGCAACGACGCCATCGTCGGAGATGGGCTCGCCGTTAATCTGAATCCGTTCGTTGAAGTGAACGAGATGGGGAGAGGTGTATAGGCCGACCCGATAACCGGCTGCCTGCAAAATGGTGGCAAGCGTCGAACTGACCGAGCCTTTTCCGTTGGTGCCGGCGACATGGATGCAGGCATAGCGGTGTTGCGGGTTGCCCATGGACTCCAGAATACCCGTGATGATATCGAGCCCCAGCTTGATGCCAAAGCGCTTGAGGCTGAACATCTTCTTCAGGCAATCTGTGTATGCGGTGTCGGAGGCCATGGGTTTCAAGATGCCTTAAATACAACTAACCCGGCAGAAATTGGTCTCCGCCGGGTTAATTGTTGACTTTCAGCTCGAGATTATCGACGAAATTTTCGGGATGCCGCGATGCGCTGCCGTCTAACAGCTTCGCGTTCTTTTCGACGTCTGTATTCACTCGGCTTCTCAAAGCTTTTTTTGAGCTTCAAGCGTTTAAAAAGCCCGTCGTTCTGAATCTTTTTTTTCAGAATGCGCATCGCTTTTTCGAGATCGTTGTCTAATACTCTGACTTCGATTTGCTTCAAATTCCTCGCCCCCTTCTTTCCATCGATTCTATATATTTATTAAAATGTTCGATGGTTATTTTTCATTCGTTCGCAAAAGCAGATTCGACTCCTATAATATTTTGCATGGATATGCAAGAATATTTTATAGGGGTAATCTATTTCTTCAACTTATCCAGTGCCGTGAAGATCTGCTCCGTGATTTGATCCACTTTGCCGACCCCTTTGACACGGATGTATTGTGGCGCCCCCTGGGCGCCCGAGCTTTCCCAATTTTTATAATAGCCGATCAGCGGTTCGGTCTGGCTATGATAGACTTCAAGGCGTTTTTTCACTGTTTCTTCCTTGTCGTCATCCCGCTGCACCAGCGGCTCGCCGGTGACATCATCCTTCCCTTCGACCTTTGGGGGATTGTAAATGACGTGATAGGTTCGTCCACTGGCAAGATGAGCTCTGCGGCCGCTCATTCGTTTCACGATCTCTTCATCCGGCACATCGATATCGACGACCGCTTCAATGGGAACGCCGGCCGCCTTCATCGCATCCGCCTGGGGAATGGTTCTGGGGAAACCGTCGAACAGAAAACCGTTGGCGCAATCGGCTTCCTTAATGCGTTCCTTTACAAGACCGATGATGACTTCATCCGATACCAGTGCACCGGCATCCATGAGCACCTTGGCTTTTTTCCCCAGCTCGGTACCCGCTTTAACCGCGGCGCGCAGCATGTCGCCGGTGGAAATTTGCGGAATTTTGTATTTTTCCTTAATGAGGTTCGCTTGGGTGCCTTTGCCGGCTCCGGGGCCTCCTAACAGAATCAGACGCATGTGAAATCCTCCTTTTTAAGTTTGATACCTATTTCGTTAAAAGTGATGACGTATGGCGATCCCGATCTTTTTTCACCCCTGAACAGGGGGGGACAATAAGCTCTTTATTTTCGAATCTGAACTATTACCCAATCCCGGCGGACTGTGTCAAGATAATTATCCACCGACGGCTTCGGTAAAAGGATGGGGAAATCAGCAGGTTATGCTTTTATGTGGTCTCATCGGCAGGTTAGCGGCGTTCCCTTAAAATTCGTTCGACAAGGTCCATGGCCGTTTTCCGGTCGATTCGGTCATCGGATAACCGTTTCTCTTCAAGGCGTTGCAGAATATCCTTGAAGAGCGGCGAGGGCCTAAGACCGAATACGTCGATGAGATCCTGTCCGGTCAGCAGGGGCGCGGCCGATTTTTTAACCCTGAAATTAGAGAAGTATCTCTCGGAAAGAGTTCCGAGAAACCGGGTGAAGGAGACAACGTTGCCGCCGGCCTCGCTTTTGCCTTGCATATCGGCGTCGGCATGCAGCAGAAGGTATGGCGTGTTTTCCCCGCAGGTCATGAATAATCGCGTGATCGCCTTGGGGGTAAGTATGCTATTTTGTTTCAGATGATACAGATGCCGCGGTCGCGAGTGAAGTGCGATCATGGAAGTAATAAACAGACGCTCTTTAATGGAACAGCGGAGTTTTTCGCAAATGGCCCCGGCTGCTTCGGCCCCTGCCGCCTCATGTCCGTGAAAGTGAATGCCCCCCGTCTCATCCCGGGATTGACAGGCGGGTTTTCCGATATCGTGAAGAAGGAGAGCGAATTTTAAAAGCCGGGCAAGCTTAAGATCGAAATTGAAGGCATCCGGTGCAATTGAACCCGCCAATAACCCGAAGGGATCGGCGATCAATTTTTCAAGATACGCATAGGCGGTCAGGGTATGGGTAAAAACATCATGGTGGTGATGCCGGTTCTGTTCGCACCCGCAAAGGGGTTTGAGTTCCGGTAAAACGGAAAAAAGGAGGCCGCTGTCGCTCATCTCCATCAGATGGCGGTGGGAGTTGGGGGCGGCAAGAATCTTAAATAGTTCCTCCCGAACCCTTTCACCGGCGGTTCGTTTGATAAGCTCGGCGTCGCGCTTTATGAGGAGGATGGTTTCCGGTGCAATGGCAAACCCCAGCGATGCAGCCATTCGGTAGGCGCGCAGCAAACGCACGGGGTCATCGCGGAAGGCGGTTTCCGAGACCCGTTTCACCTGTTTTTTCGCCAAGTCTTCCCGGCCGTTCAAAGGATCGATTAGCCGTCCGGTGGAAAGATCGTAAGCGATTGCATTAATGGTAAAGTCACGTTCGTTAAGGTCGGATTCGATAGTGGCGCCGCGAAACGCGGTGATATCAAAGATGAGGGTCGGCGTCACCACACGGCTGACCATTTTTCCGGGTTTCCCCATTATTACGAGACGGCCACCGGTGTTCCGGGCAAGCTCCCCGGCAAATTCTTCTGGCTTTCCGGAAACGCTGATGTCATAATCAACCGGCTTTAGGCCTAAAAGAAGGTCCCGGGCCGATCCCCCCACAATATGCGCAGCACTGTTTGAGGGGATAATGCCGAGGTCAAAAGGAAAGGCTGCGTAATTGAGGGTTGTCATGCACTCCGGCCCGGTTGGAACTCCGAGTTATAAAAAATGTCCTTGGAACGAAGATCAACCATAACCCATTTGCCCCAAAAATCAAAGCCCGTTACCATTGCCGTTACCGGCAATGCCGGTTCGGGGAAAACAACCGTTTGTGACCATTTAAAGTCGTTGGGATTGCCGGTGATTATTCTGGATGCGCTCGCCCGGGAGGTTGTCGGTCCGGGCTCCCCGGCACTGCTGAAGATTTCCCATCATTTCGGGAAACGTATTCTGACCGATGACGGTTTTCTGAACCGGCCGGCGTTGCGTCATATTATCCTGGAAGATGAGACCCAGCGACATGAACTGGAAAAAATTTTACACCCCGAAATTATCTCTTTGATGCACCGGCGGATCAGTGAGGCGGGGGAGCGTGGCGCCGCTATCGTCATTATTGAAGTCCCGCTTCTTTTTGAGCTTGACATGAGGGACCGGTTTGATCTCGTTTTGCTGGTAACGGCCGAAAGCCGCTTTCAAGTCGAGCGTCTTGCGCACAGGGATAAGGTTACTCCGGGGGATGCCGCCGCGCTGATAAAGGCTCAGATGCCCGATATTAAAAAAAGAGAATATTCTGATTTTATTATAAATAATAATGGATGTCAGTCGGAATTGATAAATTCGGTTGACCGGTTCCATCAAATAGTTTATCAAAAAATTGTGGATAATGGCAAAAGCGCTTGACAGCCGATAAAACTTGGGATAATGCCTGACCCATCTAAGGCTCCCGCCTGTTGGAAAGAAATTCCAAAGTCTTCTTTCAAAGATCACTGAGAAAAGATCACTGAGAACTCAATAGGGCACTCAAATTACTCCGGAATAACCAACTTTGTTCCAATCTTTCTGTTACCGACATTGGGGCGCGCCTGGAAAATCCGGCTAACGGGCTGGGGCTTGCGGCTGTTTATAAATAAATATTGTCGGCATTGTGTGGGCCGCACAACACCATAATCAAAAATCAGACTTGAAGTGGGGAAAAAACATTAATGAACATCGTTGAGCTTAAAGACAAAAAAATTAGCGAACTGACCCAAATGGCCAAGAAGTTCAAGATCGAGGGCGCTGCCGGAATGAGAAAGCAAGAGCTCATTTTTGCGCTGCTGCAGGCTCAGATTGAAAAGAACGGTCTGATTTTTGGCGAAGGAACACTTGAAATTTTGCCGGACGGGTTTGGTTTCCTCCGGGCTCCGGATTATAATTATCTGCCCGGTCCGGATGATATTTACGTGTCCCCCTCTCAAATCCGCCGGTTTAGCTTGCGGACCGGAGACACCGTTTCCGGCCAGATTCGTCAGCCGAAGGAGTCGGAACGTTATTTTGCCCTCTTGAAAGTGGAAGCGGTGAATTACGAGGATCCGGAGGTTGCTCGCGAGAAAATTCTTTTTGATAACCTGGTCCCGCTGTATCCTGAAAAAAAGATGACCCTGGAAACCACTTCGGATAACTATTCCACCAGAATAATGGACCTGGTGTCCCCCATCGGTTTTGGTCAGCGCGGGCTGATTGTTTCTCCGCCGAGGACCGGTAAGACCATGCTGCTTCAGGCCATTGCCAACAGTATCGTTGCCAATCACAAAGAGGTGGTTCTATTCGTTTTGCTGATTGATGAGCGGCCCGAGGAGGTGACCGATATGGCGCGTTCCGTCCGGGGTGAAGTCATCAGCTCCACTTTTGACGAACCGGCCGAGCGGCATGTGCAGGTGGCCGAAATGGTAATCGAGAAGGCAAAACGGCTGGTGGAGCATAAAAAGAATGTCGTCATTCTGCTCGACAGCATTACCCGCCTTGCCCGGGCCTATAACTCGGTGATGCCGCCCAGTGGAAAGATTCTTTCCGGCGGTGTGGATTCAAATGCGCTTCAACGTCCCAAGCGGTTTTTCGGTGCGGCAAGAAATATTGAAGAAGGCGGAAGCCTGACCATTATCGCCACAGCTCTGATCGATACGGGAAGTCGAATGGATGAGGTGATTTTCGAAGAATTTAAGGGCACCGGTAACATGGAAATCGCACTGGACCGGCGGCTCTCGGACAAGCGGATTTTCCCGGCGATTGACATTAAAAAATCCGGTACCCGTAAGGAGGAACTGCTATTGGATCCGGAAACACTGAATCGGGTCTGGATCTTACGGAAACTCCTTTCATCCTTAAATCCGATTGACAGCCTTGAATTTTTACTTGAAAAAATGAATGGAACCAGCGATAATGCCGATTTTTTAAGGTCGATGAATACATAAATAAAAATTAGGGGGTTTAAACTGCGATGAAAAAGGACATTCATCCCGCGTACGCAAAAACAACGATTCAGTGCGCCTGTGGTGCCAAACACGAGGCGGCATCAACCAAAAAAGATATAGAGATAGAAATTTGTTCCCAGTGCCATCCTTTTTTCACGGGGAAACAGAAGCTGATTGATACGGCGGGCCGTATCGAGCGGTTTCGTAAAAAATACGAAAAATACCAGAACGGCAAATAAGACGGTTTTTTTATTATTAAAGGGTGAAAGAGGCCGAAAGAGACCTCTTTTACCTTTTTTTTCGAAAAATGAATTGAAGCTTGTGGAAAATTTCCTGTTAAGTAACCCGCGGGCAGGTGGCGCAAGATATGCTTTCTCCGCTTCGTTGATCCCGGGTAGGTGGAATAGACATGTTTGGTAAACTCTCCGGCGCCGAAGAGCGTTTTCAAGAGCTGGAAAAACTCCTGGCTGACCCGAAAGTGGTCAAAGATCGTGCGGCCTATCAGGCTCACACCCGTGAGCATGCGGACTTGCGAAAAGTGGTCGAGGCTTTTCGGCGATACAAGGAAATGATGGCGGAAATTGAGGAGAGCAGGGAACTTTTAAGAGAGGGGGATTCGGAGATAAAGGAACTGGCCCGTGAAGAGCTGATTCGTCTCGGCGTGGAGAAGGAGGCGCTGGAGGTTGAGATCAAGCAGCTGCTGGTGCCGAAAGATCCGCTGGATGATAAAAATATATTGCTCGAAATCCGGGCGGGCACGGGGGGAGAGGAGGCCGGATTATTTGCCGGAGACCTGTTTAATATGTACACCCGGTATGCCGAACGGCAGCGCTGGAAAATAGAAATAATGACCCATCATGTCGGCGGGGTCGGGGGCCTCAAGGAAGTGATCGCAATGATTCAGGGCAAGGGCGCCTATAGCCGCTTCAAATACGAAAGCGGTACTCATCGGGTCCAACGCGTTCCGGCCACCGAAGCTCAGGGGCGAATTCACACCTCCGCCGTCACGGTAGCCGTGCTGCCAGAGGCGGAAGAGGTTGAAATCAATATTGATCCCGGCGAGATAAAGGTGGATGTCTATCGCTCCACCGGTCCGGGCGGCCAATCGGTAAACACCACCGATTCGGCTGTTCGGATTACGCATCTTCCAACCGGTCTGGTCGTGACCTGCCAGGATGAAAAATCCCAGCATAAAAATAAGGCAAAGGCGTTGAAAGTGCTTCGTGCCCGGTTGCTGGATAAAAAGTGCCGGGAACAAAATGAGAAACGATCCGAGGAACGCAAAAGCCAGATCGGCAGTGGGGACCGAAGTGAGCGGATTCGAACCTATAATTTTCCCCAGGGACGAATGACCGATCACCGTGTCGGTTTGACGCTTTATCGGCTGGAGAGCATTCTTCAGGGGGATATCGACGAAATCATTGATGCGCTAACGACGCACTACCAAGCCCAGGCCCTTAAAAATGAAGACTTCCTCAGTGCGCCCACCGGAGAAAACCGGCCCGGCCTGGACCATCCTTAACCTGCTGAAGTGGGCCGTTTCCTATTTTGCCTCCCGCGACGTCGAGCAGGCGCGGGCGAGCGCGGAAATATTATTGGCTCACGCCCTCGGACTCAAACGGATCGATCTCTACCTGCGGTATGATCAGCCGCTTCACCCGGAGGAACTGGCTCGCTTTAAAACATACATTAAACGCAGAGTGAATTCGGAACCGGTGGCATATATCACCGGGGAGAAGGAGTTCTGGTCGATGCCGTTCACGGTAACGCCGGATGTATTGATCCCCAGGCCCGACACCGAATGTCTGGTGGAAACGGCCCTGGCATTGATCCCGGCGACTGACAATATCCCCTCCATGCGTGTTTTGGAATTGGGAACCGGTTCCGGTGCGATAGCCGTGGCATTGGCATCCGAGAGACGATCGGCTCGGATTTTTGCATCGGATCGCTCGGGTCCGGCCATTCGTATCGCTCAAAAGAATGCCGGTCGCCACGGATTGGCGAATAAAATACATTTTTTTTGCAGTGACTGGTTTCTATCGATTCGATCCGGCGTGTTTTTTGATATGATCGTATCCAATCCGCCCTATATAAGGCGTGATGGAATTTCCGGGCTTCAGCCGGAAATTGTCCGATATGAGCCGCACGACGCTCTCGATGGCGGCGCCCATGGGGTGGATGCGCTGGAAGCGATCATTTGCCGGTCGAAAGCGTACCTCGTTCCAAAGGGATATTTGCTCCTCGAAATCGGCTATGATCAAAAAGCGTCAGTGGTGGAAATCGCCCAAAATGCGGGCGGGTATGAGCCGGTCCGGTTTTTCAGGGATTACGGCGGGCTCGATCGGGTGGCGCAGCTTCGGCGGATGACCTGACGTCCGTTAAGTCGATCATAAACAAAACTGTTGCGCTGCCATAATTAGTTTGTTACAAAACTCCGATTTTAATAACTACACACGTCTTTGGATCCGTTTCCCGGTGCTTTCCTGGAAAGTTGGAAATGGGGATGAAAAAGGCGGTGGAAAAACCAACCTCTGAAAGGGAGAAAAGTATGGCGTATGTTACGATGAAGGAACTGTTGGAAGCCGGCGTGCATTTTGGACATCAGACAAAGCGGTGGAATCCGAAGATGAAACCCTATATTTTTGGTGCGCGTAATGGCATTTATATTATTGATCTGCAAAAAACCGTTCGTATGTTCAGGACCGCATATGATTTTCTGGCGGATACCGTGGCCAACGGTAAATCGGTTCTCTTTGTCGGGACAAAAAAGCAGGCCCGTGAATCCATTTACGAAGAGGCCAACCGGTGTGAGATGTACTACGTTCACAATCGGTGGCTGGGCGGCATGATGACCAATTTCCAGACCATCCGGCAGAGTATTGAACGGCTCAATCATCTGAACCGAATTGAAAGTGACGGCTCCATCAACCTGTACACCAAGAAGGAAAGACTGAAACTCGGCAAGGAGCGGGAAAAGCTCGACAGCACGCTCGGGGGGATTCAAAGTCTTACGGGTGTTCCCGGCGCCATGTTCGTGGTGGACCCGAAAAACGAGTCGATTGCGGTGCGGGAAGCCAAGCGGCTTAAAATACCGATTGTCGCCATTGTGGACACCAATTGTGATCCGGAAGAAGTGGATTATATTATTCCCGGAAACGATGATGCGATCCGGTCCATTCGGCTGATTACTTCCCGAATGGCTGAGGCATGCATTGATGGTGCACGGCGACTGGCTGAGAAAAAGCATGCGCAGTCGGACAAACAAATTGATGAACCGGATGAAAAGGAAGTCGCTGTCGCTGGTCTTAAGCCGGGTGAACGAAAAATTATTTCCGATGGTTCCAAAGGACCGGTGGTCGAAATTATAAAGAGGGCGTCCGCCAGCGACTCCTATGCCGCGGCTTCTGATGATATGAGTGAATTGGGTGAGACAATAGGAGAGGAATAATGCCAGCAATAACTGCAGAAATGGTAAAACAGCTTCGGGAAAAGACCGGCGCCGGCATGATGGATTGCAAAAAGGCACTGAGCGAGTGCGAGGGGGATATGTCTAAAGCGATAGATTTCCTTCGAAAAAAAGGAATAACAACCGCGCAGAAACGTGCCGGCAGAGCCATGAGCGAAGGGACGATTCAGTCCTACATCCATATGGGCGGTAAAATCGGCGTGATGATCGAGATAAACTGCGAGAGTGATTTTGTAGCTAAAAACGAGGCGTTTGTGGAGTTTGCCCGGAATATCGCCATGCATATTGCCGCCACGAATCCGGTAGCCATCGCGCCTGAAAACGTGCCGGAAGAGCTGATGCAAAAAGAGTTGGAGATTTACAAAGCGCAGGCCGCCGAAATGGGCAAGCCGCAAAATATGGTGGATAAGATCGCCGAGGGAAAACTCGTCAAGTTTTACAAGGAAAACTGCCTCTTGAATCAGGCCTATGTTCGCGATCCGAATTTGACGATTGCAGATTTGCTTAATGAAATGATTGGTAAAATTGGTGAGAACATCACGATCAAGCGATTCTGTCGATACCAGTTGGGAGAGTCCTGATTATATGCCAACGTCCCGGTTTAAAAGGATACTGTTGAAGCTGAGCGGTGAAGCCCTGATGGGAGATCAGGGCTTTGGCATCAGCCCCGACATGATCAGATTCGTGGCGGAAGAAATAAGGTCTGTTTATGAGCTGGATGTGCAGATGGCCATTGTTGTGGGTGGCGGCAATATCTTTCGGGGTATTGCCGCCAGCTCCTTTGGGATGGACCGCTCATCCGCCGATCATATGGGGATGCTCGCCACGGTTATCAACAGCCTTGCGCTCCAGGACGCGCTGGAAAAAATCGGGGTTCCCACACGCGTTCAAAGTGCCATCTCCATGCATGAGGTTGCGGAACCTTATATTCTTCGGCGGGCTGTTCGGCACCTTGAAAAAGGCCGGGTGGTAATTTTTGCCGCGGGTACAGGAAACCCTTACTTTACAACCGATACGGCCGCGGTGCTGAGAGCTCAGGAAATTCATGCCGAAATCCTGTTAAAAGCCACGAAAGTGGATGCAATTTACGATTCTGATCCAGAGAAAAACCCGAATGCCGAGCGCCTTTATAAGATCACCTACAGGGAGGCACTTGAAAAGCAACTTCGGGTGATGGATTTAACGGCTATTTCCCTCGCCATGGACAACAAGCTTCCCCTGTCCGTATTTCTTCTTAAAACAGCGGGGAATATCAAAGGGGTTGTCTGTGGTGAGGCTATCGGAACACGGATTAATCACTAACAGAAGACACCGCTCATTTCTACACAAAGGACCGCTGAGCCTCGGATAGGAGCGATTGCAAGAGGGATCTACCATGATTCAAGAGACGTATGACGAGACAAAAGATCGGATGGCCAAATCCATCATCGCCTTAAAAAATGAATTGAAACGGATCAGAACCGGCCGGGCGTCAATATCCCTGTTGGACGGGGTTCGGGTTGATTACTACGGTGTCTCGACGCCCTTGAATCAGATGGCCTCCCTTTCCGTTCCGGAAAGCCGATTGATCATGATTCAACCCTGGGACGTTTCCGCCATTAAGGGCATCGAAAAGGCGATTTTGAAATCCGATCTGGGACTGACACCCTCCAGCGACGGGAAACTGGTTCGTATTGCCATTCCACCGCTGACGGAGGAACGCCGGAAACAGCTGGTCAAATTGCTGCAGAAAACGTGTGAAGACTATAAGGTGGCCGTGCGTAATATTCGCCGTGATGCCAACGAGCTCATCAAGGGCTTCAAAAAGGATGGTGATATTTCCGAAGATGAGGCGTTTAAAGCACAGGACGAAGTTCAGACTATTACCAACGACTATATCAAACTGATCGACGAGACATACAAAGAAAAAGAGAAGGAAATCCTTGAGTTCTAACCCTGCCGGTAGCGCTGATCCGATACTGGATATAAAAAAGCTCCCGCGTCACGTGGCGATTATCATGGACGGCAATGGCCGATGGGCCAGAAAACGGCTGCTTAACCGTATCAATGGTCACGAACGGGGAGCCGAGACGGTTCGCGACATCGTGAGAACCAGCAGGGAGCTTGGCATTTCCGTTCTCACCCTCTATGCATTCTCCACGGAAAATTGGCAGCGTCCCAAGCTGGAAGTACAGGCGCTTATGGCGCTTCTGGAACGATTTTTATCTTTAGAAGAAAAAGAGTTGATGGAAAGCGGCATTCGGCTCAACGCCATCGGCGAGATACAGCGGCTTCCCGATAAGGTGTTCCGGAAGATTCAGGATGTAATGGCCTTGACCCGGCAAAACGAGCTCATGTTGCTCAATCTGGCCTTAAGCTACGGTGGCAGGGCGGAAATTGTCAGGATGGTGCGGTCCATTTCGGAAGAAGTTCGTGACGGGAGAATGAGGCCCGGTGATATCACGGAAGAAACTGTTTCATCGCATCTGTACACCGCATCCATTCCCGATCCGGATTTGTTGATCCGGACCAGTGGAGAAATGCGCATCAGCAATTTTCTCCTTTGGCAGATCGCTTATTCTGAAATATACATAACCAATACCTTGTGGCCTGATTTTGGTCGGGAAGAATTTCTTAAAATCTTATTGGATTATCAGCACCGCGAGCGAAGATTCGGGACCGTAACCGTCGAATAATCTCCCCCTTGCTTTGACGGATGGCTGAAAGGAATCGGAACCTGCCCAAATGCACCTAAAGCGATGGCTGACAAGTTTAGTGGCATTGCCCCTTCTGGTAGTGTTGATTTTGAAGGGAAGTCCTCTTTTGTTTTCGGTTTTTTTAGGGATGGTTGCGCTGCTGACATCCTGGGAATATTCCCGGATAGTCACCGGAAGCTGCAATTTTCACCATTCCAACCCCCTTTTTTACGTGGGGCTTTTGGCCGGAGCGGGGCTTTTTTGTGCGGCGCATGCCGGTTTCCTGGCGGTGATGCCATTGATTTTTTCCTTCAGCCTGATTCTGACCGGGTTTCTTTCCTTTCAACAATTTCAAAACGACCCCGACATCTCTCGAAAAGTGGCGCTTCAGACCTTGGGAACGATTTATATTCCCCTATCGATTTCCTATCTGGTTTTGATTCGCCGGGAACCTCTCGGACCGGAGTGGGTCTTATTGGTTGTATGCGTGATTTTTGCCGGTGATACGGCTGCTTATTATACCGGTACCTATTGGGGAAAACATAAACTCTGCCCGGCGGTGAGCCCCGGTAAAACCGTTGAAGGCGCTTGCGGGGGCTTAGTTGCGAATATCGGTATCGGTCTTTTTTTTCAAATCTGTTTTTTCCCGGCATTTCCACTTCAGGCCATTTTTGTCTTTTGCCTTGTTATCGGTATTGCCGGGCAGGCGGGAGATCTCTTTGAATCGGTGCTCAAACGATCCGCCGGTGTCAAAGATTCCGGGGGACTTCTTCCCGGACACGGTGGAATTCTCGATCGCATCGACGCCCTTCTTTTTGCGCTCCCCGTGGCTTTTTTTCTGAAGGTCTTTTTTCTCACCCAAGAGGGAATCAGGTGATTGGTTGATGAAACACCTAACCGTAATCGGCTCCACGGGATCAATCGGGTGCAATACCCTTAAAATTGCTGGAATGTTTCCGGATCGGTTCTCCGTCAAGGCGTTGGCGGCAGGTAACAATATCGAATTGTTGTCCCGGCAGATACAGGAATTCCGGCCGGCGATGGCGGTCGTGATGAATGACAGGGCCGCTGGGGAGCTTAAAGCGGTATTGCCGAAGGGGAGTTCAACCCAAATCCTGACGGGGCCGAGCGGTTATGAGGTTGCGGCCGCATTGGAGGGGGTGGATCAGGTCGTGGTGGCGGTGGTGGGAGCCGCCGGATTAATGCCGACCTTATCCGCCATCGCCGCGGGAAAAGACATCGCTCTGGCGAACAAGGAGACCCTGGTGATGGCGGGAGAGATTGTGATGGCCCGGGTCGCCGAAGCGGGGGTACGGCTTTTGCCCATCGACAGCGAGCACAGTGCCATCTTTCAATGTCTTAACGGCCATCGGTATGAGGATCTGAATAAAATTCACCTGACAGCTTCCGGGGGGCCTTTTTTAAACAGACCGGAAGAGACGTTTAAAGACATTCAACCGGCGGATGCATTGAATCATCCCACCTGGCGGATGGGGAGAAAGATTTCCATCGATTCCGCAACGCTCATGAATAAAGGGCTCGAAGTTATCGAGGCCCGATGGCTGTTCAACTTGCCCGCGGATCGAATCGATGTGGTGGTTCACCCGCAAAGTGTTGTTCATTCAATGGTTTCTTTTAAGGACGGGACGGTGCTGGCCCAACTCGGATTGCCGGATATGAGAGCCGCTATCTCCTATGCGCTTTCTTATCCCGAGCGGCTTTTCCTGAACCTCCCCGCTCCTGATTTTCCCCGCATCGGCGCCTTGACGTTTGAAGCCCCGAATTTTCAAAAATTCCCCTGTTTGACCCTGGCCTTTGATGCCATCAATACAGGGGGAACCCTGCCGGCCGTCTTAAATGCCGCCAATGAGGTGGCGGTGGGCGCATTCCTGGATTCAAGAATTCCGTTCACCGGGATTCCCTCGGTCATTCGAAAAACGATGGATCAACATATGGTGATGAAACACCCCTCACTTTCTGATATAGTGGACGCCGATCAATGGGCGCGCCTGCGGGCCGAGGCGATTGTATCGGCACCCGGTAAAAATTGGATATAGATCATGAGTACAAATATTTTTGCGTTTGTTATTGTCTTGGGCATCCTCATATTTTTTCACGAATTGGGGCATTTTCTTGTTGCACGGTTTTTTGGTGTCGGGGTGGAAAAATTTTCATTGGGGTTTGGTCCCCGCCTCTTTGGTAAAACCATCGGTTTTACGGATTATCGCATATCCGCGATCCCCCTGGGCGGATATGTCAAAATGACCGGTGAGGATCCCGGTGTCGAAATCGATCCGGCGGATATTCCCCGGTCCTTTACGCACAAGCATGTGTTTAAACGGATGATGATTGTGGCTGCCGGCCCTGTTTTTAATCTTATTCTGGCGCTGTTGATTATCATCAGCATCTATCTTGTTTCCGGCGCCTATGTGATGAAGCCCACGGTGGGGGCGGTTGGGGAGAATACACCGGCGGCAAAACAGGGGCTTAAAACCGGGGATCGGATCGTTGCGATCGATGATGTCCGGCTGGAAAGCTGGGATGAGATGGCCAGGCTGATAACCGAGAGTAACGGCCGGGAGTTGAGTTTTTCCGTTTTGCGGGAAGGGACGGTTTTGACTCTCCGAATCACGCCCGAATTAAAAATCACCAAAAACCTTTTCGGTGAAGATACGGAGCGTTACCTCATCGGTATCGGACCCTCCGGGGATTCATTTCATAAATCGCTAGGCCCCGTTGAGGCGGTCTCGGAAAGTTTCAAACAGACCTATCGGATTGCCGAAATGACCGTTTTGAGCGTTGTCAAAATGATTCAGGGCACCATGTCGCGGGAAACCCTCGGCGGGCCCATTATGATCGCTCAAATGGCCGGTGAACAGGCAAAGGAGGGGGTGGCCAATTTTCTTTTTTTTATTGCGCTGTTAAGCATTAATCTGGGAATTATCAATTTCCTCCCCATCCCGGTTCTCGATGGTGGTCACCTGCTGTTTTTTCTGATGGAGGCGATTATGGGACGTCCCGTCAATACCAAAATGCGGGAGATCGCCCAACAGGTGGGCATCTTTTTGCTTCTGCTCCTCATGATATACGTATTTTATAATGATATAAATCGGTTGTTATTTAGTTAATACCGAGTGCAACCATCTGTTTTACCGGGGGAGAGACGTATGGCATATCGACTGGAAATTGCGATAAGGCCGGATCTGTTTGACGCGGAAGGCGAAGGGGTTCGGCAAAAGGCCCTCAACTATTTTGGTATCGGATTGGCGCGAGTTCGCGTCATTCGTCTGGTAACCATTGATGCGGCGCTCTCACCGGAAGCGCTTTCAACCATTTGCACCGACATATTCACCAACCCGGTTACCCAGGTATCGTCCTTTGCGCCGCTTTCGGTTCCGTTTGATTGGGCGATATGGGTCGGGTTTCGGCCCGGCGTTCGCGACAATCCGGGAAGCACGGCCATGGAGGCCATTGCGGATGTTCTCGGAAGGCCCTTTAAAAAAGGCGAGGGGGTTTACACCTCAAAGCGATATTGCATTGAGGGCGAGGGGCTTTCGGCGGAGCAAGTTGATAAAATCGCTGGAGAGCTTCTCGCCAACGACATCATTCAGCAGTGGAAAATTTTTTCAAAAGCGGCTTGGGATCCGGAAGTTGGGACCGGGCTTATTTTACCCAAGGTTCGACTGGATCACACGCCCACCGTCACCCGCATTCCGGTGACAAGCGATGCGGCACTGACCGTGGTGAGCGACGAGCGAAATCTGGCGCTGAATCCGAAGGATATTCCCACCATTCGCGCTTATTTTCTTGATCCGGCGGTTCTATCCGATCGAAAGGCGGTGGGGCTTTCGGATCCGACGGACGTGGAATTGGAATATATTTCCCAGGGCCGCAGTGATCATTGCAATCACAACACCTTCCGGGGCCGCTTTCATTACACGGACGCTGAAACCGGCGAGGTGTCGGAAGAGGACTCGCTCTTTAAGACCTATATTGAAACGCCCACGCTTTTGCTCAAGGAGAAAAAGCCCTGGGTGGTTTCCGTTTTGTGGGATAATGCCGGCGTGGGGCGCTTTGATGACCGGCATTATTATGTGATCACCGGTGAAACCCATAATTCCCCTTCCAATATGGAAGCGTACGGGGGCGCCATTACCGGTATCGTGGGCGTGTATCGGGACCCGCTCGGGACGGGCAAGGGCTCCCGGCTGGTCATGGGCAGCTATGGCTTTTGTGTGGGCCACCGGGATTACGCGGGGGATCTCAAACCTCGCCTGCACCCCCGGCGGTTACTGGACGGGGTGATTGAAGGCGTTCGCGACGGCGGCAACAAAAGCGGTATTCCGACGACCTTTGGCCAGGTTTTGTTTCATTCCGGATATATGGGAAAATGCCTCGTGTTTGTGACGGCGCTGGGGGTGATGCCCGCAACACTTCAGGGATTGCCTTCGGAAGAAAAACATACCTCTCCCGGGGACCTTCTGATTATGTGCGGTGGCCGGGTGGGAAAAGACGGTATCCATGGGGTTACGGCTTCTTCCGAGGTTTTTTCAGACCATACGCCCGCCGGTCATGTGCAGATAGGGGATCCCTATACGCAGAAGAAAATGCACGATTTTCTTTTGGAGGCCCGGGATGAGGGCTTGATTGAATATATCACCGACAACGGCGGGGGGGGGCTATCCTCCTCGATCGGTGAATCCGCCAGAATGTCCAACGGGTGCGAAGTCGATCTTGAAAAGGTGCCGTTGAAATACGAGGGGCTGGATCAGTGGGAGATTTGGATTTCCGAATCCCAGGAACGGATGACCGTTGCCATCCGGCCGGAAAACCTGAATCGATTCATGGCGCTCTCGCAACGCCATGCCGTGGAGAGTACGGTGATCGGCCGGTATACGGGGTCTGGAAAGCTGCATATCCGGTATGACGGCCAAACTTGCGCCTATGTGAATATGAATCTATTGACCGCCGGATTTCCGCAATGGGAGTTTGATGCGCAATGGCGGTCTCCGGAACAACGGGGACTATTGGAACCGGTGCTGCGGATGCCAACTGATTTTAACCGGTTGCTAAAGGATATGCTCGCTCGTCCCAATATCTGTGACCGGCACTGGATTACCCGCCAGTATGACCATGAGGTGCAGGGGGGAAGTGTGATCAAACCCCTCGTTGGTTCCGGGCGGGACGTGCCGAGCGATGCCACCGTGAGCCGCCCGGTACTGGGAGTGGAAAAAGGCCTGGCGTTCGCGCAGGCGCTATTGCCGGCCTATTCCGCCATCGATGCCTACCATATGACCGCCTGTACCATTGATGAGGCCGTGCGTCGTCTCCTGTCGGTAGGCGGAAATCCCGATCACATCGGGGGCGTCGATAATTTCTGCTGGCCGAATATTCAGTACCATCCGACGGAAAACCCGGACGGAAAGTTTAAAGCGGCCCAATTGGTCCGTTCCTGCCGGGCGCTGCGGGATCTGTGCCTTGCCTATGAGATACCGCTTCTCTCCGGAAAAGACAGCATGTACGTGGATGGTCACCTTGAGGGCGGATATGGGGAGCGCCACAAGGTCTCGGCCCTCGAGACGCTTCAATTTTCAGCGACATCGGTGATTGAAGATCTCAATTGTTGCGTATCCATGGATGCCAAGGTAAGCGGTGATCTGGTATATATACTGGGAACTACCCGAAACGAACTGGGCGGGTCCGAATATTACGAACATCTGGGCTATATCGGCGCCCGGGTGCCTCGGGTATCTCCTTCCCGGAACAAGATCCTTTATCGAGCCCTTTCCCGCGCCATTGAAATGGGGCTGCCGGCATCGGTGCATGGTATCTATCGGGGAGGGCTGGGCGTTCATTCGGCTTTTGTGGCCATGGGGGGAAATCTGGGAATGACCCTTGCGCTTGGCAATGTCCCGACAGAAGATGTGGATCGCGATGACGCTATTCTTTTCTCCGAATCGCCCGGGCGATTTATTGTCACCCTCGATCCCGCCAATCGCGAGGTTTTTGAAAAGTCGTTCAAAGGGCTTCCTTGCAGTTGCGTGGGGCGGGTGACCGAAATTGGTGGCCCCCTGGTCATAACGGGGACGGCCAAGATGGAAAATCCGCTGATTTGCATTCCGGTCGATGAGCTGAAATTTGTCTGGAAGCAACCTTTCGGAGACTTAATATGACGGTAAATGTTTTGGTACTGACCGGCTATGGGCTCAACTGCGATTCTGAAACCGCCTATGCCTTTGAGCAGGCCGGCGCAACCCCCAGGCGGGTGCATATCAATCTGCTCGTGGGCGGCGACGTGGCGTTAAAAGACTTTCAGATTCTTGTTTTTGGGGGCGGATTCAGCTGGGGGGATGATCATGGCGCGGGGGTGGTTCAGGCGGTCAAAATGCGCACGCACCTGGGGCGGCAGATGATCTCCTTTATCGAAAAAGGAAATCTGGTCCTTGGGATTTGTAACGGGTTTCAGACGCTGGTGAATCTGGGGCTTCTGCCGGGAATGGCGGGCGATTACGCTTCCCGTAAGGTGGCGCTCATTCATAACGACTGCGGGAATTTTCGCGATGACTGGGTGACCTTGAACTTCAATTCGGAATCGCCGTGCGTTTTTACACGCGGTTTACAGCGGATGGACGTGCCAATCCGGCATGGGGAAGGCAAATTCTATGCCGATGAGGGGACGTTAAGCCAACTTAAAGCCGCCCGGCAGATAGTGGCCCAATATGCGCTTCCAACCGGAGAGCCGGCAAATGGCCAATTCCCCTTTAATCCCAACGGAGCCGTGCTGGATATCGCGGGAATCTGCGATTCCACGGGTCGCGTTTTCGGATTGATGCCGCACCCGGAAGCATTTAATCATTTTACCAATCATCCGGACTGGTTGAGGCGACGGGAGGGGAAAAAGCGCCGGAGGGAAAAAGAGGATTCTGGCCCTGCCGATGGGATACGAATGTTGAAAAACGGGGTGGACTATTTCAAGTGATCTGCGGACGGATCGTTGTCATTCAGTGCCTTAGAAATAAGGCCTGCTCGATTAGCCTTGGCTTTTAATTCTATTTGTTTCCTCTCACGGCACGGACGGCGCCGCAATGCCAGGATTCCTTATTTTTGACTTCCTCTTCCGTGCTGGTTTCCGTTGATACCACGTCCACATCCACCATCCAGCGTCCCAGGTAACGTTTATGGGTCTGCGATGTCCAGTACCAGGTGGGGGCGGTGGAAGGGAAGGAGGGCTTTTGCCTGTAGAGCGTGGTGAGCTCTTCGGGCGCGGGCAGCCGCCAATCCGTATACCCCCCGGTGTTGAGAGTTTTGACGAAGTTTAGAGCCTCCTTATAGTCAATACATCTGTTAAGAAGCGTCGTGGAATCAATCAGATTCCACATCAGGCCTGTTTTGCCGTCTTTCACCGTTCCGTTGGGCTGTACGGCAAAGCGCTCAGCGCTACCCGACAGAAGGTCCGTCATTTTGAGAATTTCCGATGCGAGCCTTTTTTTCTCGGATAGGGCCTTGTTTTTTTCAATTTCCTGATCGATTTTATTTTTTGCACGGGTATGCGGATAGCTCCTCAGGTAATCCGTATAAATTTTTAAAATTTGATCGTGGTTTTCACCCAGCATTTCCGCCCGCTTTAAAAGATGGGTAAACGCATCGGCATCGATTATCTCTTCCTCACACAAAGACTGGTATTTTTTAAGCACGCCGGTGTTTTCGGAATTTGGATAAATATCAAAATACTGTTGAATGATGTCGAGGCACTTTCTCCAATTCTCCAATTTCCCATTTTCGAGAATCTGCTTTTCCGCGTAAAGGTAGAATTCATGACTCATTTCCGCAATCAGTTTTTCAACCTGAGGCCGCTGACTGCTGTTGGGATGGGTTTTTAGAAAGTCGAGATAAAGCGTGATCCGCTCAGGCCCTTTTCCCTCGGATAAACGGATAAGGGTTTCATAGGCCCGCTTGTCGGCAAGGGCGCCCAACTCCTTTTTTTTCTGAGAGATCTGGCTTGAAAGGCGGCTGTTGGAAGATCTTTCTTCAAGTTGGACATAAAGGGCAAATGCCTGTTCCAGATCGCCACGTTTGGCGAGCGTTTCAGCTTCTCGTGATACCGATGAAAAATCGAGTTGCACCATTTGTTCCTGAATATCTTTCATCCGTTGTTCGGCATCGGGTGTATATTTACTGCCGCTGTTTTCTTGAAGATATATTTGCAGGAGCTGGCGCTTTTTTTCCAAAGGAATGGTGGTTTCGACTTTTGACAGAACCGCTTCATAATTTTGTTTCAGTTGCCTGGCCCTGGAGAGATAACCCGAGAGGCCGATGCCGCCGAGGATGAGTATCAGAGATAGCCCGGCGCCGATGGCAACGATTTTCCATTTGGAGCGTTTTGTGGCGCCAGCTGTGAGTTTTTTAGAAGCGGAGGCCGTTTTGGCTGAAGGGGGAGGGGCTGTCACGGCATCCGGTTTTGATCCGGCCTGTTTCGCCGTGTTGGAAGGCGGTTGGCTCCCCTTTGTCGGGGGGCCTTTTGTGGCCGGATCCGGGTTGGTTTTTGCTTTTGACTTAGCGGCCTCATCCCGTAGCCGCATGCCCTCCATCAAAAGATTCATCAAGGGCTGGTTGATGTCGTTTTCCGTTTTGTCACAGGAATTATCAATTTCGATGACGGCTTCTTCCCAACTGATGATTCGGCAGGCGGCTTCCACATTATGAATGTCACCGGTAATGGCGGAGAAAAGCTCACCGTTGACAAAATAGAGAAATCCAAAGCCCTCTTGAGATATGACTTTAAGGGTGCAGGTGATTCTGTCCATCTGGACTATCTGAAGGAATGAGTCAAGGCTGACACCCTGAATTTTTCCACCGACACTGGTCTCCACTCAGATCCGCACTCCTTTTGTTGACCGCATCCATGAGACTGTGATGAGAATATGCCAAAAATATATGAAAGTGTAAATAGTTAAAAATTCACCCTTCTTCGTCATTATCATTTTCCGCGAACATGAATTCAGAGAGAAAATCAAAGTTTTATTCCCGGGCCGGCTTCGCCGGAAGGCCGATGGCAAAAATTGTATTTGATTCACAAGCGGATTGACGAGCCCGTTGGCATGTGGCACCATTAACCCCGGTTTTTTTATTGTGACGTCTCCTAACTGCGTGAGAAAAAAGGAATTTGAGGATGAACATCCGGATAGATCTCAAGGGGATTGTGATTATCGTCGGCAATTACGGTTCCGGCAAGACGGAGGTATCGATCAATCTGGCGGTAAATCAGAAACAACAGGGCATGGCGGTTCGGGTTGCCGATCTGGACCTGGTCAATTTTTATTTCCGGACCAGAGAAGCGTTGAAGTTTCTGACCGATTTGGGAATTGAGCTGGTGCTCCCTTCGGCGGAATATCTCAATGCGGATTTACCGATTTTAACTCCCGCTGTGGCGGGTATGATTCGGCAGCCCACCGGTTTGACACTTCTGGATGTCGGAGGCGATGATGCCGGCGCCACGGTCCTCTCGGCGCTGGCGGATGCATTCGCCGGTCAGTCATTCCGAATGCTTCAGGTGGTCAATCCCTTTCGGCCCAATACCGATTCCATCGCCGGGTGTGGAAAAATACGAAAAGAGATTGAAGCGGCATCCGGTATGACGATTAACGGGATCATCGGGAATGCCAATCTGATCGAAGAAACCACGGTGGAGACGATTGGCGAAGGGTATGATTTCGTTTCCGCATTATCCGTGGAAACGGGGTTACCTCTTGAATTTATAACAGCGGAAAAACGGTTTTTGCCGAAAATGGAGCTCACGACTATAAAATGCCCCGTTTTAGCTATTGATCGTCAGCTTTCTCCTCCCTGGATCAGGAAATAACCAAAAATAAAAGGTCGGTTTCTTTTCAACTTGTCAAGGCGCCGTGGATTTTATTATGAACAACTCTTTAGAAGGTGGTGCAAAGAAAATGGATGGGAATAACAAAGAAACAGCTTGTCGGGTGTTGAATCTAAAGGTGCCGCCGCATATTGCGGCCATAAAGCCCTATGAACCGGGAAAGCCTCTCGAAGAGTTGGAGCGTGAATATGGTATCAGCGATTCCGTAAAGCTGGCATCCAACGAAAATCCACTGGGGCCGTCGCCTCTTGCCGTTCGGGCCATGGAAAAAGCGATGGGCAAGCTCCATCGATATCCGGACGGTAGCGCTTTCGAGCTGAATGAAAAGCTTGCCGGATATCTGAATGTCCCGCGGGACGCCATTATTCTTGGGAACGGATCGGATGAGATAATCGGGATGCTGACACGGGCCTTGCTGCAACCCGGTGACGAGGCCGTGCTGCCCCGGCCTTCTTTTCTCATGTACGATATCACGATTCGCAGTTCGGCGGCGATACCGGTTTACGTGCCGCTAAATAATCTGGCGATCGATCTGGATAAGATGGCGGATGCCATCACTTCCAAAACCAGACTGATTTTTGTAAACAATCCGAATAATCCGACCGGCACCATGATAACCCGTTCGGAATTCGAAACGTTTCTGTCAAAAGTTCCCAATGGGGTGGTAGTGGTTCTCGATGAGGCGTATGTCGAATTTGCGCGGGATGATCGTTGCGCCAGTGGCATTGATTATTTGAACGCATCCGTTCCGGTCGTAACGCTAAGAACATTTTCCAAAGCCTATGGACTGGCCGGGCTGAGGGTCGGCTATGGCGTGATGCCGGTTCCACTTCAGGAATTGTTGAATCGTATCCGGCAACCGTTTAACGTGAGCTCCCTCGCTCAGATAGCAGCCATCCATGCGCTGGATGATACGGCGTTTCTGGAAAAAACCCTTCGGGTGGTGCATGAGGGACTGGATTATCTGTATGCTGAGCTTGGTAAAATGGGGTTAACGTTTTTTCCCACTCAGGCCAATTTTTTTCTGATAGATGTGAAACGAAATGCGGCCGATGTCTTCGAGAAAATGCTTCGCCAGGGCGTGATTGTGCGATCGATGGTGTCATACGGGTTTCCGGAATATATTCGAATCAATGCAGGGCTTCCCGAGGAAAACGCGCGATTTATCAACGCATTGAAAGCAGTGCTGGCGGCCAGCTGAAGGGGAGGCGGTCTTAACATACCGAAAAGGGCAAAAACGAAATGAAATCCGTGGTGGTGACCATTGATGGCCCGGCAGGCGCCGGTAAAACCACTGTCAGCAGGAAACTGGCGGAATCCCTTGGGTACCGCTATGTCGATACCGGGGCCTTGTATCGGGCGGTGGCACTCGCTGCCATCGAAGCCGGCGTGCTTCCCGAGGACGAAACGGGACTTCAAACCCTCTGCGTCGGGCTGAAACTGAACTACGTGATATCCGGGAACGGTACCCGGTTGTTGTTAAACGGCACCGATATCACGGACGATATCCGGACTCCGGAAATTGCCATGATGGCTTCAGCCGTTTCCGCCCGGCCGGTGGTGCGCGAGTTTCTTCTGGGGATACAAAAACAGATGGGGAAGGATAAGGCGGCTGTTTTTGAGGGGCGAGACATGGGGACAGTTGTTTTTCCGGAGGCGGAAATTAAATTTTTTCTCGATGCTTCCATCAAGATTCGTGCCCTGAGAAGATTTCAGGAATTGGGGGCGAAAGGTCATCAGCGTCTTGAGGAAGTAGAGCAGGATATGGCGCATCGGGATAAAAATGACAGCAACCGGCGTATTGCACCGTTAAAGTGTGCGGCGGATGCCGTCTATATTGATTCGACCGAGATGACGGCGAGCGATGTCGTTGCGAAGATGAAGAAGATCATAGATGAAAAAATATAAAAAAACCGTTGTTTTTTGACGATACCATTGTTATGGTACCCGATTATACGGCGCATGGCTGTTTGCCGTAAATACCAGGCAAGGGGGATTTATTTTTCATGTCAGAAGAAACGAAGAACGAAGAGATTTCAGTATTGGATCCGGAGGAGACCCCGGAAGTGCGTGTCCCGGCGGCAGCAAAAACGACCCTGATGCGGACCGACGAGGATGACGACATGTCCCCGGGCGCTAAAGACGATGCGGACGGGGATAGCATGAATGACCTCATGGATATGTATGAGGAAAGCTTCAAGCGGTTTGCCGAAGGGGAAGTCGTCAATGGCACCATCATTTCCGTGGACAAGGATCATGTTCTGGTCGATATCGGGTATAAATCCGAGGGGCAGATCAAACTCCATGAATTTGTAGAGGAAGATGGCAGCATCAACGCAAAGGTTGGCGATGTGATAGAGGTCATGGTGGAATGGTGGGATGACGAGGAGGAAGTCGTCGTACTGTCCAAGGAAAAAGCCGTTAAGGTGAAAGTCTGGGAAGAAATCAAAAAGGCCCATGACGACGACGGTATCGTGCAAGGGACGATTGTCAGCCGTGTCAAAGGCGGCTTCTCGGTTGATATCGGCGTTCAGGCATTTTTGCCCGGATCCCAGGCCGATTTGCGACCCATTCGTAACCTTGATGAAATGGTAGGCCAGACCTTTGATTTTAAAATACTGAAATACAATAGAAAAAGAAGCAATATCGTTCTCTCGCGGCGTGCTATTCTGGAAAATGAGCGAGAGTCCGCTCGTTCGAAAACCCTGTCGGCCATTACGGAAGGAAAAGTGGTGGACGGTGTTGTTAAAAATATCACCGAGTACGGTGTGTTCGTCGATCTTGGCGGAGTGGATGGGTTGTTGCATATTACCGACATATCGTGGGGTCGTGTAAAACATCCCTCGGAGATGTTTTCTGTCGGCGACAAAATTAAGGTGAAGATTTTAACCCTGGATCTGGAAAGAGAACGGGTTTCCCTCGGGATGAAGCAGTTGACGCCGGATCCCTGGACCACTGCCGCGGAAAATTATCCGGTCGGCGCGCGAATAAACGGGAAAGTCGTCAGTCTGACGGATTACGGCGCCTTTGTCGAGCTGGAAGAGGGGATTGAGGGATTGATTCACATCTCCGAGATGTCCTGGACACGGAAAATACGGCATCCTTCCAAAGTGGTATCCGTGGGAGATCAGGTTCAGGCGGTTGTCCTGGATCTTAAACCCGAAAACAGACGGATTTCGCTGGGCATGAAACAGACCGTTCCGAATCCCTGGGATGTGATCAGCGAAAATTATCCCCTTGGCACTATTCTTGAGGGGAAAATAAAGAATATTACCGACTTTGGACTTTTTATCGGAATTGATGAAGGCATTGATGGTCTGGTGCACATCTCCGATATATCCTGGACAAAACGCATCAAACACCCTTCCGAGGTATATAAGAAGGGCGATACGGTTCAGGCGAAAGTGCTGGATATCGACAAAGGCAATGAACGGTTCTCGCTGGGAATCAAGCAACTTTCAGATGATCCGTGGAAGACGGTTTCCGAACGCTATAAGGTCGGGAAGGAAATTACCGGTACGGTAACGAATGTAACCGATTTCGGTGTCTTTATCGAGCTGGAAGAGGGCATTGAAGGCCTGGTGCACGTGTCTGAAATCAGCAAGGAGAAAGTAAAGTCTCCGGGCGAGCAATTCCATGTGGGGGACGTCATTACGGCGCGGGTGATGAATATCAACAGCGACGAACGTCGTATCGGTCTTTCCATTAAAGCGATGGATATGGCGGATGACCAGAGTATTCTCAGCGAATACGTGAATAATATCCGGCCATCGACCTCCAGTTTCGGCGAGCTGCTCCGTGAAAACCTTCAGGAAAAATTAGGCGAAAAATAGCACCTGAATAATGAATACCGGCCGGCGGATCAAGACCGGCCGGTATTCTTTTTTGCCTGCCACACCTGCCATTTTTATAATCGCATAACCCAACACTCATGGACACACTTATGTTTTCCCGCAGACATCCCTATCTTTTCTTTTTATTGATGATCAGTACCATATTTAGCCTGGGGATCATCTCTGTTTCACTCCTTCTTGTGGTCGGCGCCGGTTATTCCGGCTTTGGGGAGCTTTCCAAAGTCAATGGGGAGAAGGTCGGCGTCATTGAGATAACCGGTCCCATTGTCGAGTCAAAGGAAACGCTTCGGCAAATACGGCAGTTTCGGGAAGATGACAATATTAAAGCGATTGTTGTGAGAATCGAGTCTCCCGGCGGCGGGGTTGCCGCCTCACAGGAGATTTTCAGGGAAATTCGAAGGACCGTCTCCGAAAAGAAAATGATTGCTTCCATGGGAGCGGTGGCTGCCTCCGGCGGATATTATGTCGCGGCGGGAACAGACGGTATCATGGCAAACCCGGGGACCATTACCGGCAGCATCGGCGTCATCATCGGGTATACCAATTTTGAAAGCTTGTTTGAGAAAATCGGGTTAACGCCCGTGGTCATTAAAAGCGGCGAATATAAGGATATGGGATCTCCGGTTCGGGAGATAACGAAGAATGAGAAGGCTCTGCTTCAGGCCTTTGTGAATAAAACGCGGTTGCAGTTTGTTCGGGACGTTTCGGAAGGAAGGGGTCGGCCTGCCTCGGAAATCGAACCTCTGGCGGATGGGCGGATATTTACAGGGGAGGAGGCAAAGGAGAATGGTCTCGTGGATCGCATGGGAAATCTGGAAGATGCGATTGAATGGGCCGGACGCATGGGCGGCATTCAAGGTGAAATCGTTCCCGTATATCCGCATCGCAAAGAGTCGACGTTCCTAAATTATCTGACGGATTCTCTTGTGCATGAATTGTCCGGCCGGCTTACGAACCCCTCTTTTCAGGCGGAATATATCCTTAAGGGGCTCTAAAAATACTAATATACCGTTTATCCTGCTCTTGCTCTTAATCATGCTCTTGATTCAGTAATCATGAGAAAGATTAAGAGCAAGAGCAAGAGCAAGAGCAAGAGCAAGAGCAGGAGCAAGAGCAGGATAAGTGGTATATCAGGAAATGCGATGTCCCTAAGAAAAAAAACTGATATCCCCGGCGCCGTTACGAAGAATTTGCGGTAAGTCGTCGATCAGGGATATCACGCTCGACGGTTCCCCCGGAACCGGTCCTCCATCTATCACGACGTCAAGGCGAGAGCCCAGCAGCTCGTCGATGAGCCAGGGCTCATCGAGAAGGTCGCCGTTCGGTAACGTCACACTCGTGGAAATGATCGGATTGCCAAGCCCAGTGGTAAGGGCCTGACTGATATTGTGTGCGGGGACGCGAATGCCGGCGGTCTTTCTTTTCGTCAACATGATTTGGGGGACTAGTTTGGAACCCTCTAAAATGAAGGTATAAGGGCCCGGCAACAGGCGTCTCATGGTTTTATACGCATAATTGGTGACTTTGGCGTACAGGCTGATGTTTTTCAAATCCGAGCAGATGAAGCTGAATGGTTTTTTTTTATCGCGCTGTTTCAGTAGATAAATTCTTTCAATTGCCTTTTTATTCATAATATCACAGCCGATTCCGTAATGGGTGTCGGTCGGATAAGCGATAATTCCCCCCTGCTTGACAACGTCCACCACCTGGTTGATGAGTCGTTGCTGAGGGTTTTGCGGGTTAATTCTTACAAGCATGGCGACCTTTTAAATAATTACTTTTCATTGAGACCAAAAAATACGGACGAATGCGATAAAAGCAATCAGGAAATATACAGGGGGACTAATCGACATTCAACCCCTTATTTTTCACACTATTTACTTTATTACCCCTTAGGCCCCTATAATCAGAAAGATACGGGCGCCAGCGTGCATCCTCATTCATCGCGTGCACGGATCAGTTCACCAAATTAAAGATTGCGAAAGGCCGTGTCATTTGCTATTTGGGTCGCAGCCGCGGGGTAGTCGCACGCACTTTTGTAATATAATAAATTCGTAAAAAGATTGGGGACTCCATCATGATAATACCGCCGGAAGAGAGCTATTCATTTGACGATGTGCTTTTGATTCCAGACTATTCCGACGTACTGCCCAAGGACGTCGAAACGAGCACCCGGTTGACCCGGAATATCAATCTCAATATTCCCATCGTGAGTGCCGCCATGGACACGGTCACGGAGGCCGCCACTTCCATCAGCATGGCGCGAGCCGGGGGAATCGGCTTTATTCATCGAAATATGGATATTGAGCATCAGGCGATTGAGGTGGGAAAGGTCAAAAAGTCCGAAAGCGGAATGATCGTGGATCCGGTAACGATCCATCCGGACCAGAAAATACAGGAAGTGCTGGACCTGATGCAGGCGTATCGTATTTCCGGCGTGCCGGTGACAAAAGACGATCAGCTGGTGGGGATCGTAACGAATCGGGATTTGCGGTTTGAAACCGATCTGGACAGAAAGGTGTCCGAAGTGATGACCAAGGATAACCTCGTTACCGTTTCCGAGGGGATTTCCATGGAGGAGTCAAAAAAGCTTCTGCATCAGCATCGGATAGAAAAACTCCTGGTTGTGGATAAAAATGGACGGCTGACCGGCCTTATCACCATTAAAGATATTGAAAAAATAATAAAATACCCCCATGCCTGTAAGGATCATCTGGGGCGATTGCGGGTGGGGGGGGCGCTAGGCGTCGGCGAGGACATGCTTGAAAGAGCGCAGGCGCTCGTAAAAGCGGGCGTGGATGTGCTGCTTATCGATACCTCCCACGGTCACTCGAAAAATGTAATGGATGCCGTCATCAAATTAAAAAGCACTTTTTCCGCGATGGAAGTGATTGCCGGCAACGTGGCTACCGCCAAGGCGACGGAAGATCTCATCAAAGCCGGCGTCGATGCGGTTAAGATTGGTATCGGTCCCGGATCGATCTGCACCACCCGTATTGTGGCCGGTGTGGGGATGCCGCAGATCACCGCCATCATGAACTGTAAACCGGTTTCAGAGAGAACCGGCGTACCGTTGATTGCAGACGGCGGTATCAGTTTTTCCGGCGATATTGCCAAGGCGATCGGCGCCGGCGCCCATTCGATAATGGTGGGAGGCCTTCTGGCCGGAACCGATGAAAGTCCGGGTGAAAAGGTGTTTCTCCAGGGGAGAAGCTATAAGGTATATCGGGGAATGGGGTCTCTTGAAGCCATGAAGCAGGGCAGCAAGGATCGGTATTATCAGGGAGATGATGAGGATCTGGATAAGCTGGTGCCCGAGGGAATTGTCGGCCGGGTGCCGTATACCGGATCTCTGGCCGCCAATTTGTTTCAGCTGGTGGGCGGGTTAAAAGCCGGCATGGGATATGTCGGATGCCGTACCATAGAAGAATTGCGCGAGAAGGCCCGATTCATGAAGATCAGTGCCGCCGGGATGCGTGAAAGTCATGTCCATAACGTCATTATTACCAAGGAAGCACCCAATTATCGCCTCGATTGATGAAGAGCGATTTTGAGGCAGCCCCGGACTTTTCAGCGGGGCTGCCGGCAATTCCCACGAATTCATTTAACCGCCTTTTGTGATCTTCTATGAGCGAAACGCCACCTGATTTCGTCCATCTGCATGTTCATACCCAGTACAGCCTGCTGGACGGCGCCATTCGAATCGATGCCGCACTCAAGCGGGCGGCTCAGTTTGGAATGACATCCCTTGCCATTACCGATCACGGGACCATGTTCGGCACCCTGGAGTTTCATGAAAAAGCGACCAAGGCCGGCATCAAACCCATTATCGGTTGCGAGTGTTATCTGGCCCCTCGCCGCCTGACGGACAAAACCCCCCTGGACCACCAAATGGGGACGGCTCACCTGGTACTTCTGGCGGAAACCCAGCAGGGATATCAAAACCTCTGCCGGCTGGCCAGCATCGCTCAACTCGAAGGCTTTTACTATCGTCCCCGCATTGATAAGGAATTGCTCGAAGCAAACTGCTCCGGCCTTATCGGATTATCTGCCTGTCTTCACGGAGAAATTCCGCAGCTCATCAAGCAGGGAAAGATGGCGGAGGCGGCCGATGCGGCCCGCTGGTACCAGTCGCTTTTCGGAGAAAATAGCTTCTTCCTCGAGGCGCAGTACAACGGTATTCCGGAGCAGGACATCGTGAACCAGGGGCTACTCGAATTGAGCAGCCGGCTCTCGATTCCCATGGTGGCGACGAATGACTGTCACTATCTCGACAAGTCGGATGTTCATGCCCACGAAGTGCTTTTGTGCATTCAGACGGGGAAAACCATAAAAGACACGGACCGGTTCCAATTCAAAACCGACCAGCTCTATTTTAAATCCGGCGAGGAGATGCGGGCGACCTTGGGGCATTTTCCGGATGCCATTGCCAATACTCAGGTCATCGCGGACCGGTGTCACGTCGAATTTGATTTCAAAACCTTTCACTTTCCGAAGTTTGAAAGCGGCTCCGGTCGAAGCGCCGAAGATATCTTTGATGAGACCGTGGAGGCCGGGTTCAAGGTCGTCATGGAGCGCATTCGGGGAAAAAACCCGGGAGTGGACGAAGCCGTTTACCGGGAACGGCTGGATTACGAAAAATCCGTCATTAAAAAAATGGGATTTTCCGGGTACTTCCTGATTGTTGCCGACTTTATACGGTATGGAAAAGAAAACGGCGTGCCTGTCGGGCCCGGGCGCGGTTCAGCCGCCGGAAGCCTGGTCGCGTATGCCATGAAAATTACGGATCTGGATCCGCTGGAACATGGGCTCATCTTTGAGCGGTTTTTAAATCCGGCGCGGGCCAGCATGCCGGATATCGATGTTGATTTTTGTATCAACGGTCGGGAGAAGGTCTTCAAGTATGTGGTCGAGCGGTATGGCGGCGGTGATTTCGTGGCCCAGATCATCACCTTTGGAAAACTCAAAACGCGAGCGGTCATTCGGGACGTGGGTCGCGCACTTGATATTCCGCTAAAGGAAGTGGATGCCATCGCAAAGATGGTGCCGGATGTATTGAATATCAGTCTTGAGGCGGCCCTGAAAGAAGAGCCCCGGCTTTTGGAGATGGCCGGGGAAAGACCGGATATCCGGGAGCTGATTCAAATTTGTCAGGTTCTTGAAGGATTACCCCGGCATGCTTCCACCCATGCGGCCGGTGTGGTGATCGGCGATAAACCGCTGGTGGAGTATCTGCCGTTATACAAAGGAAAAAAGGGCGAAGTTGTCACTCAGTTCGACATGAAGCGGGTGGAACAGATCGGGCTGGTCAAATTTGATTTTCTCGGGCTCAGAAACCTCACGGTAATTGATAGAGCGCTCTCGCTGATTGCGGAGCAGGGAGTGACGCCGCCGGATCTATCAAATCTCGATTTCGATGATGCGGATACTTACAAATTGCTTTCTTCAGGTGATACCACGGGCGTATTTCAGCTGGAAAGCAGCGGCATGAAAGATTTGCTGGTTCGGCTTAAACCGGCATGTTTTGCGGATGTCGTGGCGCTCGTGGCCCTTTACCGTCCCGGACCGCTTGAAAGCGGCATGGTGGATGATTTCGTGGAGCGCAAACACGGTCGGAAAGCGGTTGAATATCTGGTGCCCCAGCTGGCTTCCGTTTTAAAGGAGACCTACGGCGTTATCGTGTACCAGGAGCAGGTCATGAAGATCGCCGGAGATCTGGCGAACTACTCCATGGCCGAAGCGGACGGATTGCGCAAGGCGATGGGAAAGAAAATTCCGGAGATCATGGCCCAGCACCGGGAACGGTTTTTAAAAGGGGCGTCGGAAAACAACATCCCGAAAGACAGGGCCGCCCAGTTGTTTGACCTGATGGAAAAGTTCGGCGGATACGGATTCAATAAGTCCCACAGCGCCGCGTACGCGCTGATTGCCTTTCAGACCGCATTTCTCAAGGCGCATTTTCCGGTGGAGTTCATGGCGGCGCTTCTCACCAGTGAAATGCAGAACTCCGAGGCGGTGGTGAAATTCATCACGGAATGCCGCAAGCACGATATTCCCATTCTGCCTCCCGATATTAACGCAAGCGCCATCGAATTCACCGTGCGTAATAAGGAAATCCGATTTGGACTCGTTGCCGTCAAAAATGTCGGTGAGGGAGCCATCGAGTCGATTCTGGAAGCCCGCAAAAAAGGCTCGGGAGAGGGAAAACGGTTTAACTCCCTTTTTGAATTCTGCGAGCGGGTTGACTTGCGGAAGGTTAACAAGCGCGTCCTGGAAAGCCTCATCAAATGCGGCGCTTTCGATTCCATCGGCGCTCGCCGCAGTCAATTGATGGCGGCCCTCGAAGACGCGCTTGACTATGGGCAGCGGGTTCAAAAGGAACGCTCGAATAAGCAAATGGGGCTTTTTAAGATGGGGCCCAAAAATGCCATCCCCATCAACCTGCCCCCCATTCCCAACTTAACCGAGTGGGACGATAAACAGCGGCTTGCCTATGAAAAAGAAGTTCTCGGTTTCTATGTTTCAGGTCATCCCCTCTCCCGTTTTGAGACGGTGATTGAGAAATTTGCCAACGCCGATGCCTTATCCGCCAATGATCTGCCGGATGGCGTCGCTGTGCGCATGGGCGGATTGATCAGCAGCGTCAAAAATATCAAAACCAAAAAAGGAGAGTTGATGGCGTTCGTTTCCCTTGAAGATTTGCTGGGGACGGTTGAAGTTGTGGTTTTTTCCTCAATTTATGCACAAGTGGCGGACATCCTGACGGAAGACAACGCCATCCTGGTTCAGGGACAACTTCAAAAGGATGAAAATTCAATCAAGATAAAGGCTGACGCGATCGTTCCGATGGACAAGGCGGAAGAGACCTGGACGGCCACTGTTTGTATTCGACTCGACAACGCCCGTACCGAAAAAGAGCAACTGGTTAAACTCCGTGATATTTTTGCCAGGCATTCAGGGACATGCGGTGTTATTGTGGACGTGATCGACCGGGAGAAATCAGAGGTGAGAATCGAATTGCCTCATCCTTTTCGGCTTAAAGCCGGAGAGGGGCTCAAGCGTGAAATTGACGGTCTCTTTGGCTATGATGTGGTAAGTACTGTTTGCATGGCCGCCACGCTGGCGCCCAGCCAGGGCAAAGGCAACGGATGGCAGTCTTATAAGAAAAAATAAAAGGGGAATTCCGAACATGCCCGAAAATCAATTACCCGTATATGCCGTGTTATTGGCGGGTGGCACCGGCACCCGGTTGTGGCCGGTTTCCCGTGAACTGTATCCAAAGCAACTCGTCAAATTGATCGGCAAGGATTCCCTGGTTCAAAACACCATAAAACGCCTGACTCCCGTGGTCCAGGCCGACCGGATTCGTATTGTGTGCGGGCAGGAGCATTATGATGAGATCGGGCGTCACATGGCGGATATCGGAATTGATCCGGAAGGAAAAGTCATTCGGGAGCCCTGCGGCCGCAATACGGCGCCTGCCGTATTGCTGGGTGTGTTACATATTCTTCAGCAGGTGCCGGATGCGCTGATATGCGTGTTCCCGGCGGATCATGTGATTAAGGACGCCAACGCGTTTCACGAAAAGCTGCTTTCCGCCGTTCGATTGGCCGCTGCCGGGCATATCGTTACGTTCGGCATAAAGGCCGATTATCCTGAAACCGGCTACGGATATATTGAAGGGGATGCGGATGTGGACGAGGGGGCCTTATCCATTCGGCGGTTTGTGGAAAAACCGGATTCGAAGACCGCGCAACAGTATATCGCGGCCGGCAATTATTTCTGGAACAGCGGCATGTTTGCATTCCGTGCATCGGTTATCGGCGAGGAGTTCCGCACATTTGAACCGGAACTTTACCGGAAAATGATGGAGATTACAGCCGCCGGTAATGATGTGTCCGTCGCGGCCTATGAGAGACTCAGAGACATCTCGATTGACTACGCCATCATGGAACGAACCGATAAAGGGGTTGTGTTGCCGTCTGATTTTGGCTGGAGTGATATCGGCTCCTGGAAATCCCTCTATGATTTTTTGGCAAAGGACACCAATGGAAACGTGATTGACGGGGATGTGATTACCGAGAAGACAACCAACTGCTTTATCATGGGGGCGCATCGACTGATGGCGGTCAATTCCGTGGACAATCTGGTGGTGGTGGATACACCGGACTCCATTTTTGTCTCCAGTATCGAGAACAGCCGGGATGTCAAATCGATTGTGACCCGGCTGAAAGAATCGGGACGACGGGAATATCATCATCATCGGACCGTGTATCACCCCTGGGGAACGGTAACGCTTTTAGGCAAGGGGGATGGATATCATGTCGATCGGATGAATCTTTATCCGGGAGCCTCATGCCCCCTGACAGGCGCCTCCGGGAGTTCCGGCCAGGTGACGATTACCCAGGGGACAGCGTTATTATCTTCAGGCGATGAAAAACGAGAGATGAGCCGTGGTCAGAGCGCCGGGGTACCCGATGTTACGAATGCGAAAATTGAAAATATCGGAACCCTGCAACTGCATGTGATTCATGTGCGGGTGGAACGGTTTCACGATAATCATTTGGGAGAATTTCCGAAGGAGATGCGATAAAATGAAAGTGCCGCTGCTTGACCTGACGAGCCAGTATCAAGCCATAAAGACCGAAGTGCTGTCGAAGATAAGTGAAATTTGTGAAAGCCAGCATTTTATATTGGGTCCCGAGGTGGAGGGACTTGAAAGAGATATCGCCGCATACTGCGGTGCAAAATTTGCCGTGGGCGTGTCATCCGGTACCGATGCCCTGCTAATTGCCCTGATGGCGGCTAACATCGGCGCCGGTGACCGGGTGCTGACCAGCCCCTACACGTTTTTTGCCACCGCCGGCGCCGTTTCCAGGCTCGGCGCCCTGCCGGTGTTTGCCGACATTGACAGCGGAACTTACAACCTTTCACCGGCGAGCGCCAGGAAGGTTTTGGAAAAAATGCCCGCCGCGATGCGAAAAACCATGAAAGCCATTATTCCGATTCATCTCTATGGTCAGTGTGCGGACATGGGGGCCATCCTTGCGCTTGCGGCGGAATTCGGTTTGACCGTGATTGAAGATGCCGCGCAGGCGATCGGCGCCCACCATGACAACCGGCCGGCAGGGTCCATGGGGGAGTTCGGATGTTTCTCCTTTTTCCCGTCCAAGAATCTCGGCGCCTTTGGCGATGGGGGAATGGTGACAACGAACTCTTTATCGCAATATGAACTGCTCAAAATTCTGCGGGTCCATGGGGGGCACCCCAAATACTATCATAAAATCATCGGTGGGAATTTCCGGCTCGATGCGCTTCAGGCGGCCATTGTGGCCATCAAGCTCAAATACCTCGACGGCTGGACGAGAAAGCGGCAGGAAAATGCCCACATCTATCGGAATCTTTTTAAAGCCGCCGGGCTCGATGGGATGGTTTCTCTCCCGGAAGAGCGGGAGTCCCGTCATATCTATAACCAATTTGTCATTCGGGTTCGGGATAAAAGAGACGATCTTCGCCGGTATTTAACGGATGCGGGAATCGGGGTTGAAATCTATTATCCGGTGCCGCTGCATCTTCAGGAGTGCTTTTCCTATCTGGGATATAAACGGGGAGATTTTCCCGAGTCAGAGGCGGCCGCCGATGAGACGCTTGCCCTGCCGATCTTTCCCGAACTTACTCGCTTGCAACTGGAGGCTGTCGTCGATGCGATTCGGCGGTTTTCCTCAGCATAAGGGACATCGCGTTTTCTAATATCTGTTGGGCAGACTATTGTGGATGATCAGGGTTGATCGGCACGCCGTATCTCCAATGTTTCAATATTACAAATTATTCTCATATCAAAGGGTTAAGGGAATAAGTGATCTCCATGAGCTATCACAGCTTATAGACGACGCGTCACCCTGCCCGCACTCCAACATGTTGAGAAGGTCAACTGCCGTCACCGAATCCGTATATCGCACGGCTTGAAAAAAATCCCGGATTCATATAAGGTCCCACCCATTATTGCGAATCTTAAACCGAAAAAAGCAGAACACGGGAAGGCAGCAGGATGCGCCCTTTTATAAATTATTTCAAAGAGATTGGTGAAAAAGAAACCCGTTCCGTCACCGTGATAAGACAAGGCGGTCACGGATCCCTTCCATCGGATAAATATACTTTTATAGAGCATTATTGCGATGACAGGGATTGTGACTGCCGTCGGGTGATGATCTCGGTGCTTGCCCGAAAGCGCAACAAGATACTGGCCAGCATCAACATGGGATTCGACTCCGATGGAGAGGATGCAGGGCCGTTTCTCGACCCTTTGAACCCGCAGTCGGCGCATTCTCAGGAGCTAATCGATATGTTCGTTGACATGATTAACAGCGACCCGGCTTACCTGGCGCGCCTCCAGAACCATTACGTGATGTTAAAGGAGAAGATCACCGGTAAAAAATACGCGGGAGAGCCATTCGAAACGGCAGGTGAAATCAGGCGAGAAGCCAATCTCCCAAGCCTTTTGCCTCCTGACACGTCTGTTGCGGCCTTATCAACGCCCGTTGAGAGGGATCATCCAAAGGTGGGACGCAATGCCCTCTGCCCCTGCGGTTCCGGCAAAAAGTACAAAAAATGCTGTCTTCTTTCTTCCGAAGAAGACAGCCCGGGCTCGGTTGAGAAACGACCGGCAAGGGCGGCCCGGGTAACGACTCAGACGGCGGCAAAGGCCGCCACTGAAAAATTGCCGTCGGAATCCGGCCTGAAGCAAGCCAAAGTTCTGGTGGAATCCATGGAAAGTCAAATGGATCGCGAAACGGGTCGGAAAATATCCAACAGCCTTGCCGAAGCCGTCATCAAAGACGATCCCCTCATTGTCGAATCCCTGCTGGAATTGTTGCTCGACGACTATGCACTGGAGGATATCCGCCATGATCCGGGCCGAAGCTATCAGGCTTGCCTCTGGCTGATCGAGATGGCACTGACCGAGCTCCGCTATGCCGTCGATAGGAATCGTCCCTGGGCGGTCGAGGCCGCCGATCGTATCCAGAAAAATATGGCGGCCAGGGCCTTTGAGGTGGAAGTGGATACCCGTGTGCAGACGGATCTGGTTCGCGCCCTCTATGATGCAGGCCTGGAACTTCATGCCGAAATCAAAGCCAAAAGCAAAAAACTTGCCGAATACTACGGCCGCTTCACCGCCAAAGGGGGATTGCCGGACTTGGATCGCCTCTTCGATAAACTGGCATCCGAAGGGCCGAACGATGCTTTTGCCCTGCAGGAAAACATCATGGCGGAACTCGACCTGATGCCCGCGGAGGACCAAGCTCTGACCGCAGCGGCAATGGCAAGGACCCATAACCCGCTCATTCGGGATGTTGCGGTCCTTCTGCTGCTCCATCCCAACCCGGAGGTGCGGGGCCGCATTCCTTCCATATTCGTTGATTACATAAGCCCGGAGCGTATCAGCCCCGTGTCTTTACGGCGCATGATCGGGCTTCGCAACTGGCTCCCGGAAGCCGAGCGTCCCGCCCTGGACAGGTTCATCAAAAGGGTGCGCGCCGCACGCGTGGAGTGTGCGCCGATGCCCCGGCAACCGTCCCCGGACGCAAAATCCTATGCTTCTCCCATCGACGGCTCCGGGGCCCAGGGGCTATGGAACATCGTCGGCAAAAAGCGAGATCACCGGATGATATCCGTCCTGTTAAAGCAGGGGATGGGAATCCGTGATGTCATGCGGCTGGATGGGATGGACAGGTATGCCGTGGAGGAGCTCATTCGGGACATGACCCGATCGGCCATGTCGGAGAAGATCTCGCCTTCCTACATGCATCTCGTGGTGCCGCATTTTATCCGGGTCGGTCAGGAACACAGCCGGGTTCCCAACGCCGGCTTATTGCGTGTGGCCGAAGAATTGGGCTGTGAATACTGGATCCCGAAGCGGTTAAGCTTGGAAGAGGAGATCGCCTCACTGGAAGCCGACATTGACCCATCATTGCTCTCATCCGGGAACGTTTCCAGGGTGCTGCGGCTAAGCTTCGACTGGCCCGGGAAAAAGCCTTTCGCCGCCTCGTGGTTCGAGGATGACGCCCGGATTGATGAAATTTTGGTAAAAATCCCCGGTTTTTCCCCCTATTCGGGGGAAGGAAAGCTGAAAAAAGCCACCGAGCGGATTATGAAGGAGGTAATCCCGGAACGGTACCCGGTTTGGGCCGAACGGGTGCTCCTTATGGCCTTATGGGCCAGGGCTTGCAAGAAACGCAGCCCGCTGCCCTGGGAAGATTTTTTCATTGTCGCCCGTCAACTGCGGCAGTCCACCGCTCCCGAGGAGACCCCCCTGCTCAGGGCCGTCGCCGAAAGATCGGTTCTCAGCGGGATTCGGCGAATGGAATCGGATCCGAAATGATGGACCAGGCCTTCGTGCCTGCGCCGTTATCGCCACGCGCTTCCATCGGCTGGACATCGAAGACAATGCGGTTGCCGAAAGCTTCCGCAAGTGGGGAGTTGATGCAAGTTAAAATGCCGCAGACCAGGAATTTACGGCAATATCGGGCCCGGCCGCATCGGCCACCTCTTGAACGAGTAAGTGCCCTGATCCGGTGTATCGGGGAGAGAAATGAAAGGGGGTGCACTGGCGCACTCCCGCTTCCCGGGCGACGGATCCGGCCATGTGTGCGGTGAGATGGTGGGTTTCATCCGCAAGCGGTCTGTCCTGTTCCAGGAAATGTGTTTCAATGAACAGATGATGGGAGCGGCTCGCCAGATCGATCATTTTTATTAGATTGGATGAATTGCCCGCCGCATCCGCGATATAGGTTATCTTTTGTCCGGGGGTAATCAGCGCTACCTGATCCGCCAATTCCTTCAATTTAAACCGCCTCATTCCCCCGCCATCCTCTCCGGATGGAATTTCAAACGGTGAACCCGGGTCCAAACCGGCATACAGGTTTTCCTTGAGTTTTTTAAGCCACGGACCCACCGGCAACTTCAGGCGATCAAGACCGGCTTTCAGAATATTGATGTGAAATCTTTCCGAGAGGCTAAAGCCCAGCGAATCGACTTTATGGTCAAATACCGCTGATATTATTGAAAAAGCTGGTTCAGACAGCAGTGTTCCATTGAAGGGACGCTCCATCGCCGGTTCATCTGGTTGGAATCGGTTTTGACATTGATAGCGCTTTGTTCGCATCACCCCCGAGTCAACTTCCGTGACTTTCAGTGCAAACCGGTAGGTGTAACTATTCACCAGATTCCATGTATATCCGGCCAGTTTCCCTTCCACGTTTTTAAGAAATCCGCTGGGTCCGAAGAGATGGAGTTCCTTTTCCCTGCCGAGAAAGAAACGGATCAGATGGTCAAAACCGATAAAATGGTCCATGTGCGTATGGGAGACAAACACATGGGTGATTTTGAGTATATCCCGGGGGCTCAGGCTATGAATATCTCCCAGGTCGAACAAAATGGCGCGATTATCAAGGAGAAAGGAGACAAAAAGCCCGGCGTCTTCAAATGGATTATTGACCAGCCGGGGGTGGTAAGAGGGGCGCATCAGGGGGTGATGAACTTGTTTACCTGCTTGTTGATGCAGTGATAAATATCTTCATCCGATCCGAATACATCCACCACATCCTTGTGTTTGATCACCTGCTCGATCACAAAGGCGGTAAGGTAGAGGCTCACAATATTCGGGGTGCTGACCACGGAACGGACCGGTGCAATCTGGTAATCGATTTCGAAGTCATCCGCCCGTCCGAGCTTGTCGATGCTTTTAACGAGTTGCTCTTCCAACGAGTTTTTGTTGGTGGTTTCCACCAGCTTGTTTTCGACCAGTTTCATGGCGATGGCGTTTGCGAGCAGTTCAAAACAATCCCGGGTGGCATTTATTTGGCGGCGACGCTCATATTCCTTGGACGATTCGATTTTTGAGAGAATGGATGATTCCCGATTGCTGGGCCGGAAGACTTTCGCCATGGCGTGCTACCCTTTCTGCCAGTGCTGGATTTAAATTATGGGTACAAAGAACGGTAGGGAAGACCACCATCCTGACAAACTGAATCATTAATCCGGACCATAATGAATTGCAAGGGAAAAATCATATTCCGTGAATAAAAGATGGGCACACGGGCACTTGAAATTTCTGCATTCAGCGATGAGAAGAGGAAGATATATCAGCGCCGGACATTGATTTTACCCCGGATAGATCCTTGTGGCAATCCGAGGGAGGGTTTGATACTATCCTTCGATAAAAATGCCATGGATATGGCTGATGACGCAATATGTGTTGCGATCGTTTTAATAAAGAACCTTATGGTTGCCGTTATCATGCCCGTATTTATGTTATCTGAACAAAATATTTTCCCGCCTCCCCACCTTGCGGAAGAAACCGGACTTTTGGCTGTCGGCGGAGATTTGAGCCGGGACCGGCTCCTGGCCGCTTATAAAAATGGCATATTCCCCTGGTATTCCGATGATGAGCCGATTTTGTGGTGGTCTCCGGATCCGCGATTGGTACTGTATCCCCATGAGCTTAAGGTACATAGACGGCTGACAAGAACCATGAAAACGGGGGATTTCATAATTACGTTCGACACGGCTTTTCATGAGGTGATGCTTGGCTGTGCGGCGCCTCGCCGATCAAAGAAGGCCGGCACCTGGATCGTACCCGCAATGATTGGCGCATACGAGCACCTTCATGAGGCCGGATATGCCCATTCCGTTGAGGCCTGGCGGGAAGGGGAGTTGGTGGGGGGGCTGTACGGCGTTTCTCTCGGCGGCTGTTTTTTTGGAGAATCGATGTTTACCCGGGTCCGCGATGCCTCTAAAGTGGCTTTTGTCACGCTGGTGCAATATTTATCCGCGCATCACTTTGAAATGATAGACTGCCAGGTTATTACATCGCATCTGGTCAGTTTCGGGGCGAGGGAAATTTCGCGGAGGCAATTTCTGAAGCAATTGCAGGCAGCGCTAAAACGGCCGTCAATGACCGGGCCGTGGCGGGACCTTTGATGGGAAGGGAACGTTACAGGGGGGGCTGATCCCAGCGTTAAAATGTCGCGCTCTAACGGTGTGCATTCAGGAACTGGCTTGTCAGCTCTCCGACAAAGCTTCCGACGACCACCTTGCTTCTTATTTTTACCGGGATCCGGTGTTCATCGGCCGTGAGCCAGATCTCAATTTTTCCATCCTTGCTTTTTTGAAAGACACCTCCGATGTCCTTTAATTCCGGTTCGATTAGAACGGTGTCATAGGTCTTGCCGTTGATGGTTAAGGTTTCCCGGTTTGTAATTTTGGCCTGTCCCATGATGCTTTTTCTTCCGTCGGAGACCGGGTGTTCAAAAAAGGAATTTATTTTCAGGTCAAGCCGGCGGGCATGGTAAAAAATGGCCAGAGGATCAAAGCTGCCGGGCAAGAGTTTCACCGGCGGCTTGGGGCGATTGAAATTGGTGTAATTTGCTTCACTTTTATCCCAGTCGAATTGAACGACAATATCTCTATGCGTGTTTCCCTCATTCTGGATCTTTTTATATAATACACTATGGGTCATATGAATATCCGTATAGGAATCGATACGATCTCTGACTTTGTAGAACACATCGAGAACGGAGTTCGAGGTAGCCGTCAAGACAAAATGATAGGCTGGAGCGCCGTTTATCATCTCAACCGGAAGCACTTCCAAAACTGCTTCACCCGCTGGAATGACGCCCCACTTTAACTCGAATGTCAGCCGCTCTCCCGGGGAAAACGGCATGCGGCGCTCTTCGGCGAGTCCCTTTCCAGGAATTCCGGCTAAGCTTAGAAATATAAAAAAAAGGAAATGTTTTAGGATGGAAGCCTCCTTTTTAAATTCACACGGCGAGCCATTTCCGCGAAGGGGGATTTCCTGGTTTTTAAGGAGGATCATTCGCGCATCCGGGTGATAGTCCGCGTCGGGAAAGCCCTTGCGCAATGACCGGTGATGGTCTATATGAGCATATTCAATGTCTTCCACATGCAGATGGGTTAAGGATCGGGCTGCCTCATCAACGTTTGTTTTCCCGGATGCGACGGCTTCGAGCAGCGTTTGGAGTGCGATTTTATCCATGAATCAAGCCTTTCGGTGCGTGGGGTGTTATTTTTTTAACCCCGATAAACGGGACTCTTTTCAGTACCCCCTTGAGGGGTATAATTACTTTTGCGGAATGATTAAAGCGCAACACTATTGATCCATCCGATTGAGCCGGAGAGATGTATATGAAAGTCGTGGTTATCATACCATCGCGTTATGGTTCGTCAAGATTTGAAGGAAAACCCCTGGTTCCGATTGCAGGGCAGCCAATGATAAAGTGGGTGTATGAAAGATCAAAACAGGCTCAAAACATTACGGATGTGGTGGTCGCGACGGATGATGATCGAATTTTTAACGCCGTAACGGGCTTTGGTGGCAATGCGATCATGACTTCCGCCGAAAATCGCAGTGGCACCGACCGGGTTGGCGAGGCGGCCGGCAAGATGGAATTGGCGCCGGATGATATCATCATAAATATTCAAGGAGATCAGCCCCTGATTGATCCCCGGTGCCTGGATGCGCTGGTGGCGCCTTTTTCAGCCGATCCGGACCTTGATATGAGCACCCTTGCCTTTAAAATTGTAAATAGAAGAGAGATTACCGACCCGAAGGATGTGAAAGTAACTTTCAATATCCGCGGGGATGCGCTCTATTTTTCCCGGTCTCCCATTCCTTTCGCCCGGGATGCGAATACCCGGTTTGACACTTTCAAGCACTTGGGCGTTTACGCCTATACCCACCGTTTTTTAACCATATTCCGGCAGCTTCCGGAGGGCGTGCTCGAAAAGATAGAGAAACTGGAGCAACTTCGAGCGCTTGAACACGGGTATCGGATTCACGTTGTCGTCACGCCCTACGATTCCCCGGAGGTTGATTTGCCGGAGGATATTCAGCGGATTGAAGCGGCGATGCAGCGGCGGTAGCGATCGTTTCGTTCTTCCTAACGGCCCAGATCCCGCTCGATGACTTCCCCTGGTTTCGGTGTTACGGGCTGTCTAACCGCCGGCTGTGCCGGTGCCGGTGCCGGTGCCGGTGCCGGCGAAACTGCGGGCGTTTTGGGTTCCGTCGGCGAGGCCGCTGCCGGTTGTTGTTTGGGGGCGGGCTTCGGTTGTGATGATTCCATATCGGCTATTTTTTGTTTCAATGTCAGTATCTGCATGGTGAGTTTGCTGATCGCCCTGTCGAGCTCCTGATTTACCCGGGTTTCCTCCTGCTTAATCGCGTTATCCAACTGCGTTATTTGTTTTTGAAATTGCGCTTCCATGGCTTTCAACGGTTTTATATCATTTGATATTGTTGATAGCTGCGTTTGCACGGATTTTACTTCTTCCAAAGCCCCTTTCACTTCAGCACTTATGGCCGCGCGTTGGGTCTTGACCTCGGTTTCGAGCGGTTTGATCGATGCTCCCAGATTTTTGACTTCATTTGCCATGGCGGAAATATCATTGCCTTTTTTTTCAGTTTCCGTTTTCAGGCTGTCAAATCCGCCGCGAGTTGATTTTAACTCCGATTGGAGAGCGTTTATGGTTTGCTGTAATTTTGAGACGGCGCTGGTGTGGTCGGCAAGGGTCTTGTCAATTCGGGTGGTTCCGTCTTCGAGGGCGGCGACCTTTACGGACAGAAATGAAATTTTTGACTCAAAATTCTCGGCAATCGTCTGTGTCTTTTGATCTCCCGAGGTATTAATCAGGAGTATTTGCCCCTTGAGGTCCCAATAGGCGTACCCCAGCGCCAGGCCCATCAAAACAAGTAGAAAGACCGGCAGCAGGGACCTCAGTCTGCTCGTTTCCGGCGGCGTGCGATCCCATCGTTTTGCCGGCTTCTTCGTAAAGATGCTGTCCGGCGGCTCTTCATCCGGTTGAATTTTATATTCGGAGGGGGGATTGTCAATCATAGCCGTTTATTCCCATTCGATGGTGCTTGGCGGTTTTGAGCTGATGTCGTAAACCACGCGGTTTACGCCTTTTACTTCGTTGATGATCCGATTTGAAATTTTTCCCAACAACTCGTGCGGAAGTCTCGCCCAATCCGCGGTCATGGCATCCTTGCTGGTGACGGCGCGAATGGCGACAATATTTTCATAAGTTCGTTTGTCCCCCATGACACCGACGCTTTTAAGCGGCAGGAGGACGGCAAAGGATTGCCATAGTTTTTTGTAATATCCGTTGGCTCTGATTTCTTCCAATAAGATGGCGTCCACCTCCCGCAATACGGCCAGCCGTTTACCGGTAATTTCACCGATGATTCGAATGCCGAGTCCCGGGCCTGGAAAAGGTTGGCGCCAAACGAGCTCATCCGGAAGCCCCAATTCCGTTCCGAGTACCCGCACCTCATCCTTGAACAGGAACTTGAGGGGTTCCACAAGTTTGAGTCTCATCTTTTTGGGGAGTCCCCCCACGTTGTGATGGGATTTGATAACCGAGGTGGGACCGCCGAATGCGGACTGGGACTCAATGATATCCGGATATAGCGTGCCTTGGGCGAGAAATTCGGCGTCTTTTATTTTTTGGGCCTCCGCATTGAACACGTCCATAAAGACCCGGCCGATGATTTTTCGTTTTCGTTCCGGATCGATGATACCCGAAAGAGCGCTTAAAAACTGACGTTGGGCGCCGACAAAACGAATATTCAACTTCAGATGCTGCTTCAGGATGATTTTAAGTTGAGTCGCCTCGTCTTTGCGAAGAAGCCCGTTATCCACAAAAATACACGTCAGATTGTCTTCGATGGCCCTGTGAATTAAAACGGCCGTAACCGAGGAATCGACCCCGCCGCTCAGTCCGAGGATGACTTTTTTGTTTCCAACGGCATTTTTTACCGCCGCAATGGCATCCGCCGCAAAAGATTTCATCGTCCACAACCGCTTGCAGTGGCACACGTCAAACAGAAAATTCCGAAGCATCTTTTGACCTTCGGCGGTGTGTTCCACCTCGGGGTGAAACTGGAGTCCGTAAAGATTTTTTTTTGGGTGCGCGGCGGCGGCGATCGGGGTGTTTTCCGTGGTGGCAAGGAGTTGAAATCCTTTCGGGAGTTTTACGATTGAGTCCCCGTGGCTCATCCAGCAGGTGGAGGTTTCCGTAATCCCCTTAAACACGCCTTCCGGCTTTTTAAGTTTCAGCTCGGCAAACCCGTATTCCCGTTTATCCGCCTGCTTCACGGAACCGCCCAGCGCATCGACCATAAACTGCATGCCGTAGCAAATTCCCAATACGGGAATTCCCAGCTCGAAAATGGCGGTATCCACTTTGGGGCTTCGCGGCTCATAAATGCTGGATGGCCCGCCTGAGAGGATAATTCCGTCGGGCGCCAGGTCCTGAATTTGGCCGAGTGTCAGGGTCGGCGGTTCGACCTGACAGTACACATGATGTTCCCGAACGCGCCGGGCGATGAGCTGGTTATACTGAGAACCGAAATCAATGATAAGTATCATGGCAATCCTTTATAATTATTCGTATTGATTTATTATCCGAAAGAGAAATCCATTTCAAGACATTAATTGAAAAGATTCGGGCGGGGTGATCTGAAACGGTTTGCTTATGGTATTTGAATATGCTACAGCAAGCCGCGAAAATGGTGATGGTTCCGGCCTTGATCATCGTTTCGGCCAATTTCCCACGGCAGGCAGGCCGCGCCAGGGTGTTTTTGGAAGAGCGGCAGGCTGTTTGAGCGATAGCGAGTTCCTGCCGGTCTGGAAAAAATACCCTGGCGTGGCCGATACGATGATCAAGGCCGTGGTTCCTGGTAAGGGCAGGGCGCCGCCATGCCTCGGGCCCGAACGGAATGGAAAATACGGAATCGATATATGGGTAGATGTCTGGTGCAGATATACGAAGTTCAGACGCCGGACGAGGCCGAAACACTCGTTGAGATCGGTGTCGATCATATCGGAAGCGTGCTGCTTTCCGGTGATGAGTGGCGCCAGCCTTCGATAAAGGCGGTTGTGGATAGTACGCGGGGAACGGCTGCAAGAACGAGCTTGATCCCTCTTTTTCAGGATATGGATCAAATTTCCCGGGCACTTGATTATTATCACCCCGATATCGTTCATTTTTGCGATGCGTTGGGGACGCACAATGAAAAGAAGGGGGACTGGGAATTGTCTTTTCGGGTTCAACGGGTTATTAAGGAACGGTTCCCCGGGATTATGATGATGCGTGCCATTCCCATTGCACCGCCCGGCAAAAATGGAGCGGTTCCCAGTCTTATACTGGCACGGCGCTTCGAGGAGATCAGCGATTATTTTCTGACGGATACCTTGATGGTGGACACGACTTCCCTCCTTGAGGGTCAGCAGCCGGTCAGCGGGTTTGTGGGGATAACGGGTCTGACATGTGACTGGGATGTGGCGGCCGCGCTTGTTCAGCAAAGCGCCATTCCCGTCATCCTTGCGGGCGGAATCAGTCCTGAAAACGTGGCGGATGGCATCGCGCGCGTCCGCCCGGCGGGAATTGACAGCTGCACCCGCACCAACGCCGTTGATGAAAAAGGGCGTCCTATCCGGTTTCGGAAAGATATGGATAAGGTTCGAAAATTGGTGAACACGGTTCAATCGATGGACAAAGTGCATAGGGGAGGCATGTTGAATTATGTATGAAAGTGGAGATTTAAAAAAGGGGTTGAAAATTGAGATCGATGGGGAGCCTCATGTGATTGTTCAGTTTGAATTCACAAAACCGGGCAAGGGGCAGGCCCTTTACAAATGCAAATTAAAAAATATGATTACCGGTTCGCAGTTTGAACGGACTTACCGGTCGGATGAAAAATTCAAGGAAGCCAATCTTGAAGAACACGAAATGGAGTATCTGTATTTCGATGGTGAGACTTATTGTTTTATGAATAACTCCAATTATGAGCAGGAATTTATGATGCCCGACCAGGTGGGGGATGCCAAGTTTTTCCTTAAGGAGAACACGACTTGCAAAGTGCTTTTTTTTGACCGGCGGCCCATAGCCCTCACCCTTCCGAATTTTGTTGAATTAAAGATCGTGCAATCAGATCCGTGGGCCAAGGGAGATACGGCTGCCGGAAGCACGAAGCCGGCCAAGATGGAAACCGGTGTTGTGATTCAGGTTCCTCCTTTTGTGGAAGAGGGTGAAATGGTGCGAATCGACACCCGCACCGGCGAATACGTGGAACGGGTGAAAAAATAGAAAAGTGAGAGGGGCGGGAAAAGCGAGTCGAGACAGGTAGTCAGCGTCTTCGGACTTTTTCCTTGATCCGCTGAATATGGCCGCGTCCAAGCCCCTTTACTTCGCAGCCCAGTTCAAAATAGCGCTCGATCTTTTCATCATCCAGCATCCCGAAGCAATCAATGACGGCAACGGGCCTACCGGTCATCTTAAGGACCTCATCCGGAGTCAACCGAAGATACTCCTTATGCCGGACGGCGAGGATCACCGCATCCACCTTTTTCAGCGCCTCCGCCAGGCTCGATTGAACCCGGAGAGCCGGTAACTCCTCCTGATTCCGGAAGAAGCGTTTCCAGGATTTTCCCGGAGCGGGATACGTTTCCTGTTTTTCCAGTTCCCACCAGTGTTTCACATAGGGGTCATGAATGACGATTTCGCCCCCCATTTCGGCTATTTTCCGGACGATGATTTCCGATCCGCTGTAACGGGTGTCTCCCACATCTTCCCGATAGGAGGCGCCTAAAACCGCAACCGTTGATGTGGCGACGATTTTTCCCATATTGCGCAAGGCATCCCGGGTGATCTGGGCGGCGCGCAGGGACCGGGTGTCATTGATATTGATGGCGGCCGGCGTCATCTTAAAAAGATCATCCTCAAAACCCATGAGGGTATGATAGGCCCAGACGCCCAGTCCGCCGTCCTTGGGAAGGCAGTAACCGCCGATACCGGGCCCGGGGAAGATCATGTTGGAATGGGTGGGGCGGACCTTGATGGCATCGACAACCTTGATCAGATCCACCCCGTTTTTTTCCGCGAACACGCTCCATTCGTCCAGAAAGGCCAGGATGGTGGCCCGATAAGAGTTTTCGACAATTTTACAGGTCTCGCTTTCCATCGGCCGATCCAGAACCGTAAGCGGATATTGATCCGTGTTCAACACATGGGACAGAAACCCGACAACGCGTTCCCGGGCGCGGTCGTTAATTCCGCTGCAAACGCGCCAGAAATCACGGATGGAGGCCACATAGTTCCGGCCCGGCATGACGCGCTCAAAGGAATGCGCCAGAAGTGGGGGGGAATCCGCAAGCCCGCGAGCTTCAAATGCTTTCTTGATGATGGGTTGCGCAATATACTCGGTGGTGCCGGGCGGAACAGTGGTTTCAATCAGGACCAGGCACTCCGGCTCAATTTTTTCTCCAATCACCTTGAGACTGCTTTCAAGGGCGGCAATATCGGCACTTCCGGTTTGGACATTGCCCAGCTCCTTTTTTTCATAATCACATTGAACATCGACGACCACCACATCCGCGAGGCGAAGCGCATCGTAAGTGAAGGTGGCGGTCAAGGTCTTTTTTTCCCGCACGCATCGCGCGATGAGGAGGGCAACTTCCGGATCTTCCGCCTCAACAGGGGATACGCCTCGATTCAGGTAAGGAATTTTCCAGTAAGAGCGAGAGGACGGCCGCTGCATGCCGATGACGAAATAGCGTGGCGTGCCTGTCTTTGGATCGGTGGAGTCGGCTACCACTCCGGCCATGACGGCGCCAACGAAGCCAACACCCATGACAACAACTATTTCCCGTCCCAAACCGCGCTGTTGCGCCACAAGCGTTTTCAGCCTTACAAATTCTTTTGCGTAGTCTCCTTCACCCGGGATTGGGAAAGCTTCACCCGCGGGACAGACGGATACGCCGGGAACAACTTCTCCGGCTGTGTTTGCTTCCATTTCCTGCTGCTGCTTTGACCGCGACATGGTGAACTCCGATTGGATGGTATTGATCGTTAAAAGCGATAGAGATCAGCGAGGGCTCTTTTTCAGGCGCCCGCGTCAGGTGTTCTCCATCCCCTTTTCCACGCCGGGGTTTTCGGATCCCCGGCCCGGTCTTCCGGGACGTGAAGGGTGAACTCCCGGCTCCATGGGCCTGCTCCGGCGACGAGGGGGGCGTGTCCGGCGCGGTTTCTCGGGTTGACTGTCCTTTTTCTTCCTGGGGGCCTGTGGCAGTGTCAACCACGTTTCATTCGGATGCGTGCAGCGCAGTTCATGGCCCAGTAATGCCTCGATATCCGGAAGGTGAAAGGAGTCTTCCTCGCACGCAAAACTAATGGAGGTTCCGAAGGCGCCGGCTCGCCCCGTTCGACCGATTCGGTGAACATAATCCTCGGGATCATTCGGGAGGGTGTAATTAATGACATGGCTCACCCCCTCGATGTGAAGACCGCGGCCCGCCACATCCGTCGCCACCATCACTCTGATTTTTCCCGAACGAAAATCTTCAAGGGTTCTGATCCGCTTGTTCTGATCGATTTCACCTGAAATCATGGCGCATTTGACCTGATGGCGCGTTAGAAGTTCGGTGAGATGCCGGGTTTCATCTCTCCTGTTGCAGAAAACAATAACCCTTTCGAGGTTTTGGCGCGTGATAATGTTGTAGAGGAGCGCTTTTTTTTCTTCGGTGGTAACGAGGTAGACTATCTGGTTGACACTTTCGACTTCAACCTGCGCCGGCTCGATTTCCACTTTCACCGGATCCTTGGTCCATTGCATGGCCAGACGGCTGACTTCCTCCGTCAGCGTGGCACTGAAAAGAAGCGTCTGACGATTGGCCTTGGGAGGGGTGCTGCCGATAATCTTCCGGACATCGGGAATGAAGCCCATATCGAGCATTCGATCCGCTTCGTCAATAACGACGATTTCAACCTGGCTTAAATTAAGTTCTCGTTGTCGCTGAAAATCCAGCAGGCGGCCCGGAGTGGCGACGATAATATCAATGTTCTTTCCTTTAAGCGCCCGGCGTTGCTTTTCATAATCAATACCACCGAAAATGCCGATTGTGTTGAACGGGCAATATCTTGACAACTGTTGGGCTTCCGCAACAATTTGCATTACCAATTCCCGCGTTGGCGCGAGGATTAACGATCTCGGAGTGCCCGGTCGCCTTTTTTCAGTTTGAGGCAGGGCAGAGCGTGACAGCGTGGTAAAAATGGAAATCAAAAAGGCGGCGGTTTTGCCCGTCCCGGTTTGAGCGCGTCCTGAAGCGTCTTTACCGGCAAGGGTGCTCGGCATGATTTCCGCTTGAATCGGCGTGCAATACGTGAATCCCAAATCAAAAATGGCGTGCAGGATTTCAGGCGGCAGATCGAGGTCATGAAAGCGTAATTTGCCGTCCGCGAGGGGCACTAAAAAATCATCAACGCTCCAGTCATCCGCTGCTAAGGCATTTGATGACTCTTTGGTGGGAGGAAAAAGGGGTTCTTCTCCATTCTCAAACCTTGGACGCTTTTGGCGCCTTTTCCGGGGGGGAGCGACTTTTTTTCCCTGTATGGCTGGAATTGCCTCCTGAACGTCCGCTTTAAAATGCGGACCCGGTTGTTTCGCCGGTGGCTTGGGGGAAGGGGGCGTCTGTTCCGCTCCACCGAGGCCACTCATGCGTCTGAGTTTATTATGTAAGCGCTTTAAAAAATTAATAACCAAAATTCACCCGCCGTTCCCCCCCCCCTGAGTAACTCATTTCTATCATGGAAGCGATGATTCAATCCAAGGCATTCCAACCGAAAATTCAGCGACCACTCAATGCTCCGGGGAAGTCCTATACCTCTTTTTCGAGCTTCTTTCAAACATTCTTTGGTCGTTGCGCCGTCATTCGTATGCAATACGATTGGAAATCGATGTCGCCGTGGAAGGGAGTGGAAAGGTTCTCCTCTATCTTCCCGATTACAAGTTCAGCTGTCCTTCAGCTCCTCATTTCGAGACAACACCTCGATAATATTTGGTATAAAGATGTCCGCTTGATCCTTGTGAATCGCGGTGGCGCCGGCGCCGGCATGCCCTCCGCCGCCGAAACCCGTCAGCATCCGGCCCACATTCACGCGGCAGTTGCGATTAAAAATACTGTGACCGACGCTGACAATGACTTTTTGACGATCTTCAACCGCGTAGCGAATTTTGACCGCGACCACGGCTTCCGGGAACAGGGAATAGACCAGGAAACGGTTGCCGTCAGGCGACTTTTCAAACGAGCGGAAATCGGAAACGGCAACACGGTCGTGAACGCGGGTATGCTGGCGCAAAAGAACTTCGAATTGCTTGTTTTGTTCGATCGTTTCCTCGCATCTCCTTTTGACTTCACTATCCGCCATAAGTTGCGGGATGGGGGTTGTTCTCAGGAGTTGCACCAGGCGGTTCCAATACGGCTCATCTAATGGGTTGCGGCTTGAAATCGTCATGGAGATCAGAAGGTAAGGGAATTTTTCCGGGTGCTTGACCTGTTCCAGCGTCAGGTTCGCCGAATCAATATCATCGGCCTGGCGAATTAGTTCGGAATAGTCCTTCTGGAATTTTCCCCCATAATATTCATACACCACGCGCGCGGCGGAAGGTGCGATTTTGTACAATCCCCGAAACGGCCGGATTGGCTGGTTCGTGTAATGGTGGTCAAACCAGAGAGCGCACCCTTCGGCGAACGGCAGGTTCGCTATGATGTCATCTTGCCGTATTTTCACCAATCCGTGTTGCATATCGTTGGGTTCCACCCAGCTAACGGGATGTGTGATATTTTCAATTTCATACAGAAGCGCGGCGCAGACGATTCCGTCAAAGTCCGCTCTGGTGACAATTCTCATTCGGTTGCTCCATTGGCGCTAAACAGCGATTCGCTTTTTGGCAACGGCCGACCTCTCGGAATTACCGGGAGGCATTGTTTCCAAATTAAAAAAAGTGGCATGATATGTTAAGCTTAACTTTCTTTTCCAACATAACACATACGCCTGAGGATGTCTCAATTTTTTCGGCCCTGATCCTTGTTGCGGCCACGCCGGGGCATTATACCCTTGCAGACCGAGTGGTTATATGATAGTAGGCTCAGGTCGGATCACTTTCTTTAGCATGGCAAATCCTTCAAATGTGCTGCTAACCGTATAGGGGAGAGGGTATGAAGTTTCACGTCAAGACACGTATGATCATGAATGGCGTTTTGTCGGTAACCATTTCCATTTTGCTTTCCATGGGGATTGTCTATTTTCTGATTCAGAAACAAAGCCAGGAGAGTGCCGATGCCCGAATTGAGCATGCTCTCAAAGTGTTTTCGGCCCAGCTCGATTCGAAAAAGAAGGAATTGATCGGCGCCGCCGAAAATCTTGGCCGGGGGGAGGTGTTGAACAACCAGCTTGCCTTGATTGCGGATCTGCTGGAACTCAAGGAGAATATCTCGATTAGCGCCAGGGAGATGGCCCAGTTTTTCAGTGACAATGTTTATGTCCTCGGAGTCCGGCAAGCGGTGATATATGATGTGAACGGGAAATGGGTTACCGCCTCCCTAATTCAAAATGACGTCGCACGGGTGCTCACATCCGAGCCGCCGGGGAGTTCGACCTATTTTAAAGCGGACGTGCCCATCGGTAAAAGAGCCGTTCTGGATGATTTTAAATCCGGCAACGAAGCGCTTCCCTTTCCTGTCTCTCATCCCATGCCGCTGCCGAAAGAATCGCAGGCCGCCCTGAACACCGTGGGTAACCAGTTGTGGTTGAGCATCAGCACACCGGCGCTGAGTGTTTCGGAAGATATGAAACAACGGGGGCAGGTCGTCGTGTCGATTCCCATCGATAACACCTTTCTCGGCGAGGTTTCCCTGTTTACCGGTACGCTGGTCAACCTGTTCCTCAAAGGAAATCTGAGTGCGGGAATGCTGGAGGCTTATAACCGGCTTGATGACATGGCAACCGGCCTTAGCGCCGGTAATATCGACGGGCTGGATATTTCAACAGGGCTTCGGCGCAGTCTTTCCGTCGGGAACGAGCTGTTTTTTGAGGGGGTCTTCCCGATATCTGAAAAGGGAAAAAAAATAGGGACCGCGAGTATTTTGCTGTCAAAAATGGAAACGCACAAAAATATTCACCAGATGCTCCTGTGGCTATTGGGTATCGCTATCGCCTGTCTGCTTTTCGTTGCGCCGCTTACCTGGTATTTTGCTCACTCGATTACCAAACCCATCAACTCCGCCATAGCGGGGCTTTCAGACGGAGCGGCACATATCTCTGATGCGTCGCGGCAAGTTTCGAAAGCCAGCCAGTCCCTTGCCGAGTCTTCATCCCAGCAGGCGGCGGCAATTGAAGAGACTTCTTCATCTCTTGAAGAAATGTCAAATATGACCAAACAGAATGCGGCCCATGCCGGTGAAGCCAGAGTCATGATGGGGGAAGCCAACCGGATCGTTGAAAAAGTCAATCGAAACATGACGGAGATGACTCAGGCAATGGGAGAGATAACCCGGAGCAGCGAGGAGACGGGAAAAATCATCAAGACCATTGATGAAATTGCTTTTCAGACGAACCTCCTGGCGCTGAATGCAGCGGTTGAGGCGGCTCGTGCCGGAGAAGCGGGCGCCGGTTTTGCCGTGGTCGCCGACGAGGTCAGAAATCTGGCGATGCGGGCCGCGGATGCTGCAAAAAATACCGCCGACCTCATTCAAAACACCGTAAAAGTCGTCAATAACGGGAATGAGCTGACGCACCTGACGCAGGAGGCGTTTAAGGAAAACGTCGATATTTCAGCAAAGATAAGTCATTTGATTGATGAGATATCGGAAGCCTCACAGGAGCAAGCCCAAGGAATAGAGCAGGTCAGCAAGGCCATTACCGAGATGGACAAGGTCAGTCAGAAAAACGCTGCCAATTCCGAGGAATCCGCGGCTTCCTCGGAGCAGATGAGCGCCCAGGCGCTTCAGATAAAGGGATACGTTCAGGGACTCATCCGGGTTGTGGAGGGAAATAAAAAAGTCACGGTCGGAGCCAAGGGACCCTCGCCCGGTCAAAAGACTCAGGAAAGAAGTGCCGTTTCCGTTCGAAGACCGATTGAAAAAAAGGAGAAAAAAGCGAAGGCAACGATGCTGGCTCCATCCAGGGAGGTTCAACCCTCGCAGGTGATTCCATTCGATGATGATGATTTTGCTGATTTCTGAGAGTGATAAGGAATCGTGTAAATGGAAGTGTTTGACGGACTTCATGCATTCATGTGGGACTCGATGATCGCAAACAACTGTAATACGTATCTGATTGACGGATCGGTGCGGGTGCTGATCGATCCGGGCCATGAGGCACATTTTGATCATGTGGTCAAAGGCCTCGATGCCGTGGGCCTTCAGGTCAGCGATATCGATCTCGTTATTTGCACCCACTGCCATCCCGATCATCTGGAAGGAGCCGGACGGTTTAAAAATGAGCGGGCGCAAGTGACGCTGCATGAGGCCGAGTGGCAGTTTCTCACCGGCATGGCGGGCCGGAGATGGGGCGCCATGGTCGCTCCTCCGGATGGCATTATCCCTGCTTTTTTCATGAGGGAGGGGCCGTTGAACCTGGAAGGCCTTGAGCTTGAAGTTTTCCACACCCCGGGGCATTCGCCCGGGAGCGTTTGCCTTTACTGGCCGGACAAGAAAGTACTGTTTTCCGGTGATCTTATTTTCGCTGAAGGATTGGGTCGGGTCGATCTTCCCGGTGGTGAAGGCAACTTGTTAAAAGAGAGCATCCGTTGCATGAAAGAACTGGATACCCGGTGGATCATGCCCGGCCACGGCGAGTATGTTTTCGGGGAAAACGATGTTCGTCAAACGTTTTGGAATTTGGAAACCGTCTGGTTTCAATACATTTGAGCTTTATCTCTCCTTTGCCCGCGCGCTATCACTGGATGAAAAAAGCATTCGGTTTGGAACATTTCGGGTGCTGTAGCCGCGCCGGTTTCATCCTTTTCCGGTTTCATGTTGACGAACCACACGGTATAAGCTGTAACCGCACGGATTGAAGCAACTTATGTGGTAACGAAATGTGAATTACAAAACAGGCGGAAAACAGATGAAAACGATACTTGCAGCGGACATTGGGGGAACCAACAGTCGGTTCGCCCTTTTCCGGACGGATTTGAAAACAACGTTTGCGTTGATGGACACCCTATGGTTGCCCACCACCGAGGCCGATTCTTTTGTGCAGCTTCTGGAACAATTGCGATCAAGCGATTTTTCCTTTCCAGTTGACGAGGCCGACATTGCCGTCATCGCGGTTGCCGGACCGGTGGAGCGTACTACCTACTGCGCCCCACCCTATATTTCCTGGGATATTGACCTAACGGTGCAAGCGGTTTCAACGACCTTTCAACGTGCGATTCTGATCAACGATTTCGTCGCACAGGCTTACGCCTGCCGGTCTCCGGTGGGAGAATCAGCCCGGAATATTCTTCCCGGAGAAATCATTGCCGGCGGGACCGTCGGCGTTCTGGGGGCCGGCACCGCCCTTGGCAAGGCCATCCTGGTACCGGTATCGGCTGGTGAGTTCCTGGCCGTGCCTTCCGAGGGGGGCCACGGCTATTTCCCCTTTCTTTCACCACAGGAATTTGCATTTCAGGAGTTCTACAGAGAAAAGAGCGGCCTGCGCCATATTACCGGCAACCTGGTGGTCTCCGGTCGTGGTCTGAGCTATCTTCACTGGTTTCTGACCGGAGAAGAGCTGACGCCACGGGAAGTGACCGCCCGGCTTACCACCCCTGGATCGGAAACTCTGGCCTGGGCGGCAAAGTTCTATGGCCGGACCTGCCGGGATTATGCCCTTGAGGTGCTGGCCAGCGGCGGGTTGTATATTACCGGCGGGGTTGCGGCCAGGACGCCCGGAATTTTAACCCATGACCATTTCCGTAGCGAGTTTCTGGATTCTCCAACCATGGGTCACCTGTTGGCAACGATCCCGGTTTTTTTGATAGACAACCAGGACAGCGGTCTTTGGGGTGCGGCCTTTCATGGGAGACAAATTTTACAGAAGGAATAAAAAGCGATGGCACAGGCCAACAAGAGGAAAATGATCAGCAAGCTTGTCATGGTCGGGCTCGTTGTGCTTGGCATTGTCGCCTTCCGATATTTTGACATCGGACAATACCTTTCCCTCGACTACATTAAAACGTCGCAGGAAAAATTTCACACGCTCTACCTGTCGCACCGGTTTATCGTCATTGCCGCCTACATGGGAATCTACATCGCGGTCGCCGCCCTGTCGCTGCCCGGCGCCGCGGTGCTGACGCTGGCAGGCGGCGGGCTGTTCGGTCTAATTGTCGGAACAGTGGCCGTCTCCTTTGCCAGCACCATCGGGGCCACCCTCGCCTGTCTTGTCTCCCGCTTTCTCTTGCGGGAATGGATTCAGAACAAATTCAGCGATAAACTTACGACCATCAATGACGGCATTGAAAAGGAAGGGGCCTTTTATCTTTTTTCCCTTCGTCTGGTGCCGATTTTTCCGTTTTTTGTTATCAACCTGCTCATGGGGCTTACCCGCATGCGGCTGTTCACCTTTTTCTGGGTGTCGCAAATCGGCATGCTTGCCGGGACCCTTGTTTATGTGAATGCCGGCAAAGAACTGGCCAGGATTGAGTCCCTGTCCGGCATCCTGTCACCAGGGGTTCTGATTTCATTCGTGGTGCTCGGTCTTTTCCCGATCGCCGTGAAAAAACTGCTGGCCTTTTATAACCGGAAATTCAGGCCGGAAGCAGCGAGCATCCGTGACAAAAAGCAAAAATAAACCCCCTATATTAACCCCGTGGGACAAGCATAACCAACAGCTGGCATCGCATGTTCATCCGGCTGATTGGAAGAACCCCGCCCCCGCGTCCCGCTACAACCTGGTTATCATCGGCGCCGGACCTATCGGCTGTGAAATGGCCCAGTCTTTTGCACGATTCGGCTCGGAAGTGATTCTAATCGAAACTGTGCACGGCATTCTGCCCAGGGAAGAAAACGACGATTCCGGCTTCAAACGAGCAACCCCGATAATTTATGCGGCCGGTGACATCTTTCCCGAAAAAGATGCCCCAAGGGAAATCTCCTTGAGGCATCTTTTTCAATACTGAACCCTGGCTAACCCGTAATTTATTAAGCCCGTTATGACTTATTTGGAGATCGGATTAAATTGAACCCTTCTGTTTTTGGCCCTGCCCTCTTCTGTGGCATTGGTATCAACCGGTTTTGAAAAACCATAGCCCTTAACGCTAAGCCGCTCTTTTGCAATGCCTTTGGATACCAGGTAATTCATTACGGCATCGGCCCTTTGTTCAGAAAGCTTCTGATTGTATTTCTGGGATCCGACCTTGTCCGTATGCCCTTGAATCTCCACTTTCAGGGCAGGCTTGCTCTTGAGATAATCCACTGTTTCATTCAGGCAAGAATAATAGGCCGGTTTAATATCCGATTTATTAAAATCGAAATTGAGACCTGTGCACACCCAGCCCCCGTCTGCATTGAGTTTCACACTCGGGGCAGGGGCCGGGGCCGGGGCTGGCGCTGGCGCTGGGGCCGGTGCAGGCGCTGGCCGCGGGGCAGGGGGAGGAGGCTGAACAACGGCCGCCTTGGCCGGCTTATTGCCCCCGAACAGGAAACTCACACCTGCTGTGTAAATAAGATTGTTGTATTGTTCACCCGAATCAAATGTCAGAAGATGACGCACATCGCATCTCAGCGCAATGTTATCATTTAAAAAATACTGAAGGCCTGCCCCGTAATTGCCCGCAAAATCAGTGTCGTTTTTCGCGTTCTCGGGTTCATAGCTAAGGGCGCCGACACCCAATGCGACAAAGGGAACCAGTTTTCCCGAAGGCCGGAAATGATACAGCATGTCAACATGATAGGAATACAATTTCAGGTCGTTATTCAACGCCCCATCAAATTTCGTGTCCACGAAGTTAAAAGCGGCCTCGGCAGCCAGGTTATCGGTAAAATGATACCCCAGGTCGATGCCGTAAGTGACATCATTTTCGATATCCTGGTTTCCCTCAAACACATAGCCGCCGATAAACGGCGAAACGCTGAAAGCACCCGCTCTGGGTTGCGCGTCCGCACTGGTTATGACCGATTGGAACAATACCATCACAATAATGGCAACAACTGATCTTGCAATTCTCATCTTTTCCTCCTTGAATCATCAATACTGTTTAAAGGCCAAGGCCCTTATGGTTAGGTTTTGTTTGCTATTGGGCGTTTGAACAAACAAATTAAGGGTCATTTGGGCGTACTTCATAGTCGCATCGGAGGTGCTTGTCAAGCGTCTGAGATGCGGAGTCATCTATTCCGGTATGGCCTTTGTTCTCGCTCTGCATCGGTTTTTCAAGGGTCCTTCAGATTTTCAGCCACCACTTCCGCGATATGCCGGACTTGAACGCGGCGCTTTCGTTTGTCCATTCCCCCTCGCAGCTGCAGCACGCAGCCCGGACAATCGGTTACGAGGATATCGGCCCCGGAATTCTCGACATGATCCAGTTTCTGTCGCAGAATTTCAGAGGAGATCTCGGGAAATTCCAGCGAGTAGGATCCCCCGAATCCACAGCAGACGTCTTCATCCTTACAGACCGTATAATCGAAACCGGCCGTCTTCAAAAGCTCGCGCGGCTCCCGGATGACGCCCAGGCCCCGGCATAGATGACAGGGGGAATGATAGGCGACTTTCGTTTGACGTTGAAGAAAATTCTCCGGCGCCACCTTTAAAACGTTGACCATGAACGAGCTGAAATCGATCAGCTTTTCGTGAAGAAGGCGAAGTTTCCCGGCCAATTCCGGTCTTTGGGCCAGAAGCCGGGTGTAGCCCTCCTTCAGGTGCGATCCGCAGGAGGCGCAGAGCACGAGAATATAATCATACTTCTCCGGTTCCAGGGCTTCGAGGTTCTGAACGGCCACGTCCATGGCGGTTTCCTCCTCGGTCATCATCAGGGCCGGCAGGCCGCAGCAGCTCTGCCCCATGGGGTATTCCATCTGAATGTTGTGAGCGAATAGAAGCCGGACGAGGGAAATCGCCTGCTCCGGGGACACGAAATCGACAACGCATCCCCCGAAAAGCGCTACCCGGTAAGCGGGATTTTGGAGTTGGGGGCGGATGTCGGGCCACCGGTCGCGGAACGGTTTTGCCGCCAGCGCTGGAAGGGTCCGGAAATCATGGGCTTTTCCGAAAACAAACGGCAGGTGTCGCAGGACGCCCGCGTCTTTTTGAACCAGCGGCTTTTGCGCGAGGGAGACCAGCTTCAGCAGTGCATGAAACAGCTTTCGGTTTTTCATGACCGCGGAGAGAATGGTGTTTTTGGCGGGTTTTGCGCCTTCGTCCTTGAGGATTCTGCCGTATACTTTTTTGATGAGATAGGGAAGATCGATGTTGACCGGGCATACGGATTTACAGGCCTGGCAGTTCAGGCAATTTCGGACAATCGCCCGGGCATTTTCCCTGCCATGATAAAAATAGGTCAGAATGAGGCCGATGGCCCCGATATAGACATGCCCCAGGGTATGACCGCCGACTTTGCCGTAAACCGGGCAGACGTTCGAGCAGGCCCCGCAACGAATGCAGCGAAGGGCCTCCGAGAAAACCGGGTCCCTGGCAAGTTCCAGCCGGCCGTTATCCAGAAATACGATGTGAAGGATTTTTTTCCCCGTGGATGAGGCCGCGCATTCCACCGCCCCGGTAATCCAGGTGACGTAAGAGGTCAGGGCCTGACCCGTGGCGTTTTTGGGAAGGATTTTGATGATTCGAAGGGCCGCCGACAGGTCGGGAACCAGTTTGTCCAATCCCACCAGGGCCACATGAACCCGGGGAAGCGTGGTGGTGAGCCTCGCGTTTCCCTCGTTGCTGATGAGTCCCAGGGTGCCGGTTTCGGCAATGGCCAGATTGGCGCCGCTGATGCCCATGTCGGCGGCCAGAAATGCGGGCCGCAGCTCTTTTCGGGCGACTTTGACCATGGTATCGATGTCCTCCAGATCGACGGGGGTTTTCGTGACATCGCCAAAGAGAGTTCCCACCTGCTGCCGGGAAAGATGAATGGCGGGCATGACCATGTGGGAAGGGCCTTCGTGCCGCAGCTGAATGATCCATTCTCCGAGATCGGTTTCGGTGACCTTGAACCCTGCTGCTTCCAGATGATCATTCAGGTGTGTTTCCTCTGCGGTCATGGATTTCGATTTGACAATGTCTTTTACGCCATTGTCCCGGCCGATATTAACGATGATCCCGTTGGCTTCCTTCGCCGTTGCCGCCAGATGAACGATGGCGCCCGCGGCCTCCGCCCGGGTCTTGAACTGATGAAACAGCGTCTCCAGTTGCGTCAGGGCCTGATCCTTACCTTGCGCGATTTCCCCTTTCAAGGTTTCCAGATCGATTCCCTCAAAGGCCTTGGCGCGGGACATCCGGTAGGCCGAGGCAAAATTGTCCAGGGATTTTCGAAGAAACCGGTTTCCGAGGGCGGCCCTGATCCGTGCCTTGTAGGTTTTCATGTCCGTTGCGGTATGAATCATGACGGATCCTCCTCCATGATAAGAATATGAAGCTCCTGGGGGCCGTGAACGCCGATGGCCAATACCCGTTCGATATCGGCGGTCCGGCTGGCGCCGGTGATAAAGGACATATACCCCGGGGGGGATTTCATTTTCCCGGTCAGATAGGCGGAAAGGTCCGTCGCCTCGGATAGAATCCGGGAGGCCGGAATCCAGGCGATATGGGTTTCGCTGAGCATGGTGGCGATCCGCAAGTCTTCCGAACCGGAATCCAGAACCAGGGTGCCGGTTTCGGCAATGGCCCAATCCGCGCCGGTCAGCGCCGTGTGGATCGCGTTGAGATGGTTTCTTAGCGGTGAATGCAGAACCGTCAGGCCGGCGGCGTTGCAAAGGTGTTCCAGTTCCCGGCCGTTTTTCGCATCAAGGCCCGGTGCGGTAATGGTGGCGCCTTTTTGCCGAAGGGTTACATCGACGGCATGGCGCAGCACATCGGCCATCGTGCCGACAGGTGTCACCACTGCCTGGACTATTTCGGCCTTTTCTTGCATTCGGTGAATCAGTTCATTTTGTTCCATATGGTCTCCGTCTCCGGAAGGTCGATCATTATGACCTAAGTATATGATTTCACAATTTCGATACCGTATTGACCGCATCATCTTCGTGTGCTTCGTGCCCTTCGTGGTTATGAAAACCTTGTGAATTCAGCCACGAAGAACACGAAGGGCACGAAGATAAGGAGGAAAAAAAGATTCGTCACCGTATTTATGAAACCGTGCACTAAGTTTCAGAAAGACTCCGCCGTATAAAAGCAATGCTGCGCTGTTCGGCAAATGTGAGGTGCGCCATCATCGCTTCGCGTGCGCTTTCCGCATCCCGGGCCTCAATGGCTTCGAAAACGGCACGGTGATGCTGAAAGAGCAGATGGTGATCGTCGTCGGTAATATAAACCGCTCTCCAGACAGACTGTTGGAATTCCTTCATCGCATCAAAAATATTCTGCATCAGGTGGAGCCAGACGATGTTATGGGTGGCACGAGCGACAACGATGTGGAAGTTCGCGTCCAGGTCTTCGGATGGCGCGAACCCTTCCAGATTGCGCTTCATGCCGGCAATAATCATTCCCAGGCGGCGAATATCCTCGGGCAGGGCTCGCTGGGCGGCATAAAAGGCAGTCCATGATTCCATGCACTTTCTGACCTCGATCACATCCAGCGCTCTGTCCTGTTGCATGCGGATGATCCCGCTGAGCGGTGGGGCCGAGGCGGTTTCCATCAGCGACATGACAATTGTGCCGCCGCCCTGATTGGATTCGACGAGCCCGGCGGACGCCAGAACATTCAACGCCTCGCGAACGGAGGGGCGCGATACGCCGAACATTTCGGCAAGCGTTCGCTCCGGGGGCAGCTTGTCGCCGGGGGAGAAGTCTCCGGCCAGAATCGAGGTGCGGATCTGATCGGCAATCTGGCTTGAGACTTTTTTCGGTTTTATGGGCTGAAATTTCATAGGGTCGTATCAATTAATAAGTAATTATTATAGCGCCCGCTCTATTATATCGTTTTTATCCGCCATGCAACCGAAAGGATTCTCAGGCATCAATGCTCCGGTTCAGCAACTCGGTCAAATGCAGTATTTTGACTTGAGGCAGTTGGTCCATGAGACCTTTTTTCAATTGCAGCAGGCATCCGGGGTTGCCGGTTACGAGCACCTCCGCCCCTGTCGCACGGATGGTGTCGATCTTGCGGCGCAGAATGCGGTCCGCCATCTCCGGCTTTTCGATATTGTACGTACCGGCACTGCCGCAGCAGGCATCGGCGTTCTCCAGCTCCATATAGATCAAGCCGGGTATAAGCTTCAGCAGATCGCGGGGTTCCCTGCGAATTCCCTGACAGTGCGCGATGTGACAGGGGTCATGGTAGGTCACTTTCAGCGGGAGGGGCTTTAAAAGCAATTTGAGGTCATCCGCATGCATCGCCAGAACCTGGGAGATGTCCCGCACCTTGTCGCTAAAGGAGGTAGCTGACGGGTCCTCCAGATGGTGACCGTATTTTTTCAGCTCCGCTCCGCACCCGCCGCAGTCGGTGACGATGAAGTCCACATCCAGGTCTTCAAAAATATCCACATTTTTGCGAGCGGACGCTTTCAAGCCGGCCAGATCGCCGGCCAGCATGTTCGGGGCACCGCAACAGACCTGATTTTTAGGCGTTAAGACCCGATAGCCGAGCAATGACAGCAGTCTGATCGTGGCCCGGCTGGCTTCGCTGAAGATGAGACTCATGACGCATCCCAAAAAAAATCCGACCGTTGCCCGCCTTTTCCCCATGGCCGGCAACGTGTCCTCCTGGATGACGCGCCGCAGCGGTTTTTCGGGCAGATCCGGGAGCAGCCCTTCCATCCGCTCCAGCGGTTTGGGGAACATCTTCAGAATACCGAGCGTCCGGACCAGCTTTTGCAGTCCGGTTCGCTGGTAGAGACGCATCGGCGCCATAGAGGCTTCCAGCCGGTCCGGATGGGGCAGCAATTTCCGCAGGACCAGATCCTCCATGAAGCTGAGCTTGTTTTCCGCCTTGCGCTCACAGGTGAACTCGGCCACCAGTTCACCGGCATTGACGCCGCAGGGGCAGGCCGAGGCGCAGGCCTGACAGTCCAGGCAGAGCGAAAGATATTCCAGGAGGCGCTCCGACTGATTCAATTCCCCTTCCTGTAGCTTTCGCACCAATGCCACCCGGCCGCGGGGTGACGCGGTTTCCAGGAACGTCTCCCGGTAGGTGGGGCAGGCGGGAAGGCACATGCCGCAGCGCATGCAGTTTATGAGTTTGACATAGTCCACCATTTAAAAAATTTTCCCCGGATTCAATATCCCCTTCGGATCAAACGCCTGCTTGATGCCCCGCATCACCCGGATACCCGATTCGCCGACCAGCTTCGGAAGATATTTCTTCTTGGCCAGCCCCACGCCATGCTCTCCGGTGATGGTGCCGCCCATGGATATCGCGGCGTCGAATATCTCCTCGAAGGCCCTGTGGGCGCGGGCGATTTCATCCTTGTCCCGCTCGTCGGTGAGGCAGGTGGGATGCAGGTTGCCGTCCCCGGCATGGCCAAAAGTTCCGATGGTGAGATTGTATTTTTTCGCTGCATCCTGAATGACCTTCAGCATGGCGGCAATGCAGCTGCGCGGCACGGTGGCATCCTCCAAAATGGTGGTCGGTTTCAGGCGCGCCAGGGCGGAAAGCGCTGTCCGCCGGGCAGTGGCGAGCTTGAGTGCTTCATCGGCGTCTTTTGCGGTCTGAAAGAAGGAGCAGCCGAGTTTTTTGCAAATGGTCTCCACGCCGGCGGCTTCTTCCGCCACCACCACCGGATGGCCGTCCACCTCGATCAGCAAGACGGCGTCCACATCCAGCGGCAACCCGACATGGGCATATTCCTCGACGCATTTGATGGTGACCCTGTCAAGGAATTCCAGCGTGGCCGGAATGATTTTAGCCGCGATGATGGCCGAGACCGCGAGCGCCGCCTGGCGCATCTCGGGAAAGTGCGCCAGCATGGTGGTTTTCACCCGTGGCTTGGGAATCAGTTTGACGGTGATGCCGGTGAAGAACCCCAGCGTGCCTTCGGAGGAAACCAGAAGCGGATTGAGGCAGTAACCGGCCACATCTTTCACCACTTTTCCACCGGTGCGCAAGAGGCTTCCATCGGCGAGAATCGTCTCCAGGCCCATCACATAATTGGCCGTGACGCCGTATTTCAAACCGCGCAGCCCGCCCGAATTCTCGGCCACATTGCCGCCCATGGTGGAGATGTTCATGCTGCCCGGATCCGGCGGGTAAAAGAGACCCCGGGCCTCCACCTCCCGGTGCAGGGTGCTGGTGATAACGCCCGGTTCGACCGTGGCGGTCAGGTTTTCCTCGTCGATTTCAATGATCCGGTTGAGACGACTGGTCTGAACCACGACGCCGTCGCTGCCTGCGATCGCGCCTCCCGACAGGTTGGTGCCCGATCCGCGGGGGATGACGCTGACCCCGGATTCGTGGCACCGGCGCAGGATGCGGGCGATTTCATCGGCCGTTCCGGGCAACAGAACCACTCCCGGGCGGCTTTCCACCTCCGGCGTCGCGTCATAGCCGTAGACCGCGAGCGACTCCGGGTCGGAGAGCGTGTAGGGTTTTCCGACGATGGACTGGAGCTCCTTTATGAAGGATGGATTCATGGCGTGTTTACCTTTCTAACCTATCCCACCGAAGTCCCGAAAAAGGCTCTCGGCGCCCACAAAATGATATCGGGCCAGAAGATGCAGATGAAAAGCCCGATCCACTGGAGGATGACAAAGGGAATCACCCCCCGGTAGATATGATATATCGTCATTTGCGGCGGGGCGATGCCCTTGAGGTAAAACAGCGAGTAGCCGAAGGGCGGCGTCAAAAACGCCATCTGGAGGTTGACGCAAATGAGTGTCCCGAACCAGAGCTGATTGAAGCCCAACTGCTGCGTGACCGGAATGAAGATCGGGGTGACGATGAGCAAAATCCCCAGCCAGTCCAGAAAACACCCGAGGAAAAAGACGATGCCCATCATGACCAAGAGAAGCGCGATGGGATGGAGCTGGGTGCCGATCAGGAAGTTGGCGATGGCATCCCCGCCGCCGAGACCCATGAAAATCGCCTGAAAGGCGTTGCCGCCCAGAAAGAGGGTCATGATCATGGAGGTGGTCAAGGTGGTGGACCAGCAGGCGTCTTTAATGATTTTCCAGGAAAATTTGCGGTATAACACGGCCAGAATCATGGCGCCCACGCAGCCCAGACCGGCGGCCTCGGTGGGTGTCGCAATGCCGAAAACGATGCCGCCCATCACGATCAATACCAGGATCAGCGGGGGCACGATGGATTGGGCGAACATGCTGAGCTTTTCCGTTACGCTGTGGCTGGATTCGGTGTCCGGGGGGCCGTATTCGGGTTTGATGCCGCAAAGGACGGCGATATAGAGCACATAAAGACCGGCGAGCAAGAAGCCCGGCCCGAAGGCCGCTGCATAGAGCCAGCCGACGGAGATCTGGGTGAGGCTGCCGTATACCACCAGCATGATGCTCGGCGGAATCAGAATCCCCAGGGTGCCGCCGGCGCAGATCGTGCCCGCGATCAGGGGGATATTGTAGCGCACCTTCATCAGGGCCGGAATGGCGAGAAGGCCGATGGATACCTCGGTGGCGCCGACCACGCCGGCGGTGGCGGCAAAGACGGTGGAGGCGAGAATGACGGCAATGCCCAGCCCGCCGCGAATCCGGCCCATGACGATGTGCATGGTCTCAAAGAGCCGTTCGGCAATGCCCGAGGCATCGAGGATCTGGGCCATGAAGATGAAAAGCGGCACGGCCACCAGCACGTACTCTTCCATCACGCCGTAGGCCCGGTTGGCCAGCAGGGCGAAAACCGCGCCCATGGACCCGCCCCAGCCGATCACCCCGAAGACCACCGCGAGCATGCCCAGGGAAAAGGCCAGGGGATGGCCGAGCATGAGGGCTATAAACAGGGTGAAGAACATCGTTATCGCTAAGGTTTCCGGGTTCATATTTTTTCTCCCTTGAGCTGATACCATTCACGGATGAAATTGGCGAATCCCTGAATCAGAAGCAGGAACATCGAAACGGGGATCACGGTCTTGTACGGGTAAAGCGGCGGTTTCCAGGCGCTCCAGCTGTGTTCCCACTGCATCCAGGAGTGGGCCGCGTATTCGGTGCCGGCCCAGAGAAAGGCGCCGATAAAGGGCAAAAAGATGACCCAGAACGTGACGAGGCGCAGCACGAGCTGGGCCTTCTTGGGCAATTGCATGGTGATGATATCGATGCGCACATGCCTGTCGTGAAGAAAGGTGACGCCCATGGACATCATGAAGTGAAATCCATAAAAATAGACGGTCATCTCGAAGGCCCAGGTGGTGGGGGCGTTAAACAGTTTTCGCATCACCACCTCATAGAACACGACAAAGACCAGGGGTATCAAAAGCAGGGCGGTGTACCGGCCGACTAAGGAATTGACGGCATCCACGGCCCGCACGAACTTTTTCAACATGGTGGGAATCCTTTCAAAAAGCCCCGCGGACCGCATCGGCCGCGGGGCCGTTATCGCTCGCGGTTATTGAAGCAATTTTCCCTTAAGCACATCTTCCTGAGGCCAGGGGGCCAGTCCTTTGCGCATTTCACGCCAGGGGGCAAAGGCCTTCTTGAACTCATCCTGGGAATCCAAAGCCTTTTTCACGTCCGGATTTTTGGCCTTGAGGTCTTCCAGGTATTTAAAGGATACCCTGGCAAACTCCACAACGGTGGCATCGTCCATACTGACGAATTCCGCCTTGGCGCCAATGATTTTCAGGGCCTCGATGTTGAGGTTCTCCTGCCAGGCATTGGTCCACAACTGGGTTTCCTTTGCGCAGATTTCAACGATCGCTTTCAGATCGTCCGGCAGTCCGTCCCATTTGGCCTTGTTGAAGACCACGTCGAACTGGCAGGAGGGCTGGTGTATCCCCGGCTCGATCACGTATTTGGTGATTTCATGGTAGCCCTGGGGAACGTTGGCCGCAGGCGAGCTGAATTCGCAGCCGTCGATGACGCCGCGCTCCAGGGCCAGGTAGATCTCCGGGCCGGGAAGCGGGGTAACGGAAACGCCGAGCTGGGTCAAAATATCCATATACCAGCCCACGGTACGGACCTTCATCCCCTTGAAATCATCCAGCTTGGTGGCTTTTTTGCTGGAGTGAAGCCCCAGTTCCTGGCCGACGTTGCCGCAGAAAAAGGGAACGAGGTTGTACCGGCCGTAGAGCTCATCGAGCATGGCCTTTCCGCCACGCTCATAGTACCAGATATTGTACCCCTCGTTATCCAGCCCGTAGGGCACGGAGGCAAAGGCGACAAAGGCCTCGTTTTTCCCCTTCCAGTAACCGGGCCAGGAGTGGAAGGCGTCGAGGACGCCCTTGGAGGTGGCTTCAAAGATTTCCATGGCCGGGACGATGGCGCCGGTGGTAAAGAGCTTGATTTCCAGGCGGCCGCCGCTGGCGGCCTTGACGCTGTCGCAGAAATGCTGGGCGATGTCATGGAACAATATTCCGCCCCAGGGGTCACTCATCCGCAGGGTGTATTTCTGGGTCGAGGTTTCCCATTTCTTGTTGGCCCATTCCTTAACCCGCTTATCTTCACCGAACTTTTCGATCTTTTTGGGCTGGGCTGGGCCGGGGGCCGGCGGCTGGGTATCAGCGAGCGCGTTGAGCGCAAAAAAAGCCGATACCATGAAAACGACGAGCACTGTCCAACGAAGCTTTTTCATTCCTTTTCCTCCTTTAGCGGTTTGGGGTTGATACGGGATTCGGGGCGCCCGGCCAAGGCTGTTTATCTTTTCCTGCTTTATTGCACCGGAGGGCCGGCGTTCCCCAGGTTAAGTTCATCGGGTTGTTTTTTTAAATAGAATTTCCCCGCGGCGGTCTTTCCGACGATATCGGTCTGAATGAGCTCGTTCAGCGCCCTGGGTCTTAGATCGCGCAGACCCTTGGGCAGCAAATGAGATTTGGCGTAGACGAGCTCGATGGCGCTGAAGGCATCCAGCGCGCGTTGTTCCAGCAGTTCCCTGAGAATCCGGGCGCCGGCGGCCCGTAAACGGCGGCCGACGATGACCTGGCTGAGAACAAAGGCCCCGACGAGAAAAACAGCGGCGATGAGAATTTGCGCAGCGGGTGTCATGTTTCGCCTCTCGGGGTAAGGAATCGCAAAAACGGGACCATGTCTGCCATCTCCATGGATGTTATTGAAAGCGAACTCATCGTGTCAATCGAAATGCAAGGATTGTAATCTTAATAATCTAATATTATTCACTAAAACAATATAATAACTTGTCTGTCGGTATCAACAGTGCAGCATTTCATCTACAGGTAGCGATAGGGGTACATTTTCCGGTATGGTTGCTCCAGCTGGATTCGGTATATTTGAAAATGGTAAGACCACTATTACCCGAGGGGCCATATTTTTGTCAAGATAAAAAAATTAAAAATAAAAAAATGTTTATTGGTGCGACTATTTCAAAATGATCCGTTATGGTTTAATTGGTCATACCAATTATATATCCTCTGGATAAACCGGATCTCCCCCGTTGTTGGCCTTATCTTTTCGGCCTTGATCATCGTTTCGGCCGATTTCCCACGGCAGGCAGGCCGCGCCAGGGTGTTTTTGGAAGCGCGGCAGGCTGTTTGAGCGATAGCGAGTTCCTGCCGGTCTGGAAAAAATATCCTGGCGTGGCCGGTACGATGATCAAGGCCATCTTTTCGCCCTGGATTGGCAGGGCCGGGGGTGGTTTGATGACAGTCTCAAGGGTGCAGCCTTCGGGCCTTAAGGGGGATTCAGGCCAATACGCTTTGCTGGACCTTCATGATTTTCTCGACATCTCCCATGATGATGAGAACGTCCCCCGCTTTGAGCAGGGTCGATTTCGGGGGGTTGAAAAAGTATTTTTCTTTTTTCCCGTCCGCGATGGCGAGAATACTGATTCCCTCCGTGTCCTTCAGCCCGGTTTGCGCAAGGGTTTTTCCATCGAAGGCCGATCCTGCCGGAACCCGGATATCTTCGATGCGAACGGTTCTGTCCTTCACCCGCAACATGACATCGAGAAAGGTTACCACCGAGGGCCGGATCATCTCCGAGACCATTCGCAGTCCGCCGATGGAATTCGGCAACACCACGCTGTCGGCGCCGGCCAGCTTGATTTTCAGCTCCGATTCCTCTTCAACCGCCTTCGAGATCAGGCGAAGTGCCGGGTTTAGCCTTCGGGCGGTGATCACGACAAAAAGATTTTCGGCATCCGAATGAAGGGCGGTGACCAACCCTTTTGCCCGATGGATTCCCGCGGTGATCAGAACGGCATCGTGAGAGGCGTCCCCCTCCATGCAAAGGATATCTTTCTCGATGAGATCCTGCACTCTTGCCGCATCTTTTTCAATGACAACAAAGGGGCGTTTGGTCTTATAGAGCTCGTCAATGACGTATTTGGCCGTCTGGCCGGCGCCGCAGACGATGAAGTGATCGGAAAGCTTTTCAATCTCCCTGTTCATTTTTCTCCTTCTCAGGATATCGGTCAGTTCCCCCTCAACGACAAAGGCCGTGATCACCGATATCGCATAAATCAGTATCCCCGATCCGCAAAGGATCAGCAGCATCGTAAAAATGCGCCCGCCCGGTGAAAGCGGATGGACTTCCATGAATCCGACCGATGCCAGCGTGATGACCACCATATAGAATGCATCGAGAACGGACCAGCCCTCGATTGCGACATACCCGGTGATGCCCGTGACGAGGACAATCAGAAGAAAAATGAAGACCGCGATGAGCCGGTTATAGAGGGCAACCTGTTTTTTCATAATCCGGCTCATTCATCCAGTGATGCCTTTAGCAGTGCGGCAAACCGCTTGATCTCTCCAATGAAGACATCCAATTTGGGGTCGTTGATGGAAGTCGCGACGCTAACGATCCAAACCGCAAGCGGAAGACCTCGCAGATTGTTGAGACCCGCCGCTATGGCGATGACTCCCGGCATATACTCTCCGTTGTCAACGGCATATCCTTGTTCCCGCACCCGGTGAAGCGCCGCCACATATTGTTTTTCATCGGTAATGGTGTCCGGTGTAAATTGCTGAAGACCATGTTTTCGAATCAACGCCACGCAATCGGCATCTTCCCTTGCGGAATGAAAAACCCTGCCGACGCCTCCGGAGAATAGCGGAATCGTCGTGCCGGGCGGAGCGGATATTTTAATCGGATTTATCGCATCCGCCGTGGCCATGATGAGAATACGATCATCGCTCAGCGCGCCCAGAAAAACGGTTTCCCCCGTCGAATCCCTCAACTCGTTCAGAATGGGCTGGACCTTTTTAATGATCTTTAGGTAATTCCAGCTTCTCAGCGACATGTCGACAATTTTGGGTCCCAAAAAGAGCTTTTTATCCGTAGCGCTGCGATTCAAGACCTTTTCCTTCAACAGAACCTGAATGATTCCGTAAATCGTGCTCTTATTGTAACCCAGCGAATGGGCGATCTGGCTGAGACTAAACCCCGTATCGGAAGCGGATATCAGTTCGATGATTTCAATGGTTCTCTTGACCGCCGGCGCACGGTAAGCTGAACTGCCGTCGTTTTCGATGTCGTTTTCCATGCTTTCGGTTTCCCGGGTGCTTTCTTTTGGCCTTGATCATCGTATCGGCCACGCCAGGGTATTTTTCCCAGACCGGCAGGAACTCGCTGTCGCTCAAACAGCCTGCCGCTCTTCCAAAAACACCCTGACGCAGCCTCCCCGCCGTGGGGAATTGGCCGAAACGATGATCAAAGCCTTTCTTTTGTATCCGTTGGGCGGTCATCGGTGCGCAAACCAGATTCGCCGCCCGCCGGCGCCATATCGTCGGTGTTTGTAATAATAACAGTTAGTCTGCTAGCGCATCAGGCCGAAAAAGTCCACACATTTTTTTTATTTTATCCGGTACCGGAAGGGCTTAATTTGTAATCGCTTCACGTCATCGGCGGTATGGAAACAGAAGGATAAAGTTTACCACAGTGAACTTTTAATGAATTGACAAAATCAACTCCGCTCCCGTCCGATACCCCTGAGTCGACCCTTGAAATTATATCCAAACGTTTCAAAAATCTTAATGCTTTTCGTACCTCACAGGCCGGCAATTTATAAGAAATTGTTTTTATATTTCATTATAATGAATTATATGGATTTTGTCGCGATGATTCAGATTCGTCTGTCCGTTAAAACCATGCCAATACGATTTTTCACTGCTTCTTATTTTTTGATTGACAAATAAAAAAAAGGTGACAAAATGAAATCAGTTTCGCATTTTAGTTTATTATGCTAAACTATATTTTCGATTTTTCACGTACCAACCTCATTCAGCCGAAAAAGAGGAATAAAACAGGCAATGGAAACAGTAGCGCCCTTCAAAGAGGTAGTGGTTGAGATAAAGGAGGCGGGCGGAGAAGCCTTCAAGTATTGTTTTCAGTGCGGATTGTGCGACACGGTTTGCCCGTGGAACCGGGTG
>JAZDPP010000149.1:0-52606 GCA_043797445.1 Pseudomonadota bacterium
CTACGGCGTCATTATTCGGTTGGATTTTAGCTGGCGGTGTCAGGATTGGAGTCTGGGAGCGCGATTGCCAGCAGCCGCTCGCATCCTAAAATCCATTTCTTTTGATCTAACCACCCGTCGGTCGGATGAGGATAGAGACGCCGTGGCGATCTGTAGAACGTCCTTGAGATTATCCACATCGAGAGAGGGAGTTCCCATTTGCCGTTTCAATTGTTTCTCTTGATCCAACTGAGCAAAAGCCTCCGGTAATCGTTCGATTGAGCCGCAGAGGGCAGAGACGTAATCGTCCTTTTCCAAATTGTACACCAGTGCAGCGTCGGCTGGGAAATATTCGAGATCTTGGGTCAGTACTTTTCGACCACTTCGCCGTCGCTCGCCATGTTTCATGCGTTTGAAACGGTTCTCAAGCAGGAAGTTGGTTCGACTGACGAGGCGGACTTTTCTGCCAGAGCTTTCCGGAAAGAAAATCGCGTGGCCCCAGAGATTACGCCCATGCCTCTCAACGTGCTTGAGGATGACGTCAATAGCCTCGCGGATATCCCGGGCCGGTCCGCGTGCTGGGCGTCGCCTCTCAAGTGATGCAACCCACTTTTCGAACCGGTTGCGTATGTCTTGGATCTCTTGCTCTGTCTCTTCTTCCGGAAGCACAGCCGCCAGACGCAACACATCGCGCATTTCGTCGAAGAGCGCAGCGCGGCGGCGCAGTACAAGAGAGTGTTGATGAAATGGTACCTGGCTTTTTACCGGGGCAAGAAGTCGGTTGAGGCGATTGAGTGCCCGGACTACCTTTTGATCGGCCGGCGGGGTGCGTAAGAATGCGTCGGTTGCCCTCAAGGCAAGCAGGCATCGCTTGAAGAAGTCAAGATACGGGCGGTCGAAAGGGAAATCGTGACCCGTGGCATCGGCTGAATAATCCAGTGTCCACTGATTCATGGCGCGGACGACGGCCAAGCCATCCCGGCCCGAAGGGACTTGATGTCCGGCGTCAATTAACGACTGCCAGTTGCATACGGCCTCTCGGGCCTCCTCAATGGCTGGACCGAGACTTCGGCCGAGGTCCCGAGCCATGTCTCGAAGTTTCTGGCGAATCCCCATGCGTTTGAACAGATCTCGTAGCGCGACATGGGAGGGTTCGAGCAAGTCTTTGCCGATATCGGCGAGGAAATGTTGATGGCAGGCAAGCACGGGGACTTGGAGGCCAAGCTCTTCCATTAGCTCATCTATCGCCGGAGTTACGGCGCGCCCCAGGTCGCGCATTGCTGCGCACGGAGGGCCGAAAATGCGCACCGTCTCACGCATGCAGGGCAAGATAAGAGTGGCATTTTCCGTGGCCGGTTTCCAGGCACCCAACACCCATTGCCGCCAACCAGCCATAACCATGAACAGAGTGCCTCGGCCATTTTCTCCGGTAGCGTCTACGTGCATGGGCCAGCCCCCATCAGAGATCAACACGGCTTTAAGCGACTCTGAGCGAGCACGGTGAAGGCGGCTAAGATAGCCGACGAAGCGCTTCATGAGGTTACTCACTTCGCCGGTGGAAATGCTGATACCGTGCTGCGCAATGAGCGCGTCGCGGATCTCTTCACGCTGCTGATGTTCAAGAAAGCGCTTTAGTCCAACAAAAACCATGACGTCGTAGCCTGCGATGCTTCCGGGGAGCAGACGTCTGGTCAGTGGAGCGTCAGTGACCTTGTTCCCGGCTGTATAATGACAGCCCCTTGCGCATGAATGCACGGTATGGCGCGCCGTAAATTGCCCATGGATCAAGGTCTTGCCCTGGCGTAAGCCTGTCTTCAGAACGTGCCATTTTTGCCCACCGCACACGGGACACGGCGCAGGCGGTTCGCATACGGAGACAAATGCGCCGATGGTGCCCTGCAAAAACATATCACACCGCTCCTTAAGAGAACGGAGGTGAAAGCGTAGCGAAGCGAGCGTTTCAAAGCTCAGTGCGGAATTTTTTTTAATGCTTTCAGTCCGTAGCGAGCATATATGTCTTCGACCTGACTCAAGGTGATAGGTATCCCCCGGGCGCGTAGCCGCTGGGCGGTCTCGATCGGACCGATTAGCACCTTGCCGGCACGAATTACTTCCATGAGCACCTCGATAACCGTGATCACCGTGACATCGGAGATCTGAGCTATCTTTTCGCCAGCGGCGAGCCGCTCGCGCCGCTTCGTCACTTGATCTGCCGATTGTCCTAGCTGGAAGCTCACATACACGTATAGCTTCTCGATGGGTTCGCGGCTAATTTTCTTCTCCTGCACCAGGGAAAACAGCGTATTGTGAACTCTTACATGCAACAGATCTTTTAGCTCGTTATGCGTGCAACCCGCTTCAGAGGCCTCGATCAGCCCGACCAGCGTGGTCTTCAGAGTCCCCGAACGGGAGAAGCCGATGCCCTTGAAGAACCAAAGACCGTTCTCGTCGAATTGGGGAATATCGGCCAGTGTGTAGTAACTGCCGGCATGGGTAAAGCTCGTTATGTGGCCAAGAGAAGTCAAATCGCGGTATAAACTGCGCCGAGAACGCTTTCCGCCTGCTGCTTTTGCAATCGAATCGAAGTCCATGATCTGGTTCCGCCGAAGTAGTTGTGCCAGGCGTTGAGGGGTTTCATTCATGCACACCTCCCATTGTGACAATATTAGGACTTCAAGCCTCTTATTTAGTCCTAATATTGTCATAACAAAAGGTGAACATGCAAGCTAAATAGCTGATTTTACGTATTGGCCACTTGTAAAACTGGCGGGATTAGGACTGTCACATGATTAGATTGTGCTGTTATAGCGATATGTTATAAAACACAACCGGATTCTGACGCCGTAGTTCATTCGCCTGACTTGTTATGCCTGCCTCAGTCTCCTTTCCGTCGATGAGCAAACTCCCCGATTCGATTTTCACTCCACCTGCGTCGCCCGCGCCATTGGTGGCAGATGAAATACAGGCATTGTTGATCAGCGAAAAACGGTTCGCAACATCGACCGTCACATTACCACCCTTCCCGGAGGATTCTTTCCCGACTTCGCTTTCGATACCGCAATAAAAGTCCGAATTCCGATAGGAAACAACCGCCCCCTCACCGTCCATATCCACCATGTTTGCCCGCACAGTCACATCGCCGGCACTACCGCCACCATAGGAAGAAGCATCTATCCCCACAGCGCCACGCATGGTCAGCGTGCCATCCAGATTTACATCAACACCGCCGGAGTTGCCTATCGCCCCCGGTTCCACCTCGCTGAACAAGCCGGTAAGCGTGTCGGCTCCCTGCTGGCTAATGGACAGGTCTGTTGCCTGCACTCGCACACCACCGGCCGCTCCTGACCCGAAGGCATTACTCTGAATCCGGCTGGCGTTGACCTCGAGCGCCCCTGCCACCGCGATGTCCAAGCCCCCGGCGGCATCCGTTGAGCCGGTGTTGTCCGCGGCCAGCGTGGCATTGGTCAGGGTGGCCGAGCCAGCGCCGACCCGTAATTCGCCCCCGCCGTCACCACTGGTTTCAATGACCGCTTGCGTCACTTGAAGGGACCCTGCCCCGGGGTGGAGTTCCCCCGTCAAGGGGACCGCGCCGGCCTTGTTCCCCACTGCGGAAATCCGAAGTTCACCGCCGGGAACCGAGATTCTTGCGGCGCCAGCTGCATCGCCCTGAACAGACGCGTTTCCGCCGGATAAAGAGACGCTGCTTTCCGGTGCGAATTCCAGTTTACTTCCGTTCACGACGAGGCTGGCGACCCGGGTCCCGAGGTATCCGAAAGACTCCGGAGCTTCTGCGGACAACGTGCTGGCCGCCGGGTTTGTCGCGCTGAAAACCGATCCGTCGGCAAACCGCAGCTCATAGGCCGTGCTCACGTGAAAAGCCGCCGGAACATCCACCTGCGCGTGGGGTCCGAACACCACCCCCGCCGGGTTGATAAAATAGAAATCCGCCGTCCCGACTTCGGAGCGCAAGAGTCCGTCGATGGTGGAAACACTTCCGCCCGTAACGCGGCTGATCACGTTGGCGATATCATTCGGACCGGTAAAGGTGGCGCTCTCCTGCTCAAGGAGACTGAAACGCTCAAAGCTGTGGAAGAGGTTGTTTCCGGCCCGGGACCCTATATCGTCCCCGATCCGGTAGGCGGGTCCCGAAAGGGCCGTTGCCGGACCTGTAGTTCCGTCCGTGACAACTTCGGCTTTTACCACGGCCGGAATCAAGATGATGAAAAGTATTGCAAACAGCGTTCCGATAAGTTCAAAACCAAATGACAGCACCCGAGTTTTCAATAATTCAATGCACTTCATCTGTTGCCTTTTTTGTAATGCTTTTGGTTTTCCATAGACCAGCACCGGGGTTTGATTGGAGGTATATATTCGAATCGCGGGAAAGAAGTTAAAGAGCAGAAAGAAATAAGCAGTACAAAAAGCCATTCCTCATTGCGAGTGCAATAAAAATGTATTCCCCGTTTCCAGATCGGGCGGAAATATGCCCATATGGTAATTAACTGATTACCTTAAAAACAGACAAGTAATTTGTCAAATTAGCTTTTTGTTAGCTCGATCGGACGGGTAAGTTTGCGAATCTTCGCGAGCCATAGATGGGCGATGGTTTACAAAGATCCCGAAAAAGGTGGCCTGTTACTACAAAAATTGAAGGTGTGTCAGCTGCTTTTTTCGATGGACAGAACAGCCTTAGGTGCCATACGTCGGTGGGACTGGTGGGAGATACCAGGCCGCCACCGCCGAAAAACTCCTATCCCGTATTGGCCATCTGGGTGGCGATGGTGTTCATTTGGCTGCGGTTGGTAACGCTGGAATAGTAGGCCGCCGGTGTGGCGTTATCCAGGGACACGCTGCTGACAACACCGACCTTCTTGCCGCGCTCTTTGGCCAGCCGGGCGATACTCTTATAGCAGGTGGTCAAGGTGTCATCCATTCCGATGACGCCGCTCGAGGTCTTGATGCCGCAGGCGAGGCCGTGGCTGAAGAAGCCGAATCGGTCATCAGCGCGTGGGCATCGTAAGTGGTCTGCATACCGGCCACAGGCATTTTGCTCATGTTCAGCCGGTTCTTGGGCTTGATCAGGTCAGCGGCCTCTCTTGCACTGCCTCCGTGAAGGGTCGTCAGATAGGCTTCGGTAGCCTGGACCTGCGTGCCGTCACCCAGGAAGAAAAACACATATTTGGGCGCCGCCGCGGATGCCGTCGACGTCATGAAGGCCATCAGGCCGGCTAACAAGATACCAGTCAGATTCTTTCATTCAGTTTCGTTACTTTTCTCCTCTTCTTTTTAGAAAATTCTTGCTCCGGTCAGGAAATTATTACCGAAACTTCCTTCGTTATTAATGCTTATTGCTGTTCTATTTGCTCTACAGCTCCATACTCCATATCACCCCCCCTCTGCTTTTGAGCATGGAAGTAAAAAGACCATTTTCAGAAGCAGATTGGCTCACGACACCCGAACCGGCATGACGCTCTTAAGATTTTGCTCTCAAGCCCCGTGAACGTTTGCGGTTAATCGGATCATCATTATTTACATCCCTCAGGGCTTCGTTCCCTTTGAACAAGCCAGTTTTACAAAGACGGGATTACCAAAGGCAAAACGCGGTCTGCCGTCGGAAATGTCCATGGACGTCACTTCAACACGATAATAGCCATTGCCGGTCACCGTATCCTCCAGCTCAAGCTCATATGTCGGAGACATCGGCTCTTCCCTAAAGAGAATCTCTCCGTTTTTAATGATGCTGACGACTGCAAGCGTTGCGGCCGGATTTTCAGAATTCACTCTCAGGTTCAATTTGACTTTTTTATTCTTTTTGTGACCGAGTTGAACGGTCTCCCCCATGATCTCACCGTTGACATCGAAGTAGAGAGAAGGGCCGGTGGTGGCAAACAAATTGCCTCTGCGGATGGCCTTTGCGAACTGAAACTTGTTGAACTTATGAAGATAAACTCCGTTTTTTGCCTCGCCGACATCCGAGTCGTCATTTCCCGTACTGCCAATTATGATATTGGCGGTATTATGCGCATCGCTGTTGGCCACACCGAAAATGGGATGATCGATCTTGCCGTCAATATAGGCCAGGAGAAGATCATCCCAGGAATTGAGCGGTGCCGCGGGGGTGGCCCCCTGATCCAGCAAAGTCTGCGGCGTCGGTGTTCCGAGCCACTGGGCGCCGCCGGAATTTTCTCCCATGTCACCGATCAGCGATGTTCCCATATAGAGCGCCTGCTGCAAGGGTAATTGGATGGTCATCGGTTGACCCGGCTGCCCGTAATACGGATTCGGCATATCGATTGGCAGTTGAAGGTATTCGTCGCCGAAAATGGCAAAGCTGTTGAAGAGAACCCCCAGGTTCCATGCTTCACCGGCACTGAAACCCGCCATCTGAGCAAAACGTGCGACATCTTTCGTGTGACTCAGATTGATCACTTCAATATAATCCACGTTATAGCCGAGCTGGGTCGTACCCGTTGTATGCGCATGAACTGCAATCCCCCGGTTCTCGTGAATCCAGTCCGTCCATTGACGGATGACCTCCGGCGCCATCGGCCCGGTTCCAAACGGATTTTCCGGTGACTCCCAGACCTCTTCCGGTGCCAAAGCATCGGCGGGCTCGCCTACAAAAGGCGTGTCAACCCCCCAGGCCAGCACGTGATCGCGACAAAAAAGCCCCTCGCTGCCGGTGACTTCGAACGCGGGAATCATGAGAAACTCTTTTTCCGAGAGCGTCCGGCATTGCCCCACGATATCGTTCCATTCATTCATATCGGCGATTTGCTTCGTATGGTTGGTGATGATGACGGCATTCAGTCCGCGCTCTTTGGCGACCTGCTTCACATCGGCAATCGAGCCGCTGCCGTCCGAGTGTGTCGTATGAATATGACCGTCGAAATAGATAAGCTTCAAATCGTTTTTGGCTTGCGCGCTGGGTACGGCCGCCATCAAAACGAGTGCCATTGTGAGCATAAAAAAGGTTTTCATCAACGCTTTCCTTTCATTAAAATAGTAGTGTTATTTCAAATCGATTTTTCGTTTCGAGACAAAACCCAGCAGCAACATAACGGAAATCATCGTCGCCATTCCCACGAGATTGACAGCCGGTACACTGACAGGAACCTCACCTGTAGTGGTAAATGTCCAGGTCGATGACTGAACCGAGCCCAGCCCGTCGTCAATGACGACATACCATTCATACCGTGCTCCCGCCTCAAGGCCGTTCCAGGCAATGGATGCCGGTGTCCCCGATGCGATGTTTTCAAGGCAACCGATCAATTCCGCGGGTTCTCCCGCTTTGGCGCCGTAAAAGCAGACATCCATCGCAGCGCCGTCGGGATCAGAAACCGTAACCCCGAGGGTTGGATTCAGGGAAACATTCACAGCCTGGTCCGGAATGGTGGGCTCGGCCGGCTCGGGAGGCGGATTGTTGAACAATGCCCGCGCATCGGCGCGAATCGGGGCGTCTTCCACGTTACCGTCCGCATCCGTGGACACCGTGTAAAACTCGTAGTAGCCCTGGCCGTTCGGATAGGAAAACCCTATGTTCCAGCCGTCCGCGGCGTTGGTATCCGTACCGATGGCGGCCCAGGCGCTCCAGGCAAGTCCGTCAGGGGCGTACCGGTGGAAAAATTGGACCTGGACCGGTTGGGTGGCGCTTCCCCCGCTGCCGTCCTCCCATTGAATGTCCAGCACCGGCGCCACGGAGCCGCCGGCATACTCCTTTCCGTCAAAGCCATAGGTCAGATAGGGGTCATTCCCCTCCGTCACCGGCTTAACCATCAGGGAAACCACGTCATCTCCGGCAATCTCGGCGGCGACATAGGCGGTTACGTCCCACTCGTACCAAAGTCCGGTCTGACCGGCGGCAAGTGTTTTCGTGCCCAGGGCCGCGCCAAAGGCGGGCTGGTTGTTCCAGGTGAGCCCGGTTTCGGTCCAGGTATCGGCCGCCCCATGGACCGAAGCCGGCATATCGGCGGTTCCGGCTTTCCAGCAGTAAAGCCTGAGTTTAGCGGAGGTGATGGGCACGCCGGAAGGAATCTGTCCGGCGAGATTGAATTGCACCCAGGCGCGCTCGTTCTTGTAAGACCCACCACTTGCGCTTTGAACGTAAAGAGAGGTGGCGGAACCGTAGTTGCTGTCGGGGTAACCTTCGACTACCTGGGTATCGGCTGCCGATGTCGGGGAGATCCCGTTTCCGGTTCCCGAAGCATCGCTTGCGGTGGCGGCCAGGGTGATGGCGGCGCCGGATTGGTTATAAGGCTCGATCGGGTTTACAGCCGAAGTTGCGGGATAACCGATCACCGGCAGGGTGGCGGCCACGACGGCCGTGTGACACCGGAAACGGCGCGAGCCGTCATCCTGGGTATTGACGCCGGTCAGCATCAAAATATCGCCCGCGTTTCCCGGCAGCGTCTTGGCATTATAACCGCCCGGCTGGTAAACGGTGATCGAAACGCCCGAAGTATCCTGAACCATGCTGGTACCCGTTTTTTTGGCGAAAAACTTCACATAATGGTTTTCATGATCCTCGTTCCAGAAGGAGGTGATGCCGGCGTGGTACTCGGGGCGCGACAGGGTCTCGTCGTGACCGTGCAGGACAAACTCCTGATCCGGACCGTAAATTCCTTCCTGGTCGATGAACTCCGGCGTGCCGTCGAAAGAGCTGCCTTCCCCCCAGACTTCGATAATGTCTCCCGGCTGAAGCACGCCGTTTGGAAAACCGAGATGGCTGCGATACAGCATGATCTCGGAAAACCGGTTTTCCATATTGATCGACCCGTCCGCCTTAACCAAGTTGAAAAGCCCGTAACCGGTCCTTCGCGCAAGGGTTTGCGGCATGGCTTCCACGAACCGGATGAAGGCCTCTTCGAAGTAGGGCTGACTTTCGTTGTCCGCGACCATGGTGACCACGGCCTTGAAGCCGCCGGCAAACTCCGTGTTCAGGCTGTAACGGGGAGAAATCCCGTTCGGATACATGGGATTGGCGGGCGTATTGAACTGCGCCGTGTAATCCACGACTCCTTCTCTGATGGAATAGCCCACATCCTCGGGCGTTGTGTCCGAAAGCGCAACCTCGGGATGGGCGAACATGTATTCACTGACCGCCACGTTGTAGGTCCCCGAGAGGTTGATGGGACTGCCCTGATAGGTGATGGCGGTAATCTGGCCGTCGTGGGCCGTCACGAGCCAGCCACCGGAAATCGAGGTGCCGACGTAGTCCGACTGTATCCAGTTCCAGATTTCCTGCCCGGTCATCTGCACCCGAACCATATTATCGTCCGACCAGGGGTAAGCCTCATAAATCTCTATGTACGTGATCTCGCCCTTGGCGATGTCCCGCCGGATTCCGCCGCCGGACTGCATGGCCAGATCCACGGGAAACCCGCGCTGTCCGGCTTTCCAGACCATGGCGTCGGTGATCCAGGCGCCGGCTGCGTTGGTGGCGTTCCAGGGATACTCGCTCACCGTCCACCACTTGTCCTTATCGAGGGTGAGATCGATGGCCGAATAGCCGACCACCGCGTCCAGCGCATGAGGCGGAGCGGGAATTTGGCTGTTGTACTCCGAAATGAGACCGGCGATGAGCGTTTGCACATCCGTGTCGGGGGTGATCAGGTTGTTTCGAATCACGTGCTTTTGTGCCTGGAGATAGGCCCCCGTATTCGTCACTTCCAGCTCGCCGATGTATTGAAGATAAGAAGCCGCTTCGGCCACCAGGGTCTTGCCGTTCATATTGCTCGGCTGCCAGACCCGCTCGGTCCAGGTATGCCAGTGCCCGGAGATGACCACATCCGGCGGTTCCACGTCCCCGCTGTCGACAAGGACCGCATCATCACCGGAAGTGATCCGATTCTGGCCCATGTGGGAGAGCAGAATCACCACATTACAGTGCTCCGTTGTTCGCAGGGTATTGACCCAGGCCTTGATGCTGATTTTCCCGCTTCCCCCCTCCCAGGTGCAGGGGACCACGTCGACGACATTTTCAGTGTCGGTGCCCAGGTAGGAGGATTCATCGTTGGTATAGCCGAGAATACCCACCTTGGTGCCGTTGACGGTCACGATGACGTATGGCGTGAAGTAAGGCGTCTGGGTTCCCTCCCGGCAGACATTGACTGAAATGGCGGGAAACCGGGCCATTCCACCATCGCCGGCCGGCTTTAAATTGTTGAGCATCTGAAGGGAGCGGACGTCGTGATTGCCCACCACCACGGCGTCAATTCCCCGGCCCCCCAGCGCTTTGAGCTTCGTGTCAAGAAGGTTGTAAAAGTCGACCATGCCGCCGTTTCCCCGAAGATCGCCCAGGGGATTCCCCTCGGAGATATCGCCTGCGTCCAGGATCAGGGAATTTGCGTTGCCCGCCTTCAGCGCCAACATCTTCGTAGTGAAACAGGCCGCGCCTCCCACCATTTCCATAACCGGTTCATCGTCCGGCTCCGGCACGTCGAATTCGTGGGGAAGCAGACGGGAGTGAGCGTCGTTCATATGGAAAATGGTAAATTCGGATGGGATGGCGCTGAAATTGGCGGTGCAGGACTTGTTGGCGTCCATGAGCACCTGAAGGGTCGGCTCCGTGCTGGTGGAACACCCGCTCCATGCCGTAAAGGTTGAATTGCCGTCCGGAACGGCGGTGATGGTGGCGATACTGCCGGGCGAGTAGGGATTGGCGACCCCGGTTATCGTCCCGGTTCCCGTGCCGGCCGTGGCAGTGCTCAACGTGTATGATGTTTGCGTTGCCGGGCTCACCGTGCCCTGGATCTCGAAATCGTTCGCGGTGGAATTGGCCGTGTCAAAGATGTACCAGGTCCCCGAACCGGACGTCCCCCCGTAATTCGAGATCCGGAAAGTGACGGGGGTCCCCGCCGGAACGTTTTGCAGAGCAGCAATGCCCGAAAGATCGATGGCGGCCAGCGAAGCACCGGTGGAAGACGTGGAGGGGTAACTCAAAACCGAAATATCCGTAAAACCGCCCGACCCCACCTGATACTGAAGCACGCCGGTTGCCGGTCCGGTACTGGAGCGCCGGTAATCGAACTTTCCGATGGCGCTGAAGGCAACCTGATAGCCACCGTTGGCCGTGATCGTAACGGTAGCGAATTTATTCTCCGTGACGGCGGTCGGCGCATCCGCACTGGTCCACCCATTTCCGCCCCATGCCCTGGCTGCGCCGGTGCCGGAGGTTCCGACTCCCGTGCCGCGTGTCATACCGCCCACGGTCAAATTCGCATCGGAGACGGTAGCTGCCATCGGAGAAAGACCGAAACTGTTCGATCCCCCGGTAAGCGCATGAACGTCCCATCCCGCCAGTGTGGCGGCACAAACGGCGTTGGCCCCGATCGTCAGCCCAATTGCATAAAAAAAGAAAACAAAAAAAAGTGTTGTTAAGCGAGTTGGAAATGGCCGGCTGCCGGTATACATGGTTCTCCTCCGCGGGGGTGGTAAAATGTCCACACAGGATGATGATTCGACATCCCGGCCGAATTCTGTTCCTTCGGCCGGGATGTACGCCTTGAATCGGATCTGGTGCCCCGTGCGCGTCGCTTCTGATTGGCGGGCCATGTTCGTCCAAGGCGTTGTTCGGGAATAGGCGTCTATTTTATGAACTTTCTCCTGGCACCCCAAACACCGACCAGGCACGAACCGAGCAGCCAGAAGGCGCCGGGGACCGGAACCTGGCTGACATAACCGGTGAATTGGACATCCGTAAAGGCGCTGCCATCGTAGTAGTCCGCAACTCGGAAGGTTCCGGTACTCGCCGTAGCACCCGAACCGCCGGCTTGGGTATCTCCAATCTCCATAAGGCGAACGTAGAAATCCCCGGTGATAGGCCCAAGCCCGCGCAGATCAAGGATTGAGTTGAGGACGGTAGTGTTTTGCTGAATAAGTGTGGCGGCCGCTGTCGTGTATGAATCCAGGGAGGTGTAAACTCCGATTGTGCCGGGTCCGGTGCTTGAAGATCTTGTTCCGATCCAAAGCTGAGAAAGATCAACCTGATAACCAGAGCCCACTGAAAACCCGAACTCAAAATAATCACCGGCGTCGGTTCCGTCCCAACCTTTTGAGTTCATCGAGTCGACACCTGTATTCCCTAAAAGCCCGCTGCCTCTAACCATATTTTCGGCTGTAGCGTAATCGGAATCTATACCGTCAGTGAAAACTTGAGTGCCGGGTTGACCAGTCATATCCCATTGAGCAACGACATCGGGAGCTGCAACCATGGCATTGGCCGTTCCGGCAAAAAGCAAAAAAGCCATTAATAAAACCAACTTCTTCATTTTTCTTCTCCTTTTCTGTTTTGATGTTTGAAAAAAATCAACCGGCCATAAAAAAAGCCCGAACCGAGACGATTCCTTCTCGATTCGGGCTTCCTGGTTCCTGAAACGGCCAGCAAAGTACCCCAAAAAACAGGACTGCCTTTTTGCTTGGCAGCCCGGCTATCCAGTCCATGGGACCCGTGGCTTTCCGTCCTCCGGTCACCCGGAGTTTGGCTTTGACATTTTGCTTTTTTTACCCTGCTTATGTTAGCCGATTATGAAAACCGTATCAGAAAACGATTAAATCGAAATAAAATAGGTCAGCGCCGGAAAACGGCATTGACAAGCGCCTTGCAACCTTCTCTTTCGCACAAGGTCAAAACGAACTTGGCCACCGTCACATTTTCCATATCGGCGGCTTCAGCGACAACGTCATCGCGGAATGCCCGCCAACACAACGAAACACCTTGCAATGAGATATTTTCTCAGCATGTCCGGTAACTCCGTAAGGTAAGGAAAACAGAAAATGCCGATATACCTGACAGGGGATATTGCCGCCCTCTTGTAGGGGCGAACCTATGTGTTCGCCCTTGCTGATCAGGGCGAACACATAGGTTCGCCCCTACGACACCGATGGCAAATTGGGAAATATGTATTCCCTAAAAATGTCCGGTAGGCCAAACCACCTCTTTTTGGAACGGATTTAGACGGATATTTATGAGCAATTTGTTTGAACAAAATTAGTTTATAGTTAATAATGCGCCAGCGTAATTTTTCTGTAACCCTCTTTTAAAAATATGTGTATGCTCTCCGACTTGACAGGACCATGGGGGTAAGGCACAAGGACTTTTACCTCCGCTGTCGTCAAAGCGGTTTGTGCTTAATTTCCCGGAACCGGCCCTGTCGAGTTAGACCGAATGATTTTTTGAAGCTCGGTTTTGACCCTGGCTTCGATATGAACGTATATTCCATGGATCAGACCGCCCATGCCCGTATATGAATACAAGGCCCTGAATGCAGGTGGCAAATCGGTTTCCGGAATCATTGATGCCGAAAGCGCTTCGGCTGCCCGTCAAAAGCTCAGAAGCACCAGCATCTTTCCGGTCTCCATCCATGAGGTGGAACAGGGGGCCATGCACAAGGAGGCCAATCGGCGCAAGGGGATCCGTTTGTTTGAGCGCATCCGGCCTTCGGAAGTCTCCATGATGACGCGCCAGCTGGCAACCCTGCTGGAGGCGGGATTTCCGCTTGTTTCCGGCATTGAAACCCTGATTCCCCAGATCGCCTCCCCCGCCTTTAAAAAGGTGATGTCCAAAGTCAAAATCTCCATTGTCGAAGGAAGCGGTTTTGCCGAGGCCCTTGCGCTCTATCCCGGTGTCTTTTCCCCGCTGTTCATCAATATGGTTCATGCGGGTGAAAGCTCCGGAACCCTGGAAATTGTTCTTGACCGCTTGGCCGATATCGCGGAAAAGCAACAGGCGCTGACGAGCCGCATTCGGGCCAAACTCGCCTATCCGGTGTTCATGTCGATTTTCGGCGCGCTCACTCTTTTTTTCCTGCTGACCGTTATTGTCCCCAGCATTACCAAAATTTTTGAAGACATGAATAAGCTGCTTCCCCTGCCGACGCGGCTGATGATCGGCACCAGCGAATTTCTTCAATCTTTCTGGTGGGGCTTTGTGATACTGGCCATCGGAATCGCTTTATTCTATAGACGTCTTAAAAAAACGGAGAAGGGCCGGCACTGGTTGAGCAAGGTGACACTTTCGCTGCCGCTCGCTGGTGAGCTGTCCCGGAAACTGGCGGTCGCCCGTTTTTCCAGAACTCTCGGCTCGCTGCTTGAAAACGGCGTTACCATGCTGACCGCCCTTGGTATCGTAAAAAACATCGTTGGAAACGTTCTCATTGCGGAAACAATTGAAACGGCCGTGGAATCGGTTGGAAAAGGCCAGGGGCTGGGCGTTTCGCTCGGAGAAAACAGCCCCTTTCCGTATCTTTCCATTCAAATGATTCTGGTGGGAGAACAAACGGGAGAGCTCGAATCGATGCTGCACAAGGTGGCCGATATATTCGAAAACGAGGCGGAAGCGACCGTCATGAGCATGACCTCGCTGATAGAACCGGCCATGATACTGTTTATGGGCGTTGTCATCGGATTTATCGTGCTGTCGATCATGCTCCCTATTTTGGAGATGAATCAGCTGGTTGCCTGATCCGGCGGCGCCGGAAATTTTATGTGTTAAGTCTTGATGATCTCGTAAAAAGCCTGATTTTCACCACAGGGGCACAAAAGGCACGAAGACAAACGATAAAATAGAATATTTTCAGACTTGTGTACTTTGTGGCATTGTGGTTAATTAACAAAATGGCTTCTCGGTGATTTTTACGGGCATTTGATACTATCATTGGAGGAAAAATGAAAAATAGCGTTTCCCTGAAGTTTTCCGACGCCAGGGGCTTTACCCTGATCGAATTGATGGTCGTTATTGTCATTCTGGGAATCCTGGCCACCCTGATCGTACCAAGGCTCATGGAAAGGCCGGGACAGGCGAAACAGGTGAAGGCAAAATTGCAGATTGAAAGCTTTGAAACGGCGTTAAAGCTTTATAAACTCGACAATGGCAGCTACCCCACCACCGAACAGGGACTTCAGTCGCTGGCGGAAGCCCCCACCACCGGAACCGTCCCCACAAAATATCCCGCCGGCGGGTACCTCGAAAAAGGGAAACTGCCCAAAGACCCCTGGGGCAACGAATACGTTTTTTTATCTCCCGGTGTGAACGGCCCCTTTGATATCATCTCGTACGGGGCGGACGGCATTCAGGGGGGAGATGGGGAAAACAAGGATATCAACAACTGGGAAAACGAATAGCCCTCTATTTATGCAATTCAGGCGAATCCGGGAAAAAGACGGCTTTACGCTCATCGAGCTCATCGTGGTCATCGCACTGATCGGTATTGTGATGTTTGCCGCGTTTCCGCGTTTCCAGCGCGCGCTGACCGATCCGGCCAGAACCGCTTCCCTCTGGATTTTCTGGAAAATACCCCAATTAAAACAGCAGGCCGTCACCGAAAACCGCCGAATTACCCTGCATATTGATTTGAGCGGCAATCGACTGCTGATTACCCATGAATCCATGAGCCCCGAAGAAATTGAAGCCGCCACTAAAAATGGTTATGCGCTTCCGGAGGGATTTGAGTTGACGGATGTGGAATTTCCGGAGGATCGAATTGTCGGCACGGGCATTGTACCAATCCATTTTTATCCAAAAGGCTATTCGGACCGTGCCATCCTTCATGCCGAAGAAAACGAGACAAGGGTCCTCTCCTATTTTATCGAACCGTTTCTGTCCCATGTCAAACTGGTGGAATCCCATGCCGGATATGACGATTGATAAAAAAGAAGGTCCGCATCCATCCGGATTCACCTTCCTTGAGGTGATGATCGCTCTTTCCATCATCGCTATCGTACTGGTGGGCATCTACCGGCTTCAGTCCCAGACCGTCCTCATGAGCATCCGGTCACGGTTTGACATTATTGCCCCATTGCTGGCCCGGCAAAAGCTGAGTGAACTGGAAATGGACCCCAAGAGCGCCAAATCGGACACCGGAAGTTTTGGTGACGCTTTTCCCGGGTATGACTGGCAGGTATCGGTCACCGGGATAACCTCCGAATTTCTCGGACAGCTCAGTGAGGATATAAAACAGATTAATGTAAGGATCACGTTTCAGGAGGGGGAAAACGTTTATAATTTGAGAACCTATCGACTGATCGAGGCGAAATGAAATGGCGGTTTTCTTAAATGACAGGGGGATGAACCATTCGGGCTTCACCCTTTTTGAAATCATTGTTGCTCTTTTTATTTTTTCGATCCTGATCACCGCGGTATTCCATTCCTTCCGGTCGATCAGTTCCAACGCCGAGGCGCTTCAGCGGGAAGATGCCTTTTACCAGATGGCGCACGGCGCATTGGCACAAATGGTGCGGGATCTTGAATCCGTTTATGTTACCCGGCTGCCCACCTATAAGCCTCCCGGATTAAAGGGACCGCAAGACCCGTATCGCGTGCTGGGAGATTCATCCGCCATGGCGGGGGAACAATTTTCAAAACTTCAATTCAGCTCTTTTGAGCATGTTGCGATCAATGGGGATGAGGCCACCGGTATCGCGCAACTCGTCTACTATGGCCATAGGGTTGGGACGAATCAATTTGTGCTCAGACGGTCGGATCATCTCCGTCCCCCTGAAACACTCAAAGAGAGCGGCGATGATCCGGTTTTATGCGAGACGCTTAAATCCTTAAAATTCAGATATTACGATGGGGCGGGTGAAATTCATGATACCTGGGATTCCGATGCGACCGGCTTTGATAACGCCACCCCCCGGGCCGTTGAGATTAAATTGGAAATAGGGGATGAAACGGGGTCGGTTTCCCTCGGAACTCTCGTCACCCTGCCGGCATACAGAGATAAAATTGCGAATTAAACCAACTCATGGAAATAACAGGGGAATAGCGTTGCTGGTGACGCTTGCCGTGATTACGGTTCTGGTGGCCTCCACCCTTGAGCTCCACAAGCGCAAGCGTACCGCCGTGCTGGCCAGCGCCGCTTCCCGTGACCGAATGACGCTCGTCCAGATGGCGGACTCCGGAATTCACATTGCCATGGCCATGCTCGTACGGGACAAACTGGACACCGAGATCGATTCCCTTCAGGAGGACTGGGCAAACCCGCGAAAACGCCATGAGCTGCTCGCCGATTTCCCTTTTGATGACGGATCGATTGCGTTTGACATCAGTGACGAGCGCGGCAGAATTCAAGTAAATGCGCTGGTGGCATTGCCGGGTCATGAGTTCAACACCGTTCAGTTCGAACTCTGGGACAGGATACTCGGTTTTCTTAAAAAGGCGGATGAATCCCTTGCAAAGCTTGACCATACCGCCGTCATCAATGCCCTTAAGGACTGGATCGATTCCGACGATGATGACGCCATCACCGGCCTCACCGGTGCGGAAACGCCCTATTACAAAACGCTTGATCCGCCTTACGCCGCACGAAATGGTCCCATCGATCAGCTATCGGATCTTTTTCTGGTAAAGGGGGTCACCAAAGAATTGCTGAGCGGGCCCCACGAGGAGGTAAACCTCTTCAATTATCTTAGCGTATACGGCGCGTCCCAGGCGGAGGGCGGCAAACTGGCATACGATGGTAAAATCAATATCAACACAGCGTTGCTGCCGGTACTGGCCGCCTTATTGCCGGAAGACTACAGCGAGTTCGCACCGGCCATATTTGATTACCGGGTGGAAAAATCCAATGATCAATATATTAATCCCCTGACCGGACTTGACTGGTATAAAAACGCACCCGGACTTGAGGATCTGACCATCGCTCCGGAATTGATCACCAATACCAGCGATACCTTCCGAATAGTGTCAACCGCCAAACTGCATGGCATGGAGCAAACCATTGAGACGGTCGTGCAGAGGGAAAGCCGCAAGGAATCGGGAAAATGGGGATGCCGCGTATTACATTGGCAGACGAAATAAAATATGCTAAATGAAGCGCTCTACTTACAATTGTTTCGGGAAGAGGCGGCATGAGCAGAAAATACCTCGGGCTTGATTTACAGGAAGATGCCCTTTGCGCTGTTCTGATGGAAAGCGCCCTGAAGAACCGAAGCATGGATTGGTGCATTCGAATCCCCCTTTCAGACTCCGGGTCTTCTCAGGACAGGCTGGATCAGGCCTTTAATATCCTGAACGAGAAAATATCGCTTGAGGGGTGTACCAGCGCCCTCTGCGTTCCGATTGATAAGGTGACCTGCCGGAACATGCGGGTGCCGTTTACGGATACAAAAAAGATACGCCAGGTGCTGCCTTTTGAACTGGAACCGCTGCTTCCTTTTCCTGTTGAGGATCTCGTCATCGATTTCCAGAAAATCAACACAACGCCGGACGGCGCCAACATATTGACGATTGTCGCTCAGGTATCCGCCTTAAAACCTTTCCTCGACACCGCCGGGGCCTATCACCTCGACCCGGAAACGCTGGTGCCGGGGGCCTATGCAACAAGCCTCCGGCTGGCGACAGACCCCGATATGCCGGAGAATTGGTTACTTCTGGATATGCACCCGGAACGCTGCGGCCTTCTGGCGGTTTCCGACCGTAAGATCTGCCTGATGCGCGCCTTTCCGGTTTCCCTTTCCTCATCGGACCAAGCCCCGGCGATCTGCAGGCAAATTCAACAAACCATGGCGGGAATCGATTCCCTCCTGGAAACAGACGATGTCCAAACCAGCTTCCTTCCGGCTTTCATCCTGATGACGGGACCCGGCGCGGACGGTGATACCCTTTCGAGTCGAATCTCAAAGATTCTTGAGTTACCGGTTAATGTCTTGGATCTGTTTGAAAAATACGGGCTGGACAAAAAAGGAACCCTGACCGCCGGTCTATTCCCCCATCAACTGAACAATGCCCTTGCCTGCGCGTTACTGGCGGCGGAGGGATCCCGGGGAGGCCTCAATCTGCGGCAGGGAGCCCTGGCCCCGAAGAGCCGCTTTTTCGAATACAAACAAACCATGTTGCGCACCGGTATCATGGCGGCAATTGCCATCCTCCTTGCCTTTTCCAATCTCATGGCCGAGATCATGATATTGGAAAAAGAGGCAACCCGTTTAAACCAGCAGGTGATCGCGCTGTTCAAATCCGTATTACCCGATACGCTCACGATTGTGGAGCCGGTTCACCAGCTTCAGGTTGAAATGGAAGAACTTAAAAAAAAGACTTTTGCGACAGCGGAGACCAGCAGTTACCTGCCGGCAATCGACATACTTTTTAATTTGAGCCAGGATATTCCGGCGTCCCTGGATGTCCGGTTTGCCAAACTGGTAGTGGGGGATCAAAGCATTCTGATCTCGGGAACGACCGATTCCTTTAATTCCGTGAACGACATGAAAGGACGACTGGAAAAAAACAGTCTGTTCAAAATTGTGAAAATCAACTCCGCCGACATGGAGCAAACTGAAAAGCGGGTGCGGTTCAAGATTCAAATTCAGCTCTGAGAACGGGAACCTTAAAACGTGTCTATCAAACTGAACAAGCGTGAAAAATATTATGTTTCGGCGGCAATCGGGTTTATTGTAATATTTTCCCTCATGCAGCTCATTGTTTTTCCCCTGCTGGAGAAACGCACCCGGCTGAAACGCACCGTGGACGCAAATGCGGGGCGGATTCAACAACTCCAGGCGCTCAGCGCCGAATACCACGCGCTTCGAGAGCAGGCAAACCGGTCGCAACTGCGATTATCGAAACGGGAGGCCGGGTTTTCCCTGTTTTCCTTTTTAGATGGTCTTGTCGGGAAAAACGGATTGAAAGACAAGATCAGCTATATGAAACCTTCCAGCGGTGAAGGCCCGAACAGTCAGCTGAAACTATCCACCGTTGAAATGAAACTTCAGGCGATTACGCTGGAACAGCTGACCCAGTATCTTTATGATGTTGAGAATTCAATGAAAAGTGTGCTCATCAAGCGTATTTCCATTTCCGAGATGAGCAAACAGGAGGGGTTTCTGGATGTTGTCTTGCAGGTGGAGACTCTTGAGGCGGTTTGATGGATAATTGATAACTGATGGCTGATGGCTGATGGCTGATGGCTGAAATAGTGGAGAAATAAATGGTGTTAAGGGAGATCGAAATTGTTAATATACCGGCAATGGCATTCTTCTTGCTCTTGCTCTTGCTCTTGCTCTTAATCGTTCTCGTGCCTGCTGGATCAGGAGCATGATTAAGATTAAGAGCAAGAGCAAGAGCAAGAGCAAGAGCAGGATAAACGGTATATTAGTATTTTCCGAGTCCCTAAGGACCTATTTTTTGTTAAAGGAGCTATGACGAGATTTAGAATCAGGCTGTTTTATACGCTTTACTCGCTAGCGGCGGCACTCTTTTTTCTTTTTCTTCTTTTTCCGGGAGAAAGCGTTAAAAAAGAGATAACGAATCGCATCGAGGGGATATATCCGCCGTACCACCTCCGGATCGGGCGCCTGAAGCCCTCTCTGCCCCCCGGCATTCAAATGTCCGGGCTAACGCTTATGGACAATAATGAATCCCTGATAACCGTTTCAAAACTCAACTTAATCCCTAAGTTTTTTCGTCTGATGCGCGGCCAATTCTCCTTTCGGTTTGAAGGGGATGCCCATGAAGGAACCTTCAGCGGCGAAATGAACTGCGGAAAAGACAACTGGACCCGTGCTGAACAATTATCGCTGAGAGTGGCGCACCTGAAGATAAAGGAGGCGGCACTGAAGGTGATAGAGGGCGCCCCGGTGTTGAGCGGCATTCTGAATGGCGACTTAACCTATTCCCAATCGGAAAAAGGCGGGGATGTTACGGATGCCACCGTATCGCTAAAGGAGATTACCCTCGGCCTTCCCGCCCTTTCGGCGCAGGGGGGGAACATCGCCTTTGAAACGGTGGATGCGGCGTTTTCCATTGAAAAACAAACGCTGACTTTCCGGCAATTCACATTTACCGGCCGTCAAGTGGAAGGCAATATTACCGGATCGGTCCGTCTTGCCGAACCGGCCGCAAAAAGCCAGCTAAATCTCCGGTTGGAGATTTCGATTCGCCCGGAGTACCTGGATCAGCTGGCACAACTGATACCGCTCGTTTTGCTGCAAAGTCACAACAACAGCCAGAACAGCTATAAATTAAGGATCTTCGGTAAGCTGGATAAGCCCGGCTTTTCCATCACCCGTTGAAAATCAACACGGTTTAGTCGCGATACGTGAGGTTATGATCAAGATCAGTTTTAACATCCTCAATGTCCTTTTTTTAACGATAGCGATCTATTTTGCCGTCGATGCGGGATACGATGTTCTGCGGGCGAAACTGAACAATCCGCCGTCCAGGGATAATGCGTCCCGGGAAATAGCACCCGCCCAGGAAAACACCCCCCGGCCTTCTGCTTATTATAAGCCCATTACCGACCGGAATCTTTTTCACAGCAAAAGCGTCGAAAACCAAAAGGAACCCGAACCGAAAGAAGTGGACCTCGACACCCTCAAAAAAACGCAATTACAGCTGAAACTCTGGGGGACGGTGGCCTCGGCCGGAAATGATTCCTACGCCGTGATCGAGTCAGATAAGGAACGGCATCAAAACCTCTATCGGGTCGGGGATACGGTATCGGGAGCTTCCCTGAAGCGAATTCTCCGTGAAAAGGTGATTCTCACGGTTGCGGGGAAAGATGAGATTCTGGAAATACAAAAGCCGGTCAGTCAATCCGCGGCGCCTCCGTTTGGAAACCGTCCTCCCATGCCTGCCCCGGGTCCCGCCCCGGCGCATCCACCCGATGCCACCCCGGATGATAGTGCGGGCGCGGTGTCGAAGCGGCGGATTACCCTTCAGCGCGCACAAATCGAATCCGCCATGGGAAATATCGGCCAACTCATGGGGGAAGCCAAAATTGAGCCCAACCTCACCGACGGCAATCCGGACGGACTTCTGATCAACGATGTCAAACCCAATTCTCTTTTCCGTCGAATGGGACTGCGCAACGGTGATGTTATCACCGGGGTCGACGGGAAGACCATCGAAACGGTGGATGATGCGCTGAAACTATATGAAAATTTAAAGTCATCCGACGGCGCCTCCGTGGATATCAAACGAAAAGGCCAGAATCAGACCATTGAATATAAAATAAAATAGTGATGTTAAACACCATAAGAAAGAAAGATGGAAAGAATCTTATGAAGGCTTGGAGATGTTGGACAGCACCCCTGTGGATAGTGGTATTCCTCGCAGTTTTTAACTTGTTGGCCGATCAAACATCGGCGGAAAATCAAACGCGGGCCCCTGGGAAAAGCACCGTTGCCGCTTCATCCGATCCGGTGCAGGAGCAATTTGTCACCATCGATTTCAATGATGTGGATATCGGTGTGCTGGTCAAATTTATCAGTGAGCTCACCGGCAAAAACTTTGTCGTGGATAACCAGGTAAAGGGAAAGGTGACCATTATCTCACCGGCAAAAATTTCAATTGACGAGGCGTATCGCGTTTTTGAATCCGTCCTTGAAGTCAACGGATTTGCCACGGTACCGGCGGGAGAAGTCACCAAAATCGTCCCTATGCCGGAGGCGCGATCCAAGAATATTGAAACCCACTTCGACGCAGGAACGGCACGCACCGGGGAGGCGCCGGAAGATAAGACCGTCACGCAGCTGATTCCGTTGAAGTTCGCCGATGCCAACGAGATAAAGCAACTGTTTACCCCTCTTATTTCGAAAAACAGCGCCATTCTCTCATATCCCGCCACCAATACCCTGATTGTGACGGATGCGTATTCCAATATCAGGCGGTTGATGAACATCCTGAAGATCATCGATATACAGGGAATCGGTCAGGAAATTTCCGTCATCCCCCTCTTATATGCGGACGCTGAAAAGATGGTCAAAAATCTTCAAACCATCTTTCGTCCCACAAAAGACCCCAAAAATCCCGCTTCGCGCGATGTCGTCCAATTTGTTTCAGACGAGCGGACCAACACCCTCATCACCATGGCCAGTGAAAACGACACCGTCCGCATCAAGAAGCTCGTTGAAATCCTGGACAAGGAGACCCCGCGCGGCAAGGGGAAAATCCGGGTCTACTATCTAAGTAACGCCACGGCCGAGGACCTGGCCAAGGTGCTTCAGGAGGTCCCCAAAAAGCAGACGACCGGAAAACAGGAAGGGGGAAAACCGGCCGAGGCCCCGATTGTTTCAGGCGATGTTCGGATCACCGCCGACAAGGCCACCAACAGCCTCATTATCATGGCCGACGCGGAAGACTATCTGGTGCTTGAAGAGATTATCCGAAAACTCGATATCCCCAGATCCATGGTATATATCGAGTCCCTGCTGATGGAAGTAAATGTCACCAAAGCCTTTAACATCGGCGTCAAATGGTCGGTGCTGGGCTCGACCGATATCAATGGACAACCCGCGGGGATCGGTGGCGCCTTCGGCTCGGGCACCAGCGTCGGGCCGGGGGATTTTTTCAGCACCTCGACGACCGGGACAACTGCAACCGTTTCAGGTGTTGCCACCAACGGCCTCTCCCTGGGGGTCATTTCCAGCCCGTTTGAACTCAATATCGGCGGTCAGACACTCACCCTTCCCAACCTCACGGCCATCGCCAACGCGCTTCAGACGGATAAGGATGTGCGGATTCTGTCAACCCCCCAGATCCTGACCACGGATAACGAAGAGGCGACCATTGTTGTCGGTAAAAACATCCCCTTTCAGACAAAAAGCTCCTCCAGCGCAAATAGCGTCATCGGCGAGACCTACACCTCCTATGAATACAAGGATGTGGGGCTGACACTTAAAATTACGCCCCAGATCAACAAGGACGGGCAGGTGCGCCTTAAATTATCTCAGGAATTGACCGCCCTCGATGGAACGCCGAATCCGGATAGCCCCAAACCCACCACCTTCAAGCGATCGGTGGATACGATGGTGATTGTCCAGGACCAGGGCACCGTTGTCATCGGCGGGCTGATCGATGACACGTTTTCCAACGATGTCACCAAGGTCCCCTGCCTTGGGGATGTGCCGTTTTTGGGGCGTTTCTTTCGTTCCATGGGGCAGTCGAATCTGAAAACCAATCTCTATATTTTCATAACCCCCCGGGTCATCAAAAATCCGTCCGAAGCAGCGGCGATTGCGACCCAAAAGCAAAAAGAGGTCAATTTGGTTCAGGACGGCAATGTAAAGATGTTTGGTACTCAGGAAACGATGCCGGCGGCAACTCCCGGCAGCCCTTCGGGTATTTCTCCGGTTGAGCCGGAATAGAAGAGATTATGCAGCGAATATCGATTGTTCAGGCACTTAAAGACGCCAACGCGCTTTCCGGGGAAACGACGGCCGAAATATCCCGTCTGCTCGCGGAGGGCGGCAGCGTGGACGGCCATCTTCTTCTCAAGAAAAAACTGATCACCGAGGATCAGCTCCTTAGCGCCTGGAGCCTTCAATACGGCATCCCTTTTCAGAAAGAGTTGCCCCTGGATCATGTCAACACGGCCTTTGCCGATACGGTGCCGATTCAGTTCCTGAAAAAATTTCTCATGGTGCCGCTCCAGAAGACGCAGTCATCATTGGAATCGGGCAAGCACGCGCAGTCCATGATAGCCATTCATGATCCGGCCGCGTTTCAGCCGATGGATGATTTGGCCGGCATGCTGGCATTGACGGATTACCAGGTGGTGCTGGCGCGAAAAGATGCCGTTTTATCCGCCATCAACCTCTTTTATGACCTGCGAAGAGATTCGGCCGAACAGCTCGTTCAGGATATGGAAGAGGATAGCCGCACCATCATCAGCGAGCTTGAAGACACGGCGGACCTGCTGGACGACACCAGCGATGCGCCGATCATAAAGCTGGTCAATCACATCATCTCCCAGTCGATCAAATCAAGAGCCAGCGATATTCATATCGAGCCCCACCAAACCGGCTTTAAGGTCCGCTACCGGATTGACGGCATTCTCTATGATATGCTGACGCCGCCGAAGTGGATTCAAATGGCGCTGATCTCCCGCATCAAGGTAATGGCTAAGCTCAATATCGCCGAAAAACGCCTTCCCCAGGATGGACGACTGGAAGTGCGCATCGGAGACCAGGAAATCGATGTCCGGGTGTCCACCATTCCCACCACTTTTGGAGAGCGGGTGGTTCTCAGGCTGCTGAATAAAACCTCGGTGGTATTGCAACTGCCCGACCTCGGGCCCTCCCCTGACAATTTGGAACAGATAACGCGGCTCGTAAAATCCCCCAACGGCATCATCCTCGTGACCGGGCCCACGGGAAGCGGGAAAACCACCACCCTCTACGCCGTGTTATCGAGCATCAACACGCCGGATATCAACATCATCACCATCGAGGATCCGGTGGAATACCAACTCAGGGGGATCAGTCAGATTCAGGTCAACCCCAAAATCGAGCTGACGTTTGCCCGCGGCCTTCGCTCCATCGTCCGGCAGGACCCCGATGTCATCCTCATCGGAGAGATCCGGGATAAGGAAACGGCGGATATCGCCGTCCAATCCGCCCTCACGGGCCATCTGGTCTTTTCAACCCTGCACACCAACGATTCGGCAAGCGCCATCACCCGCCTGGTCGATCTGGGGGTGGAGCCCTTTTTAATTTCCTCCTCTCTCATCGCTATTGTTGCGCAACGGCTGGTACGTGTGCTCTGTAAATCCTGTAAAGAACCCTTTATCCCCGACTCCACCGCCTTGAAAAGCATCGGATTGTCACCGGAAGCGGTTGCCGGGCGAACGATTTACCGGGCCGTGGGATGCGAGAAATGTTTTCATGCCGGCTACCGGGGTCGAATCGGGATATTTGAAATCCTGGAACTCAACAGCAAGCTGAAAAGCATGCTGATCAGCACTCATGACGCCAACCGGATCAAAGATGAAGCGCTATCCAACCGGATGACCACGCTTCGGCATGACGGGCTTCAAAAAGTGCTGAAAGGCATCACAACCATTGAAGAGGTGATTCGCGTCACCGAAAACTGAGCCGGTGAAACGATACCCGCTCACCGCGCGATTTCAGTGTCTTGCTGACTGATTCCTTTTAAAAAACAAGGATTTTTTAATGAATGTTTTCCAAATGAAGGAGGCGTTTGCCGATACCACTTTGCGCCGATTGATCCTTCTTTCGGTATTAATTCCAGCTATCCTGTGTTCCCTTTTATACTTCCCTCATATGGCGTCCGCCGCCCCCCTCACCATCGATGCCGACAGCCAATTTCGATATGCGCAACGCCTTTTTGCCGAAGGTCATTTCGAGCAGGCCGCAGCGGAATGGAACCGGTTTATTTATTTTTTCCCGGATGACGATCGCGTGGAAAGCGCCCTGTTTCAGATCGGCCTGTCCTTTTTTAAACTCAATCATTTTCAGGAGGCACAAAAGGGTTTCAGCCGGCTGGTTGAAAGGCAAAGCGATGGAGAATTCGTTTCCCGGGGAGCGTTGATGATCGCGGAGTGCCGGTTCAGATTAAACGATATGGAGGGCGCTATCGTCAGCCTGCGACAACTGATACATTCCGCCACGGAACCGGCCGTCAGAGACGAAGCCTGGCATCGACTGGCGTGGCTCATGATCGAAATGGCGGAGTGGGAAAAGGCAAAAATTGCGTTTCATGCCCTCAGCCGGGAGGGGCGTGAGAAATTCCAGTCCGAAAAGATCTTGTCCGCACTTGAAACCACCGATGCCATCGAAAGGAAAAGCCCAAACCTGGCCGGCTTTTTATCCATTCTACCCGGAGCCGGGCACCTCTACTGCGATCGCCCCCGGGATGCAACGATTGCCTTTTTGCTGAACGTTGCCCTTGCAGCCTCCGCCTGGCAGGCCTTTGATAAGAATATGCCATGGCTGGGAGGGGTTATCTCTTTTGCTGAAATCGGCGTGTATTCCGGAACCCTCTATAGCGCCGTTAGCAGCGCGCATAAATATAACCGCCGGGAAAAAATAGATTTTATTGAACAGTTGAAACGCCAGGCATCCCCCGTTATGTTGCTCGGTCCTGTCCCGGGCGGGTTTCATCTTTCCCTTAATATCGACTTTTAATCATCCGGCAACTTTTTCGGAGCCTGCATCAAATAGCACTTGCATCTTGAAGCTTGAAACTTAATATTGAGATTTTTTACTTCCGGCTTCGCCGGATCCGGCATCGATAATGATTAAACGCTTATTTCGAATGAGCTTTCTGCTCATCATTTTTGTGGGAATCGCGGGTATCAGCACCTATCTCACCCTGGCCGTTTTTCTCAAGGGATCGGACAGGGTGACGGTTCCCGACCTTAAGGGAATACACGTGGTTCCCGCCCTCGAAATTCTCTCGGATCTGTCATTGAACATCAAGGTGTCGAAATCGGAATATAGTGACGATGTTCCGCGATATTATGTGATTCGCCAGGAACCCGAATCCGGTATCGAAGTCAAAAAAGGGCGTGATGTCAGACTGGTGCTCTCCAATGGCTCCCTCACCCTGTTCGCCCCGGATCTTAAGGGGCTTTCGATACAACAGGCCCGCATTGTCCTTGAAGAAAACGGCCTATGCAGCGGAGATGTCGCTATAACGTATTCGGCCCAATTCAATAATGATGTGGTAATGGCCCAGTCCCCCGGGGCGGGAGCGAAAACCAAACGCGACCGATGTGTGAATATTCTTGTCAGCGGGGGCGCGCGGCCCCGGGAATATGCCATGCCGGAATTAACCGGCATGCTTTTGGAAGATGCCATGTTGTTGATGGATAACTGTAAATTGCGCCTGGGCAATATTACCAAAAGAAAGGATAGGATCTATCGACCCGATGGGATTGTCTATCAGGAACCCGCACCCGGCCACCGTGTCGAAGAAAATGAGGTCGTTAATCTGGTGATCAACCGGGCGCCCGACGAAAATGCCGTTACCATACCGACGGCCCCGCGGCTGAAGCTCTTCAGCTACCGGCTTGAAGATGGTTTTTTAAACAGTCACATTAAATTACAACTCAACACCTTCGGAACCACTTTCGATTTATATGATGATTTTCTGAAACCGGGAGAAGAAATCTGGTTTTTTGTGCCGGATTCCGACAATAGCACTCTCCTTCTTTTCCATGACGATGAACTGGTGCTTACAAAGGATTTTGATTTATCGGCCATCACTGCCACGTACTAAGGGACTTGGATATTTTCGAAATACCGTTTGTGACCATCTCGAAAGACCGACTCGGTTTTAGAAACCGAGTCGGTCTGCCTCCTGTAAACGGCATAATGGAATCTTCCAAGTTCCTTTGTTCTATCGGAGGGGTTTTCATTTCCAGCTAAAAGGTGTATGCGTTACGCAAGTTATCTTAATCTTTTATCAGAATATAATCGGAGAGCTTCGCTATGAAATTAATTGCACCTTCCATATTGTCCGCTGATTTTTCAAAACTCGGTGATGAGGTTAAGGCCGTCGAACACGCCGGTGCAGACTGGATACACGTGGATGTCATGGATGGCCATTTCGTGCCCAATATCACCATGGGACCCATTGTGGTGGAGGCGGTTAAAAAAACGACCACACTGCCCGCGGATGTCCATTTGATGATCGAAAATCCGGATCGATACATTTCGGATTTTGCCTCGGCCGGCGCGGATTATATATCGGTTCATGTTGAAGCCTGCGTTCACTTGAACCGGACCCTTCAGATGATAAAAGAAGCCGGGGTGAAAGCCGGCGCGGCCTTAAACCCCGCCACCCCGCTTTCTTCCCTGGAGTGGGTCCTGGAGATGCTTGATTTTGTTCTGATCATGAGCGTCAACCCCGGATTCGGAGGCCAGGCCTTTATCCCCAACACACTTGAACGGATTCAATGCGTTCGCAAAATGATTGCCGATCAGAACTTGGCCACGCTCATTCAGGTGGATGGCGGCGTCAATCTCCGAACCATCAAAGAGATTTCCGAAGCCGGAACGGATGTTTTCGTTGCCGGTTCCGCCATTTTCGGCAGCGCCGACTATAAAAAGACCATCGATGGATTCCGGGAAAAACTTACCTAAAATATTTGAAATCTATTATTGTTAGGAGTAAGGAGTAAGGAGTAAGGAGTAAGAAGTTCGGATTCTACCGCAAGAATCCATAACCGTATCATAGGGAAGACGGCATGGCTCAAGAAACAACCCCCTTTTCAGTTCTGGTGATTCATGGTCCGAACCTCAATATGCTGGGAAAACGGGAACCGGAAGTTTACGGAAAAGAAACGCTGGCGGCTATCGATACCACGCTTCGAGAACTGGGACATCAACGGGGGCTGGCCGTTGAGACGTTCCAATCGAATCACGAGGGCGCCATTGTGGACCGTATTCAGGCCGCGCTCGGGAAAAACCACGCGCTCATCATCAATCCCGGCGCCTATACGCACACGAGTGTCGCCATTCGGGATGCGCTCCTGCTGCTCGATATTCCGATCGTCGAGATTCATCTTTCCAATATTTACAAGAGAGAGCCCTTCCGGCACCACTCCTTTGTTGCCGGTGTGGCAACCGGACAGATTTCCGGTTTTGGCGCTCATGGATACTCCCTTGCGTTGGAAGCCGTTTCTCTTTTACTCCATATGGGGAAAAAGAAATAAGACACCATGCCGGTTACCCTGAAAGACATTCACCGGGCAGCAGATATCCTTCGCGGAGAGATCAGCGACACGCGGTGTCACTTCTCGGAAAAACTTTCCGTGCTTACCGGCGCAAAGGTGTTTTTGAAATTCGAAAATCTGCAGTTCACCGGTTCATTCAAAGAGCGCGGCGCACTCGTGAAGCTGGACTCTCTTCCCCGGCGGGACAGGAAAAAGGGCGTCATCGCCATGTCGGCCGGCAACCACGCGCAAGCAGTCGCCTACCGATCCAAAAAGCTGGACATTCCCGCCACCATTGTCATGCCGCGCTATACACCCAATATCAAGGTGGAGCATACCCGGGGATTTGGCGCTGAAGTGATCTTATTCGGAGAGACGCTGGCGGAAGCCGCGGAACATACGAAACGGCTCGCTGAAGAACGGAATCTGACGCTGGTTCACCCCTATGACGATGAAAAAATTATCGCGGGTCAGGGCACCATCGCACTGGAGATCCTCAGCCGTCACCCCGATCTGGAAGTGCTAATCGTCCCGATCGGCGGCGGGGGGTTGATTTCCGGCATTGCCGTTGCGGCGCACGGTATCCACCCGGATATTGAAATCGTGGGCGTACAGACCAGCCGATTCCCCTCCATGAAACAGGCCCTCGCCGGCGAACCGATTCACTGCGGCCGATTAAGTATCGCGGAAGGAATCGCCGTTAAGGCGCCGGGGGAAAAAACCCTGCCGATCATTCGGCAAGGAGTCAGCGACATTCTCCTGGTGAATGAGCCGGAGATTGAATCCGCCGTCCGCATCCTGCTGGACATGGAAAAGACGGTGGTGGAAGGTGCCGGTGCGACGGGACTGGCGGCCCTGATCAAGCATCGGAAACGATTCTCAGGCCGAAAAATCGGTCTTGTCCTTAGCGGGGGGAACATCGATCCGCTGGTTCTCGCCTCAATCATAAAGCGCGGCCTCGTCCACTCGGGCCGCATGATCCGCCTTCACGTCGAAGTAAGAGATGTTCCGGGAGCGCTCGCCGAAGTCACCCGATGTATCGGGGAAGCCGGCGCCAATATTGTTGAAGTGCACCACCAGCGCTCTTTTACCAGCCTGCCGCTTCAGTCGGCCGAGGTGGAGTTCATACTGATCACCCGCGGAAGTGAGCACGTCGGTCAAATCCTCTCCGCACTTTCAACCGGCGGGTTCAAAACCCGGTTGATGGGAATATCGAAGCAACCCGAAACGGTTGATACCAGCGATTCCTAGTCGTTTTTAAAACTTTCGGCGATACCGGCATACTGCTTTCGCATCTTTGGCTTTTCGATTTTTCCGGTTGGGTTTCGCGGCACCTCACCAAAGAGAATCTGCCGCGGGCGTTTGTATCGCGGAAGCTTCTGACAGAAGGTGTTCACCTCATCGGTTTCCAACATCTGCCCCGGTTTCACCTGAATGACCGCCGCCGCAATTTCTCCCAGCCGCTGGTTCGGAAGACCAATGACCGCTACATCCTGAATTTTGGGATGGGCCTGCAGAAACTCCTCGATTTCCACCGGATAAATATTTTCACCGCCCGTTATGATGATGTCTTTTTTCCGGTCCACGAGCCAGATAAATCCGTCCTCATCTTCCCGTGCAATATCACCCGTCAAAAGCCACCCATCTTTTAGCGCTTCGGCCGTGGCTTTGGGGTTCTTATAGTAACCCTGCATCACGCAAGGCCCCCGGATGGCCAGCTCCCCTATCTTTCCCCTATCCACCCGGTTTTGATTTTCATCCACGATGGCCGTTTCCCAATCAAAGCCGGGAAGTCCGATCGCGCCGACCTTATGCGGATTTTCAATCCCCAGATGAACGCACCCCGGCCCGGTTGTCTCGGTCAGGCCGTAGTTGGTATCGTATTCGTGGTGAGGGAACACCCGTTTCCATTCCTCTACTAGGCTGCGGGGAACCGGTTGCGCGCCGATGTGCATCAACCGCCATTGGGATAAATTATACTCATTCAGATTCACTTCACCCGTCTCGATGGCGAGAAGGATATCCTGCGCCCACGGCACCAGGAGCCATACCACCGTTACCGCTTCCTCTGAAATGACACTTAAAATCCACTTGGGTTTGATACCTTTCAAAATGACCGCCTTGGCTCCCACGATAAAATTTCCAAACCAGTGCATTTTGGCGCCGGTATGATACAGGGGAGGAAGGCAAAGGAAATTATCTTCTTTTGTCTGGAGATGATGTCTGTTTTCGACATAACAGGAGGCTTCCAGATTCCGGTGCGTCAGCAAAGCGCCTTTGGGAGTGCCGGTGGTGCCGGAAGTAAAATAAATAGCTGCCTCATCCGTGATTTCAATCGGCACCCTCGGATCCAGGGGGGCTTCATTTGCTATAACCCGGTTATAATCTATCGTGTAATCGGGCCGCAGTGCCTCCGGACCGATAAAAATATAGTTTTCAACCGTTCTGTCCATATCGGGCTTAATGGCGTTGATGCGTTCAATGAATTCTTCACCGAAAAAAATCGCTTTCGCCCCGGCGGTTTCAACGCACATGCGGATGGTTTCAGCCCCAAACCGGAAATTGATAGGGACCGCCCAGGCGCCGGTTCGGAGAATTCCAAAATAAATCGGCAGCCACTCCAAACAGTTCATCATCAGGTGAACCACCCGGTCTCCTTTTTGGATTCCTTTTTTGATCAATGCCTGGGCCACCTGGTTTGCCTGGTCGTCAAATTCCCGCCAGGTGATCTGCCGTCGGCTCTCTTTGGCCGGATCACGTTCGACAAGCGCCGCCTCACCCCCGTAGCGTCGCGCATTCCGGGCCAGTATTTCAATAATCAACATTTGATTCAATTTCCTTTCACGCTATCGGTCTTTTTGCGTTTGAGGTGCATAATAAATGCACCGGCATCGGTCAAGCCGGTATGCATTGGAATTTATCGGGGTTGTAACTACATCCCCATCTGATTGCGCAGGCTTCTTTTATTCAGTTTTCCGACGCTTGTTTTGGAGATGACATCCACAATGAGAATTTTATGGGGCACGGCATACCGGGCAATACGCCCCTTCTCAGCGGCCTGAACAAAAAACGCTCTCAGTTCATTCTCATCCACCTTTTCCCTGTACGCTTCCTTCAGCACCACCAGGACCATCGGTCTTTCTTCCCATTTGTCATCCGGAACACCAATGACCGCGGCTTCGCTGACGGCCTCATGCTGACTGATGATATCCTCCAGTTCAAGCGATGACACCCACTCGCCTCCTGTCTTTATGACATCATTGATTCGATCCGTTACCTGCAGGTACTCATCTTCCGTGAAAGAACCGATATCGCCCGTTCGAAGCCAACCGTCTCTCCATAATTTTTCACTCAACTGCGGCTCTTTCAGGTACCCCTGGGTCAGCCAGGGGCTTCTCACCACCACCTCGCCGACGGAAAGGCCGTCATGCGGCAGAGGATTTCCCACCGGATCGACAATTTCCACATGCACAAGAGGCGTCGGGAGTCCCGTCCGGCATCGGACTTCAATCTGCTCGTCCATGCTCCAGTTCAGCATGTGGGGCTTCAATAAGGCCAGCGTCATCACGGGGCAGGTTTCAGAGAGGCCGTATCCGGTGACGAGGTTGATCCCTCTTTCCATCGCGGCCCTGCAAAGCCCCTTTGACAGACTGGAGCCGCCAATAACCATTTTCCACCCGCTGACATCTATCTCGTTGATGAGCGGCGAATTTAAAAGCATATGCAGGATGGTAGGAACGCAGTGGGAAAACGTCACTTTTTCCAAGCCAACAAGCTTCAATAATATTTCGGGATCATACTTTCCCGGATATACCTGCTTTGCGCCGAGCGCCGTCATCATATAAGGCAAACCCCAAGCATGCACATGAAACATCGGGGTCATGGGCATGTAAACATCGTCGGATTGAACCGTGAACTGGCTCTTATATCCAGAAAGCCCGGAAATGAGCCCGAAGATGTGCAGCATCAACTGGCGGTGGCTGAAATAAACCCCCTTGGGTCTGCCGGTGGTACCGGTGGTGTAAAACACGGTCGCAACCGTGTTTTCGTCGAAATCGGGGAAATCAAACCGGTCACCGGATTTTTCAAGCAGGTCTTCATATTCTCCGTGAATCATGAGATCGGAAGACGGGTGAGGCGCCGCATCGCTCAGCAATATGATCTTTTTATCCGTTTCAAACCGATCCTTCACGCTTTCGATCATCGGCAGAAAATCCGTGTTCACGAGAATGACATCGTCCTCGGCGTGGTTGATCGTGTAAACCACCTGATCCGGCGACAGCCGAATATTTACCGTATGCAAAACAGCACCCATCATCGGAACAGCAAAATAGCATTCAAGATACCGATGACTGTCCCAGTCCATCATCGCCACCGTATCCCCCGGTTTTACCCCGATCAGCGTCAACAGGTTGGCGAGTCTAGCGATCCGTTGGGCAAAAACGGCATACGTATACCGAATCCTGTCGCGATACACGATTTCCTGATCACCCGAAAATACGAGCGGAAAGCGAAGCAAATCCTTTATCAGAAGTCGATAGGAATAGGCGGATGGGGTCTGTTTATCTTTTTTGAATGCCATATATCCCTCCTTATAAACTGTATAACCTGTTTCTATTGCGGAAAAACGTCTTACAACGGCGGTATCATCTATGTTTGCTGAAAGAGTCGCACGACAAGCGTTGGCCGGCGGAGCGGCCGGCAAACGCAAATGGCTTAAGGTTACAGCGGGAAAAATCCTATTGTCAACAGGTTATTGGAATAAGGGTCGATGAAGTTTGCGCGTCATATACCTCGGAGCGCCTTACAAATTCAATATGAGAATTTATCTCTCGCAATTGAACCGGAATCGCTTGCGAACTTTTAATATGGAAATTCAAATAGGGTGATCTCATCAAATATATGGGGTGATTACCGTATGGTAATTTGGATCTTGAAGCCATAATGTGAGGAAAAGCAAAAACGGCCGGTAATATTCATTCAGCCATTTTTCGCAATTACAGCGGTGAGGTAAAGGGAGGGGAATCGTATCTCTCTGAATTCAACCTTAACTCGATACAAGGAGGTGTGATATGGGTGAAAAGCTAAAAACAAAGGCTGCTAACCTCAAGCGTCGTTCGGGAAACCACCCGAATCCTTCACCGAAAAAAGGAGAGCGTAACATTTTCTGCCCGCATTACTGTAATTGCCTTGATTTTGCGATCAACAAGTCATGGGATTCCTGGGCATGTTTCGAGTGCCGGTTTCAGGACAACAGACAATATATGGAAGAATTCCCCTTTACCAACAGCGAATCGGTTCTCTATTACTCATTGCCCCATGATATTTATATGAAGGTAGGGTAAACCCTAAAGGAATACGAGTTCACCCTGTAGGTAGCAAACCGGTTATGCCTCCATTGATGAGCATGACAAGATACCGTCGAGAGGTTGCTCTCTTAAAAAGCACGGACGCCCCAGGCGGACTCCGTGCTTCTTTTATTTCAAGGGGCCGCTTTACAAAAAATCCTCCCGCTGCTAAAACCCCGCTTATGACACTTCGGATTAATGAAATTTTTTTCAGTATTCAAGGCGAATCCCTTCATGCCGGAAGACCCTGTGTGTTCGTCCGCCTGACCGGCTGCAATTTGCGATGCCGGTATTGCGATACCACTTACGCCTATGATGACGGAACGGTATTTCCGGTATCCGAGGTGCTACAGAAAATAAGCGGTTTTTCCTGTCGCCTCGTGGAGATAACCGGCGGGGAGCCCCTTGTTCAACCGGAAACGCCCCTTCTGGTCGCGACCCTCCTGGAAAAGGGGTTTGAAGTGCTGCTGGAAACCAACGGAAGTCTGGAGATCGGAAATATCGATTTGCGATGTGTGAAAATTGTCGATGTCAAGTGCCCCTCCAGTAACGAAAGCCACCAAAATCATTATCCGAATTTCCTCTCTTTAACCCCTCGGGATCAGCTCAAGTTCGTCATCTCCGATCGCCATGATTTTGACTTTGCCGTGAGCACCCTGGAACGGGTTCCGGAATATCTGCCGCCGGACCATGTGCTGTTTTCACCGGCTCACAAGACCTTGGCGCCCGATTTGCTCGCGGACTGGATTCTTTCAGCCGGGCTTGCGGTGCGTCTTCACCTGCAGTTGCATAAAATAATCTGGCCCCATATCGACCGGGGTGTTTAACAAACAAAAACCAACCCCTCGAAGGAAGGCAGCGAATGAAAAAAGCGGTTGTACTTTCAAGTGGCGGCGTCGATTCAACAACGGTTATGGCAATCGTTCAGATGGAAGGCTTCGATATTTACAGCCTCAGCTTCTCCTACGGCCAGCGTCACGCCTATGAGCTCACCGCCGCCGGCAACGTCTCCCGTTTTTACGGCGCCAAAAGGCATCTGGTGCTGGATATCGATCTTCGAAAAATCGGCGGCTCCGCGTTGACGGATGATATAGCGGTCCCCAAGTCAAGAGATATGAGCGCTCTTTCAGATCAGATTCCGGTTACCTATGTGCCGGCCCGAAATACGGTTTTCCTCTCGCTGGCCCTGGCCTGGGCCGAAGTGATCGGCGCTTTCGATATCTTCATCGGTGTCAATGCCATCGATTACAGCGGATACCCGGATTGCCGTCCCGCCTTTATCGACGCCTTTGAAAAAATGGCCAACCTCGCCACGAAAGCCGGTGTTGAGGGACCGGAAAAAATTCGGATTCGCACACCGCTTCTGCACCTGACCAAGGCGGAAATCATTCGCAAAGGCGTCGATCTCGGCGTGGATTATTCCCTGACCCACAGCTGTTACGACCCCTCGGAAAGCGGTTTGGCCTGCGGCCGGTGCGACAGCTGTGTTTTGCGGAAACAAGGTTTTGAGGAAGCCGGAGTTCCCGATCCGACGCGGTATCTCGATATTATTTGAGCCCGGCGGCAGCGGCAATTCGGAGATGTCCCGGTCAATCATTAGGAGTCGTCATGACTTTTTCAACTGCACAAAAGTATAGTTTTGAAACCGGCGTTTACCGTCCTCCCAGCGAGGGTGGCAGTCATTCTTTACTGGTACGACTGACGCGCAACTGCCCATGGAACCACTGCACGTTTTGCGGAATGTACAAAACGGAGAAATTCGAACTGCGCTCCGTCGCGGAGATTAAGCGGGATATCAACGCCATGGCCGCCATTTGCTACGACCTGCGGGAGATATCCCGGAAGTTGGGGGGCGATGGCGGCATCACCCGGGAGGCCGCGTTCAGCCTCATCCGGCAGCATCCCGATCTGAATGATCATGAGGGCTTTTCCATGATCTACCACTGGCTCCTGTCCGGGGCGAGAACCGCGTTTTTACAGGACGCCGACAGCCTCATCATGAAAACCGGTCACTTAGTGGAAGTCCTCGGCCATTTGCGCGCCACCTTTCCCTCCCTGGAGCGGGTCACGTCCTATTCCCGATCCAAAACGCTGATGAAAAAATCCCTGGAAGAGCTCAAGGCCATTTATCAGGCGGGTCTTGACCGGGTGCATGTCGGACTTGAAAGCGGAGATGACACCGTTCTTAAAAAGATCCGGAAAGGCGCCACCGGTGATGTCCACATCCGGGGGGGCCAAAAGGCCAAGGAAGCCGGATTTCAGCTATCCGAATACTGGATGCCCGGACTGGGTGGAAGATCGCTCTGGGAAGCTCACGCCCAAAACACCGCAGCCGTGTTGAACGCCATCGATCCCCACTATATTCGCTCCCGGCCCTTGCATGCGTGGGTCGGAACGCCCCTTTACGACGAATTGACCGGCAATGAATTCGAAATGCAGTCCGCCGGCGAACACCTCAACGAGCTTAAAGTGACCATGGCGGAACTGAATGTGACATCACGGGTCTGTTTTGACCATTCCGGTAATTACTGGAAAAACCGCCGGGGCGGGCAACTGCTCTCCCTGAGTTACGAGGGCTACAAATTTCCGGAGGAAAAACAAACCGTCCTGGATCTGATCGAGGAGGGGATAGCGGTGAACACCGACCGGCCCTGTTTTCTTCGCATGTAAAACATGGAATGCTTCGCCAGCGTTAGTGCCTTAAGGCACTTATACCCCTCAAGGGGGTACTGAAAAAAGTCCCGTCGCCGGGGTTAGGTCACATGCGATAGCTCCGGACCGGAATACGCTCCTCCTTGCCTTATCGGTCATCCTCGGTTATAGAGGGAATCCTGTTTCATCATGAAAAATGAGGCATGGAAAAGAAGGGGAAAATGAATTTTCAAGTAAAGCCAATTAATTACGAATGACAAAGAGACCCTCCATAGCCATCGTCGGCCTGGCCGGGATTTTCCCGGGAGCCGCCGATGCCGGCCAATACTGGCGCAATATTGCCGGCAAGATCGATGCGACGGACGATGTTCCCGCCGAGCGGTGGATTGTGGCGGTAAACAGCGTTATCGACAACGAGGCCGGACCGGACAAGGCGTTCCATGGCCGGGCCTGCCTCATTCGCGATTTCACATTGGACGCCGGCGGATTTCATCTCGATCCGTCAGTCGTTCAAACACTGGATCCCCTGTATCATCTGGTGCTTCATGCCGGCCGGGCCGCTCTGAGAGACGTCAGACCGAACCGCGATACGACGCGGTTGCCCCGGGAAACAACCGGCGTCATTCTGGCCGCCATTGCCCTGCCGACGGAAACCGCGTCCACGGTCTCCCGCTCGGTGCTGGCAGGGGCCATGGAAAAAAGGATTGTGGAAACAACCGGTGCGCAGGTGAAACCGGCTCATAAAAATCCCGCGTTCTCCGGAACCGGTGCACTCGGCGCCAGGGTAACCGGTTTTCCCGCCGCCATTCTCGCCAGGGCATTGGGACTGGGAGGCGGCACCTATACCCTGGACGCAGCCTGCGCCTCTTCCCTCTTTTCGATTAAACTGGCCTGCGATGAACTCGCGAGCCACCGGGCCGACATGATGCTCGCCGGCGGCGTTTCCCGGCCGGATTGCCTCTACACGCAAATCGGTTTCAGTCAGCTGAGGGCGCTTTCTCCGACAGGCCGCTGCGCCCCCTTTGATGCCGCCGCCGACGGTCTCATGGTGGGAGAAGGCTGCGGTATCCTTGTTTTAAAACGGCTGGATGACGCGAGACGCGATGGAGACCGGATTCACGGCCTTATTCGCGGCATCGGCCTTTCAAACGATATCGGCGGAAATCTTCTCGCCCCCGATGCGCAAGGTCAGCTCCGGGCCATGCGCCAGGCCTACGCGGAGGCCGGTTGGTCCCCCCGAGACGTAGATCTGATCGAGTGCCACGGCGCCGGAACTCCGGTCGGGGACACCACGGAGCTGGAAAGCCTGAAAGCGCTCTGGGGGGAAACCGGCTGGCGAAAACACCAGTGCGCCATCGGGTCCGTCAAATCGATGATCGGGCATCTTCTGACGGCTGCGGGCGCCGCCGGGCTCATTAAAATCCTGCTGGCCCTGAAACACGGCACGCTGCCCCCGACCCTTCATCATCGAAACCCGCCGGCGGGCAGTCCGCTTGAAAACGGCCCCTTTCATGTTCAGACCGAGGCAAGTCCCTGGCTCCAACGGGATACAACCACCCCCCGTCGCGCCGCTGTCAGCGCCTTTGGTTTCGGCGGCATCAACGCCCATCTCCTGGTGGAGGAATGGCTGGGAGAAAAGGAAAATGCCCTTCCCTCCGAAACCGCTCCGGCCGCAATCTCAGCGGATGAGCCGGTCGCCGTGGTGGGAATGGCCGCCACCATCGGGCCATTGACGCATCTGCGGCAATTTCAGGAATCGGTATTTAACGGGCGACCCGCCTTTATCGACCGCCCCTCCCATCGATGGAAGGGAATGGACGCGCATGGGAATGAGGTATTGGGGGGAACCGGGAGAAAGGGCGCCTTTCTCGATTCCGTCCCGCTTGAAGTGGGGCAATTTCATATTCCGCCGAATGAAATCCCGGACATCATTCCCCAGCATCTGCTGATGTTAAAAGTCGCCGCCGAGGCGCTCACCGATGCCGGACTTCCTCCGAGAGCGGACCGGCCCGGCATGGGCGTCATTATCGGCATGGGGTTTGACATGGAGGCGACCAATTATCATCTGCGATGGGCCGCATCGGCGGGCCTTTTGCCGCTCCCGCTTTCGGGCGAACTCAATGAGACGCCTCGAAATGAATTGAAAGCGGGGTGCTCACCGCCACTCACTTCGGCGGGCGTACTGGGGGCACTGGGGAGCATGGTGGCCAGCCGGATCGCAAAGGAATTTCGTTTCGGCGCACCCGGTTTCGTTGTTTCCTGCGAGGAGGCCTCGGGATTAAAAGCGCTTGAGATCGGCATTCGAAGGCTGCAACTTCGGGAAGCCGATGCGATGCTGATCGGAGCCGTTGAGATGACGGGCGATCTGCGTCAGATGATGTTGAACCACGAAATAACGCCTTACGCTGACGGTGATGAGGTTTTCTCGTTTGATAAAAATGCCGCCGGCACCCTGCCCGGGGAAGGCGCCGTTGCCCTGGTCGTAAAACGGCTGGATTCGGCCCTGCGGGACGGGGACCGGATATACGGGGTCATAAACGCCATTGGCGGCGCCTCCGGGGAAACCGATTTTAAAAGCTTTTCGAAGGAGGCCTTTTCCCGGTCCCTGAAAAGATCCCTGGCGGCCTGTGCGTCCCCTGCGGGAAGCACCGCTTCCCCTGGAAGTTCGACTTCCCCGGGCATCGAGCTTTTTGAGATGTCGGGATGGGGAAATGCGGTGACGGACCGGGCCGAGGGAGAAGCGCTCACCGCCTTCCCTTTTACAGGCAAGGACCTCCCGGACGATTCCGAACGGATCGCCATCGGCGCTCTCGCGCCCGTTACCGGCCACACGGGGGCGGTTTCAGGGCTCGCCTCGGTGGTAAAAACCTGCCTTTGTCTTTACCAGGAAATCCTCCCTCCGACCGGCCGGTTTGTTACCCCTCCGGCTGGGATATGGGATGAAACCCGTTTCTTCATTCCCGCCTACCCCCAGTACTGGGTACACAATCGGGTGGAAGGTCCCCGGACGGCCTGCGTCTCCGCCTTCACCACCGACGGCAACTGCATGCACGTGCTCCTGTCGGACCCTCCGGCCTCCGCCGCCGGAAAAACAATTTCGCCCGGGAACAAGTGCCTCCGGGAAAAAACCCGCCCCCTCGGGGACCTTCCCCGAGGCCTCTTCGTGATAACGGGCGATGATACCACCGAGCTCCTTTCCGGCCTGGACGCCCTTTCCGGGCGGTTTCCCCCCGCGACAGCTTCCGACGAATCGATGGATGCCGCCGCCCGTAACTGGTTTCATCAAAACGGAGCGGGCTCAGGGAAAAAACTGGCCGTCACCATCGTGGCCGAATCCGTTGCCGAATTGCACACGAGTCTTGAAGAGGCAAAAACTGCGGTGAAATCCCGAACCGCCCGGACGATGTCCCGGTGGGGCGGCGTTCGCTTCTCCCCTGCCCCCATGCGGCATTCGGGTGAAATCGCCTTTGTCTTTCCCGGATCGGGCAATCACTGGGTCGGCATGGGCCGGGAAACCGCTGTCAGATGGCCGGAGGTGATGCGGTCCATGAGCGATCGGACCGGAGAGCTGAAAACCCAGATGCTTCCCCGCTTCTACGTCCCCCAGCGGCTTTCCTGGGAGAGCGGATGGGAAATGGAGGCCCGGGATCTTCTGTCGGCCGACCCCCTGCACCTGATATTCGGTCAGGTGGTGTACGGGGGGATGATGTCCGATCTCATCCGCCGGTTTGACATTCGCCCCGAAGCCGTTATCGGTTACAGCCTCGGGGAAACGGTCGGCAATTTTGCCTTGGGGGCATGGAAAGACCGGGGAGAGATGCTGGCGCGAATGCGATCGAGCGATCTTTTTTCGACCCAGCTGGCCGGCTCCTGCCTGGCGGCCCGAAGCGCCTGGCAAATTCCCGCTTCGGATCCCTTTGACTGGTATGTCGCGGCCGTCAACCGGCCCGCGAATGTCGTCCGTCAACTCCTTGAAAAATACCGGCGGACCCGCCTCCTCATCGTCAATACGCCCGATGAATGCGTCATCGGCGGCTTGAGAGACAGCGTTTTGGCGGCCCTCAAGGACCTCGGCGGAGAGGCCGTGTATGTCGAGGGCGTGGTGACCGTACACTGTGACGCCGTTACGCCGGTTGCCGGGGCCTATCGGGAACTTCACGTTTTTCCCACCTCTCCCCCGGAAGGCATCCGGTTTTATAGCTGCGCCCTGGGGGACAGCCACAAGCCGACAAGCGATGGGGCCGCCCAGTCCATATTGGACCAGGCCCGCTACGGCTTTGATTTTCCCAAAACCATCCGCAAGGCCTACGCGGATGGCGTCCGCGTCTTTCTTGAAATGGGGCCGCATAACTCCTGCTCCCGAATGATTGACCGCATTCTGGAGGGGAAACCGCACCTCTGCGTCTCCGCAAGTACCCGGGGCGAAAACGAATCCTTGAGTGTCTTAAAATTTCTGGCCACCCTCATTTCCGCGAGGATTCCGGTTGACCTGGCATATTTGTACGCAGATGCCGCCTTTCCGCCGAATGCCGGTATCGCGGCGGGAATAAAGGCGAGCCGCATGCTGATCCGGCCGGTGGGGGATATCCTTCGAATTCCGGTGATGCAACCGGCGGTTCCTCCGGCCGTAAAAATTCCGCCGGCCTCTCCGGAAACAATTCCCGTTCCCGCCGGTGCGGCCATCGAAAATTCTCCCGGATCAGTATTCGCCGAATCCACCGATGAGTCCCCCCCGGACACGGATGCACCCGCAAGCCCCTTTTGGCATGTCATTACATCGTTTGAGAAGCAGGCCGCCGCAACGGCCGAGGCACACGAAAAATTTCTGGAATTTTCAAATGAATTGACCCGGTCGTATGCGGAAACCTATGCCTACCAGATGCGCCTGTTTGAGGCGCTGATTTCCGGAACCCCGCCTGCAGCCGCAAGTCCGGCCGAATTTAAGCCGCCGTTGCCCGGCGACACCCCTCCGGATTCAGGTCTGGACTCCCCGGAACCGCTTCCCGGCCATTCCCCGGGACCGCTTCCCGCCTTTTCAAGAGAGATGTGCCTGGAATTTGCCACCGGCTCCGCGGAAAAGGTTCTGGGGCCGCTCTTTGCGCCGGTGGACACCTATCGCGCCCGGGTCCGCCTTCCGGATCAACCGCTGATGCTGGTGGACCGGATTCTTTCCATCGAGGGAACCAAGGGGGAGCCGGGGCCGGGAAAAATCGTCACCGAGCACGATGTGCTGCCCGATGCCTGGTATCTGGACGGCGGCCACGCGCCTGTTTGCATATCCGTTGAAGCGGGACAGGCCGATCTTTTTTTGTGCGCCTATATGGGAATTGATCTCAAGGTAAAAGGAGAGCGGTCTTATCGGCTTCTCGATGCCACGGTTGACTTTTTCCGGGGCCTTCCCAAACCGGGCGAGACGATCCGGTACGATATCGAAATCGAACGCTTTGCGCGCCAGGGGGAGACCTACCTCTTCTTCTTTCATTTCGACGGCTTCATCGGTAATGAGCATTTAATCCGCATGCGAAACGGCTGTGCCGGGTTTTTTACGGAAACGGAGGTGGTAAATTCCGGGGGCATCCTCTTCACCGAATCCGAAAGATTGCCCCGGCCGGGTGTTACGCCCCCCGGCTGGACCCCACCGGCGCCCATGAAAGCCGAAAGCTATGATGAGGCCGCGGTTAACGCCTTAAGGAAGGGGGATCTGGCAACCTGTTTCGGCCCTGCATTTACGGGAAAATCCATTTCAAAAGCGCTGTGGCTTCCCGGCGGCCGGATGCGACTCATTCATCGAATTTTAAGCCTTGAACCGGCAGGCGGCCGGTATGGCATAGGCTGTATTCGGGCCGAAGCCGATATTCACGCCGACGACTGGTTTCTCACCTGCCATTTTGTGGATGACAGGGTCATGCCGGGGACCCTCATGTACGAGTGCTGCGCCCACACGCTTCGGGTATTCGTTCAGCGGCTCGGCTGGATTTCCGATAAGCCCGGGGCCTGCTATGAACCGGTGATCGGCGTTCGCAGCCGTCTTAAATGCCGGGGACCGGTGACGCCCGGGACAAAAAAGGTCGTCTATGAAATCGAAATAAAGGAGCTCGGGTACGGGCCGGAACCTTATGTAACAGCGGATGCCCTAATGTATGCCGACGAACACCGCATCGTCTATTTCGAGGACATGGCCCTCAAGCTGAGCGGGGTTACCCGCGAAGAGATTGACGCCCTCTGGGGCACGGAAAAAGCGCGATCGGAAACGTCGCCACTGGTCTTTGATGAGGCAAAGGTCCTGGCCTTTGCGGAAGGAAACCCATCGGAAGCCTTTGGGCCACCCTATCAAAAATTTGATACGGACCGGTTTATCGCCCGGCTGCCGCGCCCGCCCTACTCTTTAATTCACCGGGTGACCGCGGCGGAACCCGCCCCCTGGGAACTCGCCCCGGGCGGCTGGATCACGGCCGAATATGATGTCCCGCCGGATGCCTGGTATTTCAAAGCCAACCGGACGCACACGCTTCCGATTTCAATCCTGCTTGAAATCGCCCTGCAACCCTGCGGATGGCTGGCGGCTTATGCCGGCTCCGCGCTGAAAAGTGAAAAGGAACTTCGCTTTCGAAATCTCGGCGGAAAGGCGGAACTGCTCCGGGACGTGACGCCCGGAGGCGACACGATTACCACCCGGGCAAGGCTCACCAAGGTTTCCGCCGCCGGGGAGATGATCATCGAGTTTTTCGATTTTGAGGTTTCCCATGCCGGTGCTGTTTTTTACCGGGGGAATACCAATTTCGGTTTTTTTTCCGTGGAGGCGCTGTCCACCCAGGTTGGCCTGGGAAAAACCGCTCTATTTATTGATGGAGACGGTTCCCGCGTCTTCCCGGAACCGGTGGTTCTGCCCCTGTCTGCGCCGATTCTTCCGGATGAGGATGGCAGCGATGCTCCGGCGGCCGCCCCCTATCGGCTTGAAATGCCCGCAAAGGCGATCCTGATGATCGACCGGATCGAATATTATTCCCCCAAAGGCGGACCGGCCGGCCTCGGGTATATACGGGGAATAAAAACCGTCGACCCGAATGAGTGGTTTTTTGCCGCCCATTTCCATCAGGATCCGGTGTGCCCGGGCTCTCTTGGAATCGAATCGTTTTTGCAGCTGCTGCGTTTTGACGCGCTGAACCGATGGCCGAGCCTGGCATCATCCCATCGGGTCGAGCTGGTATCCCCGGGAACGCATGAGTGGACCTATCGCGGACAGGTCACCGCCCGATGCAAAACGGTGACCGTTGAAGCGATGATAACACGGATCACGGAGGATGCCGCACCGACGATCATGGCAAATGGTTACTTGCATGTGGACGGTCTGTGCATATATAAGATGGATAATTTTGGAATCCGGCTGGCGCCGGTAACCGGGCGTTACGGATGTTAGGCCCATTAATAAAATTAGCACTTAAGACACCCGGCTCCGCCGGGCATGGCAACCATGAAATACACGAAAGTCTTCATCGAATCGTTCGGCTATGAACTGGCCCCCGATGTCATCACCTCGGATGACCTCGAAAAACGGCTGGAACCGGTTTACGCCGCATTGCATCTGCAAAAGGGGCAACTGGCCGCCATCACCGGAATCCGGGAGCGCCGGTGGTGGGCGCCCGGTTACACCATGAGTGAGGGGGCTATCCGTGCCGGGCAGCGCGCCCTGGAGGCCGCCTTTGAATCCTCGGGCCTTCTGCCGTCGGATATCGGCATGCTGATCCACGGCGGGGTCTGCCGGGATCACCTGGAACCGGCGACGGCCTGCGCCGTGGCCCACGGCCTGGGGCTCGGAGAGGATACCATCCTCTATGATGTGTCCAATGCCTGCCTGGGCGTTCTGAACGGGATGGTCGAGATCGCCAACGCCATCGAGCTGGGGCAGATAAAAGCGGGGATGGTGGTCTCGTGCGAATCGGCCCGACAGATCGTCGAAACGACCCTTCAGCGCCTTCTGGCAAACCGGGATATGGAAACGCTGAAAAAATGCATCGCCACACTCACCGGCGGATCAGGGGCCGTGGCGGTGATTCTGACCGCGGCCGCGTGCTCGCAAAAAGGGCACAGGCTCGTCGGCGGTGTTATAAAAAGCGCCTCCGAACACCACCGGCTCTGCACCTGGGGGCCGGATACGGGAATTCCCGCAAGCGCTCCCTTAGTAATGGAAACCGATTCGGTGGGAGTACTTAAAAACGGGGTAGCTCTCGGTATCAAGACGTTTGCGGCATTTCAAAAAGAGATGCCCTGGCCGCCGCCGAACATGCCGGATAAAATCATCTGTCATCAGGTCGGAGCGGCGCATCAGAATACGATTCTGGACGCCATCGGCATCGGAAAAGAAAAAGACTTTACGACATTTGAATATCTCGGCAATATCGGAACGGTTTCGCTGCCCATCACGGCGGCGATTGCCGATGAACGCGAATTTCTGCTTCCCGGCGACAGGGTCGGGTTTCTGGGCATCGGCAGCGGACTTAATTGTCTGATGCTGGGAATCGAGTGGTAGAAAAAAAATGGAAAAGCTGACAACCGCCACCCTGCCGGACCCCGCACGGTACCGTAAGCTTTTTCCCTTTTCGCCCCGATACATGGATAACGGCGGTTTCCGGTATCATTATATTGACGAGGGCGCCGGTGATCCGGTCGTAATGGTCCATGGCAATCCGACCTGGTCTTTTTACTACCGCCGGCTGATTCAGGCGCTTTCCCCCCGGTATCGCGCCCTCGTACCGGACCATATCGGGTGCGGCCTTTCGGAAAAACCCGCCCCCCATGAATACGACTATACCCTCAGCCGCCGGGTTGCAGATTTTGAGCGTTTCCTTGATCATCTCGGCGTAAGGGAAAACATCACCCTGGTCCTTCACGACTGGGGGGGGATGATCGGCATGGCCTGGGCGGTGCGCCACCCGGAACGCATCGCCCGTATCGTTTTGATGAACACGGCGGCCTTCTTTCCGCCGCACGGCAAGGGCCTGCCGGCCCGGCTCCGGCTGATCCGGAACCTGAAACGGATCTCCACACCGGCGGTGCTCGGCTTGAATCTCTTTGCAATAAGCGCACTTTATATGGCCGTTCAAAAACCGCTTCCATCCGAGGTCAAATCCGGCCTCATGGCGCCCTACAATTCCTGGAAAAACCGGATTGCGACGCTGAAATTCGTTCTGGATATTCCCGTGCGCAAGGGAGACCCGGCTTTTGCGGTGGTGCAATCGGTCGAAGATCGTCTATCCGCCCTTTCGGATATCCCTGTTTTAATTTGCTGGGGCGCTCACGATTTTGTTTTTGATATTGATTATTTTAACGAATGGCGGCAACGTTTCCCGAAAGCGCGGGCCCATCTCTTCGAGGACGCGGGTCATTATGTTCTGGAGGACGCGCCGGAAAGGATTATCGGATTCGTCAAACACTTCATGGCGCAAAATCGCCGCGAAAACAAATGAGGGGGCGATGGGGGTGAGAAACAATGAACGGGGGCTGTCCCTGATCGTCATCGTGATCGTCGTCTTCATTCTTGCGGGAGCGGGAGCCGGCGGGTTTTTCGCTTTCAGCTACTACAAGCAGAAGCATCAGGGGCCGTCAAAATCGAGCCTTCCCCACAACAATATGGATGCGGTGCTCCTCGACTTTACCTTTCACCAGCTGCAGTCGCTTTATGCCAAACTGGAACTGGTGAACAGGGAAATCAATCTCATTGATGGGGAAATAGCACGGTTGGATGCGCTTGAATCCAGTTACCCACAACAAAAGGGTGTCATTAAAACAGAAAGGGTTGTCTGGGAAAAAATAAAAAAAAGTCTCTTGACCGTAATTCAGAGCTTTGAAAAAAATATTGAAAGCATATATGTTGCCTACCAGGTCAACGCGGAGAAAGGCAAAGAGCTGATGGATGCAAAAACGCCAGAACTGGAGGCGTCCGCGGAAGAAATTATTAAAAACTCCCAGGCGGAGACGACCCGTATCAAGGTGGAACCGCCGCAAACCTTAATAGAGAAATTGAAAGCTAAATTTCTAAAATAATGAAAACGGATATGGAAGATTCTATAGAAGAAAATGTGGCTGAAAATAAGTTGAATATTGCGTCTCACCTGCGCCGGATGGCGCAGCAATACCCTTACAACCGGGCGGTCGTATATCCCTCCGGCAGAAACCGGTACAACCGCATTACCTATACCCACCTCACGTTTCAACAGCTCGACCGGGAATCGGACAAACTCGCTTTCGGCCTGGAGTCCGCCGGCATCGGCCGGGGTATTCGAACCGTTTTGATGGTGAAACCCAGCCTCGAGTTTTTCGTCCTGGTTTATGCCCTCTTCAAAACCGGGGCCATCCCCGTGGTGGTGGATCCGGGCATGGGAATCGGCCGGATGATCCGCTGCCTGGGAGAAACCAAACCCCGAGCGTTTATCGGTATTCCCCTGGCGCACGTCATTCGAATCCTCTTTCCCAAATGCTTTGGAACCGTTTATACGGCGATCACGGTGGGACGCAGATGGTTCTGGCGAGGAGAGACCTATGCGTCACTCTGTCAAAGACCCTGGCTCCCCTACGAGCCGGCGGATACGGACAGAGAGGACACGGCTGCAATTCTTTTCACCACCGGGAGCACCGGACCCGCCAAAGGCGTCGTCTATACCCACGGCACCTTCGATGCTCAGATTCAAAGTATCCGGGAGTGTTTTGATATCGGTGAAAATGAAATCGATTTGCCGACCTTTCCCCTCTTTGCGCTCTTCGACCCGGCCCTCGGCATGACCGCCGTCATTCCGGATATGGACCCGACGCGGCCGGCGTTTGTCAATCCGGAGCGAATCATCGAAGCCATTGAAAATCAAGGGGTCACGAACCTGTTCGCCTCGCCCGCCCTGCTGAATCGGGTGGGACGCTATGGAGAAGAAAATTGCCTCCGGTTGCCGCCGCTGAAGCGGGTCGTTTCCGCGGGCGCGCCCGTGTCCACTGACAATATTGCCCGCTTTGCAGCCCTGCTCGATGATGAGACGGAAATTTTTACGCCCTACGGCGCCACGGAGGCCATGCCGGTGACGTGCATCGGAAGCCGGGAAATCCTTTCCGAAACCGGCGCCCTCAGCGAGAAAGGATTCGGCATTTGCGTTGGCCGGCCCGTCGGCGGCGTTGAGGTAGAGATTATCCGGATCTCGGATGACCCGATTGAAACCTGGACTGACGATCTCCTGCTTGCCGAGGACGATATAGGTGAAATTGTCGTCAGTGGCGAAGTGGTTACCCGGCAGTATTATAAAAACCCCGCCGCCGATGCCCTCGGAAAAATTCAACAGGGCGATAAAATCTGGCATCGCATGGGAGATCTTGCCTGGCGGGATAAAACCGGCCGCATCTGGTTTTGCGGGCGGAAAAACCATCGGGTGGAAACCGAATTGGGGCCGCTCTATACCATTCCCTGCGAAGCCATCTTCAACCGTCACCCGAGCGTGGCAAGAAGTGCGCTCGTTGGGGTGGGAAGCGATCGATATCAAAAACCGGTGATGTGTATTGAACTCCATAAGGATAATAATCATAGAAGCTTATCGGGAATAGAAACAGAGCTTCTGGCGATGGCGCAGAAACACATTCTGGTGAAGGATATCCAAACGATTCTGTTTCACAAGAAATTTCCCGTCGATATTCGCCATAATTCAAAGATCTTTCGTGAAAAACTCGCCCTATGGGCAACCGCGAAGGTGAGCGGGGAATGACCCGGATCCTGGTCACGGGAGGCGGCGGATTTCTGGGAGGCGCCATTGTCGACGGACTGGTATCGCGCGGGGAGAAGGTCAGCAGCTTTTCCCGGGGGACCTATCCCACATTATCCCGGATGGGGGTACGCCAGATCGCCGGCGATCTTCGCTCCCCTACTGACGTTCGCCATGCCTGCAAGGGGATCGATGCCGTTTTTCACGTGGCGGCCAAAGCCGGCGTATGGGGAACCTATCGGGAATATTACGAGATAAATTATCTGGGGACCCGGAATGTGATCGATGCCTGCCGCGCGGAAGGAGTCAAACGGCTTATCCATACAAGCTCCCCCAGCGTGGTTTTCACCGGAGAAGACATGGCCGGAGTGAATGAATCGGTTTCCTATCCCACCCGCTATCATGCCCCCTACCCCGCCACCAAGGCGCTCGCCGAGAGGGCCGTCATCGCCGCTGCCGATCATACCCTTTCCACGGTGACGCTTCGCCCCCATCTCATTTGGGGACCGGGGGACAATCACCTCGTCCCCCGCATTCTTTCCCGCGCGGCGCAGCTTCGCATTGTCGGAAAGGGCGATAACCTCGTAGACACCACCTATATCGACAATGCGGCCGCGGCCCACATTCTGGCCGCGGACCGGCTGGCCATCGACCCGAAGCTGTCCGGAAAGGTGTATTTCATCAGCCAGGGGGACCCCATTGCCCTGTGGGAAATGGTCAACGCCATCCTGAAAGCCGGCGGCTTACCCCCCATCCGCAATCATATCCCGTATCATGTGGCATGGACGATCGGCTTCTTCATGGAAGGAGTCCACCGTTTGTTCCGCTTGAAAGGAGAGCCCCGAATGACCCGGTTTGTCGCCAATGAACTGGCATCCACCCATTGGTTTGATATCCGGGCCGCGCGGGAAGAACTCGGGTATATCCCCCAGGTCTCCACCCGGGAGGGCTTACAGCGCCTTTCGAACTGGCTTGGGCGCTAGGCCCGAACCGGTAAAGCAGACTCCCGGGGCAGAATCGATTCCACCAGGCGAATAATTTCTTCGGAGGATGTATTTGATTTTGAAACAAAAAAATTGGCGCCGCTTTTCGTGGCCGCCTGCCGGTACTCCGGAGCATCGTGACTCGTCAGAATCACAATCTTTACATCCTGATTTGTCAACCTGATTTTCCGGGTCAATTCGAGACCGCTTTCTCCCGGAAGACGAATATCCATCAAGACCAGATTGGGGTAAAAAGCCGAATATTTCTCCATTGCCAACCGGCCATCGCCGGCGCTTTCTATCTGCATCCGCGTGAATCTGTCGTTTAACAGGCGAACCAGCGTCTCCCTGAAGACGACATTGTCTTCCACAACTAACGTTTTATACATACCGAGCTCCCCGCTTGCATTAATTCCGCGGGCATATGGCATTCTGGCCTTGATCATCGTTTCGGCCAGTTTCCCACGACAGGGAGGCCGCGCCAGGGTGTTTTTGGAAGAGCGGCAGGCTGTTTGAGCGACAGCGAGTTCCTGCCGGTCTTCCAAAAAATACCCTGGCGTGGCCGATACGATGATCAAGACCGGCATTCTCAAGGTGACCATATTGCCGACGTTAGCCTTTTTGAACTTTACCATCGCCGGGACCTGTGTTAAATAGGGTCTTCTTCGTATATTAACCGACCGGATCGTGTATATTCGATTCAAAGACGATAAGAATGAAAAAAAAATACCGACTGCTGATTGCCGAGGATCATACCATTCTGCGGGAAGGCTTGAAATCCCTGCTGGGCGCCCATCCGGATATCGAAATAGTGGGAGAAGCCGAGGATGGCCGCCGGGCATTGAAGTTATCCAGCGAGCTTTCCCCGGATCTGATCCTGATGGACCTCTCGATGCCGCGAATGAACGGCTTTGAAGCCATTCAGGAGATCAAGAGACTCCATCCGGCGACAAAAATAATCGTCCTTACCGTCCACAATACCGAAGAGTATATTCTGATGACGCTTCAGTCCGGCGCGGATGGATACGTCTTAAAGGACGCCACGCACGATGAGCTTCTGATGGCGATCAACAACGTTTTAAGCGGAAAACGGTATTTGAGCCCGAGTGTTTCCGAAAAGGTGATCGTCGGGTATCTTGAAGGCAAAAAGAGTCTCAAACCCCAATCCTCATGGGACAACCTCACCCAAAGAGAACGCGAAGTCTTAAAGCTCATTGCCGAAGGATTCAAGAATAAGGAGGTTGCCGATTATCTTTGCATCAGTCTTAAAACGGTGGAAAAACATCGGGCCAATCTGATGAAAAAACTCAACCTGCACAACACCTCCGCGCTTACCGTCTATGCCATGGAAAAAGGATTGATCAGCGCCTGATCGGTACGCCCGGGGAAGACAAGCAAAACACCCTTGATTTTTATCTATTTCAACCATAAAACATCCCTGACTAATATAAAATACGGGTGCGGTTTGAAAGAGGCGGGACCTAACCCCGCCCGACCGCCAACCCGAAAAAATTCAAATTGAAGTCAAATCCGGCGCCGGGGGAAGCATGAAAAGCCTTCACCTCATGCTGGAACAATTCGATTTTTCCCGATCGCCGTCCGTTGCAATCTTTCTGATGGCAAACATTGTTTTTGCCGGGATATCCGCGACTGAACGAGCATCGCTCATTGCACTTTACAACAGCACCAATGGTGACAGCTGGACCAATAACACGGGTTGGAAAACGGCCCCCCTCGATACGGATGGTTTTGCCATGCCGGGCACGGAGGGGGGCTGGTTCGGGGTGACGGCAGAGGGCAATCTCGTTATTAAAATAGTTCTCCAATTAAACCAGCTAACGGGAAGTATCCCGGCTGACATCGGGAATTTGGTCCATCTGCGAAATCTCGAGCTCGGCCGAAACGAGCTATCCGGAGTCATCCCCGCCGACCTGGGAAACCTGGCCATGCTGGAAACGCTTTACCTCCATGCTAACAAGTTGAGTGGAAACATACCGGCAGCGCTTGGCAATTTGAGCAATCTTCAACACCTCAGCTTTGGCGATGGCTGGTTTGGCGGCAACCAGCTGTCCGGAAGCATACCGGTAGAATTGGGCAATCTGGTTAAACTGACTTATCTCAATCTGCAAAACAACCAGCTGACAGGGAGCATTCCGGAAGAGATCGGCAACCTGGTCAACCTGGAGTCCCTTTGCCTTGCCAGTAACCAGCTGACGGGGAGCATACCGGCTGAGATAGGAAACCCGGCCAATCTAAAATCCATTTTGCTCGATTCAAACCAGCTGACAGGGAATATACCGGCGGCGTTGGGCAATCTGGCTACGATGACTGGCGTGGCCAATTCCGATAAACTTGAACATCGAGTAAATGAGTATCCAATGTCATAAAGTTAACGGCAAGGCTTATAATTCATGTAAAATTCTCGCTTATTGACTTTATGTGCCCTTTTAAATTTTCGGCCTGGGCGAATAGGTTCGGTTGCAGCCATGAATAGAGCATGAATGCTTTGAATTAAT
>JAZDPP010000150.1:0-20786 GCA_043797445.1 Pseudomonadota bacterium
CTGCCCGTGGAAAAAGGGGCGGCAGAGTACAGTGAAGAAATGGCGGCCTATATGGACTCCGTGATAGACGATCGCCTCTATTCCGAAATAGATTCAAAGGAATTTGTACAAAAAGCCCTGAATAACAAGGACGTTTTTCGCCTGGCCATCGGTTTTGAGAAGGACGCGATTCTATACTTCAGAGAGTTTTTACCTTTTTTGACCGAATCCGACCAGAAGATCGTTGCGGAATTGATCGAGCAGGAAAAAGGCCATATCCGTAAGCTTGCTGATTTTCAGAAGCAATTGGCTGAATAGGGGGTACCGTTACGGAGGCCCAGGCAGGCTACGGGTGATGAAATAGCATGGTAATCCGTTCATGGTATAAAGGTGCACGTCTCTATCCAAAACGGTTTTACTCAATCTTCAAGTTTTCAGCCGGGATAGTGTCAAGCTTCTTTCCGATGTTTTAACGAAGGCGATGCTTCGGATTTTCCAAGATTCCGACTGACCAAGTGCTTCTTCGATGGATAGAGCGATACCATATTATCCCCCAATGACTTGGCGAACTCCTTGAATCGCTCAACGGGCACATCTGAAGAAACGATTTGCTCAAATGTGGCCAATATGCCCTCAACCTTAATCTTTGCCATCAGGCTACCCAAAGTATATGCGGGAAGTTTGTTTCTTATCCGGGCCAGTTGGACAGGATGAAAAAGAGGCAATGATTTACCAGCAGGTTCAGGATCAGGCTTCGGCTTTATCCTTCCTCGCCGGCCAGAAGCTCGAAACGCCCGTTTTTCACCTCGTATATGCAGGCCCGATGGGTCGAGCAGTGCCGGGTGGGCTAGAAGGTTACCGGTGGCGTGAGTCCGCCCAGATCGAAGTCCTTCAGAGATTCCAGTACCTCCTTCAGGCCGTCGGCGTGGAGGCGGCCGGCTTCATCCGCGCGGCGCAGGACGTGGGCCAGGAGTTGGATAAAGGCCCAGCCTTCGACGTAGACCTGGTTGGGGTGATGATAGGGATGCCAGCGATCGTGTTCCTTAACCACAGTGGCCATTCCGGGCACCGGTGCGCCATACATGGCGAAGGGCTGAATGCCGAGGAAGCCTTCGGCATGCTGCAAGGCCAGCCGGGGCAGGTTTTCGTTGCACACCCGCTGGTTGCCGATGAACCGGGTTGTAAGTCCGAGCCTTCTGGCATCTCCCAACATATGGGCCGTGTTCATGGCGGTTGAGGCGATATGGACATAGTCCGGGCCATAAGTCGATAAGGCCTTCATCTGCCGGGTGGCGTCCACTGTCGGCCAGTCTATTACCTGGTCCGGGCCCACTTCGACCCCGAGGGAAGCGGCGAATTGCTTTCCTTTAACTAGAGGATCATGCCCGTAGGGATTGTCCGGGTAGAGAAAGACCAGCCGGGGGCGCCGGGTGGTATCCCGCCAGGTATCCGCAATATAGTTGATGGCGATCTTCGCGAGATCGGTGTAGGTAGGTCCGAAAAAGAAGTAATAGGGAAATTCCCGGGGGTCGCTCAAGTGTTCGGTCGGGGCTCCGGAAAGCATGAAGATCCCGTCCCGCATTGCCATTGGCGCTACCAGAAGATTGCTGCCCGTGGGTTGGATGAATAGGCCCATGACTTTCTCCCGGTCACGGAACCGGAGGTAGGCTTTTTCTCCCTCGGCGGCCTGATATTTGTCATCGTGGATGATCAGGTTTAGCTTTCTACCGTGGATGCCGCCGTTCTCGTTGAGGTAGCGGGCAGCGTCGATCATGCCCATGGCGTTTTGTTGGCCGTAGTCCATGGTCATGCTGCTTAAGTCCAGAATGGCGCCCCAATTGATGACACCGGCCCGTCCGCCGCGGCGTTTGGTGCGGTCCAGCGCTTTTTTAAGCAGCCTTTCCATTTCCACTAAATAAGCATCGGCTATCATTTCCGACCGCACGGCATCTCGCTGGGACACGGCATCGGTTATTTGGGCAAAGTAGTACATCGATTTCTCAACGCACTCCGGGGTGTCGTAGAGGATTTTTGCCGACTCGGTGAGGCTGGGCAGCACCAGGTTACTAAAGAATGTGACGGCGTAAATATTGTGAGTGGCTCGGGACAGGCCGTTGAAGAATTCCTGATTGACCGCTGAAAAGGCTTGGTGCGTGTGGGGGATTCTGGCAAAAGTTTCCAGCCCGGTCCGCATATCCCGAAGGTCATCCTCTGAACGGTGAAGCGCGGCCGCTTGGGCCAAGCAATAGTCAACTGTCATTTCTTAACCATTGCCGCATACGTCGGTATGGACTCAGCGATCATGGATCCTTGCAACAGAGCCATGATGACAACTTTAAAAACAACCGAAGCGCTGATGGGTCAAGACCGGTGTTGCCGTAATTTCAATACGGCCTACCGGAAAAAAGAAATAGGCCCCGATCTGGTTGCATAAGCGAGTCCGGAGTGTTCGGCGATCGCTTCTATTCTCGGCAACCGAATCAGTGTGCCATCGACGGCCAGGAGATTAAAGCCATGCCATGTGGCGTGGGCAATATTATTGTAAAAGAACTCAATGAGACGCTGGTTAAGTTCAATGAAGGCCTCGTATTTGAGTTTTAAACGTGCCTTTGAAAAACCAGTTTTTGAAATCACCCGTTTGGGAAGGTCAAGATTTAAAAGGGTTTTGAAAAAGCCGTCGAGTTCCTTTTGATAGGAGCCTGTAATCAAATTAAGAAGAAAAACGACGAGGTGTCGGAATGGGAGTTTTCGGTTTCTTGTGAAGTTATTCTCTTTTTTTCTGTGCTGTGAAATAAACAAATCGGAAGAGATAATTTCTTTAAGATAATCGAATAACTTGGCACAGGTATAGCGAAGCAAGCTCCATGCCAGATTCCATCTGCTTTTCAACTTATTTTGACATACGCTCCTCCTTTGCGCGAAAATAGGTAGAAAAGAATGACTTGTCAGTATTAATAGCATAACCGCCTATATTTTCAAGTAAAAAATCAAGCTCAACGGCTTTAGTTAACGACATTGGTTATAGCCTTGGATGGGCACTAAATAGTTTCGAGACCTTGCTCAGGATCTCACAAGATTCAGGATTGCCCGTCTCCACGTTCCAACCTCGTAACCGGTAGTAGTCATCGAGCAACTCGTTGAACTTTGCCAATTCGATGCGCTGTCCCTTGAAGGGCCCATCCTGAACCGGCTCAAGCATAAATTTGCCGATAAGGATATCGTCCTTGCGGGTGACGCCTTCATAAGCAAGCATCATCCGCTCGAGGTCATAGATACGGTCTGCAACCTGGATAAAATCAGAAACCGCGAACTCAAGGCCGGTGACAGCCTGATAAAGCGCCACCATTTCTTCTATGCCAATGGCCTGCAGCATCGCTTTGGTGTTGAATTTGCAGACACCGAGCGCATCCGCCAGGGTATTCATATTTTGATAGTAAATCACCATGGGCGCCTTGTCGTAAGAAATTGCCCGTTTCGTATCAGTGACAGAATAGAAAATCTCCTCTATCGGAATCCCGCGCAGATGGTCCGCACCACGGGTGGCCGTTGCCAAGCTCAGCGCATATCCCTTAAAGGGCCGGACATCGTCCGCCGCGAAACTCATTTTCTTTCCGTGACTCAAGTATGATTCGGCATTTTTCCCTACAATGCCGGCAGCCTGAACACTGCCTTTCGCAAGAATCCGGCCGAATTTCTCAAGGTTGGCCGTTTCATCCAAGAGCCTCAACATCCCACGGTAATCCCCCCAATCCAGCGTATACCCGCCCAAATCGAACTGCGTGATCAGACCATTCCGGTACCATTCAATCACAGCCCCCAGTAAACTCCCGAATTCCACAGCATCGATACCGTATCTATTGCATTGATTGTTGAACCGAACAAAGGACCCGGTATTGTCATTGCCGCAACCAACACCAAAAGGGGTTGTACATCCATGCTCAAGCCCTCCGCCTTTTTCACCGGCGAATTCACCTTTTTTAACCTCACAATGGTGCCCGCAGGCGATGGGACAAGCAAAACAGGCTTCCCGACCTTTGTAGTGCTTTTTTCGAATGGCCGATGGTGACACTTTTGAATAGGTTTCAAACCTGTGGGACTGGGAGTAATTCCGGATAACAAAAGCACCAAGATAATTTGTTGCGGTGAAATGCTGGGTGCCATATTCGGATAAAAGGGGGTACGAATATGCTTTCTGGATCTTCCGGATCAGGCCGACGGTGATCTCCTTTAACCTCTGTGGATCTGCCACGGATATGCTACCTTCTCCCAAGACCGCCACGGCCTTGAGCTTCTTAGATCCCATAACAGCGCCCATCCCCGATCTTCCGGCAGCCCGCGACTTATTCGTGATAATGCAAGCCATAGCAACCAGATTTTCTCCGGCCCTGCCGATGCAGGCCACTTCAACGCGGTCGTTTTTTAATTCCGCACGAATGGTGTCCTCAGTGTGCCAGGTATCGTGCCCCCAAAGAGCGGCCGCCGAGCGGATTTCGACTTTTTTATTCCGGATAAAAAGGTATACCGGTGTTTCCGACCGGCCGGTGACAATGAGGTGGTCAAAGCCCGCGAACTTAAGCGCCGGACCGAAGCGGCCGCCGACATTGGCGTCGCCGAATAACCCGGTCATGGGAGATTTGGAGGAAATCGTCGATCTCCCGGCGCTGGGGGCCATAGTCCCTACCAACGGCCCCACACCGAATACAATCGGGGTGCCGGGCGACAGCGGCTCCTCCCCGTATTGAAAAGTGTTGAACAGGATTGCTGAATTAATCCCCCTGCCACCGATATACTTGGAAATCAACTCCGGCTCCAGGTGGTGGTACTCGATATGACCGCTGACCAAATCCACATGAGCGATTCTTCCCACATATCCTTTCATGGCTTTTCACGCTCCTTTTCACTCTCCTTGAAAGGAAAGGTCGCTTCAAAGGCTTTAACGATCGGCGGCAGCATCAACCGATTCAGCCAGGTATCCCGCTTGCCTTTCAGTATCCGCTCGATTCGCTTTTCGCCCATTTTCAAGGTCATATCGTTTGAACGGGTCACCATGAACAACGTCATTTCAGCCTTGAAGCGCTTGCGGAAATAATCAATGCGCCGCGATAGCGCCGGGAAAAATCCGTCCCCGGATAGCATCAAGGCACCTTGGGGGCAAATTGCAACGCATTCGGGCGTGCCACCACACCGATCACACCGGACGGGAACCGCCTTTTTCCGGGTCTGGAATATGGCGCCATGAGGACAAGCTTTAACACATAGCCCGCAGCCAACGCATTTTTCAGCGTCGATTCCCCCCCTGACCCATGTCCGCATGGCCTCATTTTTACAGACTTCGATACAAAGCGGTTCCTTGCATTGCCTGCACACGCGGATATCGTGCGCCAGAATCCTGATGGCAGACCGGCTTGGGGAACAGGTATGGCTGTGATGCATCGCGCAGGCCATTTCACACAGCAGACAGCCCGTACATAATTTTTCATGCCGATGTATCCATCTGTTCATTTGTTTAAGATCCTTGCTAACCGAAAAAGCGATCCGGACCCCGGTATCCAGCGGCACCGACGATAAGCGTCAAACACAGCGTAATCATAAATCCAAGCGCAATTCTCTTGCCAATAATCATTGAATATGTAGCCATATTGTTTACCCCTTCCCTGTCGGCACACCCTGTGTTGCCGGAAGTGGGAATTGGGGTTAGACCGCAATGCAATTCGCCCAAAAATATTGCACCGGATGATGGTCTAACCCCAATAATATCATAGGTTGAAAACGAATTATGCGTTTGGGTGATTCCATTCGGGCCTCAGTCATTACGCCCCAGGATGCTGAGCGCCAGGATGCTAGCGGGTCCCCCCATGTTTTCGGTCAACCCCAGCCTGGCGTTTTTAACCTGTGCGCCGCCCGCCTTTTCCTGCAACTGCTGCTTCACCGCATACATCATCCGTAAGCCCGTTGCCCCTACCGGATGCCCGCAGCTCAGGAGGCCACCGCTGGTATTGATGGGGACCTTCCCGCCTGCATCAAAGAGACCGTCATCGATGGCGGCAGGCACATCCGCTATCGCTTTCACCAGTCCCAGGCCTTCATAGGTAAGTGCCTCATTAACGGTGAAGCAGTCATGAACCTCCGCGCAGTCAATCTCTTCCAGGGGGTTTTCGATGCCAGCGCTCGCATATAGCCGCTGGGCCGCGGGTTTGAGGTTCCTGAAATGAATAAAATCGTTTTGTCCATCAAAGTATGGATAATCCCATCCGTCACTCACGTACAATTCAAGGGCCTTGATGAGAATGTGGTCCCTGTTCAGGACGTTTGCATCTTCTCTCCGAACCATGATCACGCACGCTGCACCATCCGTGGTAGGACAACAATCCATTACGGTCAGGGGATAGACAACCATGGGAGATTTGAGCACGTCTTCATAGGTTATGGGGGTCCGGTACTCCGCCTTGGGATTATGGACCCCAAAGCAGTGGTTTTTTGCCGATATCTTGGCCAGGTGTTCTCTTTTGAGACCGATCTCAGCCATCATCCTGTTGGCGTAAACCGCAAACGTACCCGGGGCCGTAAAGCCCTTTTGATAAAGGGGATGGAGGGTTTCAACCATCATTTTCACAAGGCTGTTCCGGGGCGAGCGGTCCCTCAACTTTTCCACCCCCATGGCCATGACCACCTTGTATCTGCCCGATAGGAGTGCCTGCGCCGCGTTGATCACGGCATCGCCGGCTGATCCGCAGAAGTTGGAGACCCGTGTGATCGGTATGCCCCTTAAGGAGAGAGGCTCGCTCAAATCGTGGCCCGCCTTTCCGTGATAGACCGTATTGTCGGGAAAGGCCGTACTCAACCAGGCGGCTTCGATGTCACGGGGACCCACCCCCGCCTCCTCAAATGCCTCAAAGGCCGCTTCAGCGATCATATCGCCGTAACTCTGTTCGAAATTCTCATCAAATCTGGTGCAGCCTGCCCCCACAATTGCCACTTTGTCTTTTATATCAAATGCCATTTCCATTCCCCTTAAGCATTAAATCTTCATTTTGCCGATCAGTGACCGGTCAGCCCAGCGTTGGCCGACATTTCCAAAAGTAGTTGTGAAAAAAATTGCCTTCGTGGAATTTCCTGAAACAGATCTCCAGAGGCATGCCTATCTTCACGTCTGAAGGGTCGACATCGGTCATTTGCGTTGTGAGTCGCGCCCCTTCGGGGAAATCGACAACCGCCATTGTTGTGGGGGGATCCGGGCTCGGGTAGTAGTACTCCTGATTAAAAGTAAAGAGTGCGGCCTCCTTGCTCAGCTTCTTCCATTCAAAGCGGTCCTGCGCGTAGCATTCAGGACACACATGTATGTCCCTGAGAAAAACCGTCCGCTTGCAGCCTTGACATTGCCTGGCGTATAATTTCATATTGCTCTGCTTTTCCCGGTATGCCATTGATGTGGATGAAAACGGAAGGGTGAGCGGTTCCTGACCCTTGATCAGATGGTTAAACGACAGATACTGGTTGTAGTTGCTCATGACCCTCTTGGCACCATGCTGCCGGTGAATGCTTCCCCTCGTTTTCAAAGTCTCAATGCCTTGTCTGACTTCAAAAGCCATGGCATCGGCACCGTCGCCATAGCTGGCCAGCAGGATTCTATCCCCGGCAGAGGCCTCTTCCAAGGCCGTTGCAAGCAGAAAGAGGGGCAAGGCAGTACCACAAAGGCCAACATCGGGCAAGACCTGCTGCAGCTGGTTCTTGGCATCAAAGCCCAGTCTGGATGCAAGCTTCAGATGACTGCGTGCATCCACAGGTGGAATGATAACTTTCGTGAAATCGCCCGGTCGCATTCCCGTTTTGGCCAACAGACCGGAGATGGCTTCGGCCACGTTCTTCTCGAATCCATAGATCTGGGCAAATCGTACATCATCCTGGCGAACAAAGGTGTCTGCATCTCTTCGCCACAGATCCAGGATATCTTCCGACAGGGAATAGGCATCGATCAAACAGGCAATGGAATCACTTTCCCCAACCAGAACCGAAGCGGAGGCGTCGCCCAAGTTGGGCTCCAGGAGGGTTCCTGGCTCAGCCAGCCTACAATCCGAGGCCGCGACCATGAGAGCACCTTTGCTGCCAGCCTTTACCCGGTCAAAGGCACTGAGCAACGCCGCCGTGGATGCCTTCAGCGAGAAGCCGTAGTCTATGGTTAAAATATCTGATCGCAAATCCAGGGCCGTTGCAACCACGGCAGCAGAGGATTTTTCTCTGTACGGCGGTGTCGTGGTTGCCATATAAAGCCCAGCCACTTGCTTTTCAGAAAATCGGGCGTTTCCCAGGCAGGCCAGCCCGGAGCTGACCGCCATGGTGATGCTGTCTTCATCAAAATTTGCAATACTCCTCTCTCCGCTGCCACCCGGTCGGCGCCATGCCTGGTTAATGCTTTTTTTACTTAAACGCCATCTGGGGATATGGACACCGTACGAGATTATTCCCACCATTGATATTGCCTCCAGTAGATCTCAGTTTAGGTTGGGCCATCAAAACCACGCAAGAGAACGCCGACCGTGAAAATGAGAATAAATTCTGAAAAATCCTTCGCTATCGGATTCAATTGTGTTCTTCATAGAGTTTTCTAACCAGTTTGGCCTTGTATTCAAATCTGGGGAGACTACCTTCAGGCACCGGTTCTATGGCGCTGCGAAAGATGAGTTTTTCCCTGATACGAGATTCAATCCTGTGTTTCAGTGCATCCGGATCGGCCACATGGCATCTGAGTTCAACCTTGATGTGAATCGGTGGCTGCCATCCTTCTGGGGGCGGACTGTTAAGCTGTATCTCCATTGCGCCGGTGGTATCTGGCGCAAAACTCGCCACAACGTCCCGAACAGCCGACGGATATACATTCACCCCCTGGACGATGATCATCTCATCCGTTCGGCCGAATACACGAATGGAAAATCCCGTACGGCCGCAACCGCAACGCGTGCTGACTACCTGTACGTGGTCATGTGTGCGGAATCGGACCAGTGGTATGCACTGGCGTTCAAGAGAAGTCAAAACGAGCTCGCCCCGCGTCCCTTCCGAAATCTCCAGGGATTTTCCAGATTCAGGGTCTATAATTTCAGGATGGACAATTCCCTGGGCGATAAAATGCATGCCGTTCTTGTTCTCGCATTCAGCAAACATTTCGCCGTACAAATCGCCATTTCCCATCATCTCCAGGAACCGGCAGCCGAATGTGTCCTCAACCTCGGCCCTGACGGAAGGAATCGCGGCGCCGGGCTCGCCTCCGGCCATAATGAGGCGAATACCCAGGCTTTTTGGATCAATCCCCCGCTTTGTTAAAGATGCGCTGAAATGAAGTGGAAAAGAGGACGTGGCCAGCAATGCATTCGCGCCAATATGTTGAAACGCTCCGATGAGCCTGTCCGTTGAGCCCACACCGATGGGCACCACCGTGCCGATTTTCTGGATCGCATCTGCAAATGAAAACGCAACAAGAAAGGGCGCTACCACCAGCGGGACAATGCTATCGGACCTGAGTCCGCAAGTCCAAAATGCCCTGCAGGCCGTTTCCGACCATGTGTCCACATCTTTTGCAGTCAATCCGATAAATGTGGGTCTCCCTGTTGTTCCGCTGGTCGAATAAATCCGTTTGACCTGCCGCTTGTCGCAGGTGATATGCTCTCCAAGGGGCGGGCTTGCAATCTGACTGTCTCTGAGTTCGCTTTTGGTTGTAAAAGGAAGCAACTCCAAGTCCTCAAGGGATTTCACCTTATCGGGATTCACACCGGCCTGCATAAATTTTCGCTTATAAAACAGAGAATTTTCCCAAACATATGAGAGCTGGTTGCGCAGGGCTTTTTCCTGAACCGCAATATAATTTTCTCTGGTGAGGGTCTCCATCGATTCATTCCAATATCGCTTGTACGTTTTCATGCTTCATCCTTTAGGTTCGTCTTCTATTATGCCTTACATATTATAGGCCGTTCTCATAAATGATCTCATTATCCGTTCGGGTCCTGACCGTTCATTTGTCAGCCCACCAGGGCGGGCAGGAGCAAGGCGAGCTGCGGGAAGCAAATCAAAAGAAGCAGCAAAACAATAAAAGCCCCCAGGAAATAAGAGATCCCTTTGAAAATGGTCTGGAGAGGGACATCCGGGGCCACTCCGCTGATGACAAACACATTTATTCCGACCGGCGGGGTAATGGCCCCGATCTCCGTAACGATGACAATAATCACCCCGAACCATATCGGGTCATACCCCAACCGAACAACCACTGGGAAAAAAATGGAGATGGTCAGCATCATGAACGCCAGCGAATCCATGAAACAGCCGCCTATAAGATATATGAATAGGATGCATATTAAGATAAGCAGGGGCGGCAATGCCAAACCATCCACCCAGGCAGCCAATTCAAAAGGCAGTCGGGTCACAGCAAGAAACCGTCCGAAAATCACTGCGCCGGCAATGATGATAAATATCATGCATGAGATTCGTATGGTCTGGTCGAAAGACAGAAGAAAGCCTTTCCAGGTCAGACGTCCCGTAATCACCGCCAGGGCTAACGCACCAAATGCACCAATGCCGCCTGCTTCCGTGGGCGTGAACCAGCCTAAAAATAATCCCCCCATTACAAGGCCGAAAAGCACGGCGGCCTCACCCAGGCCCAAAAGGGTTCGCAGAATTTCTCTGAGTGTAGCCGGTGCCCCCGCAGGCCCCAAATCGGGATTCACACGGCAGATGATATAGATGCTAATGATGAAAAGCCCGGTCAAAATGAGTCCGGGGATTACACCTGCAAAAAACAGCTTACCGATAGACTGCTGCGTCATAATCCCGTAAATGATAAAGACAGAACTGGGAGGAATAAGAATGCCGAGGGTCCCCCCGGCCGCAACCGCCCCGGTGGCAAGCGCTTGATCATATTTATATTTCTTCATTTCAGGGATGCTTACAGTGCCCATTGTGGCCGCTGTAGCCGTCGTGGACCCGCAGATGCTGGCAAAACCGGCACACCCAGCGATGGTCGCCATTGTCAGGCCGCCGGGAAATCTCCCCAAAATTTTGTACGTGGCTTGATACACCCTTTCGCCGAGACCGGAATTAAAGCAGAGCTGGCCCATGAGCACAAAAAGGGGAACGACGCTCAGTGCATACGAATCAAAGATATTGAAGATATCTTTGGCCAGAAGACTCAGCCCGGCGACCGGCGATATCATAAAACCAAAGCCGCACAATCCCGTCACTGCCATTGCAAATCCGATGGGCATACGCAGCATGATGAGGAGCAGGAGCCCCCCTATTCCGATTAGGCCGACAAACAAGTTCATGACCTCACCTTTCCCGGACTCTTTTAATTTTTAATCGATCTTACGGCTTCCAATGCAAGAACCAGGCATGTCAGGCCGCAGGCAATGCTAAGGCCGTATACCAAAGGATAATAAGGAATCCTCAGCGTCTCAGACAGTTGGCCGGTACTTGCCAGTTCCAAGGCATATTTTGCGCTCTGCCAACTTATCATGGCGAAAAGGAAGACACTAAGACTGTTGGAAAAGGCCTCGATAGATCGTTGAGCGCTCTTTGGAAACCAAGAAACAAAGAGATCCACCGCAACATGCCCTTGTTTGACCGTCGTATGGGCGAGGCCGAATGAAATTGTCAACGCACTCAAAAATCCTACGAGTTCATAGACACCGATCATGGGTTTGTAAATAGCTCTTAAAACCACATTCAAAGCCACGAGAAACATCATGCCGGCCAATGCCAGGGATGCCAGCCAGCTCAGCCACTGGCTGATTCGCGCCAGCGCTTTTTCAATAATATTCATCACCACACCTCGTGTTTTTTAAAACAAGGGGAAAAGGTCCCTCACGGGTCATGTCGCTAACCTGGAGGGATCCTATCTTCTTTCTCTTTTCAAGCGGCAATCGGCCACTTCATACCTATATTGTGATCGGTGTCAAATTTGGCTCCTGATTGCTGCGATACCCGCTTCATTTGCTCTGGAGGCGCCGAATTTCGTCTACCCATTTCCGGGCGGGCAATCCCTCCGCCTCATTTTTTTCAACCCATTGCGCGACAAGGGGATCCACCTGTTTATGCCACTTGGCCAATTCCTCGTCCGGTAACTGGATAACCTGGAGTTTTGCCGTCATCACGGCCCATCCCAAGCTGGTGAAAGCGTCTTCATCCCATACCTTGCCTGCAACCTCCACCCACTCTTTACTGACATCCGTAAAGATTTGCTTGATATCTTCCGGAAACGCTTGCCATTTGGCCTTGTTCATCACGACAAAGAAAGGACTCACATAGAGGTAATCAAGCGTTATGTAGTGGACGACTTCAGCTTGTCTAAATCCTCTTAGGCAATCAAGAGATACAGAATTTCCTTTGACAATCCCTTTTTGCAGCATCTCGTAAACCTCCCCCTGCGGAGCCGCCACCGGTACCGCTCCGAGTGCCTTCCAGATGCCAGGTACCGAAGTCCGGATCTCAACGCCCTGAAGATCCTGAAGGTTGCGCAGCGGAATGGTCGACCACACCTGTTTCGGCGAGCATACGTGCAGATAGAGCACCTTGGTATCATCGAGTTCCTTTGGTTTGAACTTATTGCAGACTTCATTGAGTACCCGGGTACCGACAACTGAAGATTTAACCCCCAAGGGCAGGTCGAAGGCCTCCATCATGGGAAACTGACCCGGGGTGTAATTAAAAACACCCGTCGCAATATCGCAAATTCCCACCTTTACCGCGCCATAGGACTCCTTAGCACTCACCAGTGTCCCCCCAGGATACATATTAATCTTAACGCGGCCATTTGAACGTCTCTCCACCTCCTCCGCCCAAGGCTTGCAAATACTATGAAACCACAGATGGCCGGCCGGAAGAAATGATGCATAGCTCAACTCGATGACTGGTTTGCTTTCCGCCTCAGCCGCTGCCATAAATCCCAAGACTATCCCCGCGCACAGGAAGACAAATAGTACTATCCTCACCCTAACTACTTCCGTCAAATTTTTTTTCATGGTGCGAACCTCCTTCGATATTGTTGTTTTTGTACAACTCCCGCATTTCAGATTCATTTTGCACCGAGGGCAAAATGCCTGGCCAGCGGAAAAACAAGTGCGGCACGGTATAAAAAGCAAAATTACCGGGCTGCGGTAGGCCTATTATTTGCGAATCGTAATTCGAATCGCTTCAAATGCCGTCAAAATCCTATATGAATGGAGTTTAGTCGCATCATAGCAAATCACATCACCCTTTTTCAGATTGTACGTTTTTCCTTCGTGCACGACTTCGCATTCCCCCTTTAAGACATAAATCCATTCGCGGCCTTCCTCCTTGTGAGGATCCATATGCGCGCCCGGCATCCCCTCGTAGTGGTTCACGACGACATCCCGCGAGATCATCCCGTAGGGGGAGATGATGGTTGTTTTTGACTGACGGGTGATTATCTTTTTCTGGTCCTCTTCTTCCAGCTTGCGAAACCCGCCAAGCTCATCGTGAATAAAGTCGCTGATGGGTTTCCTGCATATCTGGGAAATCTCCGATAAAAGGGCCACGGACGGAGATTTCACCCCGCTTTCGATCCGTTGCAGCGTCGCCTTGCTCGTCCCCACGAGCGCGGCAAACTCTTCCAGGGTCAGTGCCATCAGCTTGCGTTCAGTCCTGATCATTTTTCCAATGTCTCTCATGGGATTTCAGCACTCCAATTTATTTGTAAGACCCAAAGCTGCATCGAGCCGCTCATCGGGGCATGAAACTCAAGATACAGGGTATCGTTAAAGTTCATATTTGAATTTAAAATTTCATATATGATATTTACTTGGCTTATGTCAAGAGAAATTTCTATTATGATAATTTAAATTTTTTTATCTGGTAAATTGGCCAATTATGGATGGACACTGTTTAAGTCATGCCGGATCGCAGGAGGGGGGGATATCGACACCAAAAAATTTTATGAGATCGAAAGGCGATAAGCCCGCTGGGCATAGCTTGCCAAGCGTAACTTGAATGGACCGGGACTCGCGTCAATAGCCTGGCGTTGTGTCCTCATATCGATCGGCCCTGGAACCGCTTTTAAAAAATCTCGCGGGACACGCTGCAATTTTTTCTGAAATTGTTTCGAGGAAACCAACTCTGAACCAACCTGCTTTTCATACACTAGCACGGTTCGAATGCCCGTATGACTATGTCATGGGAAACGCAGCGGGAAGACCGCTGATCAACGCAGTGGGAAAGCCCCGGGTGGTCATCAACGGGACGGCGCTCTATTATCTGGCCGAATCCTTCATGGCCGGTGACCCCCATAACTGTGGCGGGTTCGTGATTTTAAATGGCATGAGCTTTACCGATGACGGGGGCCTCGAAGAACTTCCCAATCCCTATCCGAAATCGAACCTGTTTTCCCTTGCCTCCGGCGGCGCTATTTTCGCCCGGGACCCGCACTGATGCGCTACTTTCTTCAGTCTGATCGAAACAGCCAAGGCCAACGGGCTGGAGCCATATGCTTACTTGCGCTACATTTTCACAAAGCTGCCCCTGGCAAAAACCGCGGGTGGTTACAAAGCGCTACTTCCCAGGCATCTCGACGCGGAAACCATCGCCGCTGCCGCACTATAGAAGTTTATTGTACGCTTACAATGGGTTAAACAAATTTTCAAAGAGCATTGATTTCGTTTCGGGCGCTTTAATTACGAAATTGTAATCAGACAGAACTCAATTATTGGTTTATGCGTAGGCTCTAAAAGATTGGGGCGGGGTAAAAAGCGTTACAGTATTTTGTTTTTGTGCTGGGAAAAACCGTAACACTATTTGAATCTTACCAAATGGCATTGATACAGATTATATCTGATTGGGATAATAGCTTGACAGCGGGAATAACCTAATGATATTAGGAATGCATTCAACTGAAAATGACACAAATTTGACGACGGGGGTATGCGCTTGATTCTACCAAGCGTATAGGCAGCCAAAGAGGCTATAAGTAATTATCCCCCGGCAAAGCCGGGGGCTTTACGATTGCTGGCCCCTCAAAGGGGCCTTTTCGCAATCGGAAAAGCTAATACCTCGAAACCCCTTTATGCTCAGCAGCGGTAAAAACGGCCTTGGTACTCATTCCAGTTACCTGCGGGCCACGAGTTATTCGGAAGCAACCATGGTGGCCAAAACATGCATCGAGACTATAAAAAAATATTCCTGGAGCTGTCAAACTCTGGGAGTCGCCCGGCAGAGCCGGGGGGTTACTCAAGATTAATTAAAAACGGTATCGCATGATTATTAAAGCATTAAGGCTCACCCGGCGAATAATTCCTCTTTGGTTTTATGTCCAAATTGGGGGGCATGGTGGAGTCAACTGGATACCCAAATTTGACGATTTCGTAAAAAGTCCGGATGCCGGTTGCGCTGTATCCTTCGTCATTGCAGCGTACCCAAAAATACACTCTGGTCGGCAAAATAGCTTGACAGCACAAATAACCTAATGCTATTAGGTATGCATTCAACCGAAAATGAAATAGATTTGACAACGGGGGAATGCACTTGATTCCACCAAGCGTATTGGCAGCCAAAGAGGCTATAACTTAAAAACGATACATCATGATTATTAAAGCATTTAAGCTTACCCGGCGAATAACCTCTCTACGGTTTTATGTCCAAATTGGGGTCATGGTTGAATCAATTGCATTACCCGATTTGACGATTTCGTAAAAAGTCCGGATATTGCGTTGCGCTGTATCCTTCGCCATTGCATCGTACCCAAAAGTCCACAAGGTGATTAGCCGGTCCTTTGGATTTTTTGAGCGCCATGTCTGCGAACTTTTTACGAAGTAGAAAGTTAAACCCCGTCATGATGCAATCAGATGGGCCTGAAAGAAAATTGGAGATCAATGTGGCTCTCAGCAAGAAAGCTGAAGATACAAAAGAACGTATTGTCAATAGCGCAAAACTACTCTTTGCGGAGAATGGATTCCTTAAGACGACCGTTGTCGACATATGTCGTCAGGTCGGCCTTTCAGAGGCAGCGTTATATGAATATTTCAAAGGGAAAGAAGATCTTTTGCTTGCAATACCGGATATATGGGTAAGTCAGTTATTAATTGATCTTGAAGACCAGCTGTTCGGAATTCGTGGCGCTTTCAATAAATTGAGAAAATTTATCTGGTGGACGTACCGTCGGATCGAAGCCTCTCCCCTGGATGCAAAGGTTGTGTACTTGCACCTGAAAACCAACGCGAGTTTCATGGAAACGCCCGTTTATACCAATGTGAAAACGCTATACTACTATTTGATCGATATTTTCGAGGAAGGCAAACAATCAGGAGAGATGAGGAAGGATATGGATTCTTACGCCGCTCGGACCATTGTCATTGGCACTATGGATCATACGGTTACGCGATGGCTGCTGAAAAACATGTCTTATTCTCTTTTCGAAAAGTTAGAGGAAACATACAAACTGCTGGAAGAGGCTTTTTCAAACAGAACACCCGGGCCTTAAAGCATATTCAGGAATTACTTTATTCTGAACAGGATTTACTATCACATGACCGAAGTCAAACGTCATCGTCAAATGTTTATCACTACTTGGGTAGCAAGAGCAACCATTATTTCTAATCGAATGTCATCAGGAGGCAACTGTGAAGGTAAATAAACTGGATCATATTTGTATCGCAGTCAGAAACCTTGATCAAGCTCGCAAAATCTGGGAACCGGTTCTGGGAAAAGACAAACCGGATGATGCTTATGTGGACGAACCGGAAAAAATCAGAGTCGCCCGCTATTGGATTGGCGAAGTGGGGTTTGAATTGATGGAATCCACTTCGCCGGAGGGTGACGTCACCCAATTTATTAAAAAACGCGGTGAAGGGGTCATAATTATCAGTTTTAATGTGGATAACACCCGGGATGCTGTCAAGGAGCTTCAAGATCACGGCTATCCCTTCATCCCCGATGCCCATGAGAAGATCGAGCGTCCTTTCCGCGACTGCGAATTCGCATTCATCCATCCGAAGAAGCTCAATGGCGTTTTAACGGAAATTATCGACGATAAATGGAATGCAGTTGAATGAACGATGACATCGGAGGGAATGTCATAAATTTAACGGCAATTAAAATACATGTAAAATTCTCGCTTATTGATTTTACCCGCGTATTTGAATTTTTGACCCGGACGAATATATTCAGTTGCTGCCATGAAAACAGTATGAATGCTCTGAACTAACTGCGGTACAATTTTGCGCGGCCTTTCAAAAAGCAAGAACCGTCTATCTTTGGATTTAGATCGAAGTAGAAACCATGCCTATCCGGTTAACACCCAAAGGAGATTGCTTGACCACTTCATTCCTGCCATACGCCGGGGTGGGGCCAGGCTCCACCATAAAGGCCTTCATGTGTAGGCACTGCCGTGCGAGTGACGATCCCAAGCAGACTATCAAAGGCGGCCATCGGCCAGAAGCGACGGTTAAACCGAAAGACGAATTCGTTAAGATACGCCTTCAAGAGTTGCAACGAGACGCCGTGGTGCGGCCAAAGCAACTACGCTCCGCGATTCCCGAACGTGATATGGATCATCGGGAGGTGCATCGGTCTTCGCATGATCCCCTGGGGGCAAGGCCTTGTGCCCCCCTATGGGGGGAATTTTTAAAGCCGCACCCTATAGGTGCGGATTCTTTACTTTTCTATCCCGCCTTCTTTACTATCAAGAAGGTATCTCCATAGAGTCGCTGAAGATATTCCGATAATAATTGCAATCATACTGTCCGGTAATTTTTGACTTTTCATTAATAATGCTTCCATTATCTTTTGAACTCTCGGATGTGGATGATTAAAACGATCGTACTTTAACTGATCTATTTCTTCGTCGGTGTCAGAACGGACCATAGCGCCTCTAAGTTTTGAGGTAAAATAATCCGTTTTATATATACTTGATTTTATCAAAAACTTAGCCGTTGTTTTAACATAATGTTATTATAATATATTCTTTCAATTTAGAACCGTTGTGAGTATAACTGGGTTTTAACCGAAATTGGTGAGAATAAGGGCTGTTAGGAGGTGTGTTATGAGATATGGAGAGACAGGCATTAATTTGGAAGTCGATTTGACTGTGGGCAATATTGAGCGGGTGGAAACAGATTCCCGATTAACCAGGCTCCATCTGGGGGGTAATGGCACTTCCGCCAGGTTGATATGGAATAGAGTAAGTCCGGAGACCGATGCCTTTTCTCCCGAAAATTTGCTCATTTTTAGTGCGGGCCTTTTAGACGGTACGCCTGTACCCGCCTGCAACCGCACGATGGTCGATACCATTTCTCCCCAGACGAACATGTTTTCGCATTCTATTTTTGGGGGCTATTTTGGTCCGGAACTCAAACACGCCGGCTACGACAAGATCGTCATTCGGGGCAAAGCTCAAGATTTGGTTTATTTGTGGATACACAATGACAAAGTGGAAATGCGGGACGCCGCTCACCTCAAGGGGAAGGGTGCTCAGGAAACCGCACATATCATTAAAGAGGAGTTAAACGATTCTTCAATTCAAGTGGCCGCCATCGGTCTTGCCGGCGAAAACCGACTTTTCATGGCCTCCATAGAACACTTTAATGCCTCTGCAGCTCGTGGCGTCGGAGTGGTGATGGGGGATAAGCGGCTGAAGGCGATCGCAGTGCGCGGCACAAAAGATTTTTATGTTTCCAACCCCGAAGATCTCTTCAAATTATGTCTCCAACACTATCAGGACATACATGAAAGCCCGTTTAACGGGGACCTCATGGCAATCGAGTGGAACGACGCCTGGCACCATAACAATTTTGCTTGGGGCAATGCACGTACACGGAGAAAAGACTTCTGGCACCAGGAGCAGGAAGACAGGTGGAAGGAATACACGCTGAAAATCCGCGACCGGTTGCAGGGTTGCTACAATTGTCCCAAAAACTGCCATCTCGTGGTCAAGCCTCCGGGACGGCAACGGTATATGCTAAAATGCTTCGGGAAAGGCACCTGGCATATGGCGGCTTTTGAAGAGCTTCCGTTTACCTTTGACATAATGGCTCTAAGCCAGGAGTACGGTGTGGATAGCTACGCCGCACCACAAACCATCGCTTTCGCCATCGAACTTTACGAAGCAGGCATTTTAACCGACAAAGACCTGCCTGATTTTCCGGCAAAATCCGCCGACAGGTTTTACTATCTTCTTGAAAAGCTTGTCCGGAGGGAAGGAATCGGGGATGTCCTGGCCAATGGCGTCTACAGGGCGGCCCGTCAGATCGGCAATGGTGCCGAAGCTTATGACCATAACACCATCAAAAAATTCGAGCAGGTACCTCTCAAGCTGGGAAAAGTGAATTATCCGTATTATCTGATGTATTGCACCAGCGACAAAATGGCGATCAATCAGACCGAGGGCTCTTTTCCGCAGGATCCGATTAAAGACCCTGTGGAGAGAAAGGAGTTTACCGATGAATGGATGTCGGCGCCCGAGCGGTTTAAAAAATTCTTCCAGGAATGGGAGCCACGCCAGCATATATCAATGGAAGCGGCTGTTAACATTTGTGACTGGAACGAAACCATGCACTACGTCGATGACGCCCTTGGCCTTTGCGCCTTTTGTTCATCATTTAGAGGCCAATTCGGTGGCGGCTCCGCCTATAACATTTATAACATACCGGTTTTTATCAAATTGGCGACCGGGATCGAAATGGATGCCGATGATTTGTGGCAAGTAGCCAGAAGAAATCGAAACCTTGTCAGGGCCATCAATATCAGCAGAGGATTGAAAAGAGCCGACGAGAAGCCACCTGAAGATCACTGGAAGATCAGGGAGCCGGAAAACGAGCAGAAGCTTCTTGATGACTACTACAAATTCAAGGGATGGACCAGCGATGGGGTTCCTACTAAATTAACATTGGATAAATTAGGCCTGGGGGAGGTCGCCGATGAACTTATTAAAAGGGGATTTCTTACAGGCAATGAAGATATTTGCTACACGGATCAATCATGTTACTCGGAAGGGAGACCAAAGGATGCTGCGGTGTCTTTTCGTAAAGCGGAGCATTTCACTCTAACTGAGTACATTGACAAGAATAAATAGTCCGGGAGGTAATAAGAGCAATGAGTCAGCCGGCAAAAAAAATAATCAAAGAAATTAAAGTGGACTTAAGCAAATGCAACGGGTGTCGCGCCTGTGAGAAGGCCTGCGCTGCGTTTCACGCCATACCGAAATACAGCAGCTTTAACCCGGCCCGCTCCCGGATCAAGGTGGTAATCGATGAAAGAAACGATCAATGGGTTCCGGTTCGAGCCGGCGGCTACACGCAAGCCGAATGTAACGGCCGGAATCTTTATATGATCGACGGCAAAGAGTATTCGGAATGCGCTTTCTGTCCGGCTTCCTGCCCGTCGAGGGACTATTTCAAGGAACCCGATTCGGGTCTTCCTCTCAAATGCGACATGTGTGAAGATGTTCCGCCGCTACGGGAGCCGATGTGTGTTCAGGTGTGCGGTCGAGGCGCCTTGACCTATATAGAAAGGGAGGGGGCAGTGGCAGAGGAAGAAACGCAGGAGGCAGACAATCAGATATCGTTAAAGACGGCCTATCAGTCACTCGTCAAAAAACACGGGCAAAAGAAGGTTGTGGACACTTTTTCTCGATTGTCAAAGCGCTAACCGCTAAGTTAAAAGAAGAGGAATAATAAATAAGTGGAAACGGTAGCCCCCTTCAAAGAGGTAATTGCTGAGATACAAGAGGCCGGCGGAGACGCATTCCGGTTTTGCTATCAATGCGGAAAATGCGATACGGTTTGCCCGTGGAACCGGGTGAGACCTTTTAGTATTCGCAA
>JAZDPP010000151.1:0-16471 GCA_043797445.1 Pseudomonadota bacterium
GCAGTCTCCCCCGTTCTCCGTTACGCCGTCCCCGTCGTTATCGATATCCAGCGAGTTGTCCAGCGTTGCCGGGTTGCAATCGTCATCCTTTCCGTTGTCCACGATCTCCTGGGCTCCCGGATGCACGGCGGCATCCGTGTCAAGGCAATCCGTATTGTCGGAAACATAGCCGGCCGGCTTCGCGGTCGCTTTCATCGTCACCGCCGCGTTGCCGAATCCGTCCGCATCCGTGTCCTGATAATAGGTCCGGCAGCCTTCGTCCACCTGACCGTTGCAGTTGTCGTCTATGCCGTTGCAGGTCTCCACCGCACCGGGGTGTACCGCCGCCTTAGCATCATCGCAGTCTCCCCCGTTCTCCGTTACGCCGTCCCCGTCGTTATCGATATCAAGCGAGTTGTCCAGCGTTGCCGGGTTGCAATCATCGTCCTTCCCGTTATCAACGATCTCCTGGGCCCCCGGATGCACGGCTGCATCCGAGTCAAGGCAGTCCGTATTGTCAAGAACGTAGCCGGCCGGCTGCGCGGTCGCTTTCATCGTCACCGCCGCGTTGCCGAATCCGTCCGCATCCGCGTCCTGATAATAGGTCTGGCAGCCTTCGTCCACCTGACCGTTGCAGTTGTCGTCTATTCCGTTGCAGGTCTCCACCGCGCCGGGGTGTACCGCCGCTTTAGCATCGTCGCAGTCTCCGCCGTTCTCCGTTACGCCGTCCCCGTCGTTATCGATATCCAGGGAGCTATCCGGTGTTTCCGGGTTGCAATCGTCATCCTTCCCGTTGTCAACGATCTCTTCGGCCCCGGGGTGCACGGCAGGGTCCGTATCGAGGCAATCCGTATCGGCGTTATACCCATCTCCGTCGGCATCCGGATCGCATACATCTCCGATGCCATCAAGATCCGTATCCACCTGGTCCTGATTTTCTGTTTCAGGGCAGTTGTCTTCACTATCATCCACGCCATCCCCGTCGCCATCCGATGAAACGGTGGCGTTAATCTCAAAAAGCGTATTCCCTAGCGTAACGATACTACGATTCCCTTTTTCGCCATCAACATAAAAAACGCGGTAATAAATATCGTTCGCCTTTATCTCACTTCCATCGGGAACGGTATACGACAAAGAGAATTCCCACTGACTCCTTGCTGAACTGTATTTTGCATTGGCCATATCGAAAGAAGCGGCATTTTCTTTCACGATAGTGCCATCTTCCTTTTCAATGTTCATCACGATGTGGTAATTCGGTCCCCCCGTGATCCATTTCTCGCCATTAATGATGAGTGGGCCGATCGTCCTGCACGGCCATGGCGCGGCAAGGGCCTCTTCACTTACAAATAAGAATAAGAAAAACAGGAATACTAAAAACCGGGGCAACCCTTTACGCTTCTCTCTTTGCATGTAATCCTCCTTATAGAATATTCATCTCAATCCTGAGAGTACTATTTCTGCATGACACATCCATCTGGTAAAAAATCCTCTCCTATCATTACCACCGGCAACCGCCGTCATCGCATGCCTGGCCGACAACAAACCAGTACGATTTCCCGGGCTCAAGGTATTGCAAATCGCTCCATTCCGGGAAAATCGGATCGTAACTATAATATCTTTGATCAACCGGGCTGTAGTACCAGACGGATTCGATGAATGAAGATAAACCGGCTGCATCCAGCGCGCTCTCAATGGGGATTGCATGGATTGACTTTGAACCGACCAGGTTCCAACCGGGATTCAGTTGGACCGTTTCCGTATCAATGAACCCCCCCTCTATTTTTAACGATGCCTCATCATTCATAACAAACCAATACCCCGTGACGCTGTGCAGCTCGGATAAATCGGACCAGTCACCCAGAATCGGATCCCAGGCGAGATAATTATTATTCTCCGAATCAAATGCCCAGATAGAAGCAATACCGTCACCCAGCTTCTCTATAATGCCGGCCACCTGGGGATTTACGGGCTCCATCGGCAACGAAACCATATTCCATCCGGGCATGAGGCCGGGGTCACCCGGTTTAACTTCAGCCAGGGAATTATCCGGGGGAATTGTATGAATGATGACGGCGTTACCGGCAAGTCCTCTGAAGTTGGTGAGGGTTAGATTCTCTCCGCTGGTCAGATCGATATTTTGATGCGAATCCCTGCCGAAGAGGTTGTTCAGATCGATCAGCGCATAGGGGCTGCCGACGCCATCCCCTACGAAAGCGGTAATGGAGTAGTGCCCGCCGCCGACCGTTGCAATCAAAAGTGACCCATCCGCGGGCGTGACACCGTCTTCGAGGTAGCAGGGCTCGGTAATGATATCGTTGCTGAAGGGAAGGATGTCGCCGCCGTCCTGGTAGGTTCTGACGGTTTCTGCTTCCGTCGTAACAGCCGTAAAGGGCGCGGAGGCCGGCCCGTAGGTGATGTCCGGCGTCGACTTTGAAGTGGTGATGGTTTGGAAGTAATAGGTGGTGTCGGCCTCAAGTCCGGTCACCTGAACCTTCATCACCCCGTTATCCTCGGCCGATGTTTTAATAGCGCTGTTCCCGCTCAGCAAAGGATGGGGGGTGACGACCGCTTCAGTCACGGGGGTGAGCCCCGTTTCATCCCGATAAACAGCTAAATTCGCGGTACCGGGTTCACTCGACGCCCAGACCACTGAAAACGAGACCGTTGTCACATCCGTGACCATTTCATTGCTAACGGTTGGAACCCCGGCGAAAAGGGAAACGGGAAGCATGGCCGCCCCCAATACACCCAGAGCAAAACGTTTACACCATCCGAAGGCAACCATCACCACCTCCTGTTTAACATTAAAAGTAAATAGAGTGACATAACGCCAAGAAACCTGAATAAATTTCGATTAAAAAAAAAGCCGGATCACCATCTGCAATGGCAACCCGGCTTTCTCGCTAAGGCCGGAAACAAGCCCTTGAGAGACCCGTGGCTTTCCGTCCCCGTTTCGCAACGGGTTTGGCTCCACATTGTGCTATCATTTTTTTTACTTCATACTTTCGCCCCCGTTCGCATCACTCCCCGCACCCAAACGTGAAGTGATGTTTCATATAAATCTGGTATCCCGTTGTTCCGGTGATACTGAAATCGATCCCGCAGGGCTGATCCGGGCCGGCGCCGACGTCACACCAGGCACAGGTTTCGAAACCGCCGGTCTCCACGTTGAAGCGCTGGATGGCGCTCACGTTGGCGCTTCCCAGGGCCTTCAACCAGTCAAAGCAGGTGGTGACGGCGAGCCTGCGGGGGTAGCCTGCCAGGTTCAATCCGCTGAAAAGTTCCAGATCCGCGCATCGGCTCTCGCCTTCCAGCCGGATGGTTTTGGCCGCTTTCATGCGCAGTACGTAAGCCTGGCCGGGTTGAATCAGAAAGTCCACCGCATTGTCGTATGCGGCAATCTCCATGGCGCCCGTTACGGTGTTGAACTGCTCGATGGCGGAAATCGTATTTACATCACCGATAAGCGCCATCCACTTGCGCGCCGTATTGGCATCCTGGGCCGCCTCAACGGGGTAGGAGACGAGGTTATAGCCCGGCTTTAAATCGATTTCCAGGGAAACAAACGCCTCGGTCGGGTCCGTGCCGTTCAGGTACTCGTCGCGGTCCGAAATGCCGTCTCGGTCAAAGTCGCCGTTGCCGTCCCGGACCAGGGCGCCGAAATACTTCATCTCCCACTCATCGGAAAGGCCGTCGCCGTCGCTGTCGACCGGGGAAAAACCGGCCGCCACCAGATCCACGCTGCTCGCCTCGTAAGCAATCGTCAGCAGGCCCGCGTCGGGCAGATTCAAGCCATATGCCTCCGAAAACGTGCCACTGCGTTGACCGGAGGCCGAAAGAATGCTGAACCGGCTGTTCGGCAGCGGTACGAACCCCTGTGCGCCGCTGACATCAATCGTGCCATCCACTAAAATATCGCCGCCGATGGCGCACAGATCATACCCGCCGCCCGGTTCGTTTCCGATGAGGTCGATCTCCAGCCGGCCGGTGCTTTTCTGAATATAATCTCCGGAAACGGTCAATCGGCCGGCGACGCTGTCCGCCACGCCCGGGCTGACCGTTCCTCCGTTTTCAAGATGGCCCTCAATGCTTCCCTTGCCTTCGATAACTGCGCCCAGCCCCAGTTCCAGCGTTCCTGACGACACCACGCCGTTTTCGTGGATGGAAAGCGTGACCCCGCTCCCAAGCACGGTGCGGTCCGGATTCAGGACGATTTTCCCGCCATTTCCCGCCTCGATACGGATCGCACCGCTACTCGCCGGAGTCAGCGCATGGGTGAGCGCATCCAGCCGCACTTCGCTATGTTCTCCTTCGGCGCTCACCTCCAGGCCATCGCCATTTCCGATGATCTGGGTGACGCCACCCATGTCCACCACACCGCCGTCCACGGCTTCAATTCGCAACGGCTCTCCGAATGAAACAGCCGTCGAAACCAGCAGCCCGAGGGAGAGGGCACATGACAGGAAAAAAATTTTCACGGTGATATCCGAATTCTAAAATTCATGTCAGTCCTGTGGCTCCGGATTCTTGGCAATGGCCTGCACGACAAAAAATCCATCAGGCATCGTCGCTTCGGCGATCCAGGTGGCCAATTCCCGCGTGCCGGAATTAAAGACGGCATTCACCAGAAAGGCGTCGCCGGACCGAGGCGACACCCGCACCCGGACCGTGCCGTCGACCGTATCCACATTGAGGGTCTGAAGCCGAATTTGGGTGGTTTCGGTGTGATCGATCACCACGTCCGTTTGACCGACCTCCAGACTTGCATGGGGGTCGGTTGGTGCCTGGATTTGACCGATACTCACGACCGTTACGCTCGGCGCCGCGTCCGGTGGCCAGATCAGGACCGGATCATCCGGCGCCATCACATCGGTAACCGGATAAAAGTTCACTGTTCCGGTCACAGTGTTGGCTTCCAGGCGAACACGGCCCTTAGCTGCTGAGGCATCGCGGGCATCGGTTGATACAGTCCCTTTCCCGCCAAAGCTATCGGCCACCAGACGCACCGCGCCGCCGCTCCCCACGCCGGAATACCAGCCAACACTCCAATGGTAAATAGCTGTGCCACCTACCGATTGGACAAGACCGTTTACAGTCATTGAAGCACTTGTGACGATTAAAATGGCGCCGCCCCCAGCCCCACCTGTATAATAATACCCTCCTCCCCCACCCGATCCCCCAATAAGAGGAAGAATGCGGACATTGCCGTAAACCTCACTGACGCCTGTATTGCCGACGGTGGCATAACCGCCATCTCGTCTGGCGCCGTCTTCCATGTAAAGTGAACCCCCGGGTCCAAAACCAGCACTTTGAAATTGAGAAACATTACGATAGTTGTATCCTCCCCTAAAACCTCCCGGCCCCGGTTCCCCCGCAATGACAGCACCTGTATAGTCTTGCCCGTTAAGAAGTACTTGGCCATCAATCGTTGCATTCCCATCAATCAACCACACCACCGGCGCACGGCTGGAGTGATTTTTAAAGGTGACCGTCACCCCAGAGGGGATATTCACCGAGCTGTATTTAAACACCACGGCCCACTTGTCCGGGTCGTATACCCCGTTGCCGCCGCCAGCGCTGTCCCAGGCGGCGGTGGTCGCAAGAGAAAGATCAACCGTGACATTGGCGCCAGGGGCGAATACACCGTCGCTGCCCGCATGGGTGAAAAATCCCTGCGGCAGGTCGAGCGCGGCCCGGGCCGCCGTGACACTGAGAAGAATCACCGGCAAAGCCAGAATTAACGACCATCTAATGAGAAATTTGTTCATGGGTTTTTCCTTCCATGGCATGTTGTTTCCTTGCAATTATTCAGTCACCGGGTTTACTCTGGTGGCTTCAGGTGCTCGATAGCGACCTCGCGCGAAATCGCCTCAATTAGCACTTTCTCCGGTTCATCGCTCAGCCCCAATGGGCGATGAAACGCGCTTACCTCCCGGGAAACGGCCTCGACAAGCACTTCTTCCGGTTCATCGTTCACTCCCGGCTGCCTGTGATATGCACTGACCTCGCGGGAATACGCCGCAAAGACGCCCTTTTCAAATCCCTCCTCGGGGCTGTTTTGCTTCCGGTAACCGGAGACTTCCCGTGAATATGCCTCGAAGATGCCTTTGCTTTCCCCTTCCAAAACGGCATAAGGCATGTGATAGGCGCTGTACTCGCGGGACACGGCGCCGAAGATGCCGTCGATGGGTTCCGGATCACCCGTGCCGATGAAAGATAGATTCTTCATCTCCAACCTGCTCCCCGGCCCTTCCGCGCGGAGCCGGCCGCCGCCTTGATGCCGAATGGCGCCGGGAAAGATAATTTGTCCGCCATTCGCGGACAGGATATCACCGCCACCGATGTCGGCCGGACCAGTGACCGTAATGCTCGCTCCAGAGCCGTTTGCGATCAACGCCGCGCCTGCAGCCATGATTAATTCCCCATCAATCGTTGCGTTACCGGACACCGTGACAGCGCCCCCCTGAATGTCCAGTATCCCGATCATGCTCAAGGCGCCGATAACGGTTTCACCCCCATCGTGGATGATTGTGACCGGCAGCCCCGTATCCACAATCACATCATCTCCCGCCCCTGGCGCCATGGCGTTGCTCCAATTGGCGGGGTCCCCCCAATACCCGGATGCGCCGCCGACCCAGGAGACCTGATAAGCCCACCCCCCTCCGGCAAGCAGAAAAACCAGGCCGAAGGCCAAAAAAAAGAAACCGGACGAAGCTCGGCATTTAAGAGATGTCTTCATGAAGCTATTTTAAATCAACCCGTTATTGCTTAATACCGTTGTCATGAAGCCATCGGCCTCGAAATAAGAAAGCCCGACCTCGGAGTATTTCACTCTAAGATCGGGCTTTCTGGTCCCTGTTCGTTTCAGGTCAGCAAAGTACCCAAATAAAAATACGAACCCCCTTCGGTGATTAACGCACCGAAGCTATCCAGCGCTAAAACCTGCCGGCTCTATAACCTGCCGGTGGAAATTCAGCCTGTAATATAACATTTAATGCAGGAATTTTTCCAATGTGAGGCAATCCCGGAAAGGCGGGCCAAGCTGATTTACTTAGCTTATAAGCCATGCCAATGAAGAATTCAATCACAATTACCGTTAGATTTTTGTTAGAATTCACCAATACGGTAGACCCTGCCCGCATCACTCCCCGCACCCGAACGTAAAGTCATGTTTCATATAAATCTGGTATCCCGTTTCCGGGGCCCTGCTACAGCCCCAGGCCCCATTCGTCGCGCCAGAGTAACTCCGTGAATTGGCGGTAAGGTATGATGAGTACGCCGCCAGCGGTTTTGCGCATCTTTTTTTCCAGGGAAACAACGATCAGATGCCGAACTCCCGGAAAGTCCTTTTGAAAGTCAAGCAGTCCCCGAGTGTCCCTGGCGGTAACCACCGTTTTCCCCTTGGCCTCAATGGCCACCTCTCCCCCACCGATCACGAAATCGACCTCGGCGCCGCTTGACAGCCGCCAGTACGAGAGGTCATAGAACCTTTCACTGTAGCGGGAATGGACCGAAAGTTCGTGAAACAGCCAGTTTTCGAAGGCCTTTCCGAACAACTCCGATCCAGACTCGATCACACCGCGTTTCGCCAGGTGATTGACGACGCCCAGGTCCCGGAAATAAAATTTAGGCGCCTGCATGATTCGCCGTTTGGGCCGCAGCGTGAAAGCCGGCAAGAAGGCGGCCATCAAGGTATCGGCCAATATGCCGTAGTAGTCACGCACCGTGGAGACGGCAATGCCTGCTTCCCGTGCCACGTTGGACATATTCAAAATCTCCGTGTCGCCGATCGCCGCGACCCTGAGAAAATCCGAGAAGACCGGCAGGCTGCGGGTCAGGCCTTCCTGCAAGATCTCCTCGCGCAGGTAATCTTCCACATAGCTGCGAATCGACAGCCGCGGATTATCGGCGCCGTAATGGTCGGGCAGGGGACCGGTATTGACAAAACGTTCAATGCTGAAGTCTTTTCCCAGTTCCTGGGCTATGAACCCCAGCATTTCGTAACGGATCGCACGGCCGCCTAACAAATTAGCGGCCCCCCGCTTCACTTTCCTTGCACTCGATCCGCACAACGCAAAGACTCGCCCCTGCTCCTCAATCAGGTAATGGACTTCATCCAGAAGGGCCGGGGCCTTCTGGATTTCGTCTATCACGATCAAATGCGGGGACGGCAACAGCCCGGCCTCTTCTCTCAATAAGGATGGCCGCCGCAGATAGCGCATCAATTCATCGGTCTTGAGAAGATCGATACGGGTGGCGTCAGGATACGTCGCCTTTAAAAATGTGGTTTTCCCGGTCTGGCGTGGTCCCCAGAGAAAAAAACTTTTCTTGGGCTGAACGGGCAGACGGAGCAGTCTTTTGTACATTTATCCTTTCTCCGTCAATTTGCATGCTTTTTTAACGGGGCAAGGCTAAATTAACGGAATTGATGATTTGTGTCAAGGCGAAATAACTGTCTGATTCCACGAAGCAAGCGTTCCGATTGATCTATTGCCGCCAAATGTCCACTTATCTGTTCTTGTTTATCGGGTTTAATGGGCTGAAGCCAGCCTCAAAATGTTGGGGCCGGCTTCAGCCCGCACATGAACAATAGAAATATTAGGCAAGCTCATCACTTTTTTAGAAAAAGCAGTTTTTTCCCTTTCAACAGGAGGTGTTACTATTATTTCAAATTTTTTTTTCACCATTTCTTTCTCATTTTGCATGAATTTAAAGCTACCAAAACTGCTACTGTAAAGACCATCCCCCAGACCCCAAAAGCAGGAACAGGGACTGATGTGGAATCACTCTTAGTCCATTGACCGGGCAGCGAATAGTTCGAGGCGCACCACTCCTGGCTGCTACCGGATATTTTTCGTAATGAGTCCCATGTCGATATATAGTCGGGCAAATACCATGAGCAAACAATAGCGGTATTTGAAAGATTAGCCAAACTAATCTGCCACCCGGATACTTGTCCCGATGAATCTATCCGGATAAAAAAAACGGGGTTGCCGTACGGGTAAAAAAATGAGTACGCTGCAATAGAGTCGTCATTGAAAGTGTATCCACCTGAGGTGAATGAGAACTTTGCACCGGTTCCAATAAGGTGATAACCGCCGGCTGATAGGGGAGTGTCAACAGTAAAAGACCCCGTAATTCTATCCTGAGGTGGTGTAAGTGTGCCACCAAATTCGGTAAAAGCGTTGCCGGTATAAGTATAGGTTTCAGAGGCAATAGCCTGAGTTGCCAGCGCCATCGAAAGCAACCATGCGATAAAATATACGATTCCTCTTAGCGATCTCTTTTCCGCTGATTGACTTACCTTGTAAGCCATGCCAGTGAAGAATTCAATCACAATTACCGATAGATTTTTGTTAGAATTCGCCGATACTGTAGACCCTGCCCGCATCACTCCCCGCACCCGAACGTAAAGTTATGTTTCATATAAATCTGGTATCCCGTTGTTCCGGTGATACTGAAATCGATCCCGCAGGGCTGATCCGGACCGGTAGCATCGTCGCACCAAGCACAGGTTTCGAAACCGCCGGTCTCCACGTTGAAGCGCTGGATGGCGCTCACGTTGGCGCTCCCCAGGGCCTTCAACCAGTCAAAGCAGGTGGTGACGGCGAGCCTGCGGGGGTAGCCGGCCAGGTTCAATCCGCTGAAAAGCTCCAGATCCGCGCATCGGCTCTCGCCTTCCAGCCGGATGGTTTTGGCCGCTTTCATGCGCAGTACGTAAGCCTGGCCGGGTTGAATCAGAAAGTCCACCGCGTTGTCGTATGCGGCAATCTCCATGGCGCCCGTAACGGTGTTGAACTGCTCGATGGCGGAAATCGTATGCGCATCACCGATAAGCGCCATCCACTTGCGCGCCGTATTAGCATCCAGGGCCGCCTCAACGGGGTAGGAGACGAGGTTATAGCCCGGCTTTAAATCGATTTCCAGGGAGACAAACGCCTCGGTCGGGTCCGTGCCGTTCAGGTACTCGTCGCGGTCCGAAATGCCGTCTCCGTCAAAGTCGCCGTTGCCGTCCCGGTCCAGAGTGCCGAAATACTTCATCTCCCACTCATCGGACAGGCCGTCGCCGTCGCTGTCGACCGCGGAGAAAATGGTGAGCATCGTTCGCCGGGTGGCCAAATTCTCGCCGTCCGTGGCCGTAAAGGTAACGACATATTTGCCGGCCTGTCCCGGAAGCGTCCGCCAGTCGAAGATGCCCGTGCCGTCCCCCCGGTCCGTAAAGGTGGCGCCGGCCGGCAGGGGGGCCGCCGACAGCGAGGGCGTGGTGCCGTCCGGGTCCGAGGCCTGCACCATAAAGGCCAGTTGGCCGCCCTCGACCCCGGAGTGGTCGGCAATGAACTGCAGGACCGGGGTGTGGCTTTGCTGCGGCGCGCCGAAGCGGACAGCATAGCTGCCCGTGGTGTTGGCATCGAAGAGATGGATGAAGTAAAGCCAGTTATTCTCCTCGTCCCTCGTTTTGGAGAGCCAGCAGTTTTGAGACGGAATGATTTTTCCGTCCGACCGGATGACGCTCTGAATCACCTGCCGCCCGTTTTCCGGATCAGGCAGTTTCACCACCATGAAGCCGGCCGTCACCGGCAGGGTGAGCTGACAGGCGCCCGGCCCCGTGGCGGTGATGGCCGCCTGCGGCGCGGTGTAGTCCGTGACCAGGGTATCCACGTTGTCCGATTCGAACACGCGGTAGACCGATCCGTCCTTGGCCAGAAAATCGTCTTTTCCATCCCGGCCGGGCAGGTCCACGCGTACGTCCTTGACCAGAAAATGGGTGTTGACGCTGTCAAAAAGGGAGGTGAGCTCGCCGCCGAGTTCATCCGAATGGGAGAAGTCGGCCGTAAAGTCCACGAATTTTCCGGAAAGCGAGCAGGTCATGATCCACTTGGCCACGCCGGCCGTGTTGGGGCCGATATCGCCGAAATCCGCTTTCAAGGTCGGTTGGGCGGGCTGTCCGTTGACCTCGGTGCTCTCGATGTGAAATCCGATGAGAAGACCCAGTTCGTTGTCGATGATTTCGGGCTGGGCCGAGTTGATGGATAGATTCACGGCTTTTCCCACGCCGTTGTTGGCCACGCGCACGCCGAGGGGAAAGGGCACTTCCGGCTCGATCTCGTCGGTAAAGGCGTCATCGCCGTAAACATCAGTGGGAAGAAAATAGTCCAGGGTCAGACTGGGCATGGGCTTGACATAGATATAGTCGGGCATCACTTCCGTGGTCTGCTCCTCGCCGGCCATGGTGTAGGTCAGGGTGGCGCCCACGTAGTAAAGCGTTCCCTGGGGCACGCCGTTGGAAGCACCGGGCGCGGGAATGATCATCCAGTTGATGTCGGCCGAAGAAGACGGCGCCACCAGGCCGCCGCCGTCGATGTTGTCGATGCCGGTCATGGTGTCCGGGCGGATGAAGAACCTGGCCGAGGTGTTGTTCGGGTCCGTGCTGGCCTGAACGCTGTTGCCGTCCTCATCCGAGAAGTTGACCTGCACGGCCACGTTCTTGATGGCGATGCCGGAAAGGCCGTTGGTGATCTTCATGTGCGCCTCGAAGGCCTGGCGCTCAAGGGTCAGCTCCTGGTTGATCTGGATCTTGACCCGGGCGCAGAGGCCTTCCGCGGCCCATGCATTCACGGAACAAATGGAACCCACCATTGCCAGGACCACGCCTGCTATCCAAATTTTCAAATACCCACGTTTCCCCATGGTTTCCTCATTTGCGGGATGTTTTCCATCATCGGGTTTCATCTCTGCACCATCACTTCGCTTAAAATGCTATTTTGGCCCTTAAAAGATCCATATAAGCACAACTATAGCAACTAAGTTTAAGTTTTTATTGTATTTCCTATATATTACATTTGCACGGCACCGTTCTCATCCCATCGGAATGTCTAAAAAATCGGGTTCAATTTTGACAATATGACAATATATTGCTATTATAATATTTCTTTAAAAAATCCATAAACTAAGGTGATTATTGCCATGAAAAACGTCCAAGCCAAAAGCCGCGCAGCCATCCTTCACAGGATTGAAACCATTGAAAAAGAAGTTTCGAACTTAAAGTTGTCAATACTCAAAAACATCTCACCTTCCCAACACAAGGTAATATCGTTAAAAGGCATACTCAAAGGCATAGAAATTACGGAAACAGATATTGAGACCGCAAAAAAAGCCCTTTACAGCGATCAGGACTTATAGGCCAAAAATGAACTTTGTTGCAGACACCCATGCCCTCACTTCATGACAAAATCATTGCTTCAACGGCAAAGCATCTCAAAGTACCTGTACTTACAAAAGACACTATCCTAAACAATTTAAATCCATCAGGACTGTTGGTAACCCCGCATGCTGGGTTTTCAACAAAGCCTACCCGGTTGGTCCAATCCGATCTTGATTTAACCGTAAATACAGCCAAAACCGTAGGTTGGGAAGAGCGAAGCGAAACCCAACACATCATACGAAGCGAAATCCAACACCGAAAGCATTCATTCAACGCCATTCATCCGCGTTTGTACCCATGTTCAATTATCGAAATTCCGGCTTTTCATTCATCACAATACCGATCCAATTTGTCTCAAGAAAATTTAGGGTTGTTACGGTTCTCATAATCGTTGGGTTTCATTTCATTCAAACCAACCTACTCTACTGGATGCGGCTTCCACCAAGGATCAAGAGGGTTGTCATATGTCGTCCTTGGCTCTTCTTTCTCACAGTTACAAAGTTTATTGCATGCGTCCGACACTTTATTCAAATTTTTGCAGCAATTGTTTTTAAACAGAAAATCGTAAGATTTTGAGAACGAGGAACCACCTCCATTTGTGCCTTCACTGGTAGCATTACCGCTACTCCCCATTTTACTTCTAAGACACTTATAAAAACATTCACTTACGGTTCTGGGCAAACAACTTATGCTTTCTTTATCACGTTGCCACCATTCCTCTTTTATAGCTTGCCAATATTCTCCACGAGGATAAAAACCCATTGCAGTTTTATGATCTAACGAATAAGGATAGATCGTGAGAGCGAAGCGATCCACGATCTTATCCTGTGGTTGGACAAGCCCGTCGGAATTTTAGCGGTACCGTATAATATGCAAATATCTTTTTTCGAAAGGGAGGTGGTTGCAGCTCAGACCGGGTTAAAGCCTTTTGCAGGGGCGAGCAAGATCACTGAGCCTTCAGAGAGGCTTTTTAAAAATAGGCAGCTATGTCATAAAGATGAACAAATCCTCCTTTAATTGGGTCAATGGCGGGTTTTAGCCATTTGCGCATATTATCCTGAAGTGCAGAGAGGCCGCCTTACAGCCAGTATTTGCATTGCAGCCTGGCACAAAGGGCATTTAAAGGCCGGTCTGGGCTTTTGTGAAACGGCTTGAATCAAAACCCGCAAAATCAATTGAACAAGGGACAAGAGCTTTTTGGCGTTGCCATGCAAAAAGCCATAGTCTCTAACCCGGCGAAAGCCTTTTGGCAAAACATGTTGCAAGAGCAGCCATAAGAAGTCTTGGCCTTTAACCGTGCGGTAACGGGTTTCGCCGGTACGGCTTTCGACGTATTTAAACGTGATATTGCCATGTTGATTGGAGACGATATTGTTTTCAGAGATGACGCCCCGGTATAGGTACCGGGACAAGTATTTCAAAGCGGACAGCCCTTTTCCGGCACAGGTGCAGTCTACCACCCATTTTCGAGGCACTGAATCAGGTAGACTGAGACCGGCTTTGGTCAATGCCTCCAGAAAGCGGGCGCGAAACACCTTGGCCAGGGCGAATTCATTGAATAGATACTTGCTTTTTTTCTTTTTCCATTGCTTTCTGGCTTTGTCCACGCCGCCGCCCGGCACCACGACATGAATATGTGGGTGAAAATCTAAGCGACGGTTATGAGTATGAAGAACCGCGGTCATCCCGATGTTGGCGCCGAGATTATTGGGATTTAAACCAAAGTCTTTCAACGTTCCTGAGGCGCATGCGAAAAGGAGGTCATAAACGAGGGTTTGGTGAACCCAAGCCAGGGATCTGAGTTCATAGGGAAGCGTAAAGGTCACCATGAAGTACTCAGCGGGTAACAACTTTGCCTGTTGCCGATCCAGCCAGCGCGAAGTGTCATGATTCTGGCATTGTGGGCAACTGCGGTGCCCACAGGAAAGGGGGCGCCACGAGGTGTGGCCGCAGTCAATGCATTGCACGAGCAACTGGCCGGATTGGGGTGTCCGGCAACGGATGATCGCATCGATGGCGCGAAGATGACCCGGCAGAAGGCGGGAGCCGTATTCAGTCTTAAAGGCATCGTGATATTGATCTATGATAGAGGCAAGTTGCATGATCATATCCTCCTCAAATCGACGTGGAGGGTATTGATCAGCCCGTTAATGGTTTCCAATGCATTTTGTTCCGCGATGTCGGTTAAATGAGCGTAGCGTGCCGTGGTGGTGGGGCTGCTGTGACCAAGCAGCGCCTGGATATGGCGAAGACTTAAGCCCTTTTCAAGCAGATGGGTTGCAAAGGCGTGGCGAAGGGAGTGAATGGAGACTTTTTTTTAATACCGCATTGCTCTACCACGGCTTTCATGGCAGCCTGAGTACCGCCGCGATCCATGTGCGTGGTGGCAGTGCGAATACGCTCGGGTGAGCCAATAGCATTGGGGAATAACCAGCAGGGGTTGCGGTGTTTGCACCACAAGGCGCGCAATGCTTGATAGGTCAAATCCGGTAATGGGACAAAACGATCCTTGCGTCCCTTGCCGCTCCGGATATGAACCAGCTTGCGTTTGCCATCGATATCGCCCACCTGCAAGGCCAGTGTCTCGGAGAGGCGCAAGCCCATGGAATAGGTGGCTAAAAGAAAAACCCGGTAGCGCAGTTTGCGTGTGGCACCGATCAATTGTTCAACTTCGGTGATGGTGAAAATATCGGGCAGTGAACGTACTATGGGGACTTTGACGATATTGACCCACTGCCAGTCTTGTTTAAGGACATGTTTCCAGAAAAACATCAGGCCATTGCGGTCAATTTTAACGGTGCTCCAGGAATGAGACTTGACGAGGTCGGAAAAATATTGTTCTCGTTGTTCCGGAGTCAATTGATCGGGGCAACAATCAAAACGCTCACTGATCCGGCGCACGGCGCGTGCGTAAGAATCAATGGTCTTTTGACTTTTGCCCTGGAGCTTGAGCATGCGCAAATGATGCTGATAAAGTTCATTAAATCGATTCGTTTCAGTTTGATTCATGGTATACCTCCCTTGTTGTTATGGCGCCCGGAATTGGGCATTGCTGGGAGTTATACACTGATTTGGGTTTTATTTCTGCCGCGTAGCGGCTTCGTCCAACAATACAAAGCAATGTCCAATGAGTCCTGTTTCACCCAAATAATGTAGCCCTTTATTTGTTTCCTTATGGATCTGTACGACACATCTAAAGATTAGGTGCCCTTTTCCGCTAGAAGAGTTTAATCCGAACGGATCCATAAACCGAAGTGGATTATTTCGTGCATAAACATATAAATTTAGTTCGCTACCAGAATACATCTTATCTTTCTGAAGATATGATCCGGTAAAGGAATTATAATATCTATTATAATTGTAATTCAGTTTTAAAATATCATCATAAAATTGGCCCGGAAATCGAATATCATTATTAACTGTTTCTGTCTCTAATATTGCATTACCAAACGAATCATATTTTGCGCTCCATACAATTGTACCGTTTTCTGTGGTCATAACATGGGGAGTGCCAAGAGAGTCGTTTTGATAAATATAGTAGTTTTGTTCATTTTTAATTAGCAATGGATCTGTTGACCAAGCATTAGCAGTTTTCCACACATAGGATTTCACTTCCTTTCCATCATTGTCGTATTCACCAACCATCCCTTCATTCGTATAGAAGAAATACTTTTTTATTCGGATATTTTCTTCGTATAATCTTCGACCGAACGGATCATAATAATAACTAACATCCATATCCGCTGAATTAAAATGTACAGATTTAATCTGGTTTTCGATTGTATTTTCAAAGGTCGTTATTTCCCAATTTTGAGTTTTTACTATCAAACTACCATTCAAATCATAACTTAAAGAAACATCGTTGTAGCCTATCAGCTCATTATTATCATCATATCCCCATTCAGTAGTAGTATTCGTAGAACTCAACCTATTCCCCACATGATCATAGGTAGTGCCCATCCATAAATCGGAAAATTTAACTTCTCGGCCGAGGCGATGAATCGGGCTCATTTTATAAATATTCTTCAGCATGCTTTTTAGCAGTAAATAGTACTATTTTTGGATAAGAACCATCGATTTTAGGCGCACTTATCCTTTTGCTCTTGTTTAGAAGATTTTTTGTACTCCAAATTTTATTATTCGTTCGTTCTCAATCTATGTCTGGCCAAGGTCAGCAAATTGGCTGCAACAATCGATGACCAGACATAGGATTTAAACGAATCCCAGCCTTTCCATGTACAGCGGGTAAGGCCCATGCAGCGTTTCAACCAAGATATGCCGGACTCGATT